>NZ_JAHZMO010000050.1 GCF_020748185.1 Terrisporobacter petrolearius | reverse complement strand
AATCTCTTCTTTAGAAAATAGTTTTTTGTTCATAATTACTCAACTCCTTAATGAATATTTTACACAAAAATAAACCCTATACAAGTAAACACTTTTTCTAGTATCCACTTTATAGGGTCCATTTTATATTTGTTAGTAACTACTTTTTTCATTTGAAAGTAAATTAAGCTTAAGATATTGAAAGAATATAGTTATTTACTATTTATTTACATTAATTATTAGTTTGATATAATTGGTCTTGGAAGGGGGGCTAAGATGCAATTAAATAAAAAAATAACTACAGGTTTTGCATTAGTTCTTTCATTAACAATAATAAGATCATCATTCAGTGAAATAGTTAATTCAATAGAATCAGTGAAAACATAAATTTACAGTAATGATAAGGTTTATAGAATGAATTTATTGAAGGGGGGAAATAGAAATGTTTAAGAAAAAAATAGGCTTAATTTTAATTTTAGCTACTTTAGGTATATCAACAATTGTATTTGTATTTGCAAATAAAAATGATGATGAAAAAATAACGAAAAGTACTGAATTAGCTAATGAAAAAGAATCAGAAAAAAAATCACATGAAAATTTAGGGGATTTGAGTATTAAAGAATTAACAGAAATTAGAGATGAAGAAATTGATAAAAACTTAGAGGGGCTTAAAGTCTGTGGATATACAAAAGATGAAATTAAAGAGTGTAAACATTATATTTTGGATCCTGATTGGAGCCCTGGGCTAGTTGGATACATAAACCACAAATATAAGGATTTAACAGAAAAAGATAAATTAATAAGAGAAATTCAGCTTGTTAGATATGTAAATGATAGTAATGAAACAATGGATGCTTCAGGTGCATATTTTAAAGCAACAAATGAAGACTATCAAATAAGTAGTTACCTTTCAAAACATGGACGAAATGGAAGCTTTGTATCCTATGATAATATGAGGTTTTTAATTCAAAATATAGATGAATTATGTAAATATATTGACTTTGATAGTTATGAAATAGTAGATATTCTTAATCCGTATCATTCAGAAAGTTTTTCAAATGATCAGAAGAAGTCTTTAAACGAAGAGTGGGAAAAAGTTTATTCAAAGGAAAATCTTGAGCCAAAGCTTAAAAATCAAATAAAAAGTATCATAAAATAAAAATGTATATTAAAAAATAAAAAATACAATTAGTTGTAAACCTTTATGGAAAAATAATCTATATTTTGATATAATTACAATGGAAAATATAGATTATAAGGTGAAGTATACAAAATGAAAAAGAAGTTAATATGGGTATGCATATTAAGTATGCTTTTACTAGTAGGGTGTAAAAGTGATGCTGCATACAATAAAGTCATAGAATCGGGGAATGAGGCTTTAAAAAACAAAAAATATGAGGATGCCATAACAGAGTTTGAAAAGGCATTGGAAGAAAAGAAAAATGACAAGGTGGCAACTGATTTATACAATCAAAGTGAGCAATATGTTAAAGCTTTAAAATCTTATGAAAAAAGTGATTTTGGTCAATCGTTACAATTTTTAGATGAAGTTATAAACTTTGAAAATGGATCTGATATTTTGGTTCAAGAAGCTAAAACTTTAAAAGAAAAAGCTGAAAAAGACAAAGAATTAAATGAAAAAATTGATAAATTAACGAAATCATCTCAAGATTATTTTTCTAATAAAAATTACTCAAAAGCAATAAAAGATATTGACAAAGCATTACATCTTATAAAGGGCAATAAGTCTTATGATTCAAAAAAAGAAACTTTAACTAATATAAAAGAAGATTATGAAAATGCTATAGAAAAAATAGCTAAAATGGCTAAAGAAGAAGAGAAGAGAATACAAGAGGAAGCTAAAAAGAAAGAAAAAAGTTTAAATAGTACTGGAATTTCTGAAGATAAAGCAAAAAAAATACTTGCAAATTACTTTAGAAAAAAATTGATCATGCTCCAAATACAATTGAAGTATATGAAGTAATAGGAAATAGATATCATATGACTGCTGATAATTACAATGACAATGGAATGAGAGAAACTTATGGATGGTGGTATGTAGATAAGTCCACAGGAGAAGTATCTAGATAGTTGTCACTATTTAAGAATAAATGTTTAAAATTAATGAAAAATAAATTAAAGTGTGTTACACTTATATCAATAAAATAATTTGAAACGAAGCCATGAAGGTTTTTACCTTCATGGCTTTTTTGTTGTTAGGGGGGAATGTTTTGGGACAAGCAGATTTTTTTAATTCTGTAGCTAAAAACTGGGATAATATAATTAATGTAGATGAATCTAAAATTAATTATTTATTGAACAAGCTTAAAATTCAAGAAGACGATGAAATTTTGGACATAGGTACTGGAACGGGAGTTTTAATACCCTTTTTAAATGAAAGAGTATGTACTGGAAGTATAAAAGGTGTAGATATTTCTGAAGGAATGCTAGAAGTTGCTAAAAGTAAATTTAATCATTTGAGTAATGTTGATTTTGAATTAGTAAATGTTGAAAAGGAAGAGTTGAAACATCAATATGACAAAATAATTCTATACTCCATGTATCCTCATTTAGAAAATAAAACACAAACTATTTCAAATCTTGTAAAAGATAGTTTAAAAGAAGATGGAATACTTATGATTGCTCACTCAGATAGTAGAGAGTTTTTAAATAATCTTCATAGAAATGCTGATGAAAGAGTACATGAATCAATATTAATGGAAATAAATGAACAAAAAAATGTTTTTATTAATGCTGGGTTAAAGGTAATTGAAGCCTTTGAAAATGATGAAATGTACTATGTAGTTATAGAAAAAATTAAAAAAATTTGAAAGAATTATCAAGGGAATTATATTTATTTAAATTTGTAATTAATAAATAGGGGGATTTATTTTATGAAGACAAAAAAATTAATATTATCAGGATTTTTTATTGCATGTGGTATTGTTTTACCAATGGTATTTCACATGTTTAGCATGGGAGGATCTATGTTTTTACCAATGCATATACCAGTTTTAATAGCAGGATATTTCTTGGGACCAATATATGGGGCAGGTGTGGGAATAATTACTCCAGTGCTTAGTGGACTATTAACAGGGATGCCACCTTTAGTTCCAGGGATGCCAATTATTGCTTTTGAACTTTGTGGATACGGATTAATTTCAGGGTTAGTATTTAGCAAAACAAATAAAGTGTACTTATCTTTAATTGTGGCCATGATAGTGGGAAGACTATTTGCAGTTGCGGGAGCATATACAGTGGCTTTAACTTTGGCACCTAAAATAAACCCAATTATGTATGTAGTCGGAGGTTTAACTACTGCTATATCAGGTATGCTGATACAATTGATATTTATACCAATATTAATTAAAATATTAATGAATAGTGAAGAAATATCTAAAGCAATAGCTTAAATTAAATAGCATACTTTTACATAAAATAAATAAAATGCCATTGAAAAATCAATGGCATTTTATTTGCAAAAAATTCACAATTATAAAAATAAAAATGATAAGATAATATTACAAAATAAAAAGGGTGTGAAAATTATGATAGAAGTAAGGGGAAAATACAACTGGGCTAAAATATTTGCTGATAAGATTGATGAAAAATCAATGGAACAAATAGAAGAGCTTTGTGACCAAGAATTTGTAAAAAATGGGAAAATAAGAATAATGCCAGATGCTCATGCAAGTGCAGGATGCGTTATTGGATTTACTGCAAAGCTTGGGGATATGGTCATACCTAATATAGTAGGTGTGGACATTGGATGTGGAATGTTTACTGTAGAACTAGGAAAAATAGATTTCCCATTAGATAAGCTAGATAATATTATTAATCAATATGTACCTTCTGGTAAAAATGTTCATGAAGGTAAAAAATATAATTTTACTAAATTACAAGATTTATTTTGTTATAGAGAACTAAAACAAAGCAAATGGATAGAAAGAAGTATAGGCACTTTAGGTGGGGGAAATCACTTTATTGAAGTTGATGAAGATAAGAACAAAAACAAATACTTAGTAATACATTCTGGTAGCAGAAATTTAGGAAGACAAGTTGCAGAGTACTATCAAAGTTTAGCAATAGAGTTATGTAGTGGCAAAGAAAAGTTTTATGAAGAAAAAGAAAAATTAATAAAAACATTTAAAGCACAAGGAAAAAGAAAAGAGATTCAAAATGAATTAAAAAAGTTAATAAAAAAATATGAAGGTTTAAAACCCAAATATCCTAGAGACTTATGTTTTTTAAGTGGAAAATATAGAGAAGAATACTTACATGACATGAAAATTTGTCAGGAGTACGCTGAGGTAAATAGAGAAGTCATGGCAAATATAATTTTAAATAAATTGATAAATAGAAGTGTTGATGATTTTAGTCACTTCCATACAACTCACAATTACATAAATTTTAAAGATAATATAATAAGGAAGGGAAGCATATCATCTTATGAAGGAGAAAAGCTACTTATACCAATAAATATGAGAGATGGAAGTATACTTGCCATAGGAAAAGGAAATGAAGATTGGAACTTCTCAGCACCCCATGGAGCAGGAAGACTTATGAGCAGAACAGAAGCAAAGTTAAAGTTAAATCTTAATGACTTTGAAAAAACTATGAAAGATATTTGGACCACTTCTGTATGTAAAGAAACAATAGATGAAGCACCAATGGCATATAAACCTATAGAGGATATTTTAAGGTTTGTTGGTGATACAGTAGATATAATTGATGTAATTAAACCAATATATAATTTCAAATCAAAATAAAAACGTATTAGGGGGTATTATGTTTTCAAAGAAAGAAGATCTTGTTAATTTAGCCAAAGAAAGTAAAAAGTTGCCTAATTTTATTTGGGCAACAATTTTGGCTTTTTTATTTATGACTGGAGGTCAAATTATAGGTGGAATTTGTATAATTCCACTGTATATAATTTTATCATTCTCCCATAGTATATCACCAAACTTAAAAATATTAGAACTATTTATTCAATTAGGCTCATTTGTATTTATATCACTTCTAGTATTTGTAAGAGTTAAATATATTGAAAAGAGAAGTATTTCCACTCTTGGATTTAGCAAAGATAGTTGGCTTAAAAAATATATTAAAGGTTTTGTGGTTGGTCTTGTAATGATGTCTATGGTAGTATTAATACTATGCTTATTTGGATGTATTTCTGTAGAGAAAAATCCTAGTCAACCTATTGGCATATCCGCAATTGGAGGAGTAATTATCATATTAATTGGTTGGATTATCCAAGGTGGTACGGAAGAAATAGTAACTAGAGGTTGGCTAATGAATATTTTAGCGGCTAGATACAATAAAGCTTTTGCATTAATTCTTTCCTCTACCATATTTGGACTTATGCATTTATTCAATCCTGATGTTAACTACGTTGCAGTAATTAATATTATTTTAGTAGGACTTTTTTATGGTATCTATGTTACAAAAACTAATGATCTTTGGGCCGTTTGTGGTATGCATTCAGCATGGAATTTCGCTCAAGGGAATATATTTGGATTTGAAGTTAGTGGACTAAATGTGAGTGTTTCTAGTATTGTTGATTTAAATTTAGTCGGAAGTGATATGATTAGTGGGGGAACTTTTGGACCAGAAGCAGGACTTATAGCTACCTTTATTTTGATTTCTTCTATAGCTATAGTTTTTACACTTGATAAGAAAGTATATTTTACCAAGTAGGAAAATAGAGGGAGATTCATGTTAATTGGGAAAAACAAAATGAAAAAATAATTGTTTATGATAATGCTATTATTACTTTTAGTGTTTCTGAGGTAAAATACAACAAAAATGATATAGAAATGATTAAGGAAAAACTTTTAAATAATTGATAATTTGAAAAGCTACTGATTTTAGCTCAGTAGCTTTTGTAGTTTAAGTTCGCTATAAAATTAATAGTATCCTAGAAATTAATAAAGAATAAGTTATTTATTATTATTTGGTAATTTACTATTTAATTCAAACTTAGACATCCAAAGTACTAATGATAATAATAAAAAACTGCAAACCCAAATAGATTTAGTACTTACAGCAATAGAAATTATAGTCCCAGGTATGGCACCTAGGGCAAAAGAAAATGTAAGAACTGTAAAGGTAAGTAGTTTTACAAGAGAATCTTTACTCCTTTCATCCAATACATTATAGAATAATTGGGCAACAGTTCTAAGATTACCTGTACAAATTGTTGTATTATATGCAATACCAAAGCAGTTTCTAAATAGGCATAATAAATATCCCATGAAAAAAGAAACAAGACTAGTAACAATATAGTCTGGTATATATTTAGGCAATAAACCAATACAAAACAATGCCATAGCTTCTAAAACAAGGGCCATTTTTCTCCAATCGCCTTTGTACTTCTTTTTTATAATTAGAGCTTTAATAAATTCACTGAATGTAGCACCTAGTATACATGCAATTATAGGCATAAAATGATTTAGTGCTCTTTGCCATTGACCAAGTGCAATGCTAATTCCAAATATAGACATATTTGCCGTATGCATATTAGCCAAAACACCATTTCTTGTAATGTATGTATATGCATTCATATAACCTCCAATAAAGGTTATTATCATTAAAAAAAGAGGCCTATCCCAAGGAGCAATTTCTTTATTTATTTTTGAAGATTTATTAGTTTCATCTATTTTTTCTTTATCATACTTCATACTCTTACACCTCTTTTCATCTTATATTAACTATTTAACATATTATCATAAAATGCTGGCAAATATTCACTAATTATAGGAAAATATAAAATAAGTTGGATTATAAAATATAAGTAAGGTGTAGGAGTGTGAATTAATTTCTTACTATTTTAGTTGAAATAAGTGGAAAATAATGATATTTTTACAAAATTCGATATAAATGTTATAAAATATTTAGTATAATTAAATGGTGTATGCAAAGGCATTTTATTATTCAAAGGGTTATGAATAAAAATTTAGAAAAAATTATTAAGTAGGAAGGGTAGAATAATGAGCGAAAACAGAATTAATATAGAGCTTGATAACGATGATGTTGTAATAAAAGTTATGGGTATTGGAGGCGGAGGAAACAACGCAGTCAACAGAATGATTAGTGAAGGAGTAAAAGGCATAGACTTTATTTCTGTAAATACTGACAAACAAGCACTATTTTCTTCAATGGCAAACAAGCAAATTCAAATAGGAGAAAAAGTAACTAGAGGTTTAGGTGCTGGGGCGAAACCACAAGTAGGTAAAGATGCAGCTAAAGAAAGTAGAACACAAATAATAAATGAACTTGAAGGTACGGATATAGTATTTGTAACTGCAGGTATGGGTGGAGGTACTGGAACAGGTGCGGCTCCAATAGTTGCAAACATTGCAAAAGAAATGGGAATTCTTACAATAGGTGTTGTTACAAAGCCTTTTGGATTTGAAGGTAGAGTTAGAAAGAATAACGCTGATGAAGGAATAAAAAATCTTCAAGAAAATGTTGATACATTAATAACTGTGCCAAATGATAAATTATTACAAATAGTGTCTCAAAATACATCAATGATGGATGCATTTTCTATGGCAGATAATGTATTAAAGCAAGGGATACAATCAATATCTGATCTAATAAAAATGCCAGGACTAATAAATTTAGATTTTGCTGATGTTAGTTCAATAATGAAGGATAAAGGATTAGCATATATAGGTATAGGTACAGCCAGTGGAGAAAATAGAGCAGTAGAAGCTGCTAAAGAAGCAGTAGAATCACCTCTTCTTGAAACTGCTATAACAGGTGCAAAAGGAATATTACTTAATATTGCCAGTGGAGGAGATTTAACATTATTTGAAGTTAATGATGCATCAAGTTTAGTGACAGAATTATGTGATCCTGAGGCTAATATTATATTTGGTACTTCTGTTAGAGAAGATTTAGGCGATGAAATAATGCTAACTGTAATAGCGACAGATTTTTAATTAAATACATATTTATAAAAAAGCATATAATTTTTTCTAAATTATATGCTTTTTTATATTAAACTTTACGAAAGATATATAACTTAGATATCATATGATTATAAGCGATTTTATTAATTATAATTTAACAGGGGTGAAGAAGGAATGAAAAATATAGGTATAGTCTATTTTTCTGGAACAGGAAATACAAAATTCGTAGCAAATAATATTAAAAGAGAGCTTGAAATATATAATAAAGAGGTTAACTTAATAAATATAGAAAAAGGTAATATAAACCTAAAGGATTATGATTCTATAATAATTGGAGGACCTGTATATGTAGACAGATATCCAGAAATATTGATTAAATATATGGAAGAAAATCTAAAAGGTTTTACAGGTAAGTGTATGTTATTTTCTACACAAGCTTAAGATAAAGAAGCTATAGCTTTTCAACACTGTATACATAGAGTACCTTTTTTGAATGTAACTTATACTATGTTTATACCTATGCCCAATAATTTTTATAATTTTATGTTTAAAAGATCTTCAAAGGAAGAGGAAAATCAACTATTATTAGAGTCTATAAATTTGATTAGAAGTGGGATTAAAGATTTTTTAGAAGGAATAACAAAAACATATCCAAAGAAAAATATAAATGAAAGAATTATCGATTTAGTTTATCATATAGTTTATCCCCATTATGTAAACTATGTAACTAAAAAAATTTCCATAGAAAAAGACAAATGTATAAATTGCAAAATGTGTGAAATGAGATGCCCAGTGCAAAGCATTAGAATTAATGATAAAGTTCCTTTTAAAAAAGATTGTTTACTTTGTCAAAGATGTATGAGTAGTTGTCCTAGAGATGCCTTTTCTTATAATGGGAAAAGCTTTATTCAATATAATCCTGATTTTAATACATTTAAGACAATAAAATGACCTATTATTTATAGGTCATTTTTAAATTCCACTAATATATACATGAATGTTAAGGATAGTTGGTAGAATTAATAGTATATATCAAATATTATTAATATAGGAGGTATGAAAAATATGATTAGTATGAATTTAAAAACATTAAGAAAAATAAATAAATACACTCAAGAGGAAGTGGCAGAAAAGATAAGTGTATCTCGTCAGTCAGTTGCAAAATGGGAAAATAATGAATCTGTTCCAGATATAAATAGCTGTGCCAAACTTGCAAAATTATATAATGTAACACTGGATAATTTAGTTAATTATTCTGAAGAAAAGTCGGGAATTGCCATACCATCTAAAGGAAAGTATTTCTTTGGTTCTGTTACTGTGGGAGAGCGTGGACAGATTGTTATTCCAAAGGAAGCTAGAAAGTTATTTGATATTAATACAGGTGATAAGTTATTGGTACTTGGTGATGAAGAAAAAGGAATTGCAATAGTTCACCAACGAAACCTTATAACTTTATGGGGGGAATGGGAGTAGACTTGAATAAATAAAGTTATGAGCTTAAATAGAATAAATAAGGGATGAGTAAAAATGAGTAAAGTTGTATTTTTTTCCATACCAGCACATGGTCACACTAACCCAACTATAGAGGTAGTGAGAGGATTAACTAGTAGAGGCCATGAAGTGTGGTATTATTCTTTTGAAGAATTTAGAGATAAAATTGAAGGAGCTGGAGCTAATTATATAAGTTGTGATGATTATGTTCCAAATCTTAGACCAGAAGACGAGAAAAAGGTTGGTAAAGATTTTTCTGCCATGATAGAAATGATAGTTGATATGACGGTAGCTTTAGATGAAAAAGTATGTAAAGAGTTAAAAGAAATTAATCCAGACTGTATAGTATCTGATTCTCTATGTTGCTGGGGAAAATTATTTGCAAATAAGTTGGGCATTACTTATATATGTTCTACTACAACATTTGCATTTAATAAGTATACTGCACATATGATGAAGCAAAGTTTTAAAGAAATTATGTATATGGTGCTTGGAATGAGAAAAGTTAATAAAAAATTAGAGCTTTTAAGAAGTCGTGGTTATGATGTGAAAAATTTTGTTTTAATAATTCAAAATGATAATGAAACAAATACTATAGTTTATACATCAAAAGAATTTCAACCTATGGTTGACACTTTTTCTGATAAATATTACTTTGTAGGGCCTTCAGTAGCTGATGTGATAATAGAAAAAGAAAGGAACTCACGTAAAAAAATATATATATCTTTGGGTACTGTAAACAACAAGAATATTGATTTTTATAAAAATTGTATAGAAGCTTTCAAAGATAATGATATAGATGTGATTATGTCTGTTGGAAACAACACAGAAATATCACAACTAGGCAATATACCCAAGAATTTTAAAGTAGAAAATAAAGTAAATCAGCTTGAAGTTCTTCAACAAGTGAATGGGTTTATTAGTCATTGTGGAATGAACAGTGTAAATGAAAGTTTATACTATGGAGTACCTCTAATACTTTTCCCACAACAATCAGAACAAAAAATGGTATGTGGAAGAGTAGCAGAATTAGGTGCAGGTTTTGTATTAAAAAATGATAAACCTAAAAATATAAAAAAAGCTGTGTTGGAAGTTATTAATAATATTAAATATGAAGAAAATGCACAAAAGTTATCAAAGAGTTTTAAAAATTCTGGAGGTGCAACAAAAGCAGTGGATGCTATATTGGGTTTGATACATTAATTAAAAAGAGTTATTATGTAAAGGAATATCAAAAGATGATATTCCTTTTATAAATGAGTAAAAAATATTAAACTAATGGAAAAAAATGTAAAAATAATTGTTGCCACAAAGATTTAGCTAATATACAATTAACTTAATTAATAAAGTTTATAAAGTAAGGTGTAAATAATATGAATAATATGATAGGAAAACCTCAAACAATAAAAAAAGTAAATGAAGATCTAATAAAAAATCTAATAAAAAAACAAGGTCCTATAACAAAGCCTGAAATATCAAATATAACTAACCTGAGTTTAGCTACAGTTAACAAAACAGTACAAAAACTTCTAGATAAAGAAAAAGTTAAAGTAAGTGCTGTTGCAGAGTCAACAGGAGGTAGAAGAGCCCAACTCTTTGAAATCAATGGAGACTTAGAATATGTAATAGCATTGTATTATTACAACAATACATTCTATGCTGTAGTATCTAATTTAATTGGAGAAATTATATACAAAGATAAATTTTATGTAAACAATTCTGATTACCATATATTTATGAAGGACTTATTTCATGTTATTGATAAGCTGATTGAAAAAAGTGGGAGTTGCAGAATTAAAGCAATAGGACTTGGAGTACCTGGAGCTGTAAAAAATGGAGTAATAAAAAACATACCAAATATAAGGATGCTTGAAAATATAAACTTAAAGAAAATAATTCAATCAAAATACAATATAAATACGTTTGTTGAAAATGATGTAAATTTGGCCACATTGGGAATTTATGAAAAAAACTATAAAGAAATATATGACAGTATGTTTTTAGTATATGTGGAAGATGGGCTTGGATCAGGAATAATTATTAACAAAAACTTATATACTGGATTTAGTAATTTTGCTGGAGAATTAAATATAATGGACATAGGAGAACACGACATAAATAGTTTTAATCTTGAACAGGTAATTTTAAATTTAAAAAACAAAATAAAAATAGAAAAAGAAGAAAACTTAAAAGAAATTTTAATGATGATAGTATCAAAAACTATATTAAATATAGTTTGTATATTAAATCCAGAGACTGTTGTAATTCAATGCGAAGTGATAAAAAATGAAGATATTAATTATGTAATAAATTACATTTCTAATTCAGTTGGTAAAGAAAATTGCCCCGAAATAATAGTATTAGAATCATCAAAAGAGCATGGATTAAACGGAACTATAAATATGTGTTTGAAAGAAACAACATATCAGTATTCGCTGTCAAATATAAGGGGGTGTTAGGTATGAGTTACCTAGTTTCAGTAGATGGAGGAGGAACAAAAACACAGTTTACTATAAGTGATTTAAGTGGAAATATTTTAGGGAATATTACAACAGGCTCAAGTAACTACAAATCTGTAGGAATAGATATTGCTTATGAAAATATAAATTTTGGTTTAGAGGAAATGTACAAAGATTTAAATATAAATAAGAAAGATGTAATAAGAGCAGTGTTTGGCATATCTGGATATGACTCTCAAGATGATTATGAAATAATATTAAATATAATAAAAAAGACAGGACTAAAGGAAGAACAAATATATTTATATAATGATGCCGTATTAGCATTTTATGCACAAGCTGATGAACCAGGTATAGTAATTATATCAGGAACAGGTTCTATAGTATTAGGAATAAATAAATATGGAGGTATATTTAGAAGTGGAGGATGGGGATATAACTTCAGTGACTTAGGTTCAGGATATGAAATAGGAAGAAAGGCCCTTAGAGAGACCTTACTATACTGTGATGGATGTAGAAAATATTCCATATTATTTGATTATATATTGAGATATTATGAAGAATCTAGCTTTAATAATTTGCCTTATAAAATAACCTCTATAAGTAATAATTATGAAATAGCTAATATAGCAACTCTTGTAATTTTAGCGGCAGATTTAAAAGATTATTTAGCAATGGAAATATTGGAAGAATCAGCTAAAGATTTATCGATTGCATCAATAAATGTATTAGATAAAATAAGCAAAAGCGCTGAAGATAAATTAAGTATAGTACTGTCAGGGGGGGTATTTAACAGTAACCTGTACAGAAAATTAGTAATTGAAAATATAAAAAATATGTCAAATTACGTAAAAATAAGATTTTTATTACAAGAGAATGCTCCTGTTTATGGAGGATTAAAACTAGCTAAAAAACTATTATAATAGGAGGAAATTTATGAGTTCTAAGAAAGTAGTTTTGCAGATTTTTACAGGTGGATTCAAGGGTAATAATTTAGATTTTAGTGAAATTAAAGATAAATTAAGTTATGTTTTGAAAAACATTAAAATAGAAAAAGTAATAATGGGGTGGTGTATAGATAAAGATTTATACATAAGAACGAAGGAATTATTAAAAGAATATAATACAAAGCTTTATCTATGGATACCAGTATTTTCAGAAATTGGGTTACTTAAAAATAGTCAATTACTTGTGGATTATAATTTAAGTGAAATAGGAAGTTATGCATTATGTGAAGATGAAAATTTTGAATTTTATTGCCCAAATAATAAAGTAAATATAAATAACTTAATTCAAGTATATGAGGAAAACTTTAGCCACATAGAATTTGATGGAGTTTTTTTAGATAAAATTCGATATGGTTCATTTTCTAATAAATTATCAGGTGTGTTTAATTGTTTCTGTCATAATTGTATGAAAATATATGAAGAAGAAAATATAGATGTAAATACACTAAAAGATGAAATGAAAAAAATAAGGGATGGTTATGATAATTATCAGCAGATTCCTTTTAATATAAAAAGTTATGAAAAAGGAAAATACAAGTTTGAAAATGAAATATGGGAAAAATTTTTTGCCATTAAGTCAAAAAATATATATAACTCTGTACTCCAAATAACACAATATTTTAGAAAGTTGGATATGAAGGTGGGAATAGATACGTTTTCCCCTTTTATATCCTATTTTGCAGGACAAGATTTAGAAAAGTTACAAAATGCATGTGATTTTATAAAGCCTATGATTTATAGAATAACAAAAGCACCTGCAGGATTACCCTTTGAAAGTGACAACTTAGTAAAAGAAACTATTAAATTAGATGTAAATAAAGCAAATGATAAATACCTAGAAATCATAGGGGTATCTAATTATAGTGGCCACAAATATCCCTTGGATTTTGTAAAAAAAGAGTTAAAATATATGACAGAAAATTTAAATTGTAGTATTTATGCAGGGATAGAAATAAATAGGAAAGAAGATATTGCCCTAGTATATCCTAATTATATTAAAGAGAATATTATAAATTTCAATGAATTACCAATAGAAGGATATGTTTTATCTTGGGATCTTTTATCAGCGCCTAGAGAAAATATAGATGAAGTAATAAAGCACTTGAAGTAATGGGGGTGAATTAATGAGTAAGATATTAGAAATGATAGATATTTACAAGCGTTTTGGAAGTGTATCAGTATTAAAAGGAATTGATTTTTGTGTAGAAAAAGGAGAAGTTAGAGCCTTGCTTGGAGCCAATGGAGCTGGAAAGTCAACTCTTATGAAAGTAATTGGAGGAGTACATAGTCAGACTAAGGGAAGAGTTTTATTAAATGGAAAAGAAATAAATTTTAAAAACCCACATCACTCAAAAGAAAATGGAATAAGTGTAATTTACCAAGAATTAAGTCTCGTCCCAACTTTAACTGTTGTAGAAAATATATTTTTAGGAAGAGAAATTACAAATGGAGTTTTTATTAATAAAAAGGCCATGCTAAATGAATACGAAAATGTTTGTAATGAGTTTGATTTTAATATAGACCCTTATACTATCACATCAAAATTAAGTATAGCAAATCAACAGATGATAGAAATAATGAAGGCAGTATCGGCCAATTCAGATATTATTATTATGGACGAGCCAACAACTTCCTTAACAAATAACGAAAAAGAAAGTTTGTTCAAAATAATAGGTAAACTAAAATCAATGAATAAAACTATAATTTATATCTCTCACATATTAGAAGAAGTATTTAGAGTATGTGATAGTGCAAGTATTATGAAAAATGGAGAAATGGTAGGCACTTATAAAGTATCTGATTTAACAAAACTTAAGATAACACAACTAATGACAGGTAATGAAAATCATAAGATTATTGAAACTAAAGATTATTGTTACGCAAAATATGATGAGGCACCAATATTACAAGCTAAAAACTTGCGAAACTCAAAAGTAAAAGATATTTCTTTTGATATATACAAAGGAGAAATAGTAGGACTTGCAGGGTTAGTTGGATCTAGAAGAACAGAAATAATTAATATTCTCTTTGGAATTGATAAAAAAGAAAATGGAGAAATATTCTTAAATAATAAAAAAGTCAACATAGCATCTCCAAAAGAAGCCATATCAAACAAGATAGGTCTTATACCAGAAGACAGAAAAAACTTAGGTCTAATTTTAGATCATCCTATATACACAAACTCAGCAGCTGTGCAAATTGATAGATTTAAAAATGGTATATTTATAAGTAAAAACAAAGAAATTGAGTTCTCAGAAAGTGGAGTAGAGAACTTAGGAATAAAAGTAAATAATGTAAAACAAGATGTAAAGGAACTAAGTGGGGGAAATCAGCAAAAAGTTGTTGTATCTAAATGGTTAGAAAAAGATTTAGATTTAATAGTTTATGATGAGCCTACTAAAGGAATAGATATAGCATCAAAAGAGGATATATTTAAGACAGTAGAAGCATTTGCAAAAACAGGTATGGGAGTAATATTTATTTCATCCGATTTAGAAGAGGTAATAAGAATAAGTGATAGGATACTTGTAGTAAGAGAAGGAGCCATTGTAGACCAATTAAAAAATGATGGTATTACAGTTCAGGATATAATGAACAGCATATTTAATGTACATTAAGATGGGGGAATATTATGAAAAAATATACAAGTAAACTGAATTTTAGAGACTACGGAGTTTTAATAGGTTTTGTAGTTTTATGTATAGCTATAAGTATGGCAACGCCGGCTTTCTTAAGTAAACAAAATGTACTAAATTTATTAAGACAATCATCAATAATAGGTATAATATCAGCAGGAATGACTTTTGTAATCATATCTGGTAATTTTGATATTTCTGTTGGGGCAGTTGCTGCTCTTTCCGGAGTAATAGTAATGAGACTAGCAACAACTGGAACAAATTTATTTTTAGCAATTATAGCAGCAATAGTAGTGTGTGCAATTATTGGTTTAGTAAATGGTATTATGGTGGCCAAGGTTAATGTACCATCACTAATTGCAACAATGGCAATGGTTACTATTGTACGTGGTATATTACTTATGATAACTGGGGGCTACCCAATTACACAAACTATTCCAATGTTGGATTCATTAGGTAATGGCTATTTCCTTGGTATACCGATGCCTGTAATAGTATTTATTTTAGTAGTTATTGTTTCATATATAGTTTTAACTCAGACTAAATTTGGTAGACATGTATATTCGGTAGGTGGAAATCAAGATGCAAGTAAGTTAAATGGTATAAATGTAGATAGTCAAAAGATAAAAGTATTTATAATAAATGCAGTATTAGCAGCAATTGCAGGATTAGTTTTAACAGGAAGATTAGGGACGGCTAGCCCGGTTGCTGGGGACTCTTACGATATGGACGCTATAGCATCAGTTGTTATAGGAGGGACTTCTGTATCAGGTGGATCAGGATCTGTATTAAAAACTATTATAGGTGTACTTCTTATGAGTGTTATAAATAATAGTTTTAATTTATTAGGTATAGATATATTTTTCCAATATATCTTTAAAGGATTAATAATTTTAGTAGCTGTTGGTTTTGATTCTTATAGCAAGAAAAAACTTGCTTAAAGATAAAAAAAGGGAGGAAACTTTATAATGAAAAATGTAATTAAAAAATTATCAGTAGTATTATCTTTAATTATGGTCTTTGGACTTGTTGGTTGTTCAAACTCAGGGGGGACAAGTGATGGACCTAAAAAAATAGCAGTATTATTACCAGGTTCAACAGGTTATTTCGTTGCAACTAAAAAGGGGATAGACGAAAAAGCAAAAGAAAAAGGTATAGAAGTAGAATATGCAGATGCAGGATGGGATGCTAGTAAACAATTATCTCAAGCAGAAGACTTTATAGCAAAAGGTGTAGATATGATAGCTTTATGTGGAGTGGAGTCTTCAGTATCTGAAAAAATAGTTAAAACAGCGAATGATGCTAAAGTACCAATAATAGCATTTACAAATTCTATAGGGGATAATCCAACAGGAGAATATGAAGGACTAGTAACTTATATAGGGCAAAATGAATCTGAAACAGGTTCATTAACTGGTGAAATAGCTAAAAACTTATTAGGGAAAAAAGGTGGAAAAGCTGTATTAATAGAAGGTGTTCCAGGAACTACTCCTCAAGTATTAAGAAGAAAAGGTGTTGAAGAAGCTTTAAAGGGAAGTAAGATAGAAATAGTTTATAAACAAACTTCTAACTGGGAAAAAGAGCAAGCTTTAAAAATAACAGAAGATTTAATACAAAAGAAAATGGATTTTGATGTAATAATATGCCAAGATGATAACTCTGCAACTGGCGCAGGGCAAGCTCTAAAAGATGCATCTCTTAAAAATAAAGTAAAAGTAATAGGTTTAGGTGGAAGTAAAGATGGTCTTCAAGCTATAAAAGATGGGCTTATTGATGGCACTACTTATATGTCTGCAGTTGAAGAGGGTTCTTTAGTTATAGAAATGGCAGCTAAACATTTTGATGGAGAAAAAGTTGATGCAGTAAACCAAATCAAACAAGTTGAAGTAAATAAGGACAATGTTAATGATTTTAAGGGAGAATGGTAAAAGTAGATTTTTAGTTTTTATAATAAAAAATATATTGACATAATTTAGAAAGTAATTTATTATTTTAACAAGATAAATAATTCAATAGATAAATCCTGAGAAAAAGAGAGTAGCTTTTTATTAAGTTTCAGCGAGTTAGGGTTGGTGTGAGCCTAGCAACTGGATATAAAGTGAAGAGAGCTTTGGAGGAGATTGTCAGAAATTTTTAGTATGTCAATCGGTTATCTCGCCTTAAGAGATTGAGTGGATAAGTTTTTTATCAATAAGAGTGGTAACGCGGAATGATTCGTCTCTTGGCTTTATAGCCAAGGGACTTTTTTATTATTGAATGATAACTTATCAATGAGAGTGGTAACGCGGATATAATTCGTCTCTTAGTCTGAGGACTAAGGGGCGATTTTTTTGTACCTAAAAAATACTAGTTAATATGGTGCTTAAAAGTTATATGGCTTAAATACTATTAATAAACAATTTAATATTTATCTTATTTTATGTAAAGAGTCTAAAAATAAATAACGGAATATTCTGAAATATAATCGAGGTTTTTAAAAAAGTTATTTTATATTAGATGAAATAATAATTAAAATTTAGGGGGAGAGAATATATGAAGAAAAAGTTTTTAGCCATAATTATGGCAGTAGCAATGATATTTAGTGTATTTGCTTACACACCAGTATCCTTTGCAAAGGAAAACATGGGCTATGGAGATTATGCTTACAGTGTATTACAACATTTAAACAAAAATTTAACTCAAAGAATAGCTGGTACAGAGAAAGAACTAGAAGCAGCTGAGTACTTAAAAGAGCAACTAGAGTCTTTCGGTTATGAAGTAAAAATTCAAAATTTTACTTATGAAAGAAAAAATGTAACTTATAACTCTCAAAATGTTATAGCAAGTAAAAAAGGGGCTTCAACTAAAGATGTTATAATAGGTTCACATTATGATAGTGTAGGAACTAATGGTGTAGATGACAATGGTTCTGGAACTGTTGTAAACCTAGAAACAGCAAAAAGACTTGCTAATAAAAAAACACCTTATACTGTGAAATTTGTGTTCTTTGGAGCTGAGGAGGTTGGACTGAAAGGTTCATCTGCATATGTAAATGCTATGACTGAAGAAGAAATATCAAATACTGTTTATATGGTAAATATGGATAGTATGCTAGCTGGTACATACCGCTATGTATATAGTGGTAACTACAACAAAGAAACAAATAAAGTTGATAATGCATGGCCTGCTTATCAAACGTTGAAATTGTCTGATGCTCTACAAACTGGTATGAGACTTAATAACACGGATTTAAACCTAGATTATCCAACTCCATCAACAGGCAACTGGAGTGACCATGCAAACTTTAGAAAACTAATGCCTTACTTATATTTTGAGGCAGTAAACTGGGAAGTACCAGATGACCCAAAACGTCCAGAAGAAGGTTCTTCAGGAGCTTATGAAACGGAAATAGGGGAGGTTATGCATAATCCTGAAAGAGACAATCTTGAGTTTGTAGAGTCAACATGGGGAAGCCGTGGAAAGGATACTATAAGTTCTTATTGTAAATTACTAGAAGCTATTGTATATCAATTAAATCCAAATGGACTGATAACTCCATCCAAAGAAGAATTGAAAAAAGCTATAGAAATAGCTAATGATTTGGATAAAAGTGATTTTTCTGAGTCATCATATAATAAATTCCAACAAGCTTTAAAAGATGCTAAAGTAGTTAATAAAACAGAATATATTTTATTAAAAGATCAACAAACAATAGATAAAGCCCTAGCAAAATTAAATGAAACTATGGCAATTGTAAGTTCTAATATAGTAAACACAACAATAAAAGCCAAAAACCAAATTTATAATAATAAATATCAAAGACCAGAAGTGATTGTAAAAGACGGTAAAGAAGTTTTAGAAGAAGGCAAAGATTATACAGTAAGCTATTCAAACAACAAAGAAATAGGAACTGCTACTGTTACTGTAAAAGGGTGCAACGATTACATGGGATTAGCTAAAGCTAATTTTAGTATATTACCACAAACTGTTAAAAATCTAAAAACTTCTGATGTTTTAACTAATTCTTTAAAATTATCTTGGAATAAGATAATTAATGCAGATGGATACAAAATTTACAAATATAATGCATCTACTAAAAAATATGAGTTATTAAAGACAATATGTAAAAATACTACGATTACTTACAAAGATACAAAAATAGTATCTGCTACTAGTTATTTGTACAAGGTTAGTGCATATAAAAAAGTTGGTAATAAAATTTATGAAGGATTAAAATGCGAAAAAGTAAAAGTTACAAGTAAACCATTACAACCAATATTAAAATTATCATCAACAACTGCTAAAAAAGTTAACTTAAATTACTCATCAAAGGTAAGCAAGAGAAGTGACGGATATGAAGTTTATATGTCATCTTCAAAAAATGGAAAATACACTCTAATAAAAGATACACAAAGTACTAAAATAACTAAGAATAAACTAACTAGTAAAAAAGGATATTATTTTAAAGTAAGAGCATATAGAAAAGTAGATGGAAAGAAAGTTTATAGTTCTTATAGTACAATAAAATATATAAAAGTTAAGTGATAAAATCTTATTATTTTGGAATTAGTAAAAGAAAGGTATACACAAAAATAAAGCATTCCTCTTAAAGTAGACTCTTTAAGTTTTAGTTGAAAAATAAGTGGGTATAAACTTATTATATAAAAAATACTTTACATAATGAAATGGTAAAAAATACCGGTAGAAATTGAAAAATTTTCATGGGAAAATAATATGTAAATGTACAAAATAATAATGAGGTGATTAATAATGAAATTAAATAATGCATTAAGCCATTTAAAAGAGGAATTATCTGATTTATTAAGTATGATGTTAGTATCAGAAAGAATAAACAGCCAAAGATGTTTAAATCAAAATATAGATACAAGCAAAACAATAATAGATCATAAGGATACTAGTGAAGAATTTTCACAAAAAGATTTAAATGCAATAGGTTTAGAAATATATAAGTTGGCAACAGAAATAAAAGGTATGTATAACATGATGTTAGTATCAGAAAGAATAAACAGCCAAAGATGTTTAAACCAAGACTTAGATACAAGCAAAACAATAATAGATCATAAAAATACTAGTGAAGAATTTACAGAAGACGAAGTAGATATCTTAATACAAGAAACAAGAAAATTAGTAGATACTATGCTCGTATCAGAAAGAACAAACAGTCAAAGATGTTTAAACCAAGACTTAGATACAAGCAAAACAATAATAGATCATAAAGAGAAATTAGACAAAAGTAAACAAGTAGTAAAAGGAAAAACTAAAAAGCAAGAATTAGAAAATACAATTCAAGAACTAAAAGGTATTTTAAATGAAATGCTTATATCAGAAAGAATAAACAGCCAAAGATGCTTAAATCAAGATCTTGATACTAGTAAAACAATAATCGATCATAAAGAATAGGGAATGTAAAATAAAGTGTGTAAGTTGACAAGATTGTTGTCAGCTTATGCACTTTTTTGATTATAGAGTGTGATACCATTAAGGAAAGGAACTTAAAAAGATGAGGTATGATACTATGGTTA
>NZ_JAHZMO010000004.1 GCF_020748185.1 Terrisporobacter petrolearius | reverse complement strand
TTATTACAATAATTATAGATGTCAATGGAATTTAAAAAAGCTGACTCCTAATAAGTATAGAAGTCAACTTTTAATGACGGCTTAGCCAGTCGTTTTTTCTAGTGTCCTTGACAAAGGGTCCATTTTAATTATTATGGTAACTTTTATTCTCATAGAAATTTTTTCCTTTTAAAAATAATAAAACTAATAATTATTATTAATATAATAATTAAGATTGTAATTTTATAACCATATGTATAAGTTAACTCAGGCATGTATTTGAAGTTCATACCATATATACCTGTAATTATACTTATGGGTACAGCTGTTCCTGTAAAAATAGTAAGCTTAGTTATTAGACTGTTCGTTTTCTCTGAAACTTTGGATGAATAGATATCTAAAAGTTTATCTGCTAGTTCTCTTGTGCTTAATGAAAAATTGTAAAGCTTATCTATGGATAAATCTAATCCTTGTAAAAGCTTCTCATATTCTTTTTCTAAGTATGAATTATCAGGATCTTCATCAGAGAAAAATTCCATACCATCTTTTAGTAAAGTGTCTATTATATAAGTTAAAGGCCTAATATTTTTTACACAGTTTCTACAAATACTTCTTATATGACTTATTTTACTAGATACATTCTCCCCTGTTTCATTTATAATATCATCTTCCAATTGTAAAATAATCTCTTCTACTTTTTCCAAATTTTCAAATTGGTTAGAAATTATAATTCTAAGTATACTAGAGTATATTATAAATAATGATAAAGTAAGGTTAGATTTATAGTAGAATGTTTCACACATTAATTGTTTTACTTCCTTATATATATCATTTTTCTTTCTAAGAACTATTAGTATGTATTTCTCTGATAAGAATATATTTATTTCTTCTAATAGAATATCCTCTTCGCATATTTGGAAATTAGCAAGAGTAAAGAAGATATATTCGTCATAAATATTAACTCTTACCTTATCATCAAAAGTAAGACAGTCTTTATAAGCTTCATCATTTAATTTTAAAGTGTCTTTAAAAAATTTTAACTCCCAAGGATTACATACGATAAAATGGTAATCTTTATTAAAACTGATTTCATCTATATTTTTTATTACTTGCTTTGTATTTAGGTTTAATATATGCATTTATATATTTCTCTCCTTAGTAAGATCTAAATTGTATCTATAAATAAATTATATTTATTGTTGTTTACTAAATTTACTTTCCTTAAGAAAAAAGTTTCTATAATGTTATTATGTAAACTTTTAATAAAAGTTAAAATTCCTATAACGTATACTATTTATTATAGTACTCTTTTCAATTTAAATATACATTATAACTAGTTCATTTTATTGGAAAGCAAACAATTATATTGTATAATATAACCATATTTCACAAACTTTGTGAAAGTAATGAATAAGGGGGAAATATGCAAATATCAACGAAATTAAAAATTAAATATCCTATGGGCTTTTATGTATGTACTTCAGCCTATGCATTAGAACGTATGGCATTTTACTCAGCCAAATGGCTAATTGCCATATTTATTGCTGCTGAAGTTATAAAAGGAGGTCTAGGACTCACACCTGCTGATGGTGCAAAAATGACTGCAAATCTAGTAGCTTTTACTTATTTGACTCCGATTTTAGGAGGCTTTATTGCAGATAGGTGGATAAATCCTAGACTATGTGTTATTCTAGGCGCCTTAATTATGGGTATTGGTTATGTGCTTGGATATCAAGCATCTGTAATGTCATCACCAAAACTTTTAAGTGGTATGATAGTGCTTGTATCTATTGGGACAGGTTTGTATAAAGGAAATATTGCTGGAATAAGTGGTAGATTATTTAAAGATAAAAGTCAGCTAGATTCCGCCTTTAGCATTCAATATTCTATAGCAAATATAGGTTCATTTCTTGGAACACTTGTAGTATCTTTTATAGCCTATAAAATAGGTTTTGGTAAAACATTCTTAGTATGTGCCCTATTTTTATTAGTTTCTGCTATATGGTTTTACTTTGGAGGTAAAGCCACATTTGGTGAAATAGGTAAAAAGCCATTTGAAGCAAATGAAAACAAAACTTATACTAAGAAGGTATCAAAAGATTATAGAAGGCCTCTTACATTAGATGATAAGAAAAAAGTTGGAGCTATAGTTCTTTTTAGTGTATTTTCTATAGTATTTTGGATTGTTTGGTATTTAACTTCTATGCCAGTACTATATCACTGGGGGCCGGATTTTGATTATGCTAATAAAGCTAATTGGGTAATAGGAAATTTTAGAGTTCCTTCTTCTTGGTTTGATTCCCTAAATTCACTTTGTTGTATAATTTTAGGACCAGTATTAGCAGCGGTTTGGTCTAGAAATGCTAAATCATCAAAAGGCGATATGAGCATTTTTAAAAAGACTGCTATGGGAATGATGTTATTAGGATTTGCATTCATTCTTATGTGTACAGCAGAAATATTAAGAGGAGATGGCCAAGCTAGCTTAATGTGGATAATTGTAGTAGGAATATTAATTTCTATTGGAGAGATGGTCTTTGCTCCACTAGGAAAATCCTTTATAAGTAAATTTTCTCCTCCTGGATTGCTTGGTCTTATGATGGGTGTATGGCCCTTGGCAAGATTCATAGCAGGAAAGACGTATGGATATTTATATGAAATGTTATCTGGCCATTTATTTGTTTATGCTTATGGTATTGTTGCTATAATAGTATTTTTATGTGGTACAACTATATGGTTACTAGATAAAAAAATATCTTTATTAGAAGATTGCAATAATGAAACTAAAGAAATAATATAAATTTATTGTATTGTTTTGAAAAAAACAAATAAAAGTGCCTATTTTTATCAGAAAGAACGAATGTTCGAAAGACTAAAAATAGGCACTTTTATATTTTAAATCCTATTATTTAAGATAAAATAATATTAAAACTTGTAAACTAATCTTTTACAAGCAGTATTTTTTACTCTTTTATCAAGTTTTAAATAATAATCTTCTTCAACAAATTTATTTCTAGACCAAAAATTTTTAGCAGCATTATTTTTAGGAGTAAGTAAGATAAATTCGAGATTTTCTATACTTTTTAATATTTCAATAAAATGAATTATTAATTTACTACCCACACCCTTACTAGTTGGATTTACAGAAAACCACTCTATTTTAGCATAAAGTAAATTACTATCATTATATTTATTTTGGATATATTCATCAAGATCCTTACTTTTTAAATGTTTAACTTCTGTATCATAATAGAAAGATTCTTTATCTGGGTAATATAATCTGAAATTTAAGCTTAAATCCATGCTCTTGCCGTAGTTATTTTTATTATAAATGCTATAATAGCCCTTCTCTTTTGAACCTATATATACAAAGCTTGGATCTAAATATATTATTTTTTTTACTAATTTATTTAGTTTTTCACAAATCTCTTTTATTGTTTCCTCCTCATTAACTTTAGTTTTACATGGCATATAATCACCTCAAATTTTATATTTACTAAAGTATTAAGATGAAATCATAATGTCTGTATCTGAATTTAGCTTATATTATATATTTCTACATAAGACCCTTTATTCCTATATTTAGGTTAATTATGTTTTAATTTTATATAAGATTTAACTAATTTATGATAATGATTATTATCCACATTAGCAATTCTAAGCTTCTTCTCTTCTATTTCTTTTTTTATTAATAATTTTGATATTATGACTATTCCCTTTCCATCTTTGGCTAAATTTTTTATAGCTTCTGTATTAGTGTAGCTCCATTTCTTATTTATCTTAATTTTGTTTTCTATAAGTAATTGCTCGAATTGATTTCTATTTGCACTACCTTCTTCTCTAGAAATTACGTCTTGGTTTTGTAATTCTGAAATTGATATACTTTGTCTATCCCAAAATTATAAGTATACTATAATTTTTCACATGCAAAAACTTGTATTGAAAATTTTTTATTTGTTAAATTTAATTATAAACTTATAATAAAATATCATATATTGTAGAAAATTGAAAATTATTGTTCGTTTTTAAAAATGATTAATTTTATTGTTGCAATTATGATTTTTTTCACTATAATTTATGTGTGCGCAATTAAATATTTTGGGGACAATATGATGTATGGAGGGGGAAATTAAAGATGCGTGAAAGGGGAAACTAAATGTTTAAAAAAAATAATAAAATAAAGATTTGCTTAAGCTTATTTTTAGTGATGGCCTTATTTTTCATTGCTTTTTCAGATGTAAATTCTGTTTCTTATGCTAAAAGAGCCACTACTTTAACTACAAGAAAATATTCTGGATTTGTTAAGAAATCTGGTAAAATCTATTACTATAGTCCTAAAACAGGTAAAAAGTTAACAGGATTTAGAACAATAGAAGGGAAAAAATATTATTTCTCAACATCATCAGGCCAGGCATTAACAGGATTTAGAACAATAAAAGGTAAAAAATATTATTTCTCAAAATCATCAGGTGAAGCATTAACAGGGATTAGAACAATAAAAGGTAAAAAATATTATTTCTCAACATCATCAGGCCAGTCACTAACAGGATTTAGAACAATAAAAGGTAAAAAGTATTACTTTTCAACATCATCAGGTGAAGCATTAACAGGGCTTAGAACAATAAAAGGTAAAAAATATTACTTTTCAAAATCATCAGGTGAAGCATTAACAGGATTTAGAACAATAAAAGGTAAAAAGTATTACTTTTCAACATCATCAGGTGAAGCATTAACAGGGCTTAGAACAATAAAAGGTAAAAAGTATTACTTTTCAACATCATCAGGTGAAGCATTAACAGGGCTTAGAACAATAAAAGGTAAAATATATTGTTTCTCAAAATCATCAGGTGAAGCATTAATAGGTATTCAAAGAATAGAAGGGAAAATATATTGTTTCTCAAAATCATCATATCAAGCACTAACAGGGCTTAGGACAATAGAAGGGAAAAAATATTATTTCTCAAAATCATCAGGTGAGGCATTAACGGGACTTAGAACAATAGAAGGTAAAAAATATTATTTCTCAAAATCATCAGGTGAGGCATTAAAAGGACTTAGAACAATAGAAGGAGAAAAATATTATTTCTCAACATCATCAGGTGAGGCATTAAAAGGACTTAGAACAATAAAAGGGAAAAAATATTATTTTGATACATCTACTTGCAAAGCTATTAATGGATTTAAGAAAATAGATGGCAATACTTATTATTTTAGTGATAAAGATTTTAATGCTTTAAGTGGTCTTCAATCATTTGATAAAGAATTATATTACTTTGATGAAAGTACTTTTGCAATGACTATTAATAAAACAATAACTTATTGCAATATTAATTTTACTTTTGGTAGTAATGGAGTTTCAAATAATATGGAAATAAAGTCTGGTTTTGAAAATGATAAAAGAACAAATTTATTATATAATGGATTTTCTAAGTTAGGCTTTCCTTATGGACCTACTGCAGATGGTTTGTTAAGATGCAATACTTTTGCAGCGTATTGCTATAATTCTATAGGATACACAGGATTAAATAATATAAGATCTAATAGTCAAGCTAAATATGTACTTGAACAAGGTGGAGAGATAACACCTAGTGAGCTTAAGCCAGGAGATTTAATCTTTTTTAATATTGAAAATAGTCCATATTGTGATAACAATGGTGATTACGATACTTGTAGTAGAAAAGAAGTTATTAATAATATAGAATACCACGTACATCATGTTTCTATATACCTTGGTAAAGGAAAAACCATTGATACTTCATCTAGCACAGGTTATGTTAAGGTAAGAGACTTCAATATGGATACTACTAGCACTACTTATTATCCTGTACTTTATGGAAGTTTATTGGATAAATAATTAATAAATGAAAATATAACTTTATAGTAGAAATTTATTAAAGCATGGATATAAGAATTAATTATCCATTCTTTAATTACATACTTATGAAATAAAAAACTTCTATGGTTTGGGATATAAATTACTCCTTTAAGTATACATTCATTTCAAATAGACAAAACGCCATGTAGACTACTTTCTCTAAGTATTTATGATAAACATTTTATTACTTTTATCATATAAATATAATACGTAGAAATTCTACTAAATATTATCAACATGGAGTGTACTATTATGGACAAAAATTGTGTAAATAAGTGTAATTCTTGCAACATGTCTTCATGTCAGGAGCTAAAAGCAGATAAAGCTTGTAAAAATAAAAAAGTTTACTGCTCTGGTAAAATGGAATCTACATCTTGCCCTATGTTTGTTGTTCCTGTAAATTGTGGAGATTTTCAAATTTTTAATATTTTAAAATGTTCAATTGGCAAAATTGTGGGGTTAAAGTTAGAAGGTAGTGACTGTATATTAAGATTAAAAGTTTGTCAGGTTAATCAGTGTGCAGTTATGGGTAAAACATGCTCTGGTAAAGGTCCTATCTATATTAAATTGAGTTCTATTCAATATGTAGATTTAGGTAAAGAAGTTTATGTTAATCCGCTATGCAGTTTTTCTAGTGGTGTAGGAGCTCAAGGAGAAACTGGCCCAGCAGGCCCAATGGGACCGATGGGACCAATGGGTCCAAAAGGATCAAAGGGAGACATGGGTGTACAAGGTCCAAAAGGACCAAAAGGTGATAAAGGAGATATGGGATCACAAGGAAAGACTGGTCCAGCAGGCCCAATGGGACCAATGGGTCCACAGGGACCAAAAGGAGAAATGGGTCCAGCAGGCCCAGCAGGTTCACAGGGACCAAAAGGAGAAATGGGAGCAGCAGGCCCAGCGGGAGCAGCAGGTCTACAGGGACCAAAAGGAGAAATGGGTCCAGCAGGCCTAGCAGGTTCACAGGGACCAAAAGGTGATACAGGTTCACAGGGACCAAAAGGTGATACAGGTCCACAGGGACCAAAAGGTGATATAGGTCCACAAGGCCCAGCTGGTATTCCAGGTACTGTAGTTCCTACTCCGATACCTGAATACGAATATAAGAAGAAAAAATATCAAAATAGAAAATAGTTTTATTATTAAATTTGAACTTTACTTTTTTATTTTTTAGATGTAGATAATCTAGTTTATAAGTAAATTATCTACATCTTTTTATTTTTTTCAATTTAATATTATTTGTAGAATTGTTTATTTTGGGTTTGGATCTTTAAAAGAGCTAAAAACACCAAATAGAATAATTATTTGGTATATATTTGATTAGCAATCTTTATGCTTACATGGTCTATGGTATCCGCAGTTCCAATTGTCTTCATACTCTTCCAGATGATTAACATCTTAATACAATTCGATATTTATTGATAAATTTTTTACTTATTTTTAAATTTTATTAGATTCACTAAACAATATTTAGTTTATTGTTTTGCAAAATAATTTTTTGTTGCATATTCAAAAACTCTAAGCATATCATTCATAGTTAACTTTCCTTTATTTGATTTAGGACAAACTGTATCAAACCCATGATAACAACCTTTGTAAACTGAAAAATATGTTTTTACTCCAGCTAAGCTAAGATTTTTAATGTACTCTACAGTTTCATCATAAAAAGGCTCTATTTCTCCCACAAATGAAAAGGTAGGAGGAAGATTAGAGTAATCAACTTCTCTAGCAGGAGCTGCATACTTCGGAACATTGTTACTTTCAAATAAATCATCTAAATATAACCTCCATGCCAAAGAGTTATTTATAGAATCCCATACAGGAGCATTATTATTTATAGATGAGTATGTATTCATTCTGTCATCTAACATTGGGTATAATGGCATCTGGAAAGCAATATTAACTTCTTTAGTATCTCTTGCATAAAGACTTATGGCAGCAGTAATTCCTCCACCACAACTTTCTCCTCCAACGAATAGTTGATCATCTCTAATTCCTAACTTACTTGCATTAGCTTTCATCCAACAAAGAATATCATAACAGTCAGTAAAGGCCGCTGGGTACGGTCTTACTATTGAATGAGTATAGTCAGGGGCAACTATTACACAATTTGCAACAGAAGTGAAGTTTTCAAAATAATACATATTTTGTTCTGGAATACACATGGCATACCCTCCACCATGTATCCACAAAAGACCTGTTGCATTTGGTTTGAAATCAATTGGTTTGTATATGCACACCCTGATTACTCCACCATCTTTCTTAGTAATATATCTTTCCTCACAAATCATTTTTTGCTATTCTTACCCTTATGTAATCTTTCTACTATTTTGTTATTTTTTTGAAAATCTTTAGGACTATTATAACGAACAAATTTACTCATGAGTTTACCTTTTAAACGAAGCTGTTTATCTATCATATCTGGTGTGACTCTCATTATGAACTCCTCCTTTATGAATAATAAAAACTTTTGTAAATTTATTTTTAATATTTATTTGGTTTTATCTATTGTATGGTAAAATATGATTTATCATACTATATTGTATGGTAAAAAGAAATTTCAAGGGCGTATCTTTTTTGATACGCCCTTTTCAGTTCCTTGTTTATTTATATTTTTTTAGGTTGGCGTAAATTATATGCTTAGTTTACTAAATAATTCCCAATCTATTTTTTATTTCAGGTAAATATTTATAAATCATACATCTACCTTCTTGGTCTAAAAAACTACAGTTTTTATTTTTATCCTGCATTTTTAAATATGGTAGTAACGTTTTATTATACTAAAAATATTATTACAATTTAACATATTTATTTATACATAGAAACAAAATTTACTTTTAGTAGAGTTAAACTCTACGGAGGATAGATTACAAAGTTAAGAATTTTATAATATACTTGTTTTATAAATCAGATTAAGAAAGAAGGGATGCAAATGTTAAATGAGAATTTTCATAAAATAGATTTAAAAAAGTGGAATAGATCTCAATATTTTTATTATTTTACAAAAATGTTACCAACTGGATACAGTATCAGTGTAAATATTGATATTACCAATGCCTATAATATGGTAAAAGCTAAACAGAAAAAATTTTTTCCAGCTTATTTATACGTTGCTTCAAAGGTAATAAGTGAATTGAAGGAATTTAGAGTTGCCTATTTAGATGGTGAACTAGGTTATTACGAAGTTTTACATCCGTCTTATGCAATTTTACATAAAGATGATAACACTATGTCAAATATGTGGACAGAATATGATGATGATTTTGATATTTTCTATAAGAATTATATGGATGACCAAAATAAATATGGTGATAATCATGGACCTATGGCTAAAACTGAAATGGCTCCACAAAATAACTTTATGATAGGCATGTTACCATGGATAGAATTTTCTAGCTATACTCCTGTGCCATTTGCAACTATGACTACCTATTCTCCTATTATGCAAGGTGGGAAGTTTTTTGAAGAAGGTAATAAAAAAATGATGCCTTTTTCTATTACAGTTCATCATGCTGTGGCAGATGGATATCATGTAGGATTATTTTTAGAGAAATTCCAAGAATATATGAATTCACCTGAAAGTTGGATGAAATAAATAATTTAGTTAATACATAAAAAGAGAATCCTCTTATTGGATTCTCTAAATCAAGTTCTTGAATATTGTAATCATATTTGGCATATTTATTTGTAGTCAATTAGATACTTCTTTTGATTTTTTAGTTCATTAGTTAGTCAAGTATTGATTAAATCATATATTTGATGATAAGTAAGTATATAAGAAAACTTCTTTAGAGTTTATTAAATAGAATAACGATTTAACATATCTTCTTCTATTTTTTTTGCATAAAATTTTAATAAAGTTATAAAGTTTTGCTTTTTATCTTCATCTAATCTTATAGTTGGAATAGCTATACTTATACTTGCTATAGCTATACCTTCTCCATTTTTTATAGGAACAGAAATGCAAGATAAATATTCTATATACTCTTCATCATCAAAGGCATAGCCATTTTCTTTAATAGATTCTAGTTCTTTTATAAGATCCTTCTTGTTAGATATTGTTTTATTTGTGAATTTTTCGAATTTTATTGTATTAAGATTCATGCTGTTACTAAAGGCTAACATAGATTTACCTAATGAACTACAGTAAACTGGTACCTTTTTCCCTATCTCTAAATCAATTCTTAATGGTTCTTTAGTCATAATTTTATCTAAATATATGATATCATCGCCTATTATTACACCTAAATTTACTGTTTCATTACATTCTTCATATAGTTTTTGCAAATAAGGTTTTGCAATATTTTTTATTGGCATCTTATTTGTTACGCTATTTCCAAGTTCAAAGATTTTAATCGTTGCAAAGTACGTATTATCTTCTTTGTTTTGATCAATATAATTCATATCTTTAAATGTAGATAATAGTCTGTGTATAGTACTTTTACCTAATTTTGTTATATCATTGATTTCAGATATACTCATTTTTTCATTTTTTACTACTAATTCTAATACATTGAATGCTTTTATTAAAGATTTTATTAAATATCTATTTTCCTCTTCCATTATCCCTTTATTCTAACCCTTCTATTTTTATATTAAAACTATATTCTGATGATGGGAATGAACCCCTACTTACCTCACCACTGAATTCATTGTATACTTTTATCATTATGTCTCTTATATTTGAGTATTTCTTTACGAATTTAGGTGTAAACTTGTCATACATACCCATCATATCTTGAGTTACTAATACTTGAGCTTCCACATCTGGTCCTGCTCCAATTCCAATTATAGGTATATCTACAGACTCCGACATCACTTTAGCAACTTGTGAAGGAACACATTCTACTACTGCTGCAAATGCCCCTGCTTTAGAAACTGCCGTTATATCTTCTATTAATTTATTTGCAGTTTTTAAATCCTTACCTTGAACTTTAAACCCGCCTAATTGTGCTGTTGTTTGAGGTGTTAAACCTAAATGAGCCATAACTGGTATACCCGCTCTTACTATGGCTGCTATAGTATCTGCAAATTCTACACCACCTTCCAACTTAACACAGTCACAACCTGTTTCCTTTATTATTCTATTTGCATTCTCTATAGATTTTTCTATAGTCACATTATATGATCCAAAAGGCATATCTCCAACTATAAATGTATTTGGAGCTCCTTTTACAACAGGTTTTATGTGATGAATCATTTCTTCCATTGTAACACCTGTAGTACTATCGTATCCCATTATTACCATACCTAGAGAATCTCCTACTAGAATTAGCTCTACATCTGACGCATTAACTATAGATGCACTTGTATAATCGTATGCTGTCACCATAGTGAATTTTTTGCCTTCTTGTTTCATTTGCTTTAAATCTAAAACACTTACTTTCTTTTTCATATAAATAGCCCCCAAAATAGTTATAGTCTATCATTATTTAAAAATTATTTATTTAGAATATACTCCCCAAAATAGTTCTATTGTCTCCTTAGTTGGTGACTTGGTTGATTTTGAAACTATTATGAATAAAACTAGTGAAATAATTAAAGGTAATACAATAGTATGCATTCCTAAAGGTCTAGGCCATATATAACTAAATAATACATAAGTTCCTATACCTGATATAATTGCTGCTAAAGCGCCTTGTGCATTTGCTCTTTTCCAATATAGTCCCAATATAATTGGCCATAAAAAAGTAGATATTATCCCAGCATTAGCATATAAGTTTAGCCAGACTATTAACTCTGGAGGATTATAAGATACTATAAATATAATTATACCTAATATACTTGTTGCTAGTATACTTATTTTCCCAACAATTTTAGAACTTGACTTAATCTTAGGATTTATATAATTAGTATATATATCATTCACTATAGCTCCAGAAGCTACAAGTAGCTGAGAATCTACTGTTGACATTATTGATGCTAATGGTCCTGCTAATAATAATCCTGCTACTACAGATGGGAATAATTCAGTTGTTAATGTTGGTACTACTAAATCTCCTGATTCAATACCTGTAACTAAAGTACTTCCAAAAGCTCCAACTAAATGCATTCCTAATAGTAATATAACTGATACTATTGTTCCATATTTAATACCTTTATGAAGGCTGTCCGTATCTTTATAACTCATAGCTCTTTGGGATACAGAAGGTATACCTATAACGGCGAATCCAACTAAAATCCAAAAAGATGTTACCCATGCCATAGTCATCATTCCATCTGTTACACCAAAAGGTGTGATAAGACCTTCATTTATACCCCTCATATTTGTAACTATAGTTTCTACTCCTCCACCAGCTACTACTGTTCCTACAAAAATAGCAATTGTTGCAATTGTCATTATTACACCTTGTACTGTATCTGATAAAGTAACAGCTCTAAATCCTCCAATTACCGTATGAACTATAACAGTTATACCAAACGCAGCTAATGCTACTTTATATGGAAGACCTACGGATCCCTGTAATAATCTAGCTGCTCCTACCCATTGAGCTGACATTGCAGCTATAAAAAACACTATTATAGATAATGATGTTAATATAACCACTACATCTGATTTATATCTTTCTCTTAAAAAGTCTGTTATTGTAACAGCTTTTATTTTTCTTGAAACTATGGCAAATTTCTTACCTAATACTGCTAAAGTAAAGTATCCTGTGGGCATCTGGGCCATTGCCAAGAATACCCATGCTAGTCCTTGAGTGTAAGCTGTTCCAGGACCACCTATGAAACTCCCCGCACTTAAATAAGTAGTTACTAATGTCATAGCTAAAACAAATCCACCAAGCCCTCTTCCGCCTGTCATATATTCATCCATGAATTCGCTACCTTCACCATTGCTATTTCTAGCTTTGTTAACGAATTTCATAGAATAAAAACCTACGCCAAATACCACAGCAAAATATAATAATATAGGAATCAATACTCCATAATCAACCGACGAATTCATTATTTATACTCCTTTCTATATTGTTCTACTTCATCTTCAGATAAGGCTTCCAGAGACATATTCTTAAAAAACTTATTTATCATAATTACTGTAATAATGGAAAATAATATACTTCCTACTATACAACTCATAAAGAACCACATTGGAAATCCTAGCACATAGGTATATTCAGAAATAGGTTGTGAACCTAAACCATATCCCCATGCAAACCACCATATTAAGTTAACGATACCAATACAAAAAACCATTATGGCTTCTTTATTGCACTGTTTAAACCTTGGGTCTTCAATTAAAATATCTTTTTCCCATTTATTATCATCCATTTTTTATCCTCCTTAATATTCTTCATTTAAATAATATAGAGCTGTAAGGATATATATTTTTGAAGTTTCAATAATATCCTCTAATTCGCACCATTCATCGACTTGGTGAGGAACTTCTCTATCACCTGCACCTGTTACTATTACGGGTATTCCTTTTTGACATTGTATAAAAGTACCGTCTGTAGCTCCTGGAACTCCATTATATATAGGTTCTGCCTTCATTACATTTCTATAAGCTTTTGCTATAGATTTTACTACTGGTTCATCTCTTGAGGTTTCTGTCCATGGTCTGTCGTCTAATACCTCAATAGTTGCAGTAAACTTATCATCTCCTTCTCTAAATTGCGAAGAGAAGTCGTCTAGTATTCCTTGTATTTGTCTTTTTATTCCTTCATGTTCTTGGCCTGGAACAGTTCTTATATCTAGTGTTACATATGCATCTGATGGAATAACGTTTATTTGAGATACTCCATTTATTGGAGTTTGAATCATAGTTGGTGTTATACTTGGATACCCAAGATATTCATGTCTTCCCAATCTATATTTTTCAAAAGTCTCTAACCTTCTAAGCTCACATATTACTTTACCTACAGCCCAATTAGGACAGTTTCCTGAAAGTGGCATACACCCATGTGCCATTTTCCCATAGAAATTTATTTTTATTCTTAAAGCACCTTTTTGAAATATACATAAATTTTTTTCTTCGGGCTCACATATGACAGCTGCATTTACATTGTCCGCCCATCCATTTTTTATGAAGCTTTTTATTCCTAACATTAAACCTTCTTCATCACATGGTATACACAGTAATATATTTCCTTTAAATTTCTCATTAGAATCCTTTATAGCTTTTGCTGCATATATTGCAGCTGCAAGATTTTGCTTTGTGTCACAAGCGCCTCTACCATAAATTCTTTCTTTACCATTTACTTTTACTATCTCTCCACCAAATGGATTATAAGTCCATTGACTAAAATCACCTGCTGAAACAACATCCGTATGACCTTCAAACAAAATAGTTTTGCCTTCTTCATCTCCCCTTAAAAAAGCAATTACATTAGGTCTATTTTTTACTGCCTCTTCCATATAAACCTCAAAGCCTTCTTTTTGTAAAAAGTCAAATACATATTGTGCCGCATTTGTTTCATTAGCATTTGTATCTTCAGGATCATACACACTATTTATCTGAATCAACTCCTGAGTAAATTTTATTAGACCTTCTGAGTCTAATTTTTCCATTACTTTTTCGTATTGATTATTCATATTTAATCCTCCTTATTTACAATACCTAATTGATTTTACAAGCATTACTACTGTTTCATTTATTGGAGTAGATATACCTAACCTGCTCCCCTCTTTTACCACAGCCCCGTTTATTTTACTTATTTCAGTCTCTCTTTCATTTAAAACATCTTGTAACATTGAAGATTTATTATTGTAAGTATTCTTAGCTACATCTTTGACTTTCTCAAAGGTACTTTCCTTTTCAAAGTTTAGTCCTAGTGCTCTAGCTACATCTACGCCTTCATATACTAGATTTCTCATTAAATTAAGCGTATAACTAGATTCTAATAATTTCCCATTTTCTATTCTTAAAAGTGCTGTAATTGGATTTATTGCCACATTTACGATTAATTTTGACCATATAAGTTCTAATATATTATCACTTATATCTGTTTCAATATCGCATTCTCTCATGATTTGTTTTATTTTCTCTGCTTTATGAAGTGAATTTTTATCAAGTGATCCAACATATGTTATTCCTGATCCAGCATGTTTGATTTTTCCCGGTCCTAATAAAGTTGCTCCATTTGAAGTAGTCCCTACAATTATATTTTCTTTTTTTACTACTGTCACTATTTCCTCAGCATTACCATAGCCGTTCTGTAATGATAGTACTATGGTTTCATCACCAATGATATCTTTGTTATCTTGAATAACTTTTAGTGTATGTATTGATTTCACAAACACTATTACTAAATCTAATTTTGGTAATAAATTTGCATCAATTGTAGCTTTAGGATAAAATTTAATCTCATCGTCTTTATTAACTATTTTTAATCCATTAATATTTATGGTATCTACATGTTTTTTCCATATATCTATTAAATATACATCATTATTTCGCGATAATAATCCACCATATAGACTTCCCATAGCCCCTGCACCTAAAATTCCAATATTCATTCATATATCCCCTTATAAAAAATGTATTATCAATGTATCATTCCACAATGAGAAATGATGTTTCACATTAATATACTCTCATTATAATAATTAAATTAATATAAAAGAACATTTTATGAAAAGTATACAATATATTATTTATACATATAATTAAATTTAAATATTTTAATACAAATATAAAGACTATATAGGATTATTATTTGTATCCAATATAGTCTTCTTATATTTTAATAGAACTTATATTTCCTATTCATCTCCTACAAACTGTAAACGTAAAGATAGTGTTTTAATAAAGTTATGCCCCTCTAAGAGGAATCTTTTATTTTTATCGTAAAATTCGATTCCTAGCCAGTTTTTTATATTTATTTTAAATCATCTTTTGGACAACTCGCTATTTCATATACTCATTTATACTTTTTCTAATATGACCATCCCTACCCACAACTGTAATTGCATGTAACATAGAACTTATAATCGACTCTTCAACAGACTCAACAACTGCTCTAAATACCTTATCTATTTCATCATCATGAATCATATTAAAAGATAAGATATCACTATTTTTATAATGAGGCACTTTATTAGCAGTAGTAAAAGCAAGAACAATATCTCCACTTCCATTGCCTAAATAGGACCCAGTTCTAGCAAGAGACACACTTGCTCTCTTGGCTACTCTTTTTAACTGTCTTTCACTAAGAGGAATATCCGTAGCAATGATAATTATTATAGAGCCCTTTTCTTTTTCATAATTGTCCATAGTATTTATATTTTCACCGATGTTTTTATTATCCAATATTAAATCGCCTTTTAGACCTAAATTTGTAAGAACTAAGCTACCTACTGTGTATTCTTTATAATCTAGGTCAACAACTCTTGAAGATGACCCTATTCCCCCTTTTAATTCATAGCAACTCATGCCCATGCCAGCTCCAATGCATCCCTCTTTAAAATCTACAGATGCATTTTCTATAGCTTCTTTAACATGCTCTTCTTTAATATGTAGGCCTCTAATATCATTTAAATACCCATCATTACACTCCATAACCACGGGATTTACTGTTCCTGTAGTTACACCAATATCTTCATTACTTTTTAACATATATTTAATCAGTGCTGTAGTGCATGTTCCCACACTTAGTGTGTTTGTAAGTATTATTGGTGTTTCTAAAGTTCCAAGTTCGTCTATTTGAATAAGTCCAACACTTTTGCCAAATCCATTTATAACATAACTTGCTGCCATTACCTTTTCTTTAAATATATTGTTTTCATGTGGTAGTAAGGCAGTGACACCTGTTTTTATATTTTTAGAATTTAATGTTACATGTCCTACCTTAATACCTTTTACATCTGTAATTAGATTTTTATTACCTTTTTTGATTTTTTCTATTTTTATATTGCTATTTATATCTATCCCCATGAAACCCTCCCTTAATTTCTTTATTTCTTTTTATAATTTATATTTGCTAACTTTGCTTGTTTGCATAAATCTTTAACTTGAAGTTTGTACATCTTCTCATCTTTTATAAAGTATGTTCCACATTGTCTAAACTCAAAATTAACATTTGCTTTTATGCATTGATTTCTAATATTAAGTACCCAGTCATAATTTAGTGGCCTTGCATTATAATCTGATTCGCCACCTACTACAACAAGTTCAATATCATTCAAATATTTTTGTATATCTATATTTTCAAGTAAAGGTTGAGCTGTAATACATTTATGCTCTATGGGTAAATCTTTAAAAATAGGTAATTTATAATCAGCATTTTTCTGATTTTCTATGGTACAACATACAATCACATTATCATAACCATCATTCCAGTCCTTTGGAATACAATTTTTAAACCTGTCTATTCTTTTTGTTAAAAACAAGAATTTTAAATCATTTCTTTCTTTTATCATTTTCCAACATTCATCTCTCCATGAATCAGCTTCTTCAATTAAAAAATCAGAAGAAAAGCATAGATATACAGTACCTGATTTTATTTTATAACTTCCATTTTTATATTTTTCTATAGGTTTGTAAAAATCATTAGTTTTGATTATTTCATTAGTATTTATACTTTTTTTATAATCTCCTTTATGAATATAACAATATTTACAGCCATCGCTACATTTTTTACAACCACGCCAAGAATTCCACATAGCCATATAAATTTCCTCCATAAAAATACTTGTTTATATTCATTATAATATGAAAAATCCACTAATTTATTAAAACTAATAAATTAGTGGATTTATTTATACTATATTTCTTTTAAATATCCTATTACTTCTTCTATTATCCAATCAGGTGTGGAAGCTCCTGCAGTTACACCTGCAACTTTAAATTTTTCTAACTTACTTTTTTCCAATTCTCCTTTAGTTTCAATGGAAAAAGTAGGTACTATGTTCTTACATATATTCACTAGTTTTTGAGTGTTAGAACTATGTTTTCCACCAATAACTATCATACAATCAACTTCTTTTGCTAAATCAGTAGCTGACAGTTGTCTTTCTTTTGTAGCAAAGCAAATTGTATTGTTAACAGTTAAGTCTTTTATTTTACTTTTCAACTTAGAAACAATTTTATCAAAAGATTCTAAGTTAGCAGTTGTTTGGCTAACTACACAGTATAGATCATTATCATTAAATGTTATATTATCAATTTCTTCTTCTCTATTTATTATTATTGCTTCGTTATCACACCAACCGTTAATTCCTATTATTTCAGGATGAGTGGAATTACCAACTATTATAATTTTATAACCTTTATTAGAAAACTCATTAACAATGTCGTGTATTTTTTTTACAAATGGACAAGTTGTATCTACTATATCCATGTTTTTTGATTCAGACTCTGTGTATATTTTTTTTCCAACACCATGAGATCTTATTATTAATTTACTATCACTAGGGATTTTATCTAATGAATCCATCTCCATTAGTCCCTTTTCTTTATATTTATCTACGGCTTGTTTATTATGAATAAGGGGACCTAGAGAGTATACATTATCACTAGTTTTGTTTTCTAGTTCATCCCAAGCCATGTTCATAGCTCTTTTAACACCAAAACAAAATCCCGCATTTTCTGCTATTCTAACCTCCATAACAAATCTCCTATCTTTTATAATAATTATCTTTAATTACTTCAAGTACATCTCCAGATAATCTTTCGTAATCTTCTGCACTTAGCTTTTGCTTATAATATTCTTCAAATGAAATTGGTTTATCAATGTAGATTGTTACTTTATTAAATATCTTATAATTTGATATTATTGATATAGGAACTACATTAGCTTTTCCTTTAACAGCAAATAAAGCTAAACCAGCTTTGGCATCACCAAATCCATTTCCTTTTATTCTAGTTCCTTCTGGAAATATGCCAACAGCATAACCTTCTTTTAGTTTTTTTAGAATGGTCTTTATTGTAGAGATACCAGGATTTTCTCTATCTATGGGTATAACATTTAAATTACTCAATATTTTACCTAATATTTTATTTTCGAATAATTCCTTTTTTCCTATAGGTGCAACTGTTCTGTTTTTCACAGCAGCTGCTATAAAAATAGGATCTAAATTAGATTTGTGATTAGCTGCAATTATCAAATTTCCTTCGTCAGGAATATTTTGTGCACCTATTACCTCATATTTATAAAATACTTTACTATATAAAGTAAATAAACTTAAAACAAATTTATAAAAACTCAAATGCATCTCTCCCTTATTTAATTTTATTTAAAACTGATTCAACCACATCGTCTATGCTTTTACCAGTAGTGTCTATTTCTATGGCATCTTCTGCTTTAACTAGAGGAGCAAACTCTCTAGAAGAATCTATCTCGTCTCTTTTAATTATATCAGCTATTACATCTTGAAGCTTAACTTCAACACCTTTTGTTACTAATTCTTTGTATCTTCTAGCTCCTCTTTCTTCAGGTGTAGCTATAAGGAAGAATTTGTAATCAGCATTTGGAAAAACATATGAACCTATATCTCTTCCATCTAGTATTACAGAGTTTCTTGTACCGATTTCTCTTTGTACATCCACCATTAAGTATCTAACTTCTTTTATTTTTGCAACGTTAGAAACGTTATTAGTTACTTCTATGGTTCTTATTTCTTCATTTACTACTTTACCATCTAAGTAGATGTTATTCTCTTTAAAGTCTATTACTGTTTTTTTTGCTAATTTTATTACTTCATCTTCATTTTCTATATTTACTTTATTTTGTAAACATTTTAAAGTTACAGCTCTATACATAGCACCTGTATCTATGTAGTTTATGTTTAACTTGTCTGCTATTATTTTTGCTATTGTACTTTTTCCAGCTCCTGCTGGTCCATCTATTGCTATTACTAAATTATTCATATTATTTCTCCTATTTTGTTCTTATTTAAAGTATTTTAGCTTAAGCTATAAACTTATACCTGCTAAATAACCTGTTGAGAAAGCTATTTGAAGATTATATCCTCCAGTTTCTGCATCTACATCTATTACTTCTCCTGTAAAATATAAGCCTTCTATTAATTTAGACTCCATTGAAGAAGAGTTAATTTCTTTAACTGATATGCCACCACTTGTTACCATTGAAACTTGTATTCCTAAAGTTGAATTCGTAGTTAGCTTCATGTTTTTTATATAATCAATAATTTTATTTTCATTTTCTTTAGTTAATTCATTAGGTTTTGTTTCAGTAAGATTTAATAAATCTAAAATCTCTTTTAAAAAGTTAAATGGTAATATGGACTTTAAGTTGTTTGCAATATTTTTATTAGGATTTTCTCTTATAATTTTGCTTATTTCTTCTCTAGTTACATCTGGTAAAACGTCAACGTTTAATTCTATAGGTTCATTTTCTAAGTTTTTATTAATATAAGATGATATGATAAGTACTACTGGTCCTGTTATACCAAAATGAGCAAAGAGCATGTCTCCTCTTTTACATATTTTTTTCTTTTTAATTTTGCATGATATTTCTATATCTTTTAAAGATATACCTTGTAATCTTCTTGTCCAATCTTCTTTAATTTTTAAAGGAGATAAAGCAGGATAAGTATTAGTTACAGTATGACCATGTTTTAATAATATTTTATGCATTGTGCCATCAGATCCAGTTTTAGAATAACTTTTTCCACCTGTTGATATTATTACTTTGTCTCCAAGGACTTTAGTATTATTATCTAAAACAACACCTTCTATTTTGTTGTTTCCGTTTATAATTAAATCTACTACTTTGCTATTATAAAGCAATTTTATATTATTTTCTATTAGTAGGTCTTTAAATTTATTGATAAGCTCAGTTGCCTTATCACTTTTTGTATAAACTTTATAATCATTATGTTCTTCTACTTTGTATTCAAGGTTACTTTCGTCTAAGAAGCTTAATAAGTCTTCATTGGTAAATGAATAAAAGGCACTGTATAAGAATTTTTTATTAGTTACAACTTTATCAAAAAAGTCTTCAATGTATCTTTTATTTGTAATATTACATCTTCCACCACCAGTAAGCTTAAGCTTCTTTCCTAGTTCCTCATTTCTCTCTATTAAGGTAACTTCATGAGAGTTTTTAGAAGCTATAAGTGCTGCCATCATTCCTGATGGACCTCCACCTACTACTATTACTTTTGACATTATATTCTCCTATTCTAATGCACTATTTTCTAGTTTATGATTAGTTTTAATATGGCTTGTATCGTTCATTTTTATAACAACTGGTCCATAATCTCTAAACTCAATAACATTTAGTGCAGTATTTCCTTGATTAATTCTATAGATATTTTCCATTCCTGAATTTAAAACAGAAAGAAGTATTACTCTTGCTGTTACAGAATGAGTTACAAGTACAATATGTTTTCCATCGTATTTTTCATTTAACTCATCTAAAAATTTATCTGTTCTTTCTTTTATAATCTGAAGAGTTTCTCCCCCAGGTATTTGTGCAAGGTGAGGCTCATTTCTCCAAGTATGATATATGTCCTTATATTCTTCTTGAATTTCTTTTATTAAAAGACCTTCCCATGCTCCAAAGCCCATTTCTCTAAGGCCTGAAGTTTTAATCACATCTAAATCAAATTTATTACTTATTATTTGTGCAGTTTCTACTGCTCTACCAAGATCGCTTGAATATATGTAGTCAATAGGATATTTAATCATGCTGTCAGCTAGTTCTTTAGCCTGATTAACACCTTTTTCAGTTAAGTTTGAATTACCATGACCTTGAGTTTTTCCTTTTATATTCCACTCTGTTTGGCCATGTCTAACTAAATATATAGTATTCGTCATTTTTGTCCTCCTCATTGAAGTAAGATTAATTTATTCATTCTAAATTTTTATTATATCATAAATATACAGTAAATACATAAAAATTCCCTTAGCTTATGTGTATAATGAAAAGGGTTAAAACACTTTTATTAGTATTTTAACCCTTTTTATATTATTTAAAGTTTTATTTAACCTTTATAGTTATATTGTCATTCTCACCATCAACTAATATAGTACATCCATTGCAAATTTCTCCAGCAATCATTCTTCTCGCTATCATTGTTTCTAAAGTGTTTCCAATATATCTTTTTAGTGGTCTTGCACCATACACTGGGTCATAACCTTCTTTAACCATAATATTTTTAGCTTCATCTGTTATTTCTATTGTAATATCTTTGTCTTTTAATCTATATGCTAAAGCTTTTACAAATATATCTATAATGTTTTTAATTTCTTCTTTATCTAAGGCTTTAAACATTATTATGTCATCTACTCTGTTTAGGAATTCTGGTTTAAATCTTCTTTTCATTTCACCCATTACAAAATCTTTAGTTTTTTCTGTAATATTGCCTTCATCTTGTAATAAGTAACTACTTCCTATATTTGATGTCATTATAATGATTGTATTTTTAAAGTCTACAGTTTTACCTTTGTTATCAGTAAGTCTACCATCATCCAAGATTTGTAAAAACATGTTGAAAACATCTTCGTGAGCTTTTTCTATTTCATCAAATAGAATTACAGAATAAGGAGCTCGTCTAACAGCTTCTGTTAATTGACCGCCTTCTTCGTAACCTACATATCCTGGAGGAGGTCCCACAAGTCTAGATACTGAGTGCTTTTCCATATATTCAGACATATCTATTCTTATAATGTTTTCTTCGCTGTCAAATAAAGTTTTAGCTAGAGTTTTAGCAAGTTCTGTTTTACCAACACCAGTAGGTCCAAGGAATATAAATGAACCAATTGGTTTGTTTTCATCTTTTAGCCCTGCTCTTGCTCTTATTACTGCATTGGATACGGCAGTTACAGCTTCATCTTGTCCTATTACTCTTTCATGAAGTACATCTTCTAATTTAAGAAGTTTTTCTCTTTCACCTTCAACAAGTTTTGTAACAGGTATACCTGTCCATTTTGAAACTATATCAGAAATTTCGTTTTCTGTTACTTCTTCTTTTAGTAGAGCATTATCATATCCTGATTTCATTTTTTCTTCTACTTCTTTTATTTGTTGTTCTAAATCAGGTATTATACCGTATTTTATTTCAGCAACTTTATTAAAGTCGTATTCTCTTTCGTATTTTTCCACATCGCCTTTAGCTGCGTCCAATCTTGATTTTAAATTTTTAATTTCTGTGATTGAACCTTTTTCCTTTTCGTATTTCGCTGTCATTTCGTCATCTTTAGATTTAAGTTCAGCAATTTCCCTTTGAAGCTCTTCTAATCTTAGCTTACTTTTTTCATCATTTTCTTTTAATAATGCTTCTCTTTCAGTTTCCAAGGTAAATAATCTTCTTCTTACCATATCTAATTCCGTAGGAAGAGAATCAATTTCACTTCTTATCATGGCACCAGCTTCATCTATTAGGTCTATGGCCTTATCTGGTAAGAATCTATCTTGTATATATCTATTAGAAAGTTTTGCAGCAGCAACTATTGCACTATCATGAATTCTAACACCATGGTGTATTTCAAATCTTTCTTTTAAACCTCTAAGAATAGAAATTGTATCTTCAACCGTAGGTTCCTCAGCTATTACTGGTTGGAAACGTCTCTCTAATGCTTTATCCTTTTCAATATATTTTCTGTATTCATCAAAAGTAGTAGCACCTATACAGTTAAGTTCTCCACGAGCAAGCATAGGTTTTATTAAATTACCTGCATCCATAGAACCTTCTGTTTTACCAGCACCAACGATTGTGTGTATTTCGTCTATAAATAATATTATTTTTCCTTCAGCACTTTGCACTTCTTTGAGTACTGCTTTTAGTCTTTCTTCAAACTCACCTCTGTATTTGGCACCAGCAATAAGTGAACCCATATCTAGTGAGAAAATTATTTTATCTTTTAGTCCTTCTGGAACGTCACCTCTAACTATTCTTTCAGCTAAACCTTCCACTATGGCAGTTTTACCAACACCAGGTTCACCTATAAGTACTGGATTGTTTTTAGTACGTCTAGACAAAATTCTTATAACTCTTCTTATTTCTTCGTCTCTACCTATAACTGGATCTAGTTTATGTTTTTTAGCAAGTTCTACTAAGTTTGTACCAAATTTAGCTAGAGCATCATAAGTTCCTTCTGGATCTTGACTTTCCACTCTTTGACTACCTCTTACTGCAGATAAAACTTGAAGAAAATCATTTTTATTTATATTGTACATGTTTAATATTTTTTTTACGTTTGAAATAGAAGTCATTTCCGTAATAGCAAGCATTACATGTTCCACACTTATGTAGGAATCTTTAAAGTCTTTTGAAATGTCTTCTGCTTTTATTAATACTTCTTCAATATTTCTAGATGCAGTTACACCTTGAGAATTAATTCCTTCTCCATAAATTTGAGGAAGCTTGTCTAATTCTTCATTGATGCTACTTCTAAGAGCAGTAACAGATATATTCATTTTTTCTAAAATATTAGGAATTAAACCGTCTTCTTGATTTACTAAAGCTGAAAATAAGTGAATTACATCAACCATTTGGTTGTGATGTTTAACAGCTTCATTGTAAGCCTCATTTAAACTTTTTTGAACTCTAACAGTCATTCTTTCAATATCCATTAAAATACCTCCTTTGATATTGCATAATTTAGGTTTGAGTAAAGCAACTATTTTATAAAGCTAACCTCAAAAAATATTATAGAACTATTAAAGAAAAATTTCTATTAAAATTAAGTATTTTTAGTATACATTTTTGTAAACATTTATAATTAAATATGACAAAATAGTTAAACTTCCCACACTAATATCTTCAATTAAATATCTTCCTTTATGATTTGAGCCATAGTGTAGGTCAATTATTTTAAATAACTTTATTGCTTAAAAAAGAAAGAAGCTTTCACTTCTTTCTTAGATAAGTTAATATGCTCTTATTTATCTTGATGTTTTTTGTGAGTGCTAATAGGTCTTGCTGTGTTTTGAGCTACAGATCCTGTCTTTGAAGGTCTAAGTCTAGGTTCTAAATTTAGCTCTTCACCAAGTTCTAATTTGAAGTGTGGATTTTTCTTATCATTTCTATTGTATCTAGTTTTGTCGTCTTCTCTTTTATGCTTATCTTTAGTCATTTTTTCCTCCTTGTAATCCATACTATATTAATAATTTATCCCAAAATATAATTAGTATTCTACATTTAAAAAGGAGAGTTAATTAAAATATTATTATTTAAGTGCTATTTTCTAGATATGAGAACGTTTGTTCTTTTTGTGAAATTTAACACTTTATAGTTATTTATTATAAATTAGATCAATATTTATATTTTATTATTAAAAAAGAGAAGTAAACTATTTACTTCTCTTTATATATTAACTTAAAAATGCATTTACTATTACTTCTTCAGCTTCTTCTTCGCTTAAGCCGAAGGTTTCAAGTTTTAGTAATTGCTCATTATTAATTCTACCAATGGCAGCTTCATGAACTATTTGTGCATCAGTATGATTTGCCTGAATTTCTGGAATAGAGCTTACTTTAGCTTTATCCATAATTATAGAATCACATTGAACGTGAGCTTTGCAGTTATCATTTCCTATGGCTATTGGATGAAATACTTGAACAGATTCATCTTTGGCAACAGAACGAGATATAATTTGTAATATGGAATCTTCTCCATTTAGATTACATCTCACATTTGAATGAGCAACTTGATCGTCATGAGTCATTAATTTTTCATTTATTATTAATTTTGCTCCCTTTCCTAAAAATGCCTCTGTTTCTCTTTTAGTTGAATCAACTCCTTCTATTTGGGTCATATTCATTTCACAATAAGAGTCTTCATCCATGTGTACTATTGTTGTTGGGTTTAATATTCTTTTGCTCTCAGAACTTCCCTCACCATAGTGTTTTTCTCCATATTTAATTTTAGCATTTTTTCCTATATGGAAAGTGTGAATACCATCGTGTTCACTAGTACCGCACCCATCATTATGAATACCACATCCAGCCACAATAGTTACATCTGCATTTTCTCCAATATAAAAGTCGTTATATACTAAATCATTAACATTATCTTCTGTTATTACTACGGGTATATGTACAGTTTCGTTTTTAGTGTTAGGTTTAACTGTTATGTCAATTCCGGGTTTATCTTCCTTAGGAGTTATTATAATATTTTCACTAGATCTTCTCTCTACACCACATCCATTGCTTCTTAGATTGAATGCTCCATCAACTTCTCCAGTAATATCTGCTATAGTTTTTAATAAGTTTTTAATCATTAACTCGCTCATGGGTAAGTGCCACCTCCTTCATTTGACATAGGCAATTTTTCATATCACCTTGTAATAAAGGTAAGACTTTAGATTTTGCGCCTATATTTTGAATTTTTCCATCAGAAATTATTATTAATTCATCTGCTAAGTCTATAATTCTTTCTTGATGAGATATTATGATAACACTTTGGTTACTGCTTTTTTTGAAATTTGTAAAAGTATCTACAAGCATGGAGAAGCTCCATAAATCAATTCCTGCTTCTGGCTCATCGTATATTGATATTATAGAATTTCTTGCCATTAATGAGGCTATCTCTATTCTTTTTAATTCTCCACCAGATAAAGAGTTGTCCACGTCTCTTTTTAAGTATTCTCTAGAACAAAGGCCTACTTTAGATAAATATTCGCAACATAACTCTTCTGATAGATTTTTACCAGAAGCTAATTGTAACATTTTTTCTACAGTTACTCCTTTGAATCTAGGTGGTTGTTGGAAGGCATAACCTATACCTAGTTTTGCTCTTTCTGTAATATTTAAATTTGTTATATCAATACCATCAAATAAAATTTGACCACTACTTGGTTTTTCTATTCCCATTATTATTTTTGCCAATGTGGATTTTCCTCCACCATTTGGACCTGTTATAACTAACATCTTCCCAAAGTCAATTTTAAAGCTTACATTATCTAAAATCGTAATTTCTTCATTACTATCTAAAGCTTTAACTTTAAAAGATATATTCTTTAATTCAAGCATTGTAAACATTCCTTTCTAAGATTATTATTGTAAGTTCCTTAAATCATTTATAAAATCTAATACTTTATCTTTTTCTGTTGCCCATGAAGAAACAAGTCTTATAACTGTATGATTTTCATCATATTCTTCCCATGTATTAAATGAATACTTCTCCCTTAATTTTTCTATATATGAATTAGGTAATATGGGGAATATTTGATTAGTAGATGATTTAATTAATAATTTATAGTTTTCTTCAATTAATGCATCTTGAATCAAAGCTGCCATTTCATTGGCGTGTTTCGCTAAATTGAAGAACAAATCATCTTTAAATAATTCCATAAACTGAATTCCAAGAAGTCTCCCCTTTGCAAGTAAAGCACCTTTTTGTTTTATATTATATCTAAAATCTTCTTTTAGTGAGTCATTGCAAATAACAAGAGCTTCACCAAATAATGCTCCATTTTTAGTTCCACCTATGTAAAATGCATCACAAAGATTAACTAAATCACAAAGCTCTAAATCATTTTCTTTGCTTGTTATTGCTGAACCCATTCTAGCTCCATCTATAAAGAATAACAGATTCTTTTCTCTACAATATGTATATAAATCTATTAATTCTTGTTTTTTGTATATTGTACCAATTTCTGTTGCATTAGATATATATACTAGTTTTGGCTTAACCATATGCTCATCAGTATGTATCTTTAATATTTTTTCTATTTTATCTACTGTTAATTTCCCATCATTACTAGGCGCTGTGATAACTTTGTGACCACAAGCTTCGATTGCTCCCGTTTCGTGTACTGCAATATGTCCTGTATCTGCAGCAATTGCAGCTTCGTATTGTTTTAAGAAAGAAGATATACATATTAAGTTAACTTGAGTCCCGCCTGGTATAAAGTGAATATCTATTTTTTTACTTTTAAGCACATTTTTTAGTATATCCTTTGCTTTTTCACTATATTCATCAAGTCCATATCCTGAACCTTGTTTTAGGTTACTATCTAAAAGTGCTTTTAGTATACTTTCGTGTGCACCTTCGCTATAATCATTTGTAAAACTGTACATAAATACCTCCAAAATTAATATATTACTTATAATTAATATTATACAAAATTTGTTATTGTATCTACATATTTTTTAATTGATATATATTTCTTGTTTTAAATAGATTTTAAGTTTTTTTAAATAAAAAAAGTAGATTTCTCTACTCTTTTTATTAAGGAACACCTATTTATTTTAAAGTATTAAGATATTTATTATACTCAGTTTCATTTTTAGGAGCTACTATATCTCCACTTTCTAGTTTTTTAATTTCTTCATCAACATAATCTAAAACATCTTGTGGAACTAATTTAGATGTTGAATCAGGTATACCAACAGCATTTTCTTTAAGTCCATAAGTTGTTTCTTTTCCACCTTCAAATTTATTTTCTATAAATCTTTTTGCTGTTTCGTATACTCCAATATCTACTCTTTTTATAGCAGAAGTTAAAACATTGTCTGGGGCTAAATCACTTTGGTCTCTATCTACACCAATAGCATATTTATTTGATTCTTTGATAGCTTCTATGGCACCAGTTCCCACATCACCACCAGCTACAAATATTACATCGGCACTATTTGATATCATTTGGTTTGATATTGCTTTTCCTTTTGCTTGATCAGAAAATGAATTTGCATATTGACTTTGTAATTTACATTTTGAGTTTGATGTTTTTACACCGGCCATATAACCGTATTTAAATGTATTTATAACAGACATATCCATGCCACCAATAAAACCAACATTATTTGTTTTTGTCATTTTACCAGCTATTAAACCAACTAGATATGCGGATTGTTCAGCCTTAAATAAAATTGATTCCACATTAGAAGGTATATCTTCATATGTTTCATCAACAAGTACAAATTTTTGATCAGGATAATCCTTGGCTGCTTGCTCAATTGTTGGAGCTAGTTTTGATCCAACACCTACTATTAAATCAGTCCCATTATCTACAAGAGTTTCCACATTAGTAGAATAATCTGCATCTTGTTTTGATTCCAAATATTTAACTTTAACACCTAAATCTTTTTCTGCTTTTTGTAATCCTTCCCAAGCACTTTGGTTAAAGGAGTGGTCATTTACACCAGCAACATCTGTAATCATTGATATAGTGTATTCTTTTTTCTCAGAGTTATTATTAGTAGTGGAATTGTCTTTTTTAGTAGTACATCCTGTCATACAGGCAGTCAACATAGATGTTACCATAGTTATTGCAATTAATTTTTTTAATGTCATAAATCTACCTCCGCTATGTTTAATTATATTAAGTATAGATTTTATATGAAATTTTTATCTATAAATAATGTAAGTATTTATTACAATTCTAAAATTATTATTTCCTATAATACAAAAAAAAATCCTTTAATCACTTGCTTATCCTTATAGAATTATTAACAAAATTAAGTTATACTTACTTTAATTTTATAAAATACAAATTTGAATTTTTTAAATTAAGTTTATTATTTTAAACAATTATCATAAATTAGTTAAAATTTTATTAATGTTGATATATTACCTTTTATATACTAAGATGATGATATTGAGGGATACTTAATATTTAATTATTTTAGAAAAGGGGACGTATTATGGAATCATATAGTTACATATTAGATATTGCTTTAATTCTAATTTCTACAAAATTATTTGGCTTAATTTCTAGGAGGTGTCAAATGCCTCAAGTAGTTGGAGCCTTATTTGCTGGATTAATTTTAGGACCAGCAGTATTAAACATTGTTCATGAAACGGAGTTTTTAACTCAGTTAGCTGAGATAGGAGTAATACTCTTAATGTTTTTTGCAGGGTTAGAAACAGATATAAGTGAATTAAAACAGTCTGGAAAAGCTTCTTTAGTGACAGCCATTTTAGGGATTATAGTTCCACTTGCAGGTGGATTTTTTGTTGCAATGTATTTTAATCGTCATGGATTAATACCATTTGAAGCTAATGCAAATGCATTTCTTCAAAATATATTTATAGGTACTATTCTTACAGCAACTTCAGTTAGTATTACTGTTGAGACACTGAAGGAGATGGGAAAATTAAATTCGAAAGTAGGAAATACCATATTAGGTGCTGCAATTATTGATGATATTCTTGGAATTGTTGCACTTACAATAGTAATTAGTTTTGCAAATCCTGATGTGAATATTTTTGAGGTTTTATTAAAGATATTTTGCTTTTTTATATTTGCTGCAATTGCCAGTGGCATATTTTATTTTATATTTAAAAATTGGCTTGATAAAGATTCCAAACATAAAAGGCGTTATGTAATAGCAGCATTTGCATTTTGTTTGCTTTTATCTTATATATCAGAAGCATATTTTGGTGTGGCAGATATAACAGGTGCTTTTATAGCAGGTCTTACTTTGTCACCATTAAGTAAGAAGTATTATATTGAAGATAAATTAGATACAGTATCCTATGCACTTTTATCTCCAATATTTTTTGCTAGTATAGGTTTAAAACTAGTATTACCTAAAATGACTCCAATGATAATATTATTTGCTGTTATACTTACTATTGTAGCTGTTTTATCAAAAGTAGTAGGTTGTGGTTTAGGATGTAAGTTGTTTAATTATTCAAATAGAGAATCATTACAAGTTGGCTTTGGTATGGTATCTAGAGGTGAGGTCGCTTTAATTGTTGCTAATAAAGGTTTTAGCGCAGGATTAATTAATACTACTGTTTTAGCACCTATTTTAATTGTTGTTATAGCTACAACCATATTATCACCTATATTATTAAAGATGTCATACAATTATAAAATGAAGAAAAATAAAGAGAAGTTAAGTGCAATATCTTAGCTTAAAGAAAATTAATAAAATAAAAACTCTACTTATTAAATTAAGTAGAGTTTTTTATTTATAATATATATTATTTATTTTTCTTATCTTTCATAGCATTTATTTTAAGTGGAAGGGTAAATAAGTTTATAAATCCTTCAGCATCTTTGTGGTCGTATAACTCACTGTCACCAAATGAAGAAATACTTTCATCATATAATGCATTTTCAGTAAATATTCCAGCAGGTTTTATATTTCCTTTGTATAATTTAAGTTTTACTGCTCCTGTTACATTTTCTTGAGTTTCATCCATAAATGCTGTTATTGCACTACATGCTTTTGAATACCATTTTCCGTTGTAAATTAAGTCAGCATATTCTAATGATAATCTTTGTTTTAGATGAAGAGAATCTTTGTCTAGTGTTGCACTCTCTAAGTAATTATGTGCAGCATATAAAAGTTCGCCTCCTGGAGTTTCATATATTCCTCTAGATTTCATTCCAACTAATCTATTTTCTAATATTTCTACTATACCTATACCATGTTTACATCCTAATTTGTCTAAAGTTTCTAATAATTCAACTGGAGATAATTCTTTATTGTTAACTTTCTTAGGTATACCTTTGTCAAAATATATCTCTACATATTCAGCTGTGTCACAAGCAGTTTCTGGTGATTGAGTTTTCTTATAAATATCTTCTTTATGTTCATTTTGTAAGCACTCTATATCTCCGCCTTCAGTTGACACATGAAATAAGTTATCATCAACAGAATAAATCTTTTCTTTTGTAGCTACTACTTGTATATTGTGTGACTGTGCATAATCTATGGCATCTTCTCTAGATTTTATATCCCAAATTCTCCAAGGTGCTATAACTTTTATTGATGGATCTAGGGCTGCTATAGTGCCTTCAAAACGAACTTGGTCATTACCTTTTCCTGTACATCCATGACAAATATACTTAGCACCTTCTTTATGAGCTATCTCTACTAATTTTTTAGCTATTATTGGTCTTGCTAAAGCAGTTCCAAGTAAATATCTTCCCTCGTATTTTGTTTCTGCTTTTATGGCAGCATAAATTGTTGTAGTTATAAACTCTTCTTTTAAATCCTCACAATAAGCTTTTATGGCACCGCTTAAAATAGCCTTATTGTGTATTTCATCCATGTTATCATCTTGGCCTACGTTGGCACAAACAGCAATTACATCAATATCATAGTTTTCTTTAAGCCATGGTATTATTATAGATGTATCTAATCCACCTGAATATGCTAGTACTACTTTTTCTTTCATAGTTATTTTCCCCCTTATTATTCCAATTATTGATTTTTACAATAAAAAAAGTCCCTTGGATTTAACCAAGAGACGAATTTACCGCGTTACCACTCTAATTAATAAAATTCGTTGCGCTTAAGCCACTGCGTGGGCGTTACCTTCATTTCGCCAACGAGATTCCTTCGAGCAACGTGTTGGCGAATCATTTTGCTAACGCTTCAGGATACTCCGTTGCTCAAATTTACTAGACTCAAATGAGAAAATTAGAATTTTATTCACTCTTCCTTTTAAGGCAAGGCTACCTATTATCCTACTGTTATTTCAGATAATCTTCTCCAAAGCTCTATTCACTTAAAGTATATTATTAGGCTTCCACCATCCCTAATTCTCTGTAAATATGATCTTTAAGTTACTTCTCTTTTTCACTGAATTTTGTATATTCAATTTAATATGTTTAAATGATAGTTGAATTTCTAATCATTGTCAACTATTATAAAGATTTTTTTAAAAAGTATCTTTTGTGATTTTTAGGACATTCATCTAAAATACCAAATATTTCATAGCCATTTTTTATATAAAAATCCTTAGCTTGAAAATCAAAAGTATCTAAATGAATTAAATTACATTTTTCTTTTCTTCCTATTCTTTCTATTTCAAGTAGTAATTTTTCTCCAAGACCACAACTTCTATAGTTTTCATCAATCCAAAGTGCATCAATGTAAATAACATTCCAACAATACATTTTAGCAAGAATTCCCCCAACTATTTCTTTATTATCATTTTCTATTATCTTATTTATCCACGCATAAGCTATTTCTTGTGTTTGTGGCACCTTTGATAAATTATATTCAACTAGTTTTTCAATTATATAATCAGAGTCTTTATCATTCCCATTTTTTATAATTAAATTATTCAAATACATCCCCCCATAGAATTAATATTGAACTTTAAATAAATATAGACCTTTTGCTGGAGCTGTTTCTGGAGCTACTTTTCTATCTTTAGCTTCTAAAATTTCTTTTATATCCGTAGGATTTAGTTTGCCAAGTCCTGCATCCATTAAAGTTCCAACAATTATTCTTACCATGTTATATAAGAATCCATCACCTTTAACATAGATTTCAATCAGGTTATCTTTTTCTACTATGTCAATAGATTCAATTATTCTAACATGACTTTTCTTTTTTGATTTTGAAGAAGCGAAGCTGGAAAAATCATGCTCTCCAATTAAATAATTGCTAGCTTCTTTCATAAGATCTAGATTTAAATTTTTATTTATATGGGCTGAGTATTTTCTAAAAAATGGATTATGAAACTTATTGTTATCTATTTTGTATAAATAAACTTTAGATTTGGCATTGTATCTAGAGTGAAATCTATCTTCAACCTCTTCAATACTTTTTATAACTATAGATTCAGGTAAATATTTATATAAATATTTTTGTATTTTTTCAACTGAATCATTGCAATCAGTTTTAAAGTTTACAACTTGACCCATGGCATGAACACCCATATCTGTTCTTCCAGAACCTATTATTTCAACATTTTCATTTGTAAGTTTACAAAGAACATCTTCTATTTTCCCTTGTACAGTATTGTCATTATCTTTTAATCTTTGAAATCCTTTAAAGTTACTTCCATCGTATTGTACTATCATTTTTATATTTCTCATTATTATTTTTCCTTTTTAATAAAATTTGTTATTTCATTATACTTAATTTACTTTATTAAATCAATTAATTCTTCTTCTGACAAACTACTTAGTATATTAGTATTGTTTAGGTTTCCATCAAGCATATCATGAATTAATTCTGATTTTTTTTGTTGCAATTCCATAATTTTTTCTTCTATTGTTCCTTTGGAAATTAATTTTATAACTTCCACTACTTGTTTTTGACCGATTCTATGAGCTCTATCACTTGCTTGATTTTGCACAGATGGATTCCACCATGGATCAAAGTGAATTACAGTATTGGCAGATGTTAAATTTAAACCAGTTCCTCCAGCTTTAAGTGATATTAAAAATACTTTTATTTCTTCATTATTGTTAAAGCTATCTACTAAAGTTATTCTATCCTTAGCAGGTGTACTTCCATCCAAATAATAAAAGTTGATTTTATTTTTATTTAGTTTTTTGCCTATGTTTTTTAAAACAGATGTAAATTGAGAGAAAACTAAAATTTTGTTGTCTTTTTCAATATAATCTTTTATTATTTCTAAGCAAGTATCAGTTTTTGCACTTTTACCCTTGTATCCTTCCACAATTATGCTTGGATCTAAGCACAGTTGTCTAAGTTTTGTAAGGTAAGAAAATATGGTGATCTTATTTTTCACATCTTTTTTTTCTTCTAATCTTCTTTTTATTTCTTCTACATAAATGCCGTAGGTATTTCTTTGTGTTTTGCCCATTTCCACATAAAACTCTTTTTCTATTTTAGGCGGAAGCTCTTTAATAACTTGTTCTTTTGTTCTACGAAGTATAAATGGTTTTATCATTCTTTTTAAATTTTCTACTTGACTCACATCTTTTATAAATATGGCATTAAATTTAGTTAAACTATATAAATATCCAGGCATAATAAAATCAAATATAGACCAAAGTTCCATCAAGTTATTTTCAATAGGTGTTCCAGTTAAAGCAAATTTATTACTTGCTTTTATAGCTTTTACAGCATCAGTAGAAGAAGCTAAAGGATTTTTTATATTTTGAGCTTCGTCTATAATACAATAATCAAATTCAAGTTTTTCGTATTCTTCTATATCATTTCTAAGGGATCCATAAGTTGTTAATATAACATTAAAGTCATTTATGTTTTTAATTATGCTTAATCTGTCTTTTTTCAAACCATGACTAATTCCCACAGATAAAGAGGGCGCAAATTTTTCGAATTCACTTTTCCAGTTGTGTATTAATGATGTAGGAGTTACTATTAAAGTTTTTTTATCTTTTTTATTTAGTAAGAAGGCAATTGTTTGTATGGTTTTACCTAGCCCCATTTCATCAGCTAAAATTCCACCAAAACCTAGATAATCTAAAGTTTCAAACCAGTTAAGAGAATCAACCTGGTAATCCCGTAGGGTTGCATGAAGGTCTTTTGGAATATTGATTTCTTGTTTTTCCATACTTCTAAATTTCTCAATAATATTATTTGTATTTTCCATTCCAGAGATATATGGTAGCTTTTTCTCCGTAAGGAGATGATTAATAAACATTGCTTTACTTGAGTGTATTTTCATGTTTTTTATATTGTCAGTAAAACCTAAACTCTCCATCAATTTAAACATCTCTTTAGTTTCACTATCTTCTAAGTTTATAAAATCTCCATCACCTAATTTGTAAAATCTTTTTTGATTTTTAAATGCTTTTATAATATTTTTATATTCTTTTGGATCTACTCCCTCAATTTCAAAATTAAAGTCTAGGTAATGATTAATTTCTTCTCCAAGGCCAACTCTAAAAGCTGAAGAATTGTGAATTTTTCTTTCTTTAAGTTTATCAGAATAATATACTTCACCAATATTTTTAAGACTATTAATATCTCTGTTTAAAAAGTCATATAGTTGATTATCATTTCCTTTAAATATATATTTATCATTTTCTTTTTCAAAAAAGTTTGAATACAATCTATAAACTCCTTCATTCTCTTTTTCAAAGTCCCTTATAATAAATTTATTATTGTCTTCATCATAGGAGAAAACTATTTTGCAAGTTACATTGCTATTTTCCAAATCAAAGAAGTATTTTATTTTTAAGTCTTTAGAAATATTGTCTTTTATTCTTTCATCTACAATTACTCTATCACAGATTTTTTCTATTTTAGGTACCATGTCACTTAAAACTTGGCTGACATTTTCTAATGGGAAGCTTACTTCTTTAAACTCATTTAGTACAGAGTAAAGTTTTTTATAATATATACCATTTTCACTATTTAACAAGTATATATTTCCTTTGTAAAATACCACATCACCTTTTAATGATAGGGGAAAAGGAAGCTTATCTTCACATTTTAGTATGGCTTCATTGTTATTTAATTCAAAGCTTATATCTATTGGAATATTACTTTCAATAACACTTGGGCTGTAATACATATTTCTAAATTTAAAATCAAATGTTTTATAAGAAAGAGATTCAAATAGTCTTCTAATATTGGGACCTTTAATCGTTAAATATTTGAAATTTTTCTGTGGTGAGTTGTATGACAAATCCATTCCATACTCTTCAATAATTTGAACTATTTTTTCATCTTCATATTCAAAATAATTATTTACTGGATTGTATAGAAAATCTATGCCAAATATTAAATCCTTTGATTCAAGTCTAGAGTAAGCAAATTCCTTTAAATCTTTCATAACGTACATCTTATCTATACCTATTTTAAAGTCACAAGATACACTATTGTCCCCAACATACTCTACTCTAACGTCTAATTTAACTTTTTCTCTTTCATTACTTTTAAAGTAATCTAATAATTCCTTATTAATAAAATTTTTATTTATTTTTATTTTATTATCATTTTTTAATACAATAGTTGTTTGTTTTAAATTGCTAATTACATCTGATTTTAATAAATTAATTACATATAAAGATGAAGCTACAATATGTTTACATATAACATTATTGTTACTTGAACTTCTTTTTCTATAGTCTTCGCAAGTACAAATTGTATTTACTATTTCTTTATTTTTTAAGTCTATAGTAATTTCTGGATAATATAAGATGTTGTAGTTAGCGGAAGCTACTTTTCCATCAATATTTAAGATTTTATTTTGATTATTATATTTAATTTCTTGTACATATCCATCTTTATAATATTCTTGTCCTCTACTCAACCTTAGTTTGTCAGTATTATTAATCAATATATCATTTACTATTTTAAAGTCCATTTTTTCACCTGTTTCTAAGTATTATAAACTTTATTATATTACGGTTATAAATCTACTTCAACGACACAAGTAAAAAGAAGCTAGATAAATCATTGAAATATCAATAGTTTATGATTATAAAAAAAAATTATAGGCATAATAAAAATATAATTTTATAAGGAGTGATTTTATGCCAAATGAAGATACTATAAATCTATTAAAAGAATGTGATGCAGGAGCTAAGATGGGCATTGATGGACTAAATAGAGTTATAAATAAAACTGAAAATAAAAAACTAAAATCCCTATTAGAAAAATATCTAAAAGACCATGAAAAATTAGAAGAAAAAATACAAGAAGAATTGAAAAAATTTAAGGATGAAGAAAAAGACCCCAGTCCTTTGGCGAAAGCCATGTCATGGGTAAAAATTAATGTGAAGCTTATTAAAGGAGAACATGACAAAGTAATTGCTGATTTAATGACTGAAGGTTGTAATATGGGTATAAAGTCTATTTGTAGGTATTTAAATGAATATAGTAGTGCAATGGAAGGTATTAAAGGCTTGTGCTATAACTTAGTTGAAATAGAAGAAAACTTTTCAAAAGACCTTCGTAAGTTTTTATAAATATTTATGAAATATGTGGTAATTTTTATCAATCTACAATAATATATAAGTATAGGAACACTAAATATTAATTTATCTAATTGATCGGAAATATAAGTTAATATTTGAACATATTTTCTCCGTTTTATATAATAAACGGTGTGGTGACTCATGGAGAATCATTAAAACATATATACAGATAAAAATCCCCATCTTTATGGGGATTTTTCTGTCTTAAGTTTAAGTTATTATTATTTGGGGAAGAATAAATAAATAACTTAAATACATATGGAGGCCTTATGAGAATACCAACACATATAGGAATTATCCCAGATGGTAATCGACGCTGGGCTGTTAGTAATAATTTATCAAAAGAAAAAGGATATGATCATGGAGTTAATCCAGGTTTACAGCTTTTTAAATTATGCCAAAGAGAAAATATTAAAGAAGTTACTTTCTATGGCTATACAGTGGACAATACAAAGCGACCTACTATTCAAAAAGAAGCTTTTATAAAAGCTTGTGTTGAATCGGTTATGCTTTTAACAAAAGAAGACTGCGAAATTTTAGTTGTAGGAGATACTTTTAGTGATACTTTTCCTTCACAGCTTTTACCATTTACAAAAGAAAGAAAAAAATTTGGAAAAGGTGGAATAAAAGTAAACTTCTTAATTCACTATGGTTGGAGTTGGGACTTAAACTATAAGAAAGATTCCTGTCCCATTGGAAAACACGTAGAGAATAATCTTAAATCTAGAGAAATCTCTCGTATTGATTTGATTATTCGCTGGGGTGGAAGACGAAGACTTAGCGGATTTTTACCAATACAATGTGTATATGCAGATTTTTATGTTGTAGAGAATATGTGGCCAGATTTTAAAGAACAGGATTTTTATGATGCTTTAAAATGGTATGATAAACAAGATATTACTCTTGGCGGATAAAAAATAAGTGTTTTGCTGTTTTGCAAAACACTTATTTTTTATTGTTTTCAATAATTTTGCATAATACTTTACTACCATCTATAACTACCGAGGCACCGTTGCCAGGATGTGTTGAAGAACCTATAAAATATAAACCTTTGACTTTTTTTGATTTAAGATGAGGTCTAAAATATGCACTTTGACTTATTTTGTGGCTTATGCCAAATGCATTACCATAGTATAAATTGTATTTACCATTAAGATCTAAAGGAGTTAAATAGTTTTCATAAATAATATGATTTTCTATATTTTCTAATCCTTTAATGTTTTTTAGATTATTAATAATATATTTTTTTAATGTTTCAATTTGATTATTATTGTAATTAATATTACTAAATGACAAATTAGGCACACGAATCATAATATTCATAGAAGAGTGATTATTAACTTTAAAAGACTCATCAACTGCACCAGGATAATAGATATATAACGAAGGGTCACTGGGAATATACCCCTTAAAAGGTCCTTCTATACTGTTTTTAAAATCTTTACTTATATAAATATTATGAACATTTAAATTATGATAAATTTTATCTAATCCTAAATATAATACAAAAACAGAACAAGAGTAATCAATATTGTTTAATTTTTTTTTCGAGTATTTGTTATCTAAAAATTCATCATTTATTAAATTTTTAATTGCATAGGGATAATCTGCATTACAAATTATTAAATCACAATTTAATATTTTATCTTTTGTTTTTACGCCTTTTACTTCATTCTTTTCTATTACTATACTTTTAACTTCGCAGCTTGTTGTTATTTTCCCTCCAAGTTCTATAAACAGCTTCTCTAAAGCCTTTATGTATGAATATAATCCTCCCTCTATATACCAAATACCATATAAGTGAGATATGGTTGGTATTAAGGTATAAATATTTGAATTTGTGTAAGGATTTACACCTATGTACATGGATGTAAATATTAAATAATTTTTCAACTTTTCGTTATATATTAGCTTATTAAGATAATTATTGGTTGATAACATAGGGTTAATTTTGCACATATTTTTTATAAATGAAAAATTAATAATTTCTTTTAGATTTATCATAGGCTGATTAAGTATCTTGTCTTTGCTAATAAAGTATTTTTCATAAGATTTTGCTAAAAAATTGTAAAAATTTGTGGATAATCCTTTTTGTAAACTTTCTAGTTGATCAATCATTTTATTAGTATCACTATAAAAATTACAACTTGTTTTATCATCATAATATACTTTATAAATAGGATCTAATTTATATATTTTAAAGTAGTCTTCATAATTTTTTCCCACATCTTTAAATAAATCTGTATAATTTTTAGGAGTCATTATAATAGATGCAGTCATATCAAATTTAAAATTATTACTTTCTAGTATATTTACTTTACCACCAATTTTTTTGTTTTTTTCCAATAAAGTTACTTTATGGCCTTTATGTAAAAGTCTTATTCCACTGCATAATCCTCCTATTCCCCCTCCTATAATTATTGTATGTTTATTCATTTTCATCCTCTCTCATCATAATATTATATTTTTAATTTATATTTATATTATGCACTTTATACTTAATTAAATTTAGAAAATCGAAAAAAAACTGATACAAGTTATGTACCAGTTTTTCAGATTAAATATTGTATTTAGAAGTTATTTTTTCTATTTCCTTTTCATTTGCTGCGTAATATGTGTAAAAGTCCATTTCGCTATTTGCTACTTTTTCTCCAATTTCAAATAACATTTTTGGAATTTCATTTGCTTTAAAATCCCCTAATGATTTACCTAGTCTTGTTTTTTTATATTCAAAATCACCATCTACAAACAATTCAAAGGCATCACACATTTGACCATCAACTTTTTTCTTTTTACCAGTAAGTCCTATGGCACCTATTTGATGTACACCACAAGAGTTCATACAACCTGATATATATATTCTTGGTATAGCATTAAGTATAGTGTTATCTTCTTTAGAATTTTCTTTAAAGTAGTCAATAATTTCATGTAACATCTTTTGACTGTTTTCAATACCCATTTGACATCTTGGAACACCAATACATGAAATGCTCTTTTCTATACTAGTGCATCCACTAAATGCTTTACTAATTCGTAGTAAATTCTCTGCTTCTTTTGCGTCAAGATTTATAATAAATATACCTTCTGTCATAGCAAGCCTAATTGATGCATGTTTACAACTATCTAAAGTATTTAATAATTTATTTAAATCATCAAGTTTTAATTGTCCTCCAATTGGATGAATATAGACACTATAGTATCCCTTTTGTTTTTGTGGAAATAATCTACAGTCTTTAACATTTGTTTCTACTCCACCATCAGTAGGATATTCTATATCTTCTAATTGAATCTTAAGGTTGTTGTTTTCTTTTTCTTTAGATACATAATCTTTGAGTTTTTTAATAAATTCTTCTTCTCCAAGTTTATAAACCATATATCTAACTCTTGCTTTATGCTTGTTGGAATAATCTCCTTCATCCATAAATAGTTTAGTTAAACCTTCAACATAATACAATACATCTTTTGGTTCAATTAGTTCATCTAATTCTAGACCAGCATTTGGATTTTTACCAAGACCTCCACCAACAAAAACTTTGAAGTATGGTTTATTATCTTTTGTTATAGCTAAAAATCCTAAATCTTGTACTGTAGTATGTGCAGCGTCCATTGGACAAGATGAATAAGAAACTTTAAGTTTTCTTGGTAAATGATAAGTAGTGATTTTACTCATAAAGTGATTGTCTGTTGCTACTGCATAAGGTGCAACATCAAATGCTTCTTCTGGATCCACTCCTGAAAGTGGTGATAATCCAACGTTTCTTGGAAAGTTGCCTCCACTACCGCGAGTGAATATATTATTTTTTATGGCTTCTTCCATAATGTTGCAAATTCCATCTACATCTAAATCATGTAGTTGAACTGCTTGTCTAGTTGTAAAGTGTATACCATCAAGATTATATTGTTTTGCAAATTCATATACCTTATGTAGTTGAGATATAGTTACAACCCCACTTGAAAATCTAAGTCTTATCATAAAGGATTTTTGATCTCTTTGAGCATATACTCCATATCCACCTGAAATTCCTTTATAATCCATCTTAGTAAGATTGCCACTTAAAAGTTTTAAACATTGCTCTTTAAAATTAGGTATCTCACTGAGAAATATTTCTTTAGTTTTTTCTAGATTGTGCATAGTTATCACCTCTGTAAAAATATATTTCTATTATATTGTTTACAAAAGTGATAAATCTATTTATTTTATATAGTATCTACTTTATTTTCTTCGTAGCTTACCCAGTCACTAAAACTTCCTGAATATAGTTTATGATCAATATCAGCTTCGCTAAGAGCTAAACTAACAGGACTTGCAGTTATACCAGATCCGCAGTAAATTATTACTTCATCGTAATTGTTTAATTTGCTGAAAAGTTCTTTTAATTCTTCCTTACTTTTCATAGTTAATTCATCATCTTGATTGTTTAAAATATTCATCCAGAAATAATTATGAGCACTTGGAATATGACCAGCTTTTTTATCTACTGGTTCAAATTCACCATTGTATCTTCCCTTTTCTCTACAATCTACTATAACAATATTATCTTTATGTAGTCTTTCTTTTACATACTCCATATTGACTCTCATATTTTCATTTACATTTATATCAAAGTTCCCTTTTTTTACTGAAGTATATTCACTAGTTACTTCCCCACCAATTTCCTCAAATGCTTTTATTCCACCATTTAATACATAAACTTCATCATGTCCTAAGTATTTTAGTATCCACCAAAGTCTTGCAGGCCCCGCTAAGTCACCTTCATCATAAGCTACTACTATGGAATCATTATTTATTCCTTTGTCTTCAAAAGTTGCTTTTAAATCTTTTACACTTGGAAGTGGATGTCTTCCACCGTGCTCTTTTACAGGCGCAGATAATTCAGTTTCAATATCTACTCTCACAGCATTTTTAATATGAGACTCGTCATAACTTCTTTTTCCATATTCTTTATCCATTAGTGAAAATCTACAATCTACTATAACTAATTTGTCATTGTTTAAATTTTCTTTTAACCACTTTGCACTTATCATATTTGACATTTTACTCTCTCCTATAATATATTTCTTTTATAATTTTTAACTATTAATTATTATACTACAATATAATATTTTATTACAATATAAGGAAAAAGACTGCTTTCAAGCAGTCTTTTCTTATTTATTATATCTTTTTAATAATTCTCTTTCACCCATTTCAACTAGCTTCTTGCTCATTTGGCCTCCTACTCGACCACTTAAGCCTATGCTATCAATTGGATTGGAATTATTTTTTATATTAGAATCATTTAATAATTCTTGAGAAATCTCCATTTTCATTTGATTTAATGCTAATTTAGCATTTTGATCAACTGGTTTTGACATAAAAACCTCCTAAAGTTTTTAATATATTATCCCATTAAAAAGTCTAATATATTCCAACCATCAGAAGATGTTCCTTTGTAAAGTTCTGTAAATCCACATTTTTTACAACTTATAGTTACAAACTTTTTGTTTTGTACATCAAATATTTTTGCAAAATTTCCTCCTGTAGCCTGAAACTGATCAGATTCAAAAGTTTGATTTCCACATTTTGGGCACACATATTGTTTTTTGTCCATAATTTACCTCCAATATTATTTAAGTAAAAATATTATAACATATTATTGTACATCAGTATTTATATTTAAGTTTTTAAAAAATTTATATATAAAAGGAATACTTATAATAAAAGTGAGTATATCTGAAATTGGTTGTGTAATTTCTACTCCTTTTAAATAGAGTATTTTAGGTAAAATTATAATTAGTGGAAGAAAGAATATTCCTTGACGACAAGACGTTAAAAAAGTTGCATGAAAAGATTTACCAACTGCTTGAAATGTCATATTTGAAATAACACCTAAGGCCATTAGTGGCATTACTAAGCATTGATATCGTAAGGCTCTCGTTCCTATTTCAATAACAGACGAATCTGAAATAAACCATGACATTGTTTGTGGTGATAATATATATCCCATAAAAGCTAAAACTGTCATTATTGTTGTTCCTATTTTTAAAGTAAACAAGAAAGATTCTTTAACTCTAGTGAAGTTTTTTGCACCATAATTGTATCCAACTACAGGTTGATAACCTTGACCATAACCTACTACAACACAAAATATTAACATAAATACCCTTCCAACAATGGACATGGCAGCTACAGCTGAATCTCCATAATTAGCTGCATTAAAATTTAGTGCTACTGTGGCCACACTAGCTAATCCTTGTCTAAAGAAACTAGGCATTCCATTTTTAAATATTGTTAAGTATATTTTTAATTCTTTTGATACTTTTTTTATGGAAAACTTAACTATTGTTTTTCCTTTCAAGTAATAGGAAAACAATATGATAAAACTTAAAAATTGGCTTGTAGCTGTGGCTATGGCAGCACCACTAATGCCTAAATTAAAGTAAAATATAAATAGAGGATCTAAAATTATATTTATAATACCTCCAATTCCTATACCTACCATTGCAAAATTAGCTTTCCCCTCAGCTCTTAACATATTATTTAAAGCAAAAGAGGCTGTCATAAAAGGAGCTGCAAATAGTATGTATTTTGCATAACTTACAGCATATGGAAGAATTGTTTCTGTTGACCCTAATAAAATCATCAGTGGTTCTATAAATATATTCCCAAATATTAATAAAGCAAATCCAAATATTAAGGAAGTAATAAAACCAGAAGAACCTAAAACATCAGCATATTCATTGTTTTGTTGACCAAGTTTTCTAGAAATTGTACTTCCAGAGCCTATGCCTATGGCAAAAGCAACAGCTTGTATAATTGCCATTAAAGAAAATACAATACCTGTAGCTGCAGAAGCACTTGTTCCCAGCTGAGAAACGAAATATGTATCCGCCATATTATAGAGGGATGTTATTAGCATACTAATAATAGTAGGTACTGCTAAAGAAGAAACTAATTTGGGTATGGGTGTTTTAGTCATTTTTTCAAATTGTATATCTTTGGAATTCATAAACACTCTCCTGTTAGTAATTTGTTTTTAATTTTGTCTTATTTAAAACTATATTAATATTATAGCTTACTAAGTAAAGACTTTGTAAATTTATAATCTGAAGACATTATTAATTAGATAGGATTAAAATTTTGTAAATAAAAAAGTATAAAAATCTAAGATGTTGACCTTAAACTTTTATACTTTTCAAATTAATAATAAAAATTGAAATCTGCATCAACACAGAAACATCCGCGACTTAAAAGACCACCAAATGAAATTGTAATATAATTCATTTGGGAATCAAGTACTTTATTTATAATTATTTTATATCCATCCACATCATATAAGTTATCATCATCACTTGGGCTATCAAGTTCTAAATCAACTTTTGCATCACTTGTCATTGTTATACATTTAGTAAGAACTCTTATACAAGTTTTATCACTATTAGCTAAAAGTTTATCCAGTTCTCTTTTTGCTTCATTTGTTATAAGTATATTCATTTCTCCCATGTTGTCTCTTCTTAAAAGAATTTTCTTTATTTTAACATATAGTTATAATTATCAGCAATTATACTCATAAATATCTGAAAATTCCATAGCACATTTTTCAATTTTATTTTTGCAATCGGATATTTTTCTCACGTTTATACTTTCTTCAGTGACTAAACTAATTGGTAACGTAATTATAAAATTAGATCCTTTTCCTAACTCACTTTCAACTTCAATCTCTCCCTCATGTAAATTGACTAAAGATTTAACAATGGCAAGGCCTATTCCACTTCCTTCATTATGTCTTGTCAAATTATTGTCTACTCTAGTTAGCTTATCAAAGACTCTGTCTAAATAATCTTTTGGAATACCAATACCATGATCCTTTACAGATATTTTAACATTACTCATATTAGACTTTATACTAACTATAATTGGATCGTTAGTAAAACTATATTTTATTGCATTAGATAAAAGATTTAAAAGAATTCTTTCAATTTCATCTGCATCACAGGCCATATTTATTTCTTCACAGTCTGTATCAAAAATAATATTGATATCATCATTTTCTTCATTTGCAACCACTGCATTACAGACATTTTCCACTAATTCGACTATATTGTAGTTTTGTAGATTTAATTCGTGATACCCATTTTTTATATATGTAATATCTATTAAATTATTAACTAATCTAAGTAGCCTATTTGAATTTCTTTTTAGATATTTTATATGTTCATGCAAATTACCTAGTTTATAAGTGTTATTTTCTAAGCTTGTACTAATAAGTTGAATAGTTGACATAATAATATTTATTGGTGTTCTAAACTCGTGAGTTATATTTGATAAAAATTCATCCTTTATTTCTTCTATACACTTAGCCTTTTGAAGTAATAACTTTCTTTTTTCATTGGCGATTCTTTCACTCACATCTCTACCTGTTGAAAAAAACATATTTTCTTCTTTTAAAATTTTAAAACTCCAATCAATCCATTTATATGTATTGTTGCCACATCTAAATCTACTTGTAACAGAACCAAAATCATGATCTTCATTAAACATTAAATTATATACTTGTTCTCTATCATCAAGATGCAATAAGTCAAAAAAATCCATATTTTTTATAGTATCATAGCCTAAGATATTGAGAATTTGATAATTGTTATAAATAGGACTTCCATCTAAATTCCATGTTGCAATCATATCTTCTGATACGTCTATAAATTGCATTAAAGAATTATTTATTTTTTCAACTTTTGATCTCTCATCCTTAATATCTTTGCATTTTTTCCAGTTATTTATGTTTGTTGAGATATAGGAGCATATGGTTTTAAAATAATTTATGGGAATACATCTATCTTCATGTCCTTTTTTGTATGTTAACATAATGAAACCAGAATAATCTTTATCAAGAGTCATATTATAAATACCTATTGCTGAGAATTTACCTGGTATATAATTTTCATTTATCAAGTCTAAATCATTATTGTATCTTAGTTTATCTAAGTGTATCATTCCTTCACCATATTTATATATAAGTTCATATAACTCTCTACCAGAATCTTCGTCTTTAAATGATTCAATTACTTCTCCGCTTTGAGCGATTACTTTTAACTTAGAAGTTTTTTTATCAAAATATATAACTGAAATACCATCAGATTTTGAGAAATTCATTAATTTTTCTATAGTATATTGAATTAGTGACCTGTACTCTTTATCCATATCAAATATACTTATATCACTACTAATTTGAGTTATTTGATTAAGAGCAATTTGTAGTGTATCATTTAAAAATTTTGTAAGAGTTATATCTAGTTTGCAACTTGCAATATATTTTACATTATTATCTTCATCAAATATAGGTCCTAAGGTATTGCTATACCATTTTTTTTCATTTGTATTAAGATATACATTTTCATTATTAATTACTTTTTTCTTATCTATAACCATTTTTTCTTTTTTTTCCATATAAGCCCAATCTTCTTTGCAGAAAAAATCTCGATTTGTTTTTCCAATAATTTCACTTTTTTTGCAACCTAAATTATTAGCAAATTGTTGATTCACATATATATATTCTCCTTTGATGTTTTTAATACAACACTCTGTTTGTATAACATCTAATAGGTCTTCTAGATCTTTTTTATTATATTGTTTTTCAGATTGTTTTTTGCCTATTATAAAATAAGCATTTTCTCCATTAAAATCATCTTCAACAATTTTACCCCACAATGATTGAAGATGATTCTTTCTTGTTTTTACGCAAAAAAGAAACCTATTATTTTGTGAAACAGTATCAATAAGATCATCTATAGGTTGACTACTAATAGAAATTATTTCAAATACATTTTTACCAATTACATCCCCTTCATTAACACCTAATAAGTCTAAAAGAAACTTATTTACAAATAGAATCTGTTTGTCTTCGTTCATTGCTATAATAGCATAACATAAAGAATTTAAAATTTTAATCATATCTTTCCCCTTTTCTTTCACCCATAAAAAGAACAATTTTTTTCTTTTTTTTTGTATATAAATATTTTATAACAGAATCTGTTTGAATTCAAAGTATTTTGTAAGTTAAAAAATACTATTTTTAGATATATAATACCATTTTATATTTTATTGTTATAAAATGTAAAATGACATTATAATGTGTATTATCACGAATTTTATAAAAATGAATTAGTTATAATTGAACACCTTTATATTAAGGTGCAGGAACTTTATTTTTTTAAATAGCACGTTAAAAAAGTACCAGACACCCTGGTACTTTAAACTAAATGTATGAAATTATAGATTCATGTGTTTTAATTCCTGCTATTCCATCAACAGTAAGATTTTTCTTTTTTTGATATTTTTCTACGGCTTTCTGTGTATCTTTTCCAAAGTATCCATCAATTGCAATATCATAACCTAATTCTTTTAATGCTTTTTGTAACCATTTTGTATGTTCTAATTTTTTGTTTTTATTTTTTATGCTTAATTGATGTTTTTCTACAGCTGCTTTTGTTTTATGTCCAAATATTCCATCTTCAGTTAAATTACAATTATAGGATTTATTTAAAGAATTTTGCAATGACTTAATTAAAATTTCAGATATACTATCTTCTTTATCCTTATCTTTATTTGTGTTTGTAGGGTTGTTTTTATCTATGTTTGAATTATTATTTTTATAACTTTTGCTTGAATATTTTTTATAGCAATAGTTTAGATCCACATCTCCATCAATTCCAGATACTCTTCCACTTTCACTATATTGCCACATTACATGGGGCTCACTATAGGAACATCTTGAAGCATATTGAGCTATCCATAAATCATAATCTCTTTGTAGGCTTTTAAAGAAATAATTGTTGGAAAAATCTATGTTTGTATAAAGACCAGGAATGTATCCTCCTTTTTCAATTTCCTTTAAAAAGGCATAAGCAAATTCTGTGGCCTTAGTTTTATTTATTTTTACTCCTTGTTTTTTTGCATAATTTACACTATCATACTCAAAATCATAAAAAACAGGATAAGTTATTTTATCTTTATAAGGCTTAATTACTTCCATACACTTAACAGCCTCAAGTTTGGCTTTCTTCTCACTTATGGCATAGCTAAACCAATATATTCCTACATCAATATTTTCTTTAATAGCACCTTTAATATATTCTTCAAATTTTTCGTCTACAGTAGATGATCCATATCCTGCTCTAATAATAACAAATTTTATACCATCATCTTTTACTTTCTTCCAATTAATATTTCCATTATGTTTTGACACATCAATACCTTTAATAGTTGCCATTTTAATCACTTCCTTATTATATATATGGAAAAGAACCTACTTTTTAGTAGATTCTTTTCTTTTAATGGCCTGTTTATTACATGAACTATCATCTGAAGTTGTATAGAATTGTAATTTTGAAAGTCCTCGCTTTAATAAATGGCTATCTTAGTATCCAATTAATTATGCTTTTGTACTCTTTTAATTTTTTAGGATTAATAAGAGTTTTATAATTTAGTTTTGATTTTTATAACCATTTATAGTCTATATTATTAAGCACAATAAGTTTTTGTTACTATAAACGACAGAATTTTTATTTTATTTTAGAAAAAATTTTTCCACTACAAGAAAATCTAATACTTTTTAGAACGAAAAAAGACTAAGTAATATTTTTACTTAGTCTTTTCCTGCAATATCTTAATTAGAAACCGAGAATATAAATAAAATCAAGAATAAAAAATAAAGGTTTTACATTCTTAATTATATCCTTATATATTTATATTATACTCTTGAATAATAAATTTTATAATAAAAGTAAATATTATGAGATAAGTAGAATAAATTTTGCTCAATTATACAAACTAAAACTAAAAGTGGAGGTGTTATTATGGTAAATTTAACTACAAAAGAAAGACTTTTACTTGAAGATGAAAAAAGTCATGAAACTTTATGTGTTTCAAAGTATAATGATTATTCTAAAAGAGCTAAGTGTCAAGAACTAAAACAATTATTTTCTTCTTTGGCTCAAAAAGAACAAGAACATTTAGATTCCATTAATCAAATATTAAATGGTACAGTACCAAATGTTAATTCTGGTAACCAAAACAGTCAAAATCAACAAATGCAGCAAGATAGCACACTTTCAATGCCTAATATGGTAAATAATGTATCTAGTGGTACATATGATGAAAATGATAAAATGTTATGTCAAGATACTTTATCTACTGAAAAATATATTTCTGCTACATATAACACAGCTATATTTGAAGTTAAAGATAAAAATATCAGACAAGTTTTAAATCATATTCAAAAAGAAGAACAAGAACATGGAGAACAAATTTATAATTATATGAATCAACATAACATGTATAATTAGACAATTATTTGTAAAATACCGTAATAAATGCATTTTTATTACGGTATTTTTTTATTTTATTCTATTCTTATTGCTTATTCTATTATTTTTCATTACACTTTTAATAAATAATAGATATAAGAAGGTGTATATATGAATGAATTTGTTATAAGATTTGCTGAGAAGAATGATGCAAAAGCAATTTTAAAAATCTACGCACCTTATGTAATTAGCACATCAATAACATTTGAGTACGCAGTACCTACCATTGATGAAATCCGTAGTAGAATTGAAAAAAGTAGAGAAAACTATCCTTATATTGTGTGTGAATTAAATAATCAAGTTATAGGGTATGCATATGCTAATAGATATATGGCGCGAGATGCTTATAATTGGAATGTGGAGCTTTCTATTTATGTTGACAAGAAATACACTCATAGAGGTGTTGGCAGAGGATTATATACTTGTATTTTGCAAATTTTAGCTCACCAAAATATAAAAAATGTTTATTGTAAAATAACTAGTCCAAATGATAGTAGTATTAAATTTCATGAATTCTTTGGTTTTAAAAAACTAGGATTATATCCAAATTGTGGTTATAAACTTGGTAAATGGCATGATATTATGATTATGGGGAAAAGTTTAGGGAAATATAAAGAACCTCCAAAACCATTTATAAATATAAATGATGTATCCAATGATATTTTGGCAGGTATATTAAGCGTAGTATCAACAATAGTTAATAATAGAACTTAATATAAATGAAATCATTTCCTATTAAAATTTATGTTAATTTGAGAAACTAATTTAATAGGAGTGTTATTATGTCAAAAACAGAATTAATTTTAACTTTACTTAATATAAATAAAATTGGTAAAAAAACAATTAATAAATTAATACTTAACCCTTTGCCATCATCTATTAATTCTTTTGAGATTTTTAATTTTATTATTAAAAACCTTCCAAGTTATAAATTAAATTTAAACATACAAGATGTAATATTGGCAAAAAATAAAAGTTTAAGTATTATTAATCATTGTGAAAAAAATAATATAAAAATAATGACCATTTTAGACGAAGATTTTCCTATAAAACTTAAAGTTATTGAAAATAACCCTGTAATTATATTTTATAAAGGAAATAAGTCTTGTATTATTGAAAATAAATCTGTAGCAATTATAGGAACTCGACGTCCCACATTAGAAAGTGAAAAAATAACTAGAAATCTTGCTGAAATATTTTCAAATAAAAATTATATAATTGTCAGTGGTCTGGCTCATGGCATAGATTATAATGCACATATCTCTACGGTAAAAAATCACAATAAAACAGTAGCAGTTTTACCTAGTGGAATATCAAATATTTATCCATCTAATCATAAGCTTTTATGTGAAGAAATACTTTACAATAATGGATGTATTGTGAGTGAGTATTTTCCTCTGGAAAAACCTTACAAAAATCATTTTGTAGAAAGAGACCGTTTACAAAGTGCTCTCTCTTTAGGTGTAATAGTTGTAGAATGTGAGACCAATAGTGGAACTATGCATACTGTAAATTTTGCAAAAAATCAAAATAAAATAATCTGTTGCTATAAACATAATAGTATGAATTGTAGATGTAGAAGTGGGAATATGAAATTACTAGAAGATAAAAATACAATAATAATTGATAATAGTTATAATATAAACAAAATAGAAAATATATTTATAGATGGACTAAACCAGGTAGATACTAGGATTCAGGGTAATAAAATATTAAAAGAACAGATTTTTTTTAATTTTTAACAATTAATCTTATTGTGAATTGTTAAAAATTAGACTACAATTACTAGTAAGTAATTTATTAATGGTACTTCATACAATATTTACTATTATTAAATTATTTCTCCTTGTATTATTATATTTCTAAAACAGGCTCATAAATTATGAGCCTGTTTTTGTTTTTCTTATTTCCATATCCCTTTCTATTAAATTTTTCACATAGGAGCTTATTCCGTATTGATTCTTTATATCTTCCAAAAGATAATTGTATAAAGTTAGATCTCTATAATTTTCTTTAAAACTAATTGTTACTTTTATGCTCTGATTTTTGCTCAAACTTTCACCTTCTTTTCTAAAATTTATATAATAACTAGGAAAAATAATTATATATTACTATTTATTCAAATTTTCATAAAAAATAACTTAAAAAACACCTATACATGTCCTTTTTTAATAAATTTTCCTTGTTAAAGAAATATAGAAAAAAGCACCAAATGCATAGGTGCATAAGGTGCTAAATTATTATAATTGTATTAGAATGTGGGGGATTTCACACATTTTAATATCTGTTCAATAGTTAAAATAACTAGGTTTATATATAATATTCTGTTTCTAATAAATAATTCCTTTTTTATTTTATATTTTGTTAACCAATTAACTAAAGTATACAGAATTCTTATTAAATTTAACAGTTTTAGTTTTTTTGTATGATATAAATATTTATTACAGATTATTATATTTTAGATATAGGTGATATTATATCCTACTAGGAATTATTATATAATATTCATAAAAATTGATACAAAGTTTCTCCAAGAATTTTTAACACTTTCATTATAATATTTATCATCTTTATATTAATCTACATATTATGTATTGTACCAAATTCTATAGGTACTAATTTAATATTGGTGGTGAATAATAATGTATGCAGATTTAGTTTGCAAAGGTGGGGGTGTTAAAGGAATAGCTCTTGTGGGTGCTCTTTCTTTTTTTGAAGAAGAAGGATATATATGGAAAAGGGCTGCAGGTACATCAGTTGGAGCAATTGTTGCTTCCTTAGTAGCTGTTGGTTATAGTGCCAGTGAAATAAGCAATATTATGTTTTATTTGGATTATAATAAGTTTGCAGATAAAAATAAATTACAATCTATTCCTTTATTCGGACCTATCGCTTCTCTATTTGTTTCCAAGGGCCTACACGCAGGAGATTATGTAGAAAATTTTTTAACAGAAAAATTTGAAAGAAAAGGAAAAAAATATTTTAGAGATATTTATGTTAATGGTGAAAGTAAATTAAAGGTTATTGCAACAGATGTTACTCGCCATAAATTAATTACCTTGCCTGATGACCTAGTTGAGTACAATATAAATCCACTTGATTTTGAAATAGCAAAAGCTGTTAGAATGAGCCTTAGTATACCATTTTTCTTTGAACCAGTAATTTTATATAGTGGAAAAACTCCTTGTTATATTGTTGATGGCGGACTTTTGAGCAACTTCCCTATTTGGATTTTCGATGTAAAACGTAAGCCAAGATGGCCTACATTTGGTTTGAATTTATATAATAATGTTGAAAAACCAAGCAAAAATCAAAATGGATTTATTCCCTATTCAATAGATGTAATAGAAACAAGTCTTGCAACAAGCGAGGAAGTATATTTTAAAGATTGTGATGCAGTTAGAATTGTCAATATTCCAACCTTAGGTATCGATACTACAGATTTTGATATATCTAACGAACAAACCAAAGCTTTATATAACTCTGGATATTTTTCAGCTAAATCCTTCTTGAAAAATTGGGACTTTAATACTTATCTTAAATATTATCGTTTATAAATCTTATTTTGTAAATCTTTTGAAAAGCTCATCATAAAATATACTAGGGGGTGTAACGTCAATGAAAGAAGAGTTTAATGACTATAATAAAAATTATAATCACTTATTAAAAAACCTCTGCAATATATTAAAAGAGCGCAGTAATAAAGAAAGCTCTTATGCTACTTTTCTACAAACAGAATTAGTAAATGTAGGTGTAGATGAGTATTTTCCATTTAATATGACTGAAATATTTAATGAAGATATCCTTCTTGTTAGTCCTACAACTATAAAAGTCAATAAATCTGGTGTATATCATATAATATATAAGATTCCAGTTAATATAGAGGGTAAGAAAGACCCTATTGAACAAAGTATAGGTCTATATGTTAATAATATTCTACAAAAGAACATCCAAAGAATCTTTGGGGTTGTAGATCCTAGTAATAAAAATTGTATGTTTATTATTGGTGATGATATAGTTTATATTTGTGAAAATGCTATCCTTAAATTAAAAAACAATAGCTTTTCCAATAGTAAAACTATTGATAGTTTTACCAATGAAGGATGCCCTGCAAGTTTAAATATTGTTAAAATTGGATAAATAAAATGGCTGGAAGAATTATCTTTCAGCTTTAATATTTTCTAATTTATTATTATTAATTTATAAATACATGTGACTAAATTTATGGTAAAGTAAAATAAATAGCAAGAATGTTTTGTAACTTATTATAAATTTGGAGGGCTGGATGAGAAGATATGAAATAGACTGGATTAGAAACATAAGCATACTCATGCTTTTTGTTTATCATACTTGCGCTATATTTTGTAAATTTGGGGATTTTTATATTATTTCACAAGAAAAGAACTTTTTTGCAAACATAATAATTTTATTATTATTTACATGGTATATGCCTATGCTATTTTTCCTCGCAGGAGCTTCCACATATTTTTCCTTTGAGCGTAGAAATATGAAGGAATATATAGTAGAAAGAATTAAAAAGCTTCTTGTACCACTTTTATTTGGACTTATATTTTTAGTACCACCACAAACTTATTTGGCAAGAGTTTGGCGTGGTGAAGTAAACTTGAATTATTTTAGTCACTTAGGTTTCTTTTTTTCAAACGTAACTGATTTTACAGGCTATGATGGAGCTTTTACCCCTGCTCACTTATGGTTTATACTATATTTATTTGTTGTTTCTATCTTGGGCGGAATTATTTTATCTTTAGTTTTTAAAAAGGAAAAAGGAATAAATATAGTTCATTTCTTAAAAAAGGCTTTTGTAAATAAATTTAGTTTTATATTTTTATTGATGCTTGGAATGTGTAGCGACTTGTTTCCAGGTATAATGGGAAAAAGCATAGTAGGATGTTTATTAATTTTCTTGCTAGGTTATATTGTTTATGAAGATGATACACTTTTAGAAAAATTAATAAGTCATCGCTTTCAGTATTTAATTGCCCTTATTTTTTTCGGAATTTGTGGTGTAACTTATACATTATTACTTAGACCAGAAGATAGTAATTTAACAGTATGGATTATTGATAGTATTTTAAAAAACGGTGTTTTAATATCTGCAATTTGTACAGTTATAGGTTTTAGTAGTGTTCATTTTAATAAAAATAATAAACTTCTAAGGTTCTTAAATAAGCGTACTTTTCCAATTTATATTATTCATCAACCTATTTTATTAGTTCTTGCAATTTTAATTGTACCTACAGTTAAATCTACTGCTTTATCCATAGGACTAATAATAATTTTTTCAGCAATTTTAACATTTATTGGTTATGAAATTTTATACAGAGTTAAGATTTTTAACTTTGTTTTAGGCATGAAATAAGCAAAGGACAGCTATATAGCTGTCCTTTAAATTATTGAATTAAGAATTCATCTAAAATTTTCACTAATTTTTCTTCCAGGTCTCCACAATAATCAACATTTCTTATCCTAGGTTGAGAAATTTCTCCTCCATGTTCAAAATCTACTGGATGAACCACTATTTCTTTTTCCTCTAAATCAATTAATAAGCCAACCAAATTATCCACATTCAAACTTAAGTCTCCTATATCCTTTACAGTGTTATCATCTTCATAAATATCACCCATATAGTGATTTAATACGTATTTTTTACCATTAATAAGTTCTATTTTTTCTGCTCCTTCATAGGTTTTTCCAACAACAAAATGAAGTGCATACTCTCCATTATATAATAACTCTTCATAATCTTTTTCCTCATTTATATTTTCGTAATCCTCATCAAATATAATTACGTCCATATAATCTCTATCTACTAAGCAAACCCTTGATATATAATGAGGATAATTAAAAAGTAATTCCTCTATATTTTCATTATAGTAATGTATGAAGTTTTTCATATTAAATTCGTCTTTTTTAAATCTAAGTATTTCCATGGTATTCCCTTTCTTAACAATTACAAATATTTCAACTCAATTTAAACAACGAATTATAATATACCATAAACAACGGTATTTGACTATATATCATCTTATCTTTTTATGATTTTTATAAAAACTATTGGGCTGCTATTATAATATTTATTTTTTGTGAAAACTATTCAAATACATTATTAATATATTGTAATATTTGATTATATTTAATACTACAATGTTTCCTGTAATTTTTTTTATTACAGGAAACATTGCTGAAAATCCTGATACATCTCTTTTACGAGGTGTCCCAGCTATAGGACTAGTTGTTCTTGTGATCTTTTCTTGGACTGCTCAAAATGGAACTGAAGAAATATTCTCAATAGGATGGAGCTAACTAGTATAGGCGCTAAGTATAACAAGGTACTAGCAATTATTGTTACATCTTTGTTTTTTCAGTACTTCACTTCAGGAGAAGTTACAATAATAATACTTCTTTATAAAAAGTCTTGGTTTGAAGATTAAATCTATAAAGCGACTAAATATTATTATTTAGTCGCTTTAATTTATTTATATTTTATACGATTTATTTATTATTTAATTTCAAAACCGCCATCACTTATTGCTTTTTTAATTTTTTCTATATGCTCAAGGTCAAATGTTTCTAAAATCATATGAGCATTTAATCTACCAATTTCATTTATTGAAGATAGATTTGCTGTTATTATATTTGCATCTAATCCACTTAGTATTCCAGTAAGTTCAGAAAGTCCTCCTGGTTTGTCTTGTATATCTGTGTTAAATGAAAAACGTCTACCACTTTTATTTAGACCTATTGCTATTATCCTATTTAAAGTATTAACGTCTATATTACCACCTGAAATTATACAAATAACATTCTCATCTGCTTTTGGTTTGTATTTTCCACTTAGTATTGCTGCTGTTGTAACCGCTCCTGATCCTTCTGCCACAACTTTTTGGTTTTCCATTAAGAATAAAAGGCCTTCTGCTATTTCCCCTTCTTCCACAAGAACCACTTCATCTACTAATTCTTTTGCTATATCAAAGGTTTTATCTCCTACAGTCTTAACTGATATACCATCTGCCACAGAAGTTGCTTTAAATGCTGTTGTTACCTTACCTTCTTTTATTGATTCGTACATAGATGGAATATTTGCTGTTTGTACACCAATTATTTTAACATTAGGGTTTAGGGCTTTTGCTGCCACTGCCACCCCAGAGATTATTCCTCCTCCGCCTATTGGGCAAAGTATAGTGTCCACTTTATTGTTCATTTGTTCAAAAATTTCTAAGGCTATTGTTCCTTGTCCTGCTATAACATATTCGTCGTTAAATGGATGAAGAAATGTTGCACCACTTTCTTTTTGTAACTCTACTGCTTTTGCATAGGCATCATCATAAACGATTCCTTCTAATACCACATTTGCTCCATAAGATTTTGTTGCTGTTACCTTAGCAAGGGGTGCCGTTGAAGGCATTACTATAGTTGCTTCTATGTCGTTCATTTTTGCACTTAGCGCAACACCTTGGGCATGATTTCCTGCACTTGATGCTATAACACCTTTAGATTTTTCCTCTTCTGTAAGATTTGCTATTTTATTAGAAGCCCCTCTCACTTTAAAAGATCCAGTTTTTTGAAGATTTTCGCATTTATAATAAATATTTGCTCCAGTCATTGTACTAAGTTTAGTACTTTCAAGTATATCTGTCTTTTTTACTATATCTTTTATTGTTTCTTGTGCTTTTTGTATATCTTGTAAGGTTACCTTTGTCATTATGATTCACTCCCAGCTGTATAAATAATTAGTAAAATATGATAAATCTAATCATACATGTTTATTTTTGCACTATTTTTAATTTTATATACTTGTCAGAAAATCTATTAATTACTTATTATTAACTTCAACAATATTATTCCAATATCTAGTTGGCATCATTCTCTTTTGAAGTTTAGGATTTTTACGTTCTTCTATATTCACTGATTTAAAATATTGCTTCCACAAGTTTTCATACTCACCTTTGTCATCACTATTTATTAAAATATTCTTTTGATCTTTTGATAAATTAGTTAAATAATAATCTTCTTTATCATAAATAAGAGCAGTATCTCTTTTTACGTCATGAATTATAAAGTTTTCATTTGAAAGTCTTTTTTTAAAATGACTTCCAAGTATGGGAAGTATGTTGTAATCTGGGTTTATGGAAGCATATAAAATATTATTTATTTCTTTAAATCTAACAAAACCTGTAAGTCTATGACGTTCATATGATACCTTGTTACTTATTTTGTCCATATTTAAAACTATATCATTATTTATATGTAATTCCACATCTTTTCCAAATTTAAATCCAATTTTCAAGTAATTATAAATCAAATTGGAACTTTCCTTTGTTTCAGATAAAAATACATAATATATTTTATTTAGTAAATCTTTTGATATTTTATTTATTATGGCATTATAAACTTTTTCAAATTTAATAGAATTACTTTTTATTGTAATAACTTCGTCGATTAAATTTTCTTCATATACTATTTTACTGTAAATAGCCTCTGGCTTTCTGCTTGAGTAATAAGCATCATAAACGGCAGATAGCAAGCCTTCAAAAGTTGGTTCATGTAAAAATACTCTCATAAATTCCTCCTATAATTCTCCTATTACCGAAGAAAAAATATCATCTACTTTTAATATGGCCGGCGAATAATAAAATCCAGGCATATTAAAGAAATTTAGTTGCTCTCCTTTGCTTTCTAATATATTTAAGTCTTCTTTAGGAGCTAATTTATCTCTTATAAGTGGTTCATCAAAGGATACATCTCCATAGTATTTTCCATTACAAGTTATGAAATACTGTGCTCTTTTTAGAACCACACCTATTTTTTTTAAATCTTCAAAGGTAATATTTGAAACTTTACGTATAGCCATTATTCTTTGAACAGATTTTTCACCTATACCTGGAATTCTAAGCAGCATTTCTCTAGGTACTTTATTTATTTCTAGTGGAAATGTATGAATATTTTTCAAAGCCCAATTAGTTTTAGGATCAAAGTTTATATCAAAATTGGGGTTTTCTTCACTTAATAATTCCTTTGCGTTAAATCCATAAAATCTAAGAAGCCAGTCTGCTTGATAAAGCCTATGCTCTCTTAGTGTTGGTGGATTTTTAATTTCTGGTAGTCTTTTATCATTTGTTACTGGCACAAAAGCGGAGTAATAAACTCTTTTTAAGTTCATCTTTTCGTATAAACTTTCACTTAGAGTTAGTATTTTCAAGTCACTTTCTGGCGATGCCCCCACTATTAATTGTGTACTTTGGCCTCCAGGCACAAAGCTTGGAGCATTTTTAAATCTTTTTATTTCATTTTTATTTTGAATAATTTTATTACTAATATTTTTCATTGGCGATAAGATTTTATTTTTATCTTTATCTGGTGCTAATATTTTTAGACTTTCTGATGATGGAAGTTCTATATTTACACTCATTCTATCAACTAGAAGTCCTGCTTTATCTATTAGATTTTGGTCTGCTCCAGGTATGGCCTTTAAATGTATGTATCCATTGAAGTTATGCTCAATTCTAAGTTTATAAACTGTTTCGTACAATTTCTCCATGGTGAAGTTGGCACTTTTCACTATGGCCGAGCTTAGAAATAGGCCTTCAATATAATTTCTTTTATAAAAATTTATAGTTATATCACATATTTCGTCTGGTGTAAATGTGGCTCTTGGAAAATCGTTGGAAGTTCTACTTACACAGTAACTGCAGTCGTAAATGCACACATTACTCATTAAAATTTTGAGAAGAGATACGCATCTTCCATCTGGTGTAAATGAATGACAAATACCACTTACACAAGCATTTCCTATACCACCTTTTTTATTTTTTCTGTTACTTCCACTTGACGAACAAGACACATCGTATTTTGCTGCTGACGATAATATTTCAAGCTTTCTTTGTAAATCCAAAACCTCACCTCCTTAAAAATATGAACCCTAGATTAATAAATAACTTTTATCAAATATATATTCCATTTTCTAAGAACATACGTTCATTATCTATTATTATAGAATTATTTCATTATTTTTTCAATGGTAATATGTGATAATTACATAAAAAAGCAATTACTTTAAATATAATTTTCTAAAGTAATTGCTTTTTTATTTTTAATATATGTAAATTGCAAATCTTATTAATTTGTTTATTGAAATTAAAATAAATTAATAAATAATCACGACTCTGTAAAACTTTCAATAGTTATATACATAAATCCTATTTTGTGGTAACGAATACACGTGGACTTATTAACTAACCACCCATTATAACCTTCTACCCCGTTACCTGCATTCCACTCACTGTATGCCAGTGCTTTTGGCTTAACATTATAACGTGTTTCTACAAAAGTTCCTTTATTAGTATTAAGTATTTTTGATGAATTTATCTGATAATCACTTAAGGAACCTTGCTTATCTAAATAATTACTACTTATTTTGTCTGAAATATTTTCGTCAGAAAAAATGAATGCTGGTTTAAATATTAAATATAAGTTCATAGTAATAAAAATTAATATTATTAGTATGATTTTATATTTATTTTGCATCTTCATTCAAATATTACCCCCTTTAATTTCAATAAGTTCCCCTTTTAGGTTAATAATCTGATTAGTGTATTTTCAATAGAAAGATAAGTTTATTTATTATCATTCTTTGGCCTGTTTTAATATTGTTTCATTTTATTTGATAGATAATTTTCCCCTTTATTTATATTTCTATTTTTATACATATAAATACAATATTCATTAAGTTGTCACTATAGAATTATAGCATAATTTACCACTTATTCTTAATAAGAATTAAAAATATATAATTCTTAATTAATAATTAAGAATGAAGTACCCTATAAAATTAATTCTATAAGGTACTTTTTTCTTATATTATAAAGTCTTCGTCTTTTAGTTCTTCGTATATTCCCTTTTGATATCCATTACCTTTTGTGGAGAAGAAATCATGTGTTTTAGTTTCTGTACTTAAGCCATTTAAAACTATTGGGTTTACAGGTTTTACTTGGTAGTAATCTTCAAATCCTAAATTTTCAAGTGCTCTATTGGCATTATATTGTAAGAAGTTTATAACCTCTTCTTCTAAGTTGCTGTCTTTGTAAATAAGCTTCGTATATTCTATTTCATTATCCATAAGGCTGTTGAAAATTTCATACATCTGATTTTTTAATTCCATTTTTTCTTCTTTATTAAAGCTTTCAAATTTTTCTTTTGCGAGAAATCCTATATACTTTCCATGTAGTGATTCATCTCTTAGAATAAGTGATATTATCTCTCCACTTGATACCATTTTTCCTTGGCCTGCCAAAAATAGGGGATAAAAAAATCCTGAATAAAATAGAAAACTTTCTAAAAATACACTTGTTACCATGGATAAATATAAACTTTTTTCATCATTTGTATTTTCATATTGCTCTAAAATTAACTCTGCTTTTCTTTGTAGAGTTTTTTCTTCTTCTATCCATTCAAATAATTCATCTATTTCTCTATTTGATAGTAGAGTTGTAAATATTGATGAATAACTTTTCGCATGTATTTCTTCCATAGTTCCCATAAATGAAAGTACGGCCTTTCTTTGAAGGTTATCCGTTAAACTCATCATGGAAGGTATTCCGTTATTTCCTTGTTTTGTATCAAGTAGTGTTAAACCGGCTAAAACTTTTTTATATAAGTCTTTTTCTCTTTCACTTAGTTCATTCCAAACTTTTAAATCTTTTGATACAGAAATTTCTTCTGGAAGCCAAAACTGCTTTACATTTTGTTCCCAAAAGGCTTGTGTAAAGTTGTCATCTTCTTTGTTCCAGTTTACTGCTTTGTGTATTTTATTTAAAGTAAATGTCATAATTATCTCTCCCTATACAGAACACATTAGACATTCATTATCATCTCTTGTCATTTTTGTTCTTGTGTAATATAAACTTTTTAAACCTTTTTTATAAGCATAAATATAATATCTTGCTATATCTCTAGTTGTTTTGTCATCTGTTACAAATAATGTTGTAGATATTCCTTGGTCCACATGACTTTGGGCTGCTGCTACTATGTCTATAACCTTTCTCATATCAATTCTATAAGCTGATTGATAGTAAAGCATATTTTCATTAGTTAAAAATGGCATAGGATAAATTGTTGTTGAATCTCCATAAGTTCTAACTTCCACTGGCTCTGTTATTGGCATTATGCTACTTGTGGCATTTTGCACGTAGCTAATGCTTTGTGTTGGTGCTATGGCTGTTAAATAAGCATTGTATATACCATTTTCTTTTACTTCATCTAATAACTTTGACCAGTCTTTTCTAGTCGGAATATAAATACCTTTAAATAATTCTTTTATTTTATCAGTCTTTGGTAAATAATTTTCATTATAATATTTTGATAAAACTTCACTGTCTTTACCTTTTACATATTCTGATTTTTCAAATCCAACAAAAGTTTCTTTTCTTTTTATTGCTATATTCATAGATGCTTTTATGGCATAAAATCTTATCATGGCAAAAAATACATTACAAAAGTCCAGAGCTTCTTTCGAAGTATAAAGTATATTTTCTCTAACTAAATATCCATGTAAGTTCATTACTCCAAGGCCTATGGAATGTGATTTATCATTACCATTTTTCACCGTTGGAACTTGTTTTATATTAGTTTTATCTGAAACAAAAGTTAAGGCTTTTATAGCTGTTTCCACTGTTTTTTCCACATCTTTATTGTCCATAACATTCGCTATATTTAATGATCCTAAGTTACAACTTATATCTTGTCCCCATATGTTTTCTTCTGCATAACCTTTTATGTTTGAAGGTGTTTGATATTGGAATATTTCACAACATAAATTTGACATTTTTATAAGTCCTAAATCTTTTAAAGTATGTTCTTTGTTTGCTGTATCTATAAAAACAACATAAGGATAGCCACTTTCTTGTTGCATCTGTGCTATTTTAGTAAGCATCTGTCTAGGATTAATTTCTTTTTTTCGTATATCCCTATCTTCTACAAGCTTGTCATACCATTCATCCATTTTCATCTCATCTAAGTGAATTTTATACTTTTTGTATACACTGTATGGATAAAAGGCGTAAACTTTCTCATTTTTTTCTGCTAATTCCATAAATTTGTTATGAATTATGGCACCTAAAGATAAAGTAGTTAATCTTATTTTTTCATCTGCATTTATTTTCTTTGTGTCCATTAATAATTCAAAGTCTGGATGGAATACACTTAAATAAACTGCTCCTGCTCCTTGTCTAGCTCCCATTTGATTAAAGTAACTAAATGATTGCTCAAGCATTTTTGCAACACCCACAGGCCCTCCTGCGGCTCCCTCAATTCCTTTTATAGGATCTCCGCATGCTCTTAGTCTACTTAAATTTAAAGCTACTCCTCCGCCTATTTTAGATAAATGGTTGGCAGAAGATATGGCATAAGAAATTCCCTCTGTACTATCTTCCACTGAAAGCAAAAAACAAGATACCATCTCCCCTGCTCTTGATCTTCCTGCATTTAAAAATGTGGGAGTAGCTGGCTGAAACTCTTGTTTTATTAATTTATCTGCTAAACTTAAAGTTAAATCTTCATCTCCATCACCTAGAGCTAATGATACTATTAAAACCTTATCATTGTATGTTTCTAATATGATTTTGTTATCGTCACTTTTTAGAGCATAGTTTTGATAAAATTTATTAGCACTCATATAAGATTGGAATTTAAAATCACAATTTTTTATATGGTTGTAAATCTTTTCTATAAAGTCCATTGTATATTTATTTATTACTTCTTTGTTATAATAATTATTTTCTATTAAATAATTTAATCTTTCTTCTATATTTTTGAATTTTTTTAACCTTTTATTTACATATTCATTTAAATAACTTTCTAAAGCTTCTCTGTCTTTCTCTAATTGGTATTTTCCTTCTTCGTCTTTTATTATGACTTGGTTGTTAAGTTCTATCCAGTTCATCTCTACCTTCCTTTTATAAGCTTGATTATATGTATTTTTTAAGTAAAACACACTATATATAGTTATTAATATCATTTTCGATACCACATATAGTATATACACAATTTATTATTACTTTAAACTTTTTTATTAAAAATAAATCATAAACAAAAAAAAGGTGTATCAAATTTATTGATACACCTTTAAGTAATGTTATTTTCTGTTTTCTAAGAATTTAACTAAGTTATTTACTGTTGCCATGTCACTTCTTTCTAAGTCTGTTGGTTGAAGTGCTATACCAAGTCTATCTTCTATCTCAACTAAAACTTCTATTATAGCTAGTGAATCTAAAAGTTCTGCTTCAAATAAATTCATATCTAAATCATCTCTTATTTCATCACATTCTAATACGTCTTCAAATATACTTATAACTGTTTCTTGCATAATCTATCCTCCTAATATTTAAGCGAAATGTCCTGAGAATATTAACAATCCAAAACATGCTATATGGAATGTTATAACTATTTGTACAATCTCAAACCATTTTTCTTTCTTGTGTTTTTTATAAAACGTTGATTTTTTCTGATATATATCAGTACCTACAAGCACTAGACCTTGGTACAAACCGTATAGGATATAATACCATGTAAGTCCATGCCAAACCCCCATAACACCCATTGTAATCATCTGAGATACATGAGAAGCTGTAGCTCTTTTTTTGAATTTTTTACTTCTAATAAACCCAATAGTAAATCTAGAAAATATATAATCACCAAACCATCTTGATAAACTTATATGCCATCTTGTCCAAAATTCTTTCATGTCTTTACTGATAAATGGTTTATTAAAGTTGTCTGGTGCATGTATTCCAAAAATATAACTAGTCCCTACTGCAAATAAACTATATCCTCCAAAGTCAAAGAATAAGTACAAGCTGTAAGCATACATGTAGTTTATAGCATTTGCAAAAGTTAACTCTGATGATATGTGACCCATCCAAAGTATGTTTATTAAAAATGCTATTACAAATTTATATCCAATTCCCATAAATATTTTTTTAATTCCTGGGATTAAATATTCGTTTATATATTCTTCTCTTGGTATTTTTTTCTCTAACTCTTGTTCAAATCTTCTAGATCTATCTATAGGACCAGAACTTAGTGTAGGGAAAAATAATACAAAATAAAGCATGGTACAAATATTAACTTCCTTTATTGCTCCATCGTAAATTTCTATGACCATTTGTATCGTTCTAAAGTTCAAATAAGATATTCCTATAAATCCTATAACTCCTAAAGATGTTAATGGTGAAATTTTATTTACTATTATTGGAAGCATTGAAGAAAATAAAAATAATCTATATACAAGTTTGCTATCTGTTTTCTTTCTTACATATTCATATCCTTTAACTACTATTACTTCCCATATTATAAATCCTATTAAATATGAAAGTCTAACATTTACACCTACAATTAATATTATCATGAAAACTGTTGCTAACATACCATAATATTTTATATTTTTTTCTCTAAGTCCTAAAACTATTGCAGGTATTGCAGTTAATAGTAGTATATAAAGATAAAAATAATCTCCATATTGTGAAAAAGTCATTAATTTTCCTCCATAAGTTTCTTTCTATCTATTTTTCCATTTGTATTTGTTGGAAAGTCTTCTATAATTTTTATAGTTCTTGGTACCATATATGAAGGAATATATTTATTTAGCTCTTTCTTTATCGCTATACCTTTTTTCATATTACTTAGTTCATTATCTATTTTTAACTGAACAATTCCTTTTAGATAAGCAATTTTTTCGTCTTTGTACACAGGTATAACTATTGCATTATTTACATTTTCAACTTTTCTTAAATTACTTTCAATATCTTCAATTTCTATTCTAAATCCATTTAATTTTATTTGAAAGTCTACTCTACCACAGTAGTATATATTGCCATTTAACATATATCCTTTGTCACCTGTTTTATAGGCTCTATGTTTAACGTTGTCTATTTCATCATAGAAAAATGATTCATTTGTTTTTTCTTCGTTGTTAAAATATCCTTTTGAAACAGAAGGCCCTATTATGATAATTTCACCTTTTTCTCCTTCTTCAACTTCATTTCCATTATCATCTACTATTTTTATTTTGCAATTTGACATAGGATATCCAACAGGAAGACTTTTCTCATCATTTATTAATTCATAAGACATATCATTTACACTAACACCAACTGTAGCTTCTGTTGGTCCATATCCATTTATTACTCTTGTATTTGGGAATCTATCTAGTAATTCCTTAGCTAAGCTTTTAGGAAGAGTCTCTCCTATAAATATCATTGATTCAAGCTTTTCTAACATGTTACTATCAAAATCTTTTTCTGTTGTACAAACACCTGCAAAAGATGGCGTAGAAACCCATACAGCCATATTTGATCTTTTTAATTGGCTGAATAATTCTTTGTAATCAGCTAATACTTTCTTTGATAAAGAGAATAAAGTTGCTCCATGTACTAGTGCTGGATATATGGAAGTTACTGATAAATCAAAAGAATATGCTGCTTGATTCATTATTACTTTTTCGCTTCCATCAATTTTTAAATATGGGCTTATCCAGCTTACAAAACTATCTAAGTTGTTTGAACTTATTTGTACGCCCTTAGGCTTTCCTGTGCTTCCCGAAGTAAATAATATATAGGCATTTTCGTCGCCTTTTACCCAGTTTTCTTTTCCTAAAGTTTTGTTTTCATATTTTTTTATTATTTCTTTTAGTCTATCTTCGTTTATTACATTTAAATCTCCAAAGTCTGTTTCATCACTAAAGTTAAATAATACCTTAGGTGAAACTTCTTTTGTAATGTCAAATACTCTGTCCATCGGTAAGCTTATATCTAGTGGTACATAAGCTCTACCCGATTTTAAAGCACCTATCATACATGGCATTATCATATTTTCTTTGTTTCCATATATAACTATAGGTATATCTTTTTCTTTATGTATATCTTTTAAGTATAGAGCAATTGCTTCTGAATACTTTTCTAAATCATTGTACGTAAGTTTTTCATCATTGCATATTAATGCAATTCTATCTGTAGTTGAATATTTTTTTATTCCTTCTATAATTTTCATGTGAAATCTCCCTTTTATTAGAACTCATTATATATAAATGGTAAGTCTTTAAATGAAGTAAATGTGAATACTAATATTGCTGCAACAATTATTACTGTAAATGTAGCACTCATCATTAAGTACTTATTCTTGGCCAAATTCTTTATATAACTTTTCACAAACATCCACCCAACCTTTCGTTCCAAGATGCATTACATCTCGTAAGTAATACTTTTCATTTTCTTTATCTCTAAGGTCCATAACTTTAAAGCCTTTTGATTTTGTAATATTTTTAACTTTATCATAAAACTCATGTCTTTCCGTCTTAGAAATGCCAGTAACATTATAAAACTTATCCATAGCTGGTAGCATTATAACTACAGGTTTTATTCCTAAATCTCTACAAATATCTAAAGTAAGTTGATAATCATCAAATTCTTTTGATTCAAGAAGATTTACATCTTTATATTTGTTTTTTACTTTATTTAAGTTTTCACCAAAGTTCTTTTTATAGTAGATTTTATCTATACACAGATCGTTGTCTCCAACTCTTTTTTTAGCGTCTTCAATGGCTTTTTCTTTTTCCATTTTCCAATCTATAGATTGTTTAGGTTCTGGCTTTTTATCTTTTTGTGATGATAAAACTACTAATTGTTTATATAAAGTGCCTTTTTCTTTAAGTTTTACTGCAAATTTTCTAATTTCAAAATAAGGTTTTAAAAGCACTTTTTCTATATTTGATACAATGGAATTAGAAGTATATAATTTAGCATAAACAGCTTCCGATTTGTATTCATCTGCATCCGCTAGTAATTTACTTGACCTATCAGAAAATATGTCTTTGTTTTTCTGTGAAACTTTCGGATTACTTAAAAACTCATAAAATTGAGTCGGTGAAAATCTAGTTTGATAATGATGAGGTGTAACTCCTTTTTTGTCCATAAACCACTGCATAGAAATTAACAAAACAACTTTCTTGTCTTTTGCTTCTGGGTTAAAACTTCCTAATGATGCGGCATCCTGTAAGCTTTGAGTATATGCTCTTCCTATTGGCACCACACCATTTTTACTTTTGTTGGTGTTAAAATAGTAAGTTGGATGTTGCTTTGTTGAATGGCTTAATTCTGATGAACCTAACATCATAATATTATTTTTTTCTATAAAATGATTGTTAGCAATAGTTCCTTTATCTTTTACGTCACTTAATGCGTCATTTACTATAGGCATTAAATCTTTTTCTTTAAGCATTGAATCTATTTCCTTGTCCAGGAATTTATTTAATCCACATAAAAATATACCACCAATCACTAATGGTATAATAAAATAACCTAATTTCTTCATAATTTAATCTTTAATCTCCTCTAAAAAGTTGCTAAAAAAACTGCACTTCATCCCCATTTTTATACCTTATTCCAAATCTTAATATAAACTATGAGTAAATATATTGTCAATAAAATGAGAGTCATTGACATATTACATTTTCGTAATAATATTAATAAAACTTTTCTCTAATGATTGCAATAACCTTAATTTACCCTATTTTCCACAAGTTACAATTTTCTTTATAATAAGGTCGAATTATTTACTTTTGTAACATAATTTGCCTAAAAAAAGAGCGAATATTTTCATATATATTCACTCTTTTTTTCTCTATTTTTATTTAATATTTTTTATAAACTATATAGAACAATATCCTACGATTTTATAATCAACTGGAATTTTATAATCCTTATCTAAACTTCCAACCTGCCATTTTAAATCAAACATTGTTGTATCTATTATTAAGCTAAAATAAAGCATTGCTATTCCTGTATCTATGCTACCCTCATAATTGCTGCTAAAATCGTCTGTCTTAACTGCTAATATAACTTTACCACCGTCAATAATAAATCTCCATGGTTGTCTATTAAGACTTGATGGTGCCATTCTAGCCCATGAAAATGCATCAAGTAAGTATCTTTCTTCTAATTCAGTAACACTTGCATTATTTCCCCACTCATCCATAAATACGATTTCTTCCACACCTAATCTGTCTGAAGTACTTTTATTTTTATTATTGCTATTATCTTCATATCCTAAAGCAATTATAGCTGTAACTTCTTTGTCACTTAAAATGTTTAATCTTTCTTTTATTGATTTACTATCTTTAAAAGTGATCCAACAAGAATCTATTCCCATGTCTCGGGCTTTTAATACTACTCTTTCTCCAATATATCCACTGTTTTCTATATAGCCTTCTTTCACATCAGAAAGTATTACAATGTAATTTGGCGCTTGGATTAAAAATCCGTTATATCCTGCCAATTCATTTATCTTTTCATAGCAATCTTTAAAGTCATACATTTTCATTTCAACTTCAATTTCAGGAAGTAATTTTTTAGAACTTTCTATATAACTTTCTATTTTATTGAAATATTTTGTATCTATACTTGTGTCCTTAAATTCTCTTACCGATTTTCTGTTTAATATAAGCTTTTTATAATCCATAATCATTCCCCCCATTTTAATTTATCATTTATATTATAATACATATATACCCATATTATAGTTTTTTAACTTTTTTTATTAAATTATTTAAAAAGATTATATTGTTATTTTATAATAAGTATAAATATTTATCTTTTTAAGTTGTTCAACTGGTGTTAAAAACGTAGCTATAATACTTAATAAAATATAAATTGATTTTTATAATTAAAAATGGTGTATCATAAGATACACCATTTTTAGTTTATTTTTATTATATTTTATTTATCATTATCATTTATGCTTTTACTAATATATTGAATAATTTAACATCCGTTAAAGCCTCTATACCATATTCTATGTCAGCTTCCAAGGCAATTATATCACCTTGGTTTATTATGGTTTCATCATTTTCATTATATAAAACTTTAGCACTTCCTTCTATTATTACAAAAAGTGTTTCCATTACATAATGCTCTTTGTCTATGCTTTCTCCACTGGCAAAAGAGAAAAATCTTATTTCACAATTATCATTATCTATTAATGCCTTGCTTGCTATGGTATTTCCTGTATGGCTTATCATATTAGTCATGGCAATGGCCTCAAAAGGTTTTATATTTCTTAAATATCTCATAATTTAGGCCTCTTTAACAAGTATTAAAAGCATTTTCATATCTTCTATTGCAGTTACTTGGTGTTGTATATTTGCAGGCATTAAAACGAATTGACCTTTTGTAGCTTCCATGGTTTCATCACCTATTTTTACCCTTGCCACACCTTCATGTATATATATTAATGCATCTCCTTTTGCAGCATGAGGACCTACACCTTCCCCTTCACCAAAGGCCAATAAAGTCACTCCAACACCCTTTTTCTGAGCTAAAGTTACAGTTTCTATTTGCCCTTCTTTACAACTTACTAGACTATCAAAGTCTATTGATTTTCCTCTTTCTATATTTTTTATTAATTCTTCCATATTGCTCCTCCTTTAAATTAAATATAATTTTATTTATAATAGTTAGATTTGAATTAAAACATAATTCTTATTATAATTATTAACTCAATATATTTATTATTTCTTTTCTGTACTGTATAAATTCGTCGGAATTCATATCTCTGCTACCAATACTTTCTTTATCCAGTATAATTTCCTTAGCAACTTTAGTTGGCCTTTTTTGAAGTGCTATTATTCTATTGGCTAAAGTAATGGCTTCATCAATTTCATTGGTAATAAATAAAATAGATTTTTTACTTTTGTTCCATAAGTTAATTAATGAGTTTAGCATTTCTATTCTTAAATTATAATCTAGTGATTTAAATGGCTCATACATTAGTAATAAGTCTCAATCATAATTAAAGCCCCTAGATGGTCCAATTATGGCTACTATTTCATTTTTATCAATATTCAAATTTAAATCATCTATAACCTTAAGGTTATTAAATTTCTTAGTTAAATTTGCTATCTTTAAAAGCATATCGTTCACCTTTTATTTTTGTATTAAACATATGAGAAAGTATTTTATTAGTTATATAAAATAATATTACTATTATTATGGTCCAAGCAAATACATAGGATGTTTCAATATTTACTCTAGCATTGGTAAACTCTCCACCTATTCCATTGTTACAACTTAAAACTTCTCCCATTTCGATTAACTGATAATCTATATTTCTTATACTTTCCACTAAATTTATAACTATCAATGGGAAAGTTTCTATCACAGCTATGAATATACTTGCCTTCCCATCAACTCTGAACCATATAATGGCTAATACTAACCAAGATATTGGTGGCACTGATTGCATAAATCCAATTAAAGGTGTTAATAGTAACTCTATTTTTTTGTTGTTCCCTATGATTATCCATAGAATGCTGCCTATGGATAAAGATATAAATAAGGCTGTAACTAATCTTTTAGCTGTTATTATTATGTGTTGTAATAGCTCTTGTGTTGTATTGTTTAAAATTGTTTAACTCTTCTATATTGCTTTTGGAGTATGATAGTATCCTATAATTCCAATACTTTTGCAAACCACTTATAATTTCATTCACATTAGATTTTTCATTTAACAGGTTATTTACCTCCTATTCTTTAGTTCCTACTATTTTAAACGAAGGTGTGCATGAGTAAAGATCCATTTCTTTTTCATCATAAACCTTGTCTATAATATCCCTTTCTACTTTAATATTTGTAAATCCTAATTTTTCAAAACCCAAACTCCATTGCCACATAGATATATAAATATATACCTTCATGGCAATGGAGTTTGGGTTTTATTCTATTTCAATAGAATTTTTTATGACAAATGTTATTTAATTTTATATCTAACATAATAGTAGTTTTTTTACATTATATGTCAATAACAATTATTTTTCTTATAGTTGTATATAATCAATTTTTTCATTTTTATAAATATAAGAATAAATAATATTAATATAATCTATATAAGATTTGTCATATAAAACCCTATTGTGTTTATTTAGTTTAAACTCTTCTATTTTATTTTTTATTTTCCTTTTCATTTTTTCGTCAAAGTTTTGTGCATTAATAATCTGAGAATACTCCACATTTACATTATTAATAAAGTATAATTTGTAATTATTTTCATTCATTTTCATCCAAATTACAAATTTACAGTTATTTTTAAACAAATTAAAGGTATTTTGTTTTTTACTTATACTTTTAAGTAATTCCATGTTACTTTTTATTTCCATGGCTTTTTCAAAGTTTAGTAAAGATGATTGTTTTACCATTTCATTTTCTAATTCTTTTATAAAATCATCTTTTCCTTCAAAAGTATTTTTTAAAACTTCGTAAATCTCTTCATATTTTTCCTTAGTGTTTACTCTACAAGTTCCCATACATTTTTCAATATTATATCTAATGCATTTTGTTTTTGTATTGCAAGTTGGAAGTTTAAAGTAATCTAGTAAAAAATCCCTTAGTATAAAAAGTCTTTTATTCATGGAAAATGGTCCAAAATAAGTGCTATCGTCATCTTGCTTATCTACAATATGGATTAAATTAAGGCTATTAACATTTAACTTTATATATTTATATTTTTCATAATTGTTCATTAAAGTGTTGTACATAGGTCTTATATTATGGATATAGTCACATTCTAACAAAAGAGCATCTAGTTCTGTATCTGTAGTAATGTAGTCTATGTTCTTTATGGATTTTACCATTCTCTCGATTTTTCTAGATCTATTAAGATTATCTCTAAAATAGCTTTTTACACGACTTTTTAAATTTATTGACTTTCCCACATATATTATGTTGTTATAAGCATCTTTCATTATGTAAATACCAGGGCTTTCAGGCATTTTATTTATTTTGTCTTTTAAATTCATAAGTCTTATCCTTTTGATATTTAGTTTATATTTTTAGTTAAAATTTATCATAGTGAACTTTATCAAAATTCAAGTGACAATCATCATAAGGATTTTTTTCTTCATCTTTATGTCCAATAGCTACAAGGGATAAAACCCCGTATTTCTGCCCAATATTAAGAACTTCTCTTACAGCTTCCTCAGAATCCTTTTCTGTGGATTCTCTTTTTCTCATTTGAATCCAAGTAGATCCTAATCCTAATTTTTCCACTTCTAGCTGAATTAGAATAGAAACTATGGAAGCGTCTTCTACCCAAACATCGCTTAACTCACTATCAGCTATAATTGCAATAACAAGTGGTGCAGTTTTTAATGGTAAAGTACCATGCTTTTTACAAGTTTCCAGTTGTAATATTGTTTTTTTATCTTCCACAACTATCATCTCTACTGGATTTTTCCCCTTTGATGAAGGTGCAAATAAGCCAGCCTTTAATATTTTATTTAAATCTTCTTTTGATATTTTTTCTTCTGTGAACTTTCTTATACTTCTTCTATTTTTTAATATTTCCAACATAAATTTACCTCCATAACTTAATAATTTTTTACTTTTACTATATAATAAGTTTTAATAATTTACTTTTGTTCTTATTATATGTGAGTTAAATGTGTCATTATTTTCTAGCTTAACATTTAGTTTGTCACTATTTTTTATTATAGCTACATCACCATTTTTTAATAATTCACTTTCATAATCTATACTTATATTTATTTTACCTTTTACAATATAGAAAACTTCTGTTAAATTTTCATATTTATCCTTATTATTCTGTTCAAAAGTTATATGATTTTTCAAATTTATATGTTCTATTATACCATCAGTATTTTCATTTAACATTAAGTTAAAGTCTGTTACTTTTCCATAGCTTTTAGTATTCCAATGCCCATAAAAAGTGTCTTGATCAAACTTTTCAAGAGTAATTTCATGGTGATTTTCATGTACTAATTTAAGTTTTCCATCTAATATCATAATTTTTCTTTTTATATTTGGTAGTTTGGTAAAAGTAGACTCTTCCAAATCAACTTTTGCTGAGCTGATTCTAAATTTAAAATTTCTATTTTCATAAAGTTCATTTTCTGGATAAATATAAAGCTCAGTAGTCCTTCCACCTGACCACTTACTTGTTGAAAGTTCCTCTTTTTTTATAACTTTAATATGACTCATAATATTCCCCCTTTTATCTAGTAAATTATATAATTTACCTGAAATAAAATTAATATAGTTGTTCAAATTCTATATCATTTAGTATGTCATTTAATTTTTCTCTTCCATTTTCAATGTGAATTTTATCTTGTCTATCAAGAATATTTCCAAATTCTATTAATGCTGAGTTAATTATTTCCCTATATTCACCTGTACTTTCTTCGTACATTCTTTCTCCCCTAGAAAGTACTTCTTTGTTTTTTTCATTTTCCCTAGGATGAATTTTTAAATAGCTTAATTCTTCAAATCTAGCATTAGCTTCTTCCTCGGTGATTTTTTCCTCTTGTTTTTGAATTATAACTCTTTTCTTTTCTCCACTGGAGTTTACTTTCACTATTACTTCTAAAAGGGAGTATATGTCACATCTATAGATTCTTCACCAGCTTTTCTTCTCGGTACGTTTACCGTTATTTGTCCAAGTTTTAGATTATTTTTTACTAATCTACTTTCTCCTTGAATTATTTCAACTACAACTTTGCTTTGGTTGTCATTAGCAGTATAAAAAGTTTCTGTTCTACTTACAGGAATAGTTATATTTCTTTCAATTATTGGACAGAAATATGTTTCATTGTATCTATTATTTGATGAATTTATTATAACTTCTGTTCCAAGGGAGAAAGGACATACATCTGTAAGTATTACTTCTTTTATGAATTTATTTCTTTCTCTCATTGCTCCTTGTAAGGCTGCTCCCATTGCTACAGCCTCATCTGGATTTATACTTGTATTTGGCAGTCTAGAGAATATTTTCCCTACAAATTTTCTTATAATAGGTAGTTTTGTTGCACCTCCTATTAATATAATTTCATCTATTTGATTTAATTTTATTTTTGCATCCTTTAAACTTTTTTCTATAGTTTTTTTTAGTTTAGATAAAATAAGCTCACAAGATTTTTCATAATCATCCATATTTATACTTGTTTCATAAATTTCACCTTCTACGTTGCATCTTATTTTAACAGCTTTCCTAGAGCTAAATTCTATCTTACCTTTTTCACATTGCTTTTTTATATGAGATATGCTTTTTTTACTTAAATCTTCTTCTTTTAATTTAACTTTGTCTAAAAACATTCTATAAAGTATATCTGTGAAATCTTCTCCACCTATGAAATTGTCTCCAGCTACTGCTCTTACTTCCATTATACTGCCATACATCTCAATGATTGATATATCAAATGTTCCTCCCCCTAAATCAAATACTAAAAATCTAGTATTATCATCTCTTTTATCTATACCGTAGGCAATTGCCGCTGCAGTAGGTTCACTTATGATTCGCTCAACTTTTAAACCTGCAAGTTCACATGCTTTTTTTGTTGCTTTTCTTTGTTCATCGTTGAAATAAGCTGGAACACTTATTATTGCTTCTTCCACACTTTTCCCTAAGTAGAATTCCACGTCTTCTTTTATATATTTTAGTATAAATGAAGATAATTCTTCTGCTTTAAATTTCTTATCTCCTAGTACAAATTCTTTATTTGTACCCATACTTCTTTTAAACACATCTACACTTAATTGAGGATATAGTATTTTTGTTTCTCCTTCATTGAAATAACAAGCTAAACTGTTTGTTGTTCCCAAATCTATTCCTATTATCATTTTCTCACCTCTTAACAGCTTAGTATTTTTTCAAAACCAATTATATCAATATCTGATGGATCTATTTTTCTTCCTTCTTCTAAATACTCTCTAGCTTTATCCATATTACCTTTTAAAATCTCCAAGTGAATAAGCTCTACTATTGCATCTATACACTTATATTTTTCACAATGCATACATTTAGGTCCTTCCAATGCTTTTTTTAAGTATTCTTCAGCTTTTTCATATTCTCTACAAATTGCATAAGCGCCTCCTGCATACTTATACATAAGAGGAATTAAGTCTTTTTTACTTTCCAAATCCTTTGGTAGTAATCTTAGTACCTTTTTTCCATAATTAATGGCTTTGTCTTCATATCCTAATTTAAAACATATTCTACCTGCAATTATAAAATTATTTTTGTTAGGTTCTTCACCGAAACTATTATCAATTTCTATAGCTTTTTCAATATAAGATAATGCCTTTTTTAAATTATTAGTATAATAGTAAAATCTACCTTTATCCATATTTATTTCGCTATCATCAGAGAGTATTAGCGAAAAGCGTTTTTTGCCTCTGATAGTCTATTACTTTCCCAAAGCATCATGGCAATTTTATATCTATACTTCACACTAAGTTTAAATAAGTTTATTGCTTTTAAATATTTTTTTAAATATTCTTCACCCTTTTTAAACTGTGCAATTTGCATATATAGTGCATATATTTCATATAAATCATCATCTTCTTTACTTCTTTCATAATCTTCCTCATAACATTTAATAGCCTCTTGGTACATTCCAAGTCTTCTATATATTTTTGCTACTCTGAAATTTAAATATCTAAGTTCTTTTACTTCATTTTTATCTTCTATTGCCTTTGCTTTTAAGTAGTATTTTAAAGCTTCTTCAGGTTTATCTAGCATATTATAGTATATTCCTAAGTCATCATATACCCTTGGACTTTCTGGCATGGCTCTTTCCAAATAAGTTAAATCTTCGTATACACTGTCAAAATTGTATAGGTCTATATTTAAAGTTATTCTATCAAAATAGTCTTCATCATCATATTCCAATTCTATCTGTTTAGTATAGTACTCTAGTGCCTTCTCAAAATTTCCTCTTAGCCTGTGAATATCACCTAATTTAGTCTTTGAGTATGAATTTCCTTCATCTATGATGTCTAACTCTTCATATATCTCTTGTGCTTCATCCAATTTATCTAATTCTAATAGATACCACCCTTTGTAATACATAAGTTCCATGTTTTTGCTGTCATATTCCAGTCCCTTATTCGCCAACCTTATTATGTCTTCTGGCTTTTTGTCTTTGTAAGTACATTTTATATAATATAAATAAACCTCTTCTTTAAACTCTATAAATGTATCTTTGTTTGACTCAATTTTTTCTACTATATCTTCAAAAATTTCTTTAGCACTTTCTATGTCATCTTTACAATATGCTATAAGTCCTTTTATAAAATTAATACTTTCAGATTCTACTTCTTCTTTTTCTAGAAAGTTTAATATTTCCATAGCATCATCAATTTCTTCCACTTCAACTAATATTCTTGATTTTTGCACGTAAGGGAAGATTTGATATTTATATATCTCTAACATTTCTTCACATACTTCAAAAGATCTAGTAAAATCACCCATATCATATAATACTTTTGCTTTTAGCCTTTGTATTACTTGATTTTCAGGGTTAAATCTTATTATTTCATCACTAAAATCTACAACTTCTTTAAGCTTTTTTTGCTTGTAAAGTATTCTTGCTTTCCACTCTAAAGTATCTATATCCCTAGGAAGAATTTCTAAAGGAATATCTTCATAATTTTCTCCTCACATATTGTTATACATTCCCTTGTGAAAAATATTATAGCATATAAAACCTTTATTTACTGTTAATTACAATTATTGCAAAATAAAATACTGAAATATAATTTTATATTTCAGTATAAATGAGTAAGGTTCTAAAATTTTATTTTTTTCTTATAGTTTTAAATGATGCTACTTCATCCTCAATGGCTTTTGTTGTTTGAATTTTATCTAGATGTGAAGTTAGTAAGAAGCCATCTATGCTTTCCACTTTTTCTATTATATAACTAACGTCTTCTAGTTCTAATATAGGTCCCCCACAACAAAGAAACATTATATCTGGATTAACTTCTTTTCCTGCTTTAATTATAGTTTCTATTTTTTCAACGCACTCTTGTAAAGTAAGAGTTGTTTTTACCCCTATTGTTCCTTTTGTAGTTAATCCCATATGAGCAATCAATATGTCTGCTCCTGCCTCTGCCATTTTTCTTGCTTGCTGTGGATCAAATACAAAAGGAGTTGTAAGCATGTCTAGATTATGAGCTTTATTTATCATGTCAACTTCTAAGTCGTAGCCCATTCCCGTTTCTTCTAAGCTTTGTCTAAAAACACCATCTATTAATCCTACTGTTGGGAAGTTATGAACTCCACTAAATCCTTGCTCTTTTAATTGATTTAAAAACATGTCCATTAGTCTAAATGGATCTGTGCCACATACACCAGCTAGAACAGGCGTGTTTTGTACAACTGGTAGTATTTCTGCTCCCATATCTAAAACGATTTGGTTTGCATCTCCATAGGATATTAATCCTGCCAGTTGTCCACGCCCTGCCATTCTATATCTACTTGAGTTATAGATGATAAGCATGTCTGCGCCCCCGGCTTCAATACTTTTAGCTGTAGTGCCTGTTCCAGCCCCAACTCCCACTAGTATTTTCCCTTGATTACATCTTCATTAAACTTGTTAATAATTTCTTTTCTTGTCATCTTATTCATTGAATTTTCCTCCAGTTAGTTTTCTAATTTCTATATATTAAATTATTAATTATTCTCAAATTTAAGCATTCCAGCAATTGTAAAAACTGCTATTTTTGTAGAAGTATAATTGGATTTATCTACATCCACAATTGTCGGCATCATGGCAATGTCACTTTTGCCCACGTATTGCGGTGTGTCTTCAGATGAATCTTTTGATATCATAAGCTTTGGCACATCAATAGGTAATGCCTTCATTGCAGGTGTTATTAATGAAGTTTCTCTAGAACCTGCAAAAAAAATAATTCCATTAAATTTTCCTTCCTCGTAAAGTTTAGGTATTAAATTTTCCATTCCCTTTGATAAAACTTCTGTTGTCAATTCTAGGTTTTTTTCTTGAGCAAGAACTTTCATGCTTCTTCCTGCTGCTTTTACTACTTCTTCGTTGGAAATATCAGGTTTGAAAGTTGATTTAGATACGCCTGTATGTATTGTATAAGCATTTAGTTCTAAACTTTCAATTAGCTCTTTGGCATATAGATATTCCGTACCCTTTGCATCAAAGGGACCTGCAATTGCAACGGTTTTCATCCATAATTCTCTCCTTCTAATTCATTTTGTCAAATTAGTATAAATTTTGTAATTTTTACTACCAAAATTAACCTTATATCTATACTATTATTTTTCATTTTCTAAGTAAATGTCTTTATGTTCTAACTTTTTGTGTTTATGTTTTATTGGGGAGTATCCTTTATACTTTTTAAACATTTTACTAAACTGAGAATAATCATTGTAACCCACCAATGCAGCTACTGTTGATAAGGGTATATCTTTTTTATTTAGTATGTCAGTTGCTTTGTTTATCCTAAAGTTTACTAAATATTCTGTAAAACTACAACCTACTTCTCTTTTAAATAAACTACTCAAATAACTTCTAGATACGTGAACTGATTTAGCTAAATCTGAAAAAGATATGTCATTCATATAATTTTTATCAACATATTCTTTTATATATTCAACATAATTACAATTCCCTTTGATTTTATCTAGTTTTTTACTTATTAGGTCATCTTCATCCACATTAGAAGATACTTTAAAACTTTTTACTGTTTTTGTAATTGCTTTTTCTAATGGTATTCTGTCAAAGGGTGAACCACCAATATATCCCATTAAATTTTCATTACTGTACATGTATTTAATATCTAATGGAGTTTTAATAGGCCCACCATAAATCAGTTTAATTATATAAGGATTTATCTCATTACATTTATTAAATATTTTTTCCATTTTTGTCTTTACAAATTCCAGTGAAAAATTTTTTTCATCTCCTAATAAACCTTCTTCTGTAAATCCTAGATGTACACATATAGCATCAGCTCCTGCTTCAATCATTTGCTTAGCTTGTGTTTCATCAAATACAAATGCTATAGTAAATAAACCTTTATGATGTGCTTTTTTAATTAAATCAACCTCTAATAAATAAGTGCATCCTGATTCTTCAAGAGCTTCTCTAAACTTGCCATCAATAAGTCCAATTGAGGGGTAATTGTTCACACCAGAAAAACCATTTTCAATTATTTTATTTAAGTAAGTATCCATATTTTTAGTAGGATCAGTAGCATTTACTCCAAATATTACAGGTATATTTTTGACTAAGGGTATTATTTCTTTTGATCCAAATTCCATGACCAAATCATTGCTATTACAATAGGGTAAAAAACTTGCTAATACTCCTCTTCCCATTTGCCGAAATTTTGCTGAGCTAAGAGCCAAAAGAAAGTCTGCACCAGCATTTTCTGAGTACTTTGCTGTCATACCAGATCCTGTTGTCACACCAACAATATGGTTTCCTTTATTTATTTGTAACATAAGTTTTTCCAGTATTTCTTTTCTCTTCATAAGTTTTCCCCTTATACCCCTTTTACATTAAATAAAGCTACTAAATAAGTATATCATATACAAATTTAGTAGCTTTATAGTTATATATTTGCCATTTCAATTTTTACTACATCGTTAATATTTCTGTCAGTTTTATTATCCATATCGCCGTCTATACGATCATCATTAGAAAGATTTAAAGTTATTTCAAAAGTAGTTCCTTTGTTTTCTTCACTATCAATTTTAACTTTACCATTGTGTAATTTAATTATTTCATCTACTATACAAAGTCCAATTCCACTACCTTCGTTTTTTCTAGATAAAATAGAATCTACTTGATAGAATCTATGGAATATTTGACCTACTTTTTCTTTTGGTATTCCTATACCATTATCTTTTATACTAATATAGACGAATTTGTTGTCATGTTTTATATGAACTTCTATTCTCCCATTTTTATTAGTATATTTTATGGCATTGGAAAGCAGGTTCAAAATAACCCTTTCTATTTTTTCTTTGTCTATAGAAGTTATTATTTCTTCTGCATCTGTATCAAATAATATTTCTATATCTTTCTCATTTGCATAATCAACTGTTGCAAATACTATATCTTCTACCACATAAACTATATTTTCGTTTTTACATCTACATTCATAAAAACCTGAGTCAAATTTTGTAATATCTATTAAATTGTTTATAAGTCTTCTTAGTCTGTTGCTGTTTTGGTTGATTCTCTCAACTTTATCTAATATATATTCTTTTTTTACTTCTTCATTTCTATTTACTTTCATCTCTAGCAAAGTGGATGCACTACTTATTATATTCAAAGGTGTTCTTAACTCATGGCTCATATTTACTATAAAATCAGTTTTTAATTGCTCTCTTTCCTTAGCAATATCATATAATTTTTTATTTTTTATATTGTTTTTTCTATGTTTAAACATCATTGTAATTATATATGCCATGGTAATAAGTAAAAATAGTATAATTAAAAGCATCTGCATTCTTTCATTTTTTGTAATTAACAATTCATGAGGTTTTCTATTAACTACAACTGTCTCTTCTGGAAGATCAGATGGATTTATATTGTATTTATATATTTGCTCATAATCAACCATATAATTAGCGCCTACTCTATTTATAAATGGTACTGAAGATATACCTTCTTCTTTATATATTTTCAAAACCATTTTCCCAAGAGATTGTCCATATTCACTTCCTATATCAATATAACCACCTATAACACCTTTACCTATATAGTCTTCTCTACTTGTATATATTGGTATATGTTTTATTTCATTTATTTTTCTGATTAATTCCTCACAATTAGCATAATAGTAAGTACTTTTATCTTTAAATACTCCACATATTAATAAGGCTTCATTATTTTCATCCATATTTTTAATTTTACCAAGTATTTCGTCTTTATATTTAATTTCAATAAAATTTAAATTTATATGATTATCTAATAAATATCTATTTCTCAATAATTTATCTTTTATATTTTTGCAATAACCGGTATCATCAATCAAAACATTTATTTTTTTTATTTCTGGCTGAAGACGTGTAATTATTTTAATTAGTTCTATTTTTGATCTGCCATCCATAAAGCCTGTTATATATTTTTTCTCTTCAGGCGAAAGGTTTATTATTTCACTAACACCAGTTGTAACAATTATTTTTTTGTAAAAGATACTATCTTCATCGAGCAAACCTTTCCTAGCCAGATTGAATGCTTCGTCGTCTACTGTAACCACCATATCAAAGTTACTATCTTTATGTTTTGTATTTAATAATTTCTCAAAATCTCTCAAATATTTCTCATTATTATTATTCCTAATATCTAAATACTCAGTTTTTATATTAATGTTATGGTTATCTTTTGTGGATTCTTTGAACCCGTCTTTTATGCTATTTTCCCATTTATTATCTATATCATAGGAGTTTATTAAAAGAATATTGTGTACTCCCTCATTATCTTTTATTTCTCCATAAATATTGGTAACTGAACTTAGCAATATTATTAATAATATTATTAGCAGCCTATTTATTTTTTTCATCTTAATTTTGTGCTCCTATTAGTTAAATTATCATGCATATGCAAATTGTTTAATATGTAGATTTATATAAATAGAACAAATGATAATAAAATTCCCCCTTAATTTATTATTTATTGTCTCCCTACACATTAAATATATTTATAATAATAATTAGACAAAAAATTCAATTTACCTCTTCGACAATTATTATTATATATAAATATTTTATATTATTTTTACCTTAAACACGACACAGACTGTCAAGTTTTGACTTTCCTAATATCTATAATAAAGAATTTTCACTTAAATTTCAAATAAAAAAAAACAAATCCTAAATATACTTACAAAAAACTTAAAAAGCCTAAGCTTTAGCTTAGACTTCTTTATAAAATGGTTTAATTTTCTTATATTATAAGTTCTTTTGATCTAATAAACATCCGATAACTCTAAAGTTATTCTTTCTTTGTCTACATCATAATCTGTTAGACCTTCTTCTAGTTTTATATTAGGTATCTCTATTGTAAACTCACTACCCATATCTTCACTACTTACTATACTTATCTTTCCTCCTAACAAATCAACTAGTGATTTTACTATGTTAAGACCTATTCCACTACCTTCATTTTCTCTTTTTATTGTTTTATCTACTCTAACAAACTTTTCAAAAATACTCTCTAGCTTTTCTTTTGGAATACCAATTCCATTGTCTTTTACTGATATATTTACATAATTATCATCAAAACTTAGATTCACAAATATTTCTCCACCACTTGGAGTGTATTTAATTGCATTAGAAAGAAGGTTTAGCATTATTCTTTCCATGTGTTCTGCGTCACATCTAATTATATGTTCTTCTTCATCTGTATCAAATATAATTTCAATATTTTTTTGTTGAGCATATGTTATAACAGACATGGTAACATCTTCACATAATTTTACTATGTCATAATTATTAAAATTTATGTCTTTAAAGTCTGAATCAAACTTAGTTAAATCAATTAAGTTTGTAATCATCCTAAGCATTCTATAAAAATTAATTTTTAACCCTGTGTTATATTTTTCATATACTAATTTAAACTCATTTTCTTTTTTGTCTAAATTCAGATCTAATAGTTGTATAATGGAATAGAAAATATTTAAAGGCGTTTTTAACTCATGAGATAAGTTTGCAAAGAAATCATTTTTTAATTGCTGATGAACTTTAATCTTTTCATTTTCATTTTTTAGCAGTTCTAACTCTTTTCTATAGGAATTATTTCTAGATACGAGAATCCAACCCTCATCATTTATTCGCGTTCCTAATGTCTCCACATCTATAATAGTTTTATCCTTGCATATTAAATGTAATTCTCCAAATATTTTGTTCTCTTCACGATTACAGTTATAGTTATAATAATCAATTATTATATCTTTTATGTCAAAATTAATTATTTCATTTTCTTCATATTCTAATAATTTATAGACTTCTTTATTTACATACCTTATTCTTTCATCTTTATCTACAATTATTATTATATCTCCACTTTTTTCAGTTATTACATCAAAAATTCTATTTTTTTCTTCTACTTCTTTTTTTAATTTTATTATTTCTTTATTATAGTTAATTTGGACAAAATAGATTACTCCATGGTCTTTACTTACTTGTGTTCTTATATCTAACAAAATCTCATCCTTATTATCTTTTTGTATTATACCTTTCCAACTTTTATTATTTTTTATTGCTTGTGTTATAATAAATTTATGTTTTTTATCAATATTTCCAAATCCTTTTTTTAACTTTTCTTCTATATATTCTAATGATTTCATATTATTTTCATTAAATTCATATTTTTTTCTTGCTACTTTATTTGCATAAATTATTTTCCAACTTTTATTAAAAAAATACATTTCTATATTCATAAATTCATTATCTAGTATATTATAAAAAACATCTAAATCTTGCATATCTTTTAATTTACTATGTACTTCCATATTACTTATAATTAATATTCCTATGCTATACATAATTAAACCAATGTACATAATTAGTAGTGCTAAAATTGCATATTTGTAATTTTCCATATTACCCTTGTAAAAAGTTAATGTATAAAAATTTTTCAAACATCTGCTTAACAAAAATACTGCCCATAAAATATATATACAGTCCTTTGTTTTTTTAAATTTTTTAAAGTATTTAAATGAAGCATAAATATAAATTATATCCCCACAAGTAAATAGAATTTGTATATAATGATTTGTAATTAAGGCTTTGCTACTAAATAGTGATAATTCTATGTATGATAAAATTAAGCATAACAATACTATACAAAAAGTGAAAATACTCTTTTTATTTAAAATTTTATTTTTAAGCTTTGTGTTTGGTATAATAGTCATTATTATAAGAAATTTATTAATAATAAATAAATTAATCAATAAATGTTCATCTTGAACATTTACCCACATGGTTTGATTTGAAAGATGTAAAAAAAAGCCGATAACAAAGTAAATTATATAGAAAATTATATCATTATTTTTCTTTAACATATAATAATACAGTGATGACACGGTTGCTCCTAAATACATTAACAGAGATAACATTGATACTAAATCATGTATGTTTTTATTATGCACATCAATATTGAATGTTGAGTCATATATTCCTAAAATCATTAAAAGTATTATTAAAATTACTGCATGTTTTATAAAATGTATAATAAATGTTTCATTTTTTTTTGCATTTAAAATCATATATTACCTCCAAATAATTTCTTCGTCCTATGTATTTTCTCCTTTATACAATTAATTTGCCTTTTATATGAATTTTCCTTCAAAAAATATAAATTTGTTAGAATTATATTAATTTTATTAGTCTATAAATATAAAAAAAACCCTCAAAAGAGAGCTTTTTGTTTACATAACTAAACAGCATGTTCTTTTATAAATTGAATTGCTAACATAACAGATTTATATAACTTTCCACTTATAAATTTTTCCTTCATCTTACTAGATAAATTACCATATATACCTTTATTTGTTAATAAATTTACATAATAATTTCTAAAAATCGGCTATCCAGCGCTTATAGTATACACAATACCTTTTAAATGAAGAGCCATCTCCAAATACAACTTGGTTTTAATTATTATAGATTGAGGGTGTATCTTTTTTGATAAACCCTCCTTCTCTTTATTGTTCTATTATTTTATCTAAATTTTTAATTATTTTTTCTATTATAAGATTACAATCTTCATTAAACATATTTTCAAAAAGGTCATTTATATTTTCTTCAAAGTCAATGGGTAGTATTTCACATAAATCTATACATTGTTGTATTAATCTTTTTTCCCCAGGGTGGGTTGCCTTATTTACAGCAAATATTATATCAAAGTAGCTTGCTAAAAACTCAGTAATTCTATGATTTATGCTAACTTTATCATTACGTTTTATAGCTTTTTTAATTTGCATATCATAGGATGGAAGTACTCCATTTAAAAGTTTTCTATTTTTACTTATTATATTATGTCTTAATTTATCAGGATAGGTCATATTATATTTTCTTTTTAATTCTTTTAATTTACCATTTTTGTCGTATAAAACTTTACAACTATTTAGGTTATGCCATAAACAAGTGGTATACCCATTGTTAGCTATATTTTTTTGCACTATATTACTTATTGTCAAATCAAAGTCTTCTATATTACGATAAATAATATCTATATCAGTATTTGATTTTAAAGTGCAGTTATCCTCAACTTCCCAGTAATGATTTTCTATTTCCATTTTGCAACAGTATTTTGATAATATATTCATTCTAATGTCTTTAGGTATATTTTCTTTTACATATACATAAACATCATAATCTGAATTATCATCATATTTTTCACTTGCTCTAGAACCTCCAAGGGCAATAGCCTCCACTTGATTGCACTTAGAAATATCCTTAAATAAATCTGCTACATTTTCTTTATTCAATATTTGCATCCCCTTTATTAAATTATTAAAAAACAAGGATGCATCTTTTTTGATACACCCTGTTTCTTCTTTATTATTTGGCATATTTTTTACTTTAATTGTAGTTCCAATCAAACCCACAATCTTTGCAATACCCTTCCTTGTCATTTTTTATGCTTAAATTACTTTTTCCACAAGATGGGCATGTGCCTTTTTCAATATAATAAATATTTGGTTTTGGAAGCGGTTTATTTTCTCCTTGATTATTTTTGCTTTCATAGGCTTTTCCGTCAGCTACACACTGTGTCCATCCATTGTCAAAACCTTTGGCATATCCTCTGTCATAATCGTTTTTTATAGATCCGTTCCATTCATTGTCGTTTATTTGAGCTTTGTAATATCCATCTTTGTAGCCTTTTTTGTAGCCTTTGTCATATTCACTTTCTTCTTTTTTATTTGAAGTATCGGTTGTCTCTGTTTTTTTGCTGTCACTTTCAGTGTCTTTTTCTTCTGTTTTTATTTCTGGCTTTTTGCTTAGCCATTTTGTTTCTTTTCCACAATCTTTACAGTATTTGCTTTCTTCTTTTGACTTAACTGCACATTCACTGCAGTAGACTGTTTTTTCTTCTTTTGGTGTTTCTTGTGCTATTTCATTGTTTTGGGCGCATCCTGTGCTTATAGCTAGTACTACTAGTAGTGCTAATATTAATTTTTTCATGTCATATTCTCCTTTATAATTCAAAGTACCATTTTTTGTAAATTTATGTAATTATATCATAGCAGATTTTTAGGGAATACAATATATGGATTTAGATAAAGTTTATATGTAATACTCTTCCTTCTATTTATATATTGACAGTTTTTAATTAAAGTTATAATATCAATTAGTATTGTAGTTTTTTTGTACATATATAGTTATGTTAATCTTAAAACTACAACTAAATATATTTTTATATTTGCATAATCATAAAATTAAAATAAAGGATGATAAAATATGACACAACAAAATATAAGCTTGATTAATGAGGTTAAAAGAAGAAGAACCTTTGCAATCATTTCCCATCCCGATGCAGGAAAAACTACATTAACTGAAAAGTTTCTATTATATGGTGGAGCCATTCGTGAAGCAGGATCAGTTAAATCAAGAAGATCTCAAAAACATGCAGTGTCTGACTGGATGGAAATAGAAAAACAAAGAGGTATATCTGTTGCATCAAGTGTTCTTCAATTTGAATATGATAACTTTTGTATAAATATTCTTGATACTCCAGGACATCAAGATTTCAGTGAAGACACTTACAGAACTCTTATGGCTGCAGACTCTGCAGTAATGGTTATTGACTCTGCTAAAGGGGTTGAGGATCAAACAAAGAAATTATTCCAAGTTTGTAAAATGAGAGGAATTCCGATTTTCACTTTTATAAATAAAATGGACCGTCAAGGAAAGGACCCATTTGAACTACTTGAAGATATTGAAAATGTTCTAGGAATTCGTTCTTGTCCAGTAAACTGGCCAATTGGTTCTGGTAAAGAGTTCAAAGGTGTGTTTAACCGTCACAAAAACCAAGTTGAAGTATTTAATGATGGTAACCATGGACAAGCTATTGCTAATTGTATAACTGGAGATCCATCTGATGAAAAGTTTAATACTTTACTTGGTAGTGATCTTCACGAAAAACTATTAGAGGATATTGAACTTTTAGATATTGCTGGAGATAATTTTGATTTAGATGGAATATTAAATGGTGAATTAACACCAGTATTCTTTGGAAGTGCCCTTACTAACTTTGGTGTGGAGCCTTTCTTAGAATCATTCCTAGATATAACAGCACCACCAAGTCCTCGTAGCAGTAATTTAGGTGAGATTGATCCTAACTCTGAGAATTTCTCAGGATTTATATTCAAAATTCAAGCTAATATGGATAAAAATCATAGAGATAGAATTGCATTCCTTAGAATTTGCTCTGGTAAATTTGAAAAAGGTATGACAGTAAATCATGTACAAAGAGGTAAAAAAGTTAAGCTTTCGCAACCTCAACAGTTTGTGGCACAAGACCGTGTTATAATAGATTCAGCTTATCCAGGTGATATTATAGGTATACATGACCCAGGAATATTCAATATTGGTGATACATTAAGTGAAAAACAATCAAATTTAGAGTACTCTGGTATACCACAATTTGCTCCTGAGCACTTTATGAAAATATCTACAAAAAATGCTCTTAAAAGAAAGCAATTCGTAAAAGGTCTTACACAATTAGCTGAAGAAGGTGCTATACAAGTTTATAAACAGCCTAACGGTGGTATGGAAGAACTTATTGTAGGTGTTGTTGGTGTGCTTCAGTTTGAAGTTTTAGAATATCGTCTAAAACAAGAATATGGTGTTGATATACTAATGAATGGGCTACCTTACAGCCATGTACGTTGGGTTGAAAATGATCTTTCTAAATTTGGTAAACTTACAATGCCAATGGATACACTGTTAGTTGAAGATAGAAATAGAAATCCAGTAGTGTTATTCGCAAATGAATGGTCTGTTAGAACTCTAATGGATAGAAATGAAGGTTTAGTTTTAAGAGAAACTTCTTTATAGAAAATATTAATCCCCCCTACGTTTATTTTAAACGCAAGGGGGATTATCTTATCCAAAAATTTCTATCCTTTTTTATTTCCATAAAAATTCGTATTCATTTCTAAAATCAGGCAAGTATTCTAAATATTTTTCTAAAGGTTTATAATCACCTTCACTGCATTCACATAATGAGCTTCTATATAAATCTTCCCTATCACAAGCTTTATTATATTATTATCAAAAATCCACTTTAAAATTTATCACTTACTATCTAAGGTACTATTATGCCTCATAAAAACTTTCACGAGTAACTTTGACTTTTAATCTCTCTTTTAAATTATTATTTTAGCATTGTTTTATATATAATATGTGGCTTGAATATTGTTATTTTATAAGTTCATACTATAAATAACTAACTATTTATAAGGACTGATTAATTTGGAATTGAAAAATATATTGCACTTACTTGTTACTATTCTATATTGGTTATCTGTAATAGTAATAATTTATGGCGTTATTATACAGTTTATTGCTTTTATAATATCTGAAGTAACTTCTAAAGATAGAAAAGTAGCTGTTGAAAATGTTACTATGCTAAAAAATTTTTTAGGCACATATATATTATTTGCTCTTGAAATATTGATTGGTGCAGATATTATTGAATCTATACTGGATCCAACTATTGATCATATACTAACTCTGGCTGCTTTAGTTGTAATCAGAACTATAATATCTTATTTTTTAAATAAAGAAATTAAATCTGAAAATAAAAATAGTAATCCACCTAACAATTAAGTTGATGGATTACTTGTTATTGAAGTTTTTGCGACTTGTATTTATATTTTAAAGTTCATTTAAAACTTATTTAAAAAATCTATTTTTTTTACATCATCTGTATTATTCATATTTTTTATTAATATGGTTCCTGTGTGCTTATTATATAAATCACTAATTTTTGATATTCCTTTAATAGTCAAAATATTATTTTGACTCTCTCCTCTACCTATAGTAACTTCAAAATCTACATTTTTTATGTTTTCTCCTATGGTTATATTTTTCATAGATAGGTGTAAATCTTTATCACTTTCGTTCTTTACACTTCCATAAATTTTAGCTTCATTGTTTACTATTTTTATTTCCTCTGCTGTAAATGTAGTCTTAGCTTCATCTATATATAAAAAAGTGTTTCCTGAGAATTCTCTGTAAGAAATATATTTATCACTGTCTATTTTTTCCATTTTGTTATTGTTTATTTCGTATGAAATTTCTTCTAGTATCTGACCATTTTCATTTTTTTTAGTAAAATTTAACATTTTAGTTATTTTACTATAATCCGTTTTATAAATATATCTTTTTTTATTTTCTATAACTTCCCTAGTTCCAATATAATCAGGATATGTACCTACTTCTTTTATACCTAATGCAGATTCATCTATATTTTCTTTTTGAACATAATGATAAGTTACCTTTGATTTCCTGCCTAAACCTTCAACATACTTCGTTGCATCTTGGTTTATTTCTTCTAATAACTTTTCTGATTCCTTTGTATCATTTATAATATCCAAAGCTTTATTTGCTTCTTTTCTTGGAAACATATCTTTTATGGATTTTTCCAAATCACTTCCATCACTTGCCATTTTCATATCTACATAGTAATATTTATTATTATCTTTTAATTTGCTTCCTTCTGTAGAGTCAGTTGTAAATGTTATCTTTAAAGGTATTTCTAAGCTAGCTTTTACCAAATTAAATATATTATTTTGGAATTCATAATCTCCATAAGTTGCTATTAAGTAAATTTCTATTTTATTGTTTTTAGTAGATTTACCTAAAATTTTATGAGCTTCTACAGATAATTCTCCATCCCCTGAATATATTCCTGAATGGTTTTTTTCATATTCTGATCCATATTTTTCTAAAATAACATTTGATATGGCCTTATCTAAGTCATCATCCACTTTTATAATTTTTGCATTTGTAAGTAATACGCCACCCATTACAAGTAAACAAATTATACCTGTTACTGTAAATATCTTTTTTTTATTAGAGAAATTCTTACTATTTTTTATTAGTTCTACTCTTTCTCTCATAGTTTTCTTATCATTAGCCATATTTAATCCTACTCTCACTTTAGAATTAAAATTAATTTTTTCTAAAACGTTAAGCATTGTAATACCGTATTTATTATGTTCATCTTCATTCAAAACACTTAGTACCCTTTCGTCACAGGCTATTTCCATGTCATTTCTCATTCTTTTGAAATAGTAGTGAATAAGTGGATTGAACCAATGTACACATTGTAACACGCTAAGTAAATTATCTATGTAATTATCTTTATTTTTGTAATGGCATAATTCATGTAAAAATATGTGAGTTAACTCTTCTTCACTTAAATTTATTAAGTGTCTTGGTAAAATAATGTTGACTTTAAACATTCCCACAAGGGATGGTGAGTTTATTTTATCATGTACTATTACTTGAATATTTTTATTTATATTTAATTGTGATTTACAGTTTTTTAAAATTTTTTCAAGTCTTTCATATTTTAATATAGAAGATTTTTTTAAGTCTTTTATAAAATAAATATAAATTGCCATGTGACCAACTATTGCAAATATTAATCCAAATAACCACACATATGACAATATTGTTGAAAGTTTATCTTTATTTGTACCTACTATTGGTCTTGAGGCAGTATTATTAATTACTTGACTATTTTGTCCAACATTTTCATTATCCTCATTATTACTGTAATTATCTTGAGCAGTTGATTCTGTACTATTTACTTCATTAGTATTGTTGTCTGCCTCTATGTAGTCATTAGTTTGCGACGAATTTGAATTACTATTTGTATTATCTAATTTAGCACTGTTATTTTCTAGTTGACCTCTATTACTGCTCAGTATGTTTTCTATATTAGAATTTATTGGTATGCTATTAAACAAACTTATATTGCTTTCTGGTCCAAATGGAATTATTAGTTTTATTACTAATATAATCCAAAGTAGGTATGCATATCTTTTGTTAATTTTATTTTTTAGTAAGGTTTTTATTAGTAGTATTATAAGACCTGTGGCACTTCCAAATATAGTAGCCCCAACTATATATCCCAAAATATTTTCCATAATTCACTTCCTCTTTTATTTCCCCTCTTAATATTTTAATTTACTTATCAGTACCATTTAATTTTCACTCGTCTTTTAACATGTCTTTTAACTCTTCTATTTCTGATTTTGATAATTTCTTACTTTTTACAAAGCTAAGTACCATTTTATTTATTGATCCACTATAAAGTTTTTCTAAAAATGACTTACTTGCATCATCTTTGTACTCATCTTCACTAACTGTTGTGCTGTAGATATATGATTTTTTATTGCTTTTGTCTACTTGTACAACTTCCTTTGATACTAATCTTGTAATAAGTGTTTGAATTGTTTTTGGTTTCCAATCACTTTTGTCTTTTAGTTCTTCTATTATTTCACCACTGGTTGCTTCTTGTTTTTGCCATAATATTTTCATTACTTCTAATTCTGATTCAGAAATATTTTGTTTCATTGATTAACCTCCTTTTAAAACTTACATTTGTAATCTTTAATTAAATCTTACAACTGTAGTCCAATAAAGTCAATGATTATTTACTCAGTAATTTTTCTTAATTATTAATTCTTCATAAACTTTGCATAAAAAAAGAACCAGATAAATCTGATTCTTTTAAAATAACAACTAACCTATTTATTTTCATTCTCAAAAGGAGTATACCTTTCTTTTCTATACTTCCCAAAGTACCCATCAACAGAGTACTCAAAAACTTCATATGTATTTTTATCAACGTAAAACATCATATTACTTACTTTACCCATCTTAAAAATATAGTACTTTCCCTTTATTTTAGTTGGGTGATCACCATCTCCCTTGTACTCCACGTCTTTAAACTCCTTTCCACAGGAATTTATGATTGATTTCTTTGCTTTATTAATTTTGTCTGACTTTGTTTCTTTAGTAGTTTCTTGTTCTTGTAAATGATCATCTTCTTTTACGATGGATATTTTATATTTACTTATATCTTCAATTAAATTTTTTATGCTAAAATCAGTAAAAATCCCTATTTCCAGCCCTATAGAGATACTTATTATTACTAAGATCCACGGTATGTTTTTGTTTTTTATTTTGTTGCCTACATTTTCTATAATGTTTTTTTTCTCTTTTACTTTTTTCTTACTTTTCATGTTTTTAGGTCTTCTTCTTTGACCCGCCTTATTTGATTTATTGTTTTGTTCTAATCCTCTTCTATCTCTCACATCTTACCCCCACTTTAAATTACTACATGTCCATATCAACTATATAATACTTTTCTTCTTTATTTTGGATTACTATTTTTTTGTCTTTTTTTGATATGTCACCATTATTGTTAAGAGTTATGGAAAATTTCATATCTAAATAGTCTTTGTCTGGATTTTTTTCTTCATAAGATTTCTCATCAACTAAGGGTTTTACACTTATGGAATCTTCTTTTATGTCTTTTCCTTTAGTGTTCATATTGTTTAGAAGAAAATCTACGTAAGCTTCAACAAGGTCACCCTTCTCTATTTTTTTCATAGATGAATTATGGGCATCCATATCGTCTTCTGAAAGTTCTTTTGGTGGATTTTTTTTGTAGTAAAGGTGATTTTCATATATAGCCAGTATCTCTGATGCTGTTTTGCTTCCCTTTGACTTAAATTTCTTCAACTTGTCCACATTATTCAAATCTGGACTTAGGCATTTTATCATTGTGCTTTTGTCCTTATTGTAAGTTGCTTGCACAAAATGAGCTACTACACTTTGTGATGATGAGTTTGCTTTGCTAAACTTATTTTTAATTAACCTTTTGCTGTAAGTTCCTATAAATATTCCTATACTTACACATAGGATACATAACAACACATTCTTAAGTATTTTTTTCATTTTTATAATATTACCTTTCTAAAATAGTTTTAAATTTAATATTTGAATTTTTTAGCTTGATGTTTTGAATAAAACTATTCACTACCTCTTACTATATATACGTTAGTTATTCATTTTTCTATATACTTTAAACATTGGCTAAATAAAATTTTTCAAAAAGAAAAAACTATTCTGGTATATGTGCAAAGAACATATATCAAAATAGCCTTTTTAATAACTTCTTCATTTTTATATTAACAATCAATAATACTGGATAAATTATTAATCCATATCATCCACACTATAGTCGTCCATACTATAGTCACTTATACTTCCTTTAAAAACAACCTCATTGTCATTATTAAAAATAATATATTCAAAGGCCTCACTGCTATAGCCTAGATCTTCTCCTTTTTTAAGTTTATAATCAAAGTCTTCATTTATATGTAGGTTTCTTTTTTCCTTAGGATAGATTTTTACCTTATTTTTCAAAACAATATAATCTTTATTTATGAATTTTTTTACTAAGGATGGTGATTTAATTTTTATACCAAATTCTTGAACTTCATTACTACAATTAAGTATTGATATTTTCCCATTAAGACTTAGTTTATTTTTTTCATATTCAAATTCAACATATGTTTCATCCCTAATCATATAAATTGAGTTTAAATTATGAGAAAAGCTTTTATAAATTTTAGCGCCGTACCCTCCTAAGCAAATAAAAACATTCATTAATATTATTGTTACAATAAATCTAAAAAGTGGTGAATTTATAAAATAATTTTCTTTTTCACTATTTATACCTTTCAAACAATAGTAAATTACAACCATAACTATAATTACATAGTAATAAAATGTGCTGTTGCCAAAAGTTATTGGCTTAAATATCCTTTTCATATATGTTGATGGGTTATTATTGCTATTTCCAATTAGGATAAACATTAATATTAGTCCTATATAAGAAATAATTAGTTTTTTGTTATTAAATTTTTTCAAAAAACCAAGGGTGTATCTTTTTTGATACGCCCTTGGTTTTAAAACAAATCTTACTTATTTACTTTCACAAATTATACCCATGCAATTTTACACTTTATCCAAATGAAAAACTGGTTTCACTTGACCTATAGTATTTCCCAGACTATTTTTCAAATCTTCTCCTCTAAATCTTTCCAAAGCCTTAATCTCTTCCAAAGTCAGCACACCAATATCTTCCAAACATCTCATAACAACAGGAGCCACGGCCCTTGTGTAATTTCCATCTTCTATTTTTATGGCAATACCCATATCTGCACCTTTTACGGCCACGCAGTAAACACCATCAGCTCCCAGCTTTCCATTGGTGTTTTTTATTAATTCTGTGCAAAATCCATCTGTACCAGCAACCATTTCTGGTGCATTGTTCATGGACCTAAAAATTCTATCACAAGCATTTTTCACATCTATTTGTAAATCATCACTATGAGTAAACTTGGCAAAAGCTAGAGCAGCATTGTAAAGAGGCATGCCGTGAACAGGAACGCCGCATCCATCTACTCCTATTAAAATTTTATCTTCATCTATTTCACAAAAATCAGCTACAAGTTTTTTTATATCTTTTTGTATGGGGTGATTTATTGAATTATAATTTTCTATGTCGTATCCTTTTGCTAAGCAAGATGCAAGCATTCCACTGTGTTTTCCTGAACAATCAGAGTTGGCTGGAATTAAGCGAATATGATTAGCTATTTGAAAAGTTTTGTAATCTTCGTTTAAAGAATATCCTCCTCTACAAAGAAGATTTTCTTGTGTTAGTCCTATTTTCTCAAGTATTTTGTCTATCACTTTTTTGTGTATGTCTTGTCCATAGTGAGATGCGCACATAAGTGCTATTTCTTCATCTTCAAAATTGTATTTTTTATTGGCACCACTTAAAAACACATTTATGGCTTGAACTGGTTTTAATGATGAACGTAAATATGCAACTTTGTAAGGATCTCCTTTGTAGTATTTAAGTTTCCCATCTTTTCCTACTACTGCAACGTCGCCTCTATGGATGTTTTCCACCAATGGACCTCTACTTACTTCCAAAAGAACTTCTGACATTTCATACTCCCCCTTTTTTATTTAACCTAGCAACTGTGTATTTATCTAAAAATATTTAATATTTATACTTATATTATATATTTTTTCTTATTTTAAGGTTAAACTTTAGGATTGTATACTTGGAGAAGAAATATAATACCTGTAACCTTTGTCTTATTTTCCTTATATGATAAAGTAATATTAATTTTTGAAAGTTGGTGATTATATGGAATTTGACCCAAGTAAACTAGAAACCACATTCATACCACCTATGACACCCTTGGGCCCAATTGAAAGCAGAAAATACACCCTTACTCATTCAGATACTACAGGAATGCTTTTTTTAGATATTGGCCCTGAGTACAATTATTCTGCCATAAATGAAGAAATGAGAGATGAACTTCTGGGAAAATATAAAAGATACGGTTATAACTCTTATATATTGATTTTTTATGCTTATGTTGGTGATTCTGATTATTTTGCTGCATCAATGAAATACGGCGCTTTTAAATATCATCTACCTTTTGCTCTTCAAGCTATTTTTTATGGAGATAAAGAATTATTAAATGAGCATGATTTTTTACTTGATACACCTATTTACGTGAAATTTGATTCTGAAATTGCCATTTTTGATAACTATGAAAACTATGGTTATATAAGAGACTACATCTTATAGTTAAAATAAAAAATCCACTAACTAAAATTAAATTTTAGTTAGTGGATTTTCATCTATTTAACTTGCTTGATTTTCAAGTTTATTTTCATCATCTTTTTTTACTGCTGATTTAAACATAGTAACTGCTGTGTAAAGTACAACTGCAACTACTAACCAGTTTAACCAGTATACTGGAAGATTAGTAACAAATTTTAATGCAAGTATTGAACCTACTATACCACCTATAGTTATGCCCATAGATACTTCTCTTACATAAGCTCCTTCTTTAACAAACTTTGTACAAGCTATTGGTCCAACAAATGCACATGATCCCATCATTATTGGGAATGCTGCCTTTGGATTCATTCCAAGAAGTGCAACCATTGCCATACATGGTGCATATAATCCTATACCTGCAGTCATTAATGCTCCAAGTACAAAGTTACCTACAACACCTATTATTAACTTAGTTCCTTCAAGTGCCATAGCATCTCCACCAGCTGGCATTACTCCTAATTGTTTTGCTATTAGTAATCCTGCTGTACCAAGTAAAGCTATTCCCATAGTTAACTGAACTTTCTTTTCTGGTAATTTAGATATTATACCTGCTCCTACCCAGGAGCCTGTTACTGCTGCAACTATCATACATACTAATGTAAATATATCAATTTCTATTACTGTTAATGACATAAGTGCTTGTGCTACCATTGGTAGTGCGTGAGCTACGTTTAATGTTCCTGGTAATAATTTATCAGGTACGTTAACCTTCTTGTCAAATTTTAAAATTGCTGTTGTTGTTGCAAATGATCCTACCCCAATTGCATCTAGGAAATCTGTTACGAATCCTATGATTAAACTTTTCTTAAAAATACCATTGTTAGCTGAATCTCTGTTTTTTCTAAAGTCATTTACATAGACTGTTGAAAACCCTGCTGAAATTACTGCTATTGCCCCTAAAATTGCTTTTAACATAATTGTTTTGCCCTTCTTTCTTTTATTGTCGCGAACAAATTATATCACCTTCGAAAATGTTTTCCAATAGTATTAATATTTTTTTATATATATTTTTCATTAATTTTATATTTATTTTAATCATCATAAAATTCTAATTTTTAACACAATTTAGAAAAATATACAATTTTAGGTAAACTATCAACTCAAAACTTTGTGGAATAATTAACTAAATATATCTTATTTTTCAATCGTTTCTAATTTAGTTAACTTATAAGTTTTATCTATGTCATTAAATATAAATTGGTATTTATTGTTAAATACTTTTTCCTTTTGCTCATCATCTTTTGTTATTTCATATACTTCTTTTACAGTTATACTACCTTTTCCTTCGTCCTCATTATAATCAAAATTAATTATCTCATGATTAACATATCTTTCACTTACACCTTTTTCATAGAACTTAGGTACATTACTTTTTTGCTCATTATATAAATCACTACCTACACTAAGATAGTCTTCTATATATGAAAAATCATTGTAATTTACTGCATCTGCAAAGTAGTATAAATAATCATAAATCAATGTGGATACAGAGTCTTTCACTTCGTCTGATGATGGTGGCTTAGTATATTCATAGCTTAAGTATATATCTGAACTTCCAATAATTTCTACCATATTACTTTTTATGCTCTTTCCTTTATATTTTAAAATACCATATACAGTATCACCATCATTTAATCCTGATATTGTTTTAATTTCTCTTGCTGTTTTACCTGTACTTTTGTGGTTTACGTAGATGATAGCCTCTGCTTCATTACTATTTATTTTATTGTTGTTAATAGTTCCTTCCATGTCTATGTAGTTTGTTAGTTCTCCATAGAAAAGATCTATTTCTTTAGATGCTTTTGTCTTTGCAAATTCATTGTCACATGATATAACTAATTTATATTTTCCTGGTAAAAATGGCCCTATTTCTCCACCTTTTAGATCTTCCTCTATTAAATCTTTCCCACTATATAAATCAATTTTTGCGTCTTTATATGTGGATTCTAATTGTATATATCTAGGATTTACACCTATATAGTACTTTTCTTTAAACAATACCTTCTTACTTACTATGCTAAATGGACTATTGTTATCTGTACTGCCTTCCACTGGATACATTTCTCTTAAGTATTGAATATCATTATTTAAATTTGATGGATTTTCTTTGTAGTATTGTATTATTAGTCCTAAGCTGTCTTGTGATATATTTAATCTTTTGTCACTGGAAATCATTATTTTTTTTAGTTTAGATGGATTGTCATTTATTATTGCTTCCTCAAATTGATTAATTACTTTTTCTTGAGTTTGTGGTATTGAAACAACTGTTACCCCTGCAATAAATAGTACTGAAATTGAAAGTATTAGAATTTTTTGTAGTTTGTTTAGATTTATAACTTTGTTTACAACTTTTTCCCCATTTTCTTTAAGAAATGATTTTGCTTTTTTAGAGTTTTTTGTTACTTCTGTGCCTATATGGCCAAATGTTGTATCTTCAACATTTTTGTATGTATTGTTAGAATTTGTATTACTATGATTGCCATCTTCCTTTTGTAAATTTATACTGTTTGTATTTTCTACTTTATTACCGCATTTATAGCAGTATTTTTCATTGTTACTTACTTCTGTGTTGCATTTATTGCACCTCATAATTTCCGCCCTCTCAAATATTTTAATTTTTTTAACATAGACTAAAAAGGACATTGAACCTTAAATCCAATGTCCTTATAATATAATTTTAATAGTAATAAGACATTGCCCCAAACATTGATCCAAACATAACTACAGATAAGAATATTAATATAACTACTAAAATTGCTGGTATTAAGAATAATACTAGTGGAAGCACCATATTTGTACCACCATTTTTGCTTATTAATGATTGTCTATAACTACTATCTGCACAATTAATTTCTTGGAATTTTTTATTTACATGATCTAAGTATAGTGAATTGGCAAAAGTACCTAAACCTATCCAAATGCATATATCTAATATCCATCCTATAATAGGAATAAATGATAATAGTAAACTTGCTAAAAAATATAATAAACCTTGCACGTACATTTTTCTATATAACAGCCAATAAGTACCTGCCAAAAATGCTGACCAGTTCCAAGTTTTTTTGTCTCCAGTCATTTTAATTTGCTCAAATTTTCCTAAATAGAACATTTGATTTTTTGAAATAAATATGTTCATTTCTTCTTCGCTATAATCAGTCCTATTATAACTGCCTCCAGAGTTTCCTCCCTCTGAATTATTTTTGCTAAGTTCTACCCTTTTTAGAGGCTTTCCACAATTGTTACAAAACGAACTTGTTGCTTGATTTTCTTTACCGCACTGAGTACAAAAAACCAGGGTTGAATCTGTTGATTCCATATGCATCATCCTTTCTTAATAAATTACTTAAAAATAAAGCTGTAAATTTTTATATTAATTATCTATGTAAAGCCTTACAACTTTATTAACCCGAAGAGTATAATATCATATATTATTTTCTAAATTTGTCGGAATTTGTATTTTGAATGTATTTTTTTAATAAAAATAATATTTTTTATCGTAAATAGTTTTATTTTAGCAAACAAATATCCAGCCTAATAATTTAAGCTGGATATTTTACTTATATATTAATTACTTTTCTTTTTTTCCTTACTGTCCGTATAAATTTTTGTTGTTACATTCATATTTTCATCTAACTTTTTCTTATTGTCATTTAATGACTTTAGCAAACTTCCTTTGTTGTTTTGGTCATACTCATTATTTACTAACATTGTTGTATCTTTTATGTACTCTTTCATAACCTTAGCCACATCATATATGTCACCATTGTCAGAATCTGATTTGCTAACTATGTATGATGCCAAGTAGTAATTGTCTTCCAAGTCATCTGTCAACTTTTCGTTTTTGTACTGATCAATTAAATAGTTCATTGCTTCTTGCTTTATATCCTTTGACGTATTTGCGTATAAATCATCTAAGGCTACTAGTTTATCAATAGTTTTCAACTTATCTTCTGTTTGTTTTAAAGAAGATGTTATTTCCTTTGATTTGTTAGCATATTTTGCCACTTTATCAAAAGATTTTATATTTAAATTCTGAAGTTTTTCTTCATTTTTTAATTTATCTTTATTTTCTTCGTATGCTTTGTTCACTTCTTCTGGTGTTTTTAGGTCTGCTAAATTAACACTTGAGCTATTTGAGTTACATCCTACTAAACCTAACATTAAAATACATAAGATACTTTTTTTTAGAATTGATTTCATAATACCCCCTATTTACCATTTTGCCAAATTTTGTTATCCAACAATTATTATATCATTTTGTTCAAATTGTTTTGGTAGTATTTATAAGTATTACTACTTTCTACTTTGTATTCTAATAGAGTTTACTTTTTCAATTTTCATTTAATGCATATTGATTGTTTTTTTCCAGGAAGTCATCTGTATTTTTATTTTGTTTAGTCCAGGCTATGTTAGCCTTTTTGTAATATATTAAAATTATTTACTAATTACTTTGATTTTTATAAAAATTTTCAAGTATCATTAATTCTACTTGCAAATCTTCTTTTTTTCTTTTACTAGTAAAATAACCAATAACCATCCCTATAAATGCATATAAAAATACATTTGCTATTTGCCAAACTAAATTATCTGATACAATTGTATATAGCTCACCTACCAGAAGACCTACAAACCCTCCAATAAATCCTGCTATGCCCATTTGTTCTATTATAAATGTTGATAGTGATTTTCTTTTTCTTTCTATGACTTTACTTAATAGTTTCTTATCCATAAAATGTTCACGTCCTCGCTGTTTGTATTATGTAGTCATTGCCAACTGTAGCTGAATTATATAATATATCAGCAATCCTTGTATTGCAAGTATTATTACTATTTTAGTTTAAATGTTAATTTAACAGGATTGTGATCACTATATATAAAGTCTTCATCTATATTTTCTGCTCTAGCTTCAACATTGTCGGATACAATAAACCCATCTAAAACTGAAGTATAGTTAACACCTTTTTTATAAGGGATATCGCAGCTTCTACAAGTTGAAACTTCTGTATTGTTTAAAGCTTTTACAACACTCATTCCTTTCACAATATCCTTGTCATTTAGCTTAAATACCCACTCAGGAATTTTCTGTTTACTTTCAAATGCATCTACTGTTTCTCCTAATGCGTGATTAAAATCTCCACCAACAATTACATAGTTTCCTTTTTTATATTCTTCTTCCATGATTTTGTTAAGCAATTCCAGCTGACGCGCTCTTATAGTACCACCTTTATCATAAGCAGACATGTGATTATTTATAAGAACTAGTTCCTTATTATTTTCCACTGGGTAACGTGATATTGTAAAGCAACGGTCCAAGTCGAAGAATTTAGTAAAAAAGCTTTCATCTACTGGATAGCTTTTTCTTGTTGCTGATGTGGCCTTGTATTTTGACATGGTAAGCAGCCCTGCCTCCACACTTCCATGGGGCTCATTTAAAGGATACAGCATATATGGTGCATGAAAATTCAGTGCAAATATGCTTGAGTAATTTGGAAGTTTTTCCTGGAAACTTTCCTTTTGATTTATATTATAACTACGAGTGGCATTCACATCTACTTCTTGTAGCAATGCAAAATCAGGTGAAAGTTTTTTTACTGTTTCTATGGATCCATTAGTGTTTTTTAGAGCATTTTCTTTGCTTACTGCTCTTGAATGTTCTCCCACAAGGACAGTCCCATCTTCCATTTCTCCAGCATCCATAAAGAAGGAATAATCCTGGTCATAAGCTCCAAAGCCAATGTTGTATGTAACCGCTGAGTAATCTTCACCTTTTTTTAGGGTTTCTTTTTTATTGTTGGTGATTTCCAGTGACTGATCGTCTTCTATTCTATAGTAGTTAATTTGCATATAAACTATATAACCTACTACAAAAACTGCAAGTGCTACTAATACACCACCCGCACCAATAAGTACTTTATTTAAGGTTTTTATGTTCTTCGCCCCCTCTTCATTGTTTTGTCATATTTTATAAGCACCAATATTAATATTATATCAGCAAATTCCATTAGAATATATAAAATCCCTTTTACTTGGAGTGTATAATTTCCTTTATTATTTGATTTTATTAGTTATAAAAGAGGTTGTTCCTAATATGCTGTTGTATATATTTATTATAATTAATAAATAATTAAAAAGGAGAGGGATAAAATGTCAAAAGAAAAGCCTGAATTAAAAAATGGAGACCAAACTTATAGAGTAAATAGTGATGATTTTGGATTAGGTCCAAGCGCATGTGAAGCTGATTATAGTGTTGACCATGGCAATGAAGATGACGATGATGATGGCGGAATACCATTCTAGATAATCATAATAAATTTAAATATCTTGTTAAATAAATTTCTCAACTGAGCATAAGAAAGTCATAAGAAGAAAATATAACATTTCTTATGACTTTCTCCATTTACTCCATTAAACTCCTTGGCTATTTTTCTCTTTCTTTCACGTATACGCAAAGTTTTGTGCATTGGTATATATATACTTGCACCTCCATATACTTTTGACAACTCTATAAGTTTGTCTATACCTATTATATCTACCATTCGTTGTAAGTTTACTGGAATATCATCTATTAATATATTCATAATATCATCCCGTTTTTATATATTTATTTATAATATTATATCCTACTAGGAATTGTATAGTTATATTTCACTCCACATATCTGACGTAATATTGTCACTTATAAGCTTTAACATGGCTGTTATACCCAAATGAGTTTTTCCCACACCTTCTCTTCCACAGATTAACAAAGAGGAGTTATTATTAGAAACATCACAGCAAAATTTCGTCACTTGGTGTTTGCCCTTAATTGGGTAGGGATTTTCACAGAATAAATGAAAAGAAACTTTTAATGACTTTTAAAAACACTTTAGGTAATAGCTTTTCCATTACAGTGGACGATCCAAGAGAAGACTTGGAAGAACAAGATATAATCGACGCTATGAATTTAATAAAAGATAAGAACGTCTTCCAACGAAAGGGATATGATATAGCTGCTTGTGTATCTGATAATGTAGGATTTAGAAGTCTAGTCAGGTGATTTAAATGGCTGATTTACAATCTCTCATAGCTAACCTTGGTTTTCCTATAGCAATTTTTCTCTATTTGTTAGTTAGAATTGAAGGTAAACTTCAAGCCCTGACAGATAGTATAAGCGATCTGTGTCACAATATTACGAATATGACCAATAAATACAGAATAAAACAATATTATTCTAAAAGCTATATATAGCAATGTTCCTGAAATAATGGCATTTACTAGCACTCTTTTAAATTCACTTGTATTATTCAGTTTTGATGATATAAAGGATGCTAAATAATTTCCCAAATAAGTAATAATTATAGAGCATAATATACATGCTAAAAAAAGCCACATTTTTAAGCTCCTCCATTCTCTAATTTTAAATATTTCACATCTAAACATAATCTACTATCATCTCTTAGAAAATTCCCATAAAAAATCATTTTATCCCCTACATGTATGCTTTCTACATATTTAATACATTTTTTATTAGCAAGTATTGCTGATGCTCCTACACAATATTTGTCATCACTTGCCATTTCTATAAATATGTCTTTATACTCATCAAATTCAATATGTGATACTGTTCCTATTAACTTTATGTATTTATCACAATATTTTTTATCAGCTCTCTCTTCATTTTCATTATAGTCATTTAACAATTTGCTCTCTTCTATTTCAATTTTTGCTTTTTTACCTTTAATAAGATTAGCCCATAATGTCAATGCTATTACAAATATCCAACTAGTATATCTTAAGATTTCCATATAGTAACCTTCTTTAAGTGTTGTAATTATACCTACTGAGCATATAACCCAAATTGCTATAGAATCTACTTTTGGGTCATTGGCGTAATAAAGTTTTGAACATCTAATTAATTTTTTCATTCTCATCCCCCATTACCTAAGCAAATATCTACTTATTATTTTGTCATATCAAATGATTTAGATATTTTTTCCATAGTTTCTTTGTCTACTGATTTATTTGCAACTAAGAATGTAGTGTTATAATCGTCTCCTTCAAAACAAATAAGGTAATTATTAATGATCTTACCATTTAATTCAAAGGTGCAAGTACTATAAGTTGCGCTATTAGAAAATGTGCAGGATTGTGTTTCAGGATATTTGAAAGGAGGTATAAATACGTTTTTTACACTTATATCATTTCCTAAGTCATAATTTTCAAAATAATACCCCTTATCATCCCCTTCATTTTCATCAAAATCTTCCTCATTTTCAGATAAAGCATCATTTGAAATTAATTCATACTGAATCAAATAAACATTACTTCCTTTTTCTTTGATAGGCTTATCAGCAAAATATAATAATCCTTTTTCTGTTTTAAAACATTTCCACTCTTTTGGAACTTTTATGGCCCCCACATTTTTTACCTTTACTTCTTTATAGTCTTTGTATTTATTAATATATTGATATAAAAGAATTGAAATTGCAGATACAATTATTATTACTATAGAAATAATAATTCTTTTTTTCTTCATAATATCTCCTCCTTTAGAGTATAATGCTTAAATCCATCTTTGTTATATGTTGTAGTATCCATAACTTTTTCTTTGGTACCTACAAAGTTTTAGCTTGTCTTATTTCCGTTTTTGTCTGTTTTATGTTAAACCTCTCCATATTGATAGAAGTAATTTACTATTTTCTTTTTATTACTTTTGCAAAATATACCACATAAAAATTCTTAGTTCATTATTTGTCCTAAATAAATCTCCATATATTGTTATTCTATCTCCTTTAGATATACTTTGTATATAATCTAAGCATTTGTTAGTTATAGAAACGCTGTTAGCAATAATAATAAATTTGTTATTCGATTCAAAAAATATGTACAAATCTTTTTTATTAGTAATTTCTATTTTCGATACTACACCTGTTAATTTTATATACTTTTCGTTATATTTTTTATCTGATTCATATACATTTTTGTTATATTCATTTAAAAGTTCCTCTGATGTAACACTAACATCCTTTTTTTTATAATAATATTTACGACTTAAAACTAATATAACTATAATTATTATAATAGATATATATTTTAAAACTACAATATCTTTATAGTTGTAAAATTCAAATACTATATAATATACCAATAATATTATTGAATATAGTATTATGTTATTTTTATTATTTATCTTCATACATTGTACACGTTTTTCCATAATATCGTCCTTATCTAATAAGATTTAAATCCATCCTTACTGTGTCTTGTAGTACCCATAACTTTTTCTTTGGTAACTACAAAGTTTTGCCTTGTCTTATTTCCACCTCTATTAAAAAATTTCCAAGTATTTTTAGGTTTATAATATCAGCATCATTATTGAATATCCTTTTAAAACTCATTTTTAAATCTATTATACTCCTCTGGAGAGATACTAATATTTTTCTGACTTCTATCATAAAGTTTAATACATAATTTTTCTCCAAAATAACCTTTATCCACATAATACGATTCTATGCTACTTATCTTAAACTTTCCATTCCACATACTTATAATAAAATTCTCACTTATATAAGAATAGGTTAGTATACTTAACAATAAAATTATTATTGATAATAATAAATAGATATCAATAATGTCATATATAAATTTATTAAAACTGTTAAATATCATTATTAAGATTAATATATTTTTTAAAATAATTAAGTATATTACACCTACCCATACTCTTTTAGGTAATTTTAAAGGCTTATATTTTAGCATTATTTTAATTCTTTTACTAATCGCTAATATTATTAAGATATATATTAAGTATTTAATGCATGCCATTATAGAAGTATTTATATATAAATTTTTTATATACACAATGACTATGATACATAATATATATGATAGTATTTTATCTATATATAATAGTTTCTTCATTTTAGAATATAACCTCCCTTTTATCTTATATAATTCAACTTTGGTAAACATCTTGTCTAAAAAAATTTTGAATTTAATAACTATTTAAGATAAAATAAATTTGTTTATTCTAATAATACATACCTTTGAATTTTCTGGTTTGTCTTTATGCCACTTTCTATTACAATATCAGTGTCTTTAATTGGAATATCATCGTCATCTTTATATATTCCTAATATGAATTGTGTTAGGTTCTTAATTTTAGTACCTGGTTTTATAACTTTATCTAACTTTTTTGTATACTCAGTATAAACCATGTCTGAATCAATATCTTCTTCAATATTAAATTCATCATCTTCTCTATCTTTAGTAATTTTAGAAGATAAAGTAGTATTAAAAGCACATAAATCACTCAAACTTAACTTATCTCCTACTAAAGGTATTTCTTTGTCTCCTTCATATCTTAAATCAAAATATATGACAATATCAGGCTCATCTTTTACAATTTTGCTAATTGTCATGTATACTCTCTTATTCTCTTGAGAGTTATCTTTTTTATATATTAAAAATTCCTGTCCTACTTTAATATTATTGTGAGTTTTTTTATATTCCAAATTGATTTGAGTTATTATTTTCTTAGACATAGGAATTAATATAAAAATAGATATGATAACTACAAATAATATTTTTTTATTTTTTTTATCCCTATCATTTATCGTTTTTAGCAATATTACGCTTATATAAATAAATGTAATTATTATACTAATAGAAAATATTAGCATTGTTACAACACTTAACTTATCATTAAGTTTTTGAATTATTAAAGTTATTCCACCTAAAAATATGTTTATATACCCTATAATTTTTATCATGTTTATTGAATTGTTGTTTTTTGATATTTTATATATGAAAATCAGTACTGCTCCTACAATTATTTGCGTTATACTCATTGATAAAACCCACTCCATAAATATCCCCCTTGTATAATCTAGTTGTAATATTTGATAGAAAACTTTCTAATAATCTAACGAACATTAACAACTTTTCTAAATTTAAAAATCTTTGACGCTTACCTTTAAACCTTTTATTTATATTTCTATGAAAGATGTTACAAACTTAGTAGTCCAATAAGACCAATGTCTATTCATTCCAATATTTCTACAAGATGAATAAACAATATCTTCTATCTTTTTATTTAACCAATCCAATTTATTAGTCGTATGATTTATAAGATTTACTCAACACCTTATAGCACCATATCTTCTAATTTATTTACTATCCTTTTATATTCATCTAGAGACATTCCTATTTGTTTTTTGCTACTATCTTTTAATTCCAAATCTAACGTTTGAATAAGTAAGCCACTATTAAAATGAATTTTTTCAACATCATCCAAATTAATTATTCCATCCGATACTGTAACTATTTTATTCCCATATAAATAGGAGTAAAATAAAACATACACTCCATATCCAGGAAATAAAAAGATTTCGATTAAAGTAAATTCTACTATATTAGTAATACTCGTCCCTACTAAAATGAATATTAGTATTATTTTAACTATAATTAAATACAAACCTGCTAAAGTTTCTTTTAAAGGACCTTTTTGACTAGGTTTATATTCAGTTACAATCTTAAATTTTCTATTAATATAAATTAACATTAGTAATTCTATAATATAAATTAATATCTTATAAAAAGAAAAATTTATATATAGCTTTCTAAATATGAATATGGATAATATTAATATTAGTAACAATAGAGCGTAATCTATGTAGTATATTTTCCTCATTAAATATCTATCTCCTTTGAGCAATTCTTATTCGTTTCTTAAGTGTAACCGAATTTTTTATTCAAAGCTACGGCACGTACTCTATCACATCCTGTAAATGTTATTTGTGGTCTACTAACAATCATAAGTATTGCTATTTTAAAAGAACCTGAAATTTTCACTAAAGAAATTACTATCCCCTATACTTCTTGTCACCCAAAGTGGACATAATCATAAGCCACTGGTGAAGTTCCATTTTGTCTAAGTCTTTTTATAGATATAATTTCTTAAAACACGCTCAAAATCACTTAATACCAGTACTATTTAAATAATAATTTTAACTATTATAAGCTCTCTTTCTCTAATAAAATATACAGTTAATTTGTCATATTATATGACTTAGCTATTTTCTCTACAACTTCTTTATTAATTGATTTGTCTAAAACTAAAAATGTAGTATTATAAGATCCATTATCAAAATTTATAAGGTAAGAATTAATACTTTTACCATTAAATTTTAATGTACAATGTTCATAATAACTACTATTGGAAAAAATATATGATTCATTATCTGGATAAGGAGGTATAAAGATATCTTTTACCCTTAACCCATTTCCTAAATCATGATTTTCTAAATAGTATCCATTATCAACATCTTCTTTAGTATTTATATCATCTGAAGCAACTTCATATTGAATTAGGTAAATCTTGCAATCATCTTCTTCAATGGCTTTATCAGCAAAATATAGTAATCCACCTTTTGTTGTGTGGCAGTACCAATCTTTAGGAACTTTTATAATTCCTATATTTTTAATATTTATTTCTTTATATTTGCTATACTCCGTAAAATATTTATATGCAAAAAACATTAATATAGAAAGTGTAGCAAGAGCTACTCCTCTAATAATCTTTCTTTTTTTCATATACTCCTCCATAATATAAATAGAATAATTATATTCATCCGTACTGTATCTTGTAGTACCCATAACATTTTCCTTGGTAACTACAAAATTTAAACTTATCATTCTTTTCAAAACTAGTCAGTTCTTTTTATAAACTTCCAACAACTGACTACAAGGTAAACTGAAGACTTCTTTTTCTTTATTTGTTATGGAAGTAGAAAGTCTGTTGTCTACATCATAAGTATTTTCTACAGTTACCTTTGTCACACTATCTTTTTCCATAGTTTGATTCCCGTTTTTGTCATAAGAGTAAACCTTATTTGATGTTTGTTTTCCATATTCTTTTATAGTTTTTACTTTACCATGTGAGTCAGTAGATGATGAGTTTACTTCTATTTATCAATTATCAAGAAAACCAATAACATAATTAAGAATAAGTTTAATATTAAATCCCCCCAACTTATTTTCTTTTTTATTAAATTAGAACAAATATTAGTAATTATTAAAAGAATAAGTAAAACTATTAAAATAATCTTTCCAATAATACCTCTATAATCAGTTATATTGCAAAAAGTCAAAAATACAGACCCAATTGTCCAAAGTATATTATGATAATACTCCATTTTATTTTTTGATTTCTCAATACTTGAACCAAACAGAAATATACCAAATATTGAAAATATAATTAATGACATCAATCTCCTCCTATATGTACTTATATACAACAATCTCCTATGTCTATTAACAATAATCAATGTACATAGGAGGTTACTCTACCTTAAATTTTTAATTTATATACTTGTAAACTTTTAACTTGTCTTATTTCTATCTTTATCTGTTGTATATAAAACTACTCCATCTTGATAGAAGTAATATACTACATTACTTGCTTCTTTCTTCTGTATTTTCTACTGTTACCTTTGTTACTCTGTCTTTTACCTTAGTTTGATTGTCTTTTGAAATATATTTAAATTTTTTAGTTATATTTGTATCAAAACTTCCAACGTCTTTTGATTCTACTTCAGCCCTAATACATTAGTTGCATCGTAACTTATATGAATCCGGACCTTTATTATTTTAGTTGTATTACTTCCGTCACTATCAATATCTTACTTATTAAAATAAACATACACTTTATTGTTTATATCTTTTTGATTTAGAACCAATATAAGTAATTATTATTAAAATAATTACTACAGTCCCAATAATCTTTAGCACATTACTTCTACTACCAGTTATATTACAAAACGATAGTATACCAAAAAAAATTGTTGCAAATATATTATGATAATATTCCATTTTATTTTCTGATTTCTCAATTCTTGCAGCAAAAAAAAATGTATAAAATATTGAAAATACAATTAATCCCATCAGTTTCCTCCTATATGTCCCTATATACAACAATCTCCTATTTTTATTAACAATAATAGGAGATTACTGTACCTTAAATTTTTAATTTATATAGCTACGAAAAATGTTACAAACTTAGTAGTCCAATAAGACCAATGTCTATTCATTCCAACATTTCTGCAAGATGAATAAACAAAATCTTCTATCTTTTTATTTACCCAATCTAATTTATTAGTCATATGATTGAAAAAATTCAATCCACCTCTTACCCCACCATATTTTATTGCTGTATTTTTAATTTTATTCGTATAGTAAAAAATTTTTCTTACAATCTTAAAATATTTTTTTCTATATTTTTTAGGCAACTTTTTACCTATCTTATACAAGTTTTTAAGGGTACATTTTTTTATTGCTTTTTTCACCATAGATCTTAAAATAGATAGTTTACCATGCCCACTTGGATCTGTATAATTTATAGGATTATTAGCACAATAAGCATATAAATGTAAAGTATCCGGTTCATTTATCTCTCCTCTATAAGTGTCCCTCGTTATAAACCTTCCGTTTTTCGGATCATAATATCTAGCATTCAAATAATACAGTCCTGTACTTACATCATAAATAGCACCTGTATAACAAACTTCATTAAAGAAAGTACTATCCCCTATACTTCTTGTTACTCCAAAGTCGTCATAATCATAAGCCACTGGTGAAGTCCCTTCTTGCCCTACTACACTTGTTGTGCTTCCTTGAACGTCTTTGTTATAAGTATAATACTTAAATCCATCCTTGCCATATCTTGTAGTACCTATAACATTTCCTTCAGTACCTACAAAGTTTTGACTTGTCTTATTTCCACCTTTATCTGTTGTGTATAAAACTACTCCATCTTGATAGTAGTAATTTACTACATTGTTTCCTTCTTTCTTCTGGATTCTCTTACCGTTTCCGTTGTATAGGTTTTCTTGATTTACAACTTCTTCTTCTCCATTTGTTGTTATGCAAGTAGAAAGTCTGTTGTCTACATCATAAGTATTTTCTACTGTTACCTTTGTCACGCTGTCTTTTTCCATAGTTTGATTTCCGTTTTTGTCATAAGAGTAAGCCTTATTTGATGTTTCTTTTCCACCTTTATTTTCTTTAGATGATGTCAACTGATTCAGCTCGTTATATGTATAACTAGTTGTTGCACCATCTTTTGTCATTAATTTTCTATTACCCACTTTGTCATATTCGTATGTCGTATTACTTTTCTTATTTATAGATTTGTTGGTAACTTCAGTTTTTGTAAGTCTTCCTAACTTATCATAAGTATATTCTTTTGTTTCGTTTATTTTGTCTGAGTCTTTTGATGGATAGTTATTTACTGTTGTTTTTGATAATATATTATTGTTTTTGTCGTAAGTATAAGAATAAGATTCCATAACCTTGTCTAAACTACTACTATCAGCATATTTCATAGATGTTACCCTATCAAATACATCGTAGTTATATGTTTTTAATATATAATCTTTGTCAAAGTTTCTATATTCTTTTATAGTTTTGACTTTGCCATGTGAGTCATAAGTATAGTCTCTGTAGTTTGCTTCTCCTATCAAAAAGTTTCTTTTATTTTTTACTTTTATTTTCATTAACCAACCATAATCATTGTATTCAAATTTTAATCCTTTTACTTCATCATCTGAATCTATGTAGTTAATGTCTGTAACTTTATCATTTGCATCATAAGAATAGCTTATTTTGTTTTTGTTTATTATAGACTGACTTGGTGTAGATGACGAGTTTACTTCTGAATAACTTGCAAGTCTATTTAAATCGTCATACTCATAATATGTATAATGATAGGATACTGGATTATTGCCATCCATTTTGTAGTCTATCATTGATGTTAGCTTGTGATTGTTATCATATTTATACTCTGTAACTAAAGTACTTTTGTCATCTTCACTACAATATGTTACTTCTGTTAGTAAATTTCTTTTATTGTATTTATATTCTTTATATTCCCCATTAGTAAATATCTCTTTCTTTTTATTTCCTCTCGAATCGTATTCAAATTTTGTCGTTATATTGTTTGATTGTCCTACGTCTTTAACTTCTGTTTGTAATCCTGCTGCATTAGTTACATTATAGCTTATATGATTTAATGCATCTGTTATTTTAGTTGTAGTACTTCCATCATTTTCTATATTATAATCTATTTTTGTAAAGTTTGGATTACTATCATTTTCTTTGTAGTCTAAAGTAACTTTCGTTGTTCTTGATGAGTCATCGTAATCATATTTAGTTGTTACTTTATTTCCATCTGTTACTTTCGATTCATTACCTTTTTCATCGTAAGTTTTTGTTGTAATTATAGAATTATTACTTACTTTAAATTTACCATTTTCAATTGATGGATTTTCTATATTGGCATTATTTTTTCCATCTTCATTATATAAAGACAAAGAAATTTTTCCTTTTGATAAATCTTTTATATTACTTCCTATTACAAATGTTGTAATTACATTTCCTTTATTATCATAAGTATAGTCTGTATATATACCGTTTGTTTTTTCTCTTACAGTATTTCCTGACTTATCTATATATTTTTCACTAAATAGTACATTATTTACATATGTTCTTTCTATATAAATATTATATAATGACTTTTTTCCTATGCCTGTATTTATAGTTACGTCTCCATAAGTGTACTCATTTGTTATTTTTTTCATTATATTATCATTTTTAGATATTTCTGTTGAAGTAACTCTATTTAGTTTATCAAATTCGTGTCTTTTTGTTATACCAGAGCTATCTGTTTCACTGACAATAGTTCCATTTTCATTATATGATTTTGTTTCTATTTTAGGTGTTTCACCTGATTCATCTGTAGTAGTTGTTGTTTTTATAACTCTACCTAAAAAATCATATTCATATTGAATAGTTTCTAATTTACCTGTTTCTTTATCTGAAACTGTTGTTTCTATGACTCTTCCCATGTTGTCGTATTTATTTTCATTTTTACTCTCTAAATCAGCACTTTTTTCTGTTATAGTTTTTTCATTGCCATGTACATCATAATCAGTTGTTATATCTGATTTTACATTATTAGAATTTGTATTACTTAAATCTTCATTTTTTATTGATTTATCAAGTATATCCTTATTTTCTTCATCTGAGCTATCAGTTTTGCTAATATCATTTCCTGATATAAGCGTATTGTTTCCATATTCATCATACTCGTATTTAGTTTTAGTACCATTTACAGTATCTTTTTCTAATTCTATTTCTCCTAAATTTGTATATTCATATTCTTCTTTAGATATTGTTTTATCACCATTTTTAGTAATTACTTCTTTCGGCTTACTTTCTGTATAGACACCTCCATAAGTATATGTAGTTGTATTTCCTTCTTCATCTACTTCTTCAACCACATCTTCGTTTTTGTTATATTCCGTTTTAGTCTTTACTTCTTTAGTTTTAAACTCAACAACTCCATTATTAACCTCTTCGTATTGTATTTTTTCTTGTGTTGAAGTTACTAAAAGTTTATTGTCATTATTATCATAAATTAAACATTTAACATTTTCTGAAGCATCAGTTTCCTTTGTTACTTTTCCAGATTCTTGATCAAATTCAGTACTTTCAGTATACATTTTTTTGTTACTTTCATTGCTTTTAGTCATAGTCGTTTCTGTATTACTTACATACCCTATGTTATAAGTTTCTCCATTTGGATATGTTACAATATTAGCTTTGTTATTACTATAACCAATAGAGTATAAGTTGCTTTTTGCATCTTTTATACCACTCAAATATTTATCCTTGTTATACTCAAAGTTATAACTTACCTGTTTATTTCCTAAAGAATGCTTAAATTCAGTCAAATAATTATCATTATAATCATAAGATAAAATACTTTTGTCTGGTAATGTTATTGAGCTTAATAAACCTGATTCTTTTCCTTCTTCTGATTTATATTTCATCTCAATAGTTAATCCACTATTACTCATAACTGTAGTTAATCTGCCTTTATTATCATAGTTATATAGCAAGAATGTGTTATATATTTTTTCTTTATCTTCTCCTGATTCGTTCACTGGATTTGTTATTGCCACTAGTTGACCATTTTTATTGAATCTATATATATTATTGTCTTTTGTTGTCATTTCATAATAATCGTTTACTTCATAGACTTTTGTATTTCCAGCACTATCCTTTGTCTCATATTTTTCAATTTTATCAGTTTGAACTAGTTCATAGTCTTTAGTTTCAGCACAAGTATAATTTCCTTTGCCATCTCCTTTAAACTTAAACATAGAACCATCACTATCTCTAAAAATTATTTCTTCATCATTGCCTGTTTTATATAACTCTTTATGGAATGAGTCACTCCAACCTACACCAAACATATTATTTATTTTAGACTGGCTATTATAGTTTCTTTGCAAATCAAAAGATACTTGTGATGATGGAAGTTCTATATCTTTTTGTGAATAAGTTAAGTTTCCTTGACTTTTTTCAATAGTTCCATCTCCATTTGGTGTTTGGTATGAAAAATAACCTAAGTATTCTTTACTTCCAAGTCTTTTAGTCCATTCAGATTTATCACTAATTTCAGATTTTATAGCTGAAGTTATTATATTAGTATCTTCTTCTTTTCCATTAGTTGTTTTTATAACTTTAACTTTATAATAATATGGTTTTTCATCTCCAACTAACATATCATAGCAATATAAATCCTTTATGCCTGATGCTACTATACTTTTATCTGATGGTGTAAAATCTTCTGTTTCACCTCTATATACTTTATATGAAATATTACCTGGTAATTCTTCAGCCATATTCCATGCTATTAGTGTCTTTCCATAGTAATTTGTAGTAGATAAATCACTAGGAAGATATTTCTTTAAATCCTCATTCTTATCTTTAATGTAATATGTCAATGTCTTTATATCACTTGCATTTCCTGATTTATCCATAGCTCTAATATTGATTTTATAAGTTCCTGCTGATGGAAACTTTGATGCAGGTAACTTAAGTGAACCAGATTTTTCTGCTTTGGCAACTGTATAAGTTCCTCCATTTACACTATATTCAACTTGTTTAAAATGAGTATCCTCAGCATTTGACCATGTTATAGTTGGTGTAAAATTTTCTGAAGGATTTGCTTCAGTTGAATTAGGAGATATGGATACACTACCGAGTTTTGGTTTTGTAGAATCAATATGGAAAGTTGCTCCTTTTCCAGTTCCTGCTATACCTCCATTATCAATACCTCTTACATATATTCTATAACACCCTTCTTTTAATTCTTTTATTTTAGAAATATCACTGCTTCCGCTAGAAGTAGCCCCTAATTTAGGACTCTCTGCGTATTTAAATATATCTGGGCCTACAGTAGCATCACTATCTTTATAACTTGCAATTCTATACTCTACTCTGTTTAGTGATTTAGAACTTATACCTGACCAATTTAATTTAAATGTTTGACCTACCTTTAAATAACTACTTGATAGAGTTACATTACTTGCCGTAGTTGGTCCATCATAGTACTCAACTGTAAATTTAGGTCTAAGAGCAGAATTTGAGTGTCTAGAGCCAAAGAATCTAGAATATTTTCCTTTTGAATCACTTTCATCAGAGGCTTTAAGTAATAAACCATTGTCACTTATTTTTTTACTTGCAACCTTTCTTGCATAACTAGTTATATTCATAGTTAAAGCTTTGTATAATGTTCCTGTAGATTTTACCGATCCATACTCTCCATCGCTAGTACTATAATTCGGTCTACTATTCCATGTTACATTTTTTTCATTCCATTTTTCAGTCATGCGATAAGCTTTTATTATATTCGCTGACTCATTTCCACTAGTTTCATACATTGTTAAGGTTGCTTTTGCCACATACTTATTGTCAACAGTATCAGCTAGTTTTTTTCCTTTTACCAGAGCTCTATTTACACCTTGGCTACCCCTACCTATTGGAAATGCTGTAGTTCCACCATCATAAAAGTTTATACCACCATATTTACTTCCACTTATTATATATGTATCTATTATATTGCTATCTCCTGACCAAGTAATTGTAGGGTCTATTTTTACTGGGTATTGTCTGTCTTTACTATTTAGATACTCCTTGTCAACTGTCATAGTTAATATATATGTATTCTTTTCTCCTTCTTTTTCCTTTATGTCATAAGTTATATCTTCACTATACGCCTTGTTAGTGGTATCATTCATAAATGGTGCATCAATACTACCTACTACTTCATCGTTTTTTTCATCTATAAACACAATACTTTCTTCAAGCTCGCATTTTTTAGGTTTAGAACCATTTAATTTTATTTCATATTCAAAAACATTTGATTCTGGAATTTCGTTTAAAATTATATTTTCTTTTATTCCATTATCTTGTGAAATATACTCTAATTTTGTTTTATCATCTTTACCTTCATAGACCGCTTTAACTGGTAATTTTACTTCCTTATCATATATATCTAATACATTTTCATCCTCTAATTTTACTTTTTCTGTTTCACTATCTTTTGGAGCCATTGTAATTTGATAATTATTATTTTCTAAAATAACAGGTGTCTCTTCTGATATTGTATTAGGTAAGTAATTTTTTTTATCACCTTTATTATTTTCATATTTGTAATCTGAAATATCTGTATCGTTATCTGTTTTTTTATCATCAATTTTTATTAACGATGGATCATAATCAACTAATTTACCTTTCTCTTTAAATCTAATATTACTGTCATAAATAACTTCCTTTTTCTTTCCATCTTCAAATTGATATATTGTAGAACTTTCTGTCTTTTTGATTACTTTTTCTGATTTACTACTTACGTCTTCCTGATTTGCGCTTTGAATTGCTTCAGTAACACTTTTAAGTTCCTCAGCAAATACCCCCATTGGCAAATACACTAATGTCATGCATATCGCCAAAATGAAAGAAATCAACTTATTAATTTTCTTTTTTTTCATGAATATCCCCCTTTTAAAATTGTATTCATAATATAAACAATTTAAATTCCATTTATTGGCCATTTTTTTACAAATTCATTGTATTTTATTTATTTTGGTCTTATAATTTAGTTAGTTTTGTTATTATTAGAAACAAATACATTCTAAGGAGTCATAAATTGATTATTTATTTTAAGCATATTGACAATGAGTCTCAGAAAGACACTTTTACTGAAATTTATAATACATATAAACAATCAATGTATTATGAAGCTAACTTAATTTTAAATGATAAAGAATTATCAAAAGATGCTGTACACGAAGCATTCATCAAAATATTACATAATCTAGATAAGATAGACGATATTCATTGCCCAAAGACTAAAGCTTTTGTTACCATTATTGTAAAAAGAGTTTCTATTAATATTTACAATAAAAGAAAAAGAGAAAGTATTATGGATATTAATGATTTGGAAAATGAGATGAATTTTTCACCTTCTTTACTAGATCAACTTGATTGTTTTAATAGTAATTTATTATTATTTAATCAATTACAACCAAATGATCAAGAAATTATTATTCTTAAGTATATATATGGATTTTCAATAAGTGAAATATCACCTATGCTGGAGATAAGTGAAGATGCATTATACAAAAGATTTCAACGTTGTAAGAACAAACTGAGAAAAGCTTATTTTAATCATGATACTAGGTAAATAAAAGTTATCTATTTGAAATAATAAGATTACAACACAAAATTGGCACACCCCCATATATAGCAATGGGAGTATGCCAATTAAACTCTAACTTGCTGCATTCATGTTATCTAACATTGACTGCACTTTTTTAATCTTGTAAGGATTTACATACTGTGGATTTAGTGTTAATACTATATTGTCCATTTTTTTCAAATATAAGACAAATTTTATTTCTCTTAACTTAACCGGAGTATTGCGAGTATGCCCAAATAGAGAAAACCTTTTCTCATCTTTTGCTTTCATCTCTTCTATTCCTTGTAAATCATAATCAATCTCTGTTTTTAATATATCTTTTATATAAACTTTATTTTCGTAATCACAAAAACTGTATTTCATATAATCATCTATTATTGCTAAATATCCATTATCTATAAAATCCACAAATTTTACTTCCCCTATTTTCCCCAATTCATCTTTTATTGAATTTTCATAAGCTAATCTTTCTTTAACGTTATCCTTTCTATTTAAGCCTTTTGTCTGAACTAATGTTGCTATAAAAACTACAAATAAAAATAAACCCATTAAGCCAATTACCACATTTTTACTCCTTTACCAAACCTTTACTTATATAATAAACCTTTAATCTTGCAATTTCAACATGATAGTTAATCTAAATATTCAAATTATTATTCTATATATATTATCAAAATTTTATACCATTCTGATAATCTTATTTCCTATCATAAACTTCTCCTCTTTAGTAATTTAAAGGCCAGATATAGTATAAGTTATTTATTAACTTTAATTACTATTAATGCATAAATAAGTAAAATTATTAAAGCAGTTACATTTATAATATCTTGAAGATCAGATTTATTAAGAAAAAAGTTTGTAATAAAAACAGCTCCTGTAATTAAAAGTAAAAAGTTATAGCTATTGAAAAAAATTTTTTCATAGAATACCTCCAGATATATATATATTCCAGCTTTCCAACTACCAAATTTTGGATTATGTTCTCACTTTTATTATACATTAAATATAAATAAACTTATCTTAAGATTTCTTATTGTAATTAAACTAGGATTTATAATATTTTTTTAGTAAAAATTAATTATTTCTCCAAGGTTTGTTTTAATCATCATATGAGTAATACATAAAAAAGGTGGGTATCCTTAATTAGATACTCACCTTTTTTCATAATTTATATGAATTTTTATTAAGAAAAATGCTTTCTAGTTTTATTACCTATCCATACAAGACAAAGCATTACAGGAACTTCCACTAACACACCTACAACTCTACATATAATTTTAGAATATGCTATTTCCTATCTTTGTTAACATATCTATACCTTTGATTTCTTTATCATACATAGGAACTCTAACAACTTCAGAATTTGCAAAGTCATTTTTTATTTCTTGTAGATATTTCTCTTGCATATTTCGTCTATTTCTAAAGAATGGTGAAGTTGCTTGTTCTTCTGGTATTATAAGATTAGCTATAACCATTTGCGTTTCAATACCAACGGTTTTAAGTTCTTCACTAGCTCTATAAGCCTCTATTATAGGGGTTTTTTCAGGATACATAACAAAACTAAAAGTAGTTTTTTCTTGATCCTTCATAGTAGCTATAACTCTATCAAACTTTTCTTTTTGTTTTTTATCTTCTTCACTAATTTCAGCAGTAACCCCAGCTTTCATTTGAATTTGTTTTGACCAATCCATAGGCAGTTCTAAAAGCCTTAATGTATGCCCTGTTGGAGCTGTATCAAATACTATAACATCATATTCTTCTTCTGAAGCATATGATATAAACTTTTGAAAAGCTGCCATCTCTTCTGTACATGGAGAATTTAATTCTTCTTCCATAGTAGCTATAGTAGGTCCGCTAAACTTAGATTTAGCATCTTTTAAAACCATTTCTTTATACTCTTCAAAAGCTACTTTAGGATCAATTTTAGCTGCATATAAATTAGGGCATCCATCTATTGGTGCTGGACTATCCTCTATTGGTTTATCTAAAACTTTGCCTATATGAGCGGCTGGATCGGTTGTAAGAAGTAAAGTTCTAAATCCTTCATTAGCAGATTTAACAGCCGTAATACAAGCCATCACAGTTTTTCCAACTCCACCTTTGCCTGAGAAGAACACATTTCTTATAGAACCTTTTTTAGGTAGTATAAGAGATTTAGCATTTTCATTTTTTTGTATTTTTATATCATCTATATTTTTATATTCTATTTTAATAGTTTTTTTAGGTTTCTTGCCATCAAATAATATAGATGCACTTACTCTAAATCTATCTACACCTTTAAGTTCACTATCAAATAACTCCATAGTATCTATAGGCAAGTCTTTAAATATTTTTTTTGCTTTTTCTAAATAGCTTTGTTGCATTTCATATCTTGATTTAAAAAATGGAGTTATTGCTTCATCTTGTGGTATAAATCCATTTATTATAACCTTTGTTGTTGATATTCCAAGTTCTTTTATTTCATTTGATGCTCTTAGAGTTTCGTCTAATGAAGTTTGTTCAGGTTGCATAACAAATATAAAATCAGTTTGACAAGTATCTCTAAGCTTAGCTATAGCTCTATCGAATTTATCTTTGCTATCTTGGATCATAGATACTGGACCCATACAAGTTTGCCCACTTCCTTGTGCACTTTCTTCTATATGTTTAGACCAATCTATAGGAAGTTCAAGAAGTCTTATTGTATGACCTGTTGGAGCTGTATCAAATATTATAACGTCATATTCATCTATCTCCATAAAATCAATAAATCTATCAAATGAAGCCATTTCCTCTGTACATGGTCCACTTAGTTGTTCATCTGCTATCTTTATCATTTCTTCATCAAATATCTCTCTCATAGGAGCTAACAAATTTTCTTTATACTCATTGGTTGCTTCATCTGGATCTATTTCCATAGCATAAAGATTTTCTATATTATTTATTTTAGTTATTTTATGACCTATTTTTTGTTCAAAAACATCTGATAAATTAGCCGCTGGATCTGTTGTCACTATTAAAGTTTTTAATCCTTTATCTGCATTGTATACTCCTGTTGTACAAGCCATTGAAGTTTTTCCAACTCCACCTTTTCCTGAGAAAAATAAAAACTGTGTCAATCTACTCACCTCTTAAATTTGATTTTAATTCTTCTAATGTTGGATATGATCCACTTTTTATTACTTTTCCATCTAATACTGTTATTGGAAGTATTTTTTGACTATTTTCTCTTACAAGCTTTCCTACTTCCATATTAGCCATAAATTTCATAGCATGAGTTTGTGGTTGATATCTTTCAATAATTATTCCTTCAAATTCTTTTTTTAAAGTTTCTATATCTTCGCTTATTTTAACTAATTTTTTATCTACACTAGGACCACAGATCCCTGTAGAACAACACATAGTAGGTTCAAATATTTCTAATTTCATTTTAATCACTCCTATTTTTATATTTATTCAATCCATAAATTTTATTTTATAAACCAATGCTTAGTTTTATTAGCTATTGCAACTAGTGCAAGCATTACAGGAACTTCAACAAGTACTCCAACAACAGTAGCAAGTGCTGCTCCTGAGTTAAGTCCAAATAAACTAATAGCCACTGCAACTGCCAGTTCAAAGAAATTACTAGCACCAATCATACCAGCTGGAGCTGCTACATTATGTGGTAACTTCCATACCTTACACCATCCATATGCTAAGAAGAATATAAAGAATGTTTGTATTGTAAGAGGTATGGCAATTAATGCTATGTGAACTGGGTTATCTATTATTTTTTGTCCTTGGAAAGCAAATAATATCACTAATGTTAACAATAATCCCACTACTGTTATACCATTAAGCTTGGATAAAAATACATTTTCAAAATAATCTAATCCTTTTTTCTTTATTATCATAGTTCTAGAAAAATATCCTGCAACAAATGGTATTATTACAAATAATACAACTGATAGTAATAATGTATCCATTGGAACAGCTACATTAGTTACGCCAAGTAAAAATGCCACAATTGGAGCAAAAGCTATTAATAAAATAAGATCATTAGCGGCTACTTGAACTAATGTATATGCAGGATTTCCTTTTGTTAAATGACTCCATACAAATACCATCGCTGTACAAGGGGCTGCACCAAGTAGTACTGCTCCTGCCAAATATTCTTTTGCCAAATCAGCTGGAATTATATTTTTAAATACTATTATTAAAAAGAAATAAGCTATTGCATACATGGTAAAAGGTTTGATTAACCAGTTAGTTCCACAAGTTACAATTAGACCTTTCTTTTGTTTTGCTGCACCTTTTATGGCTGAAAAATCTATTTTTAGCATCATAGGATAAATCATCAACCAAATTAATATTGCTACAGGTATGGATACTTGGGCATAAGTAAACTTATCTAAAGTTTGTGGAATTTGTGGTAAATATACACCAATTAGAACTCCTACTACTATACATAGTGCTACCCAAATTGTTAGGTACTTTTCAAATAAGCCCATTCCTCCTTCTTTATAGTTTTTTTCATTAACATTTTTATTACTCATAATTTTCCTCCTTATTTATATAATCATATTCAAATATATGAATATGTTTTATTGAAATTATACTAAGAACAAAGTAAGTTCCTTTATCCTTAGTTAATATATAATCTTATAATTTATTTGGTAGCTCTAACAGAGGCTGACATAATATACTCGCCTACCTTTAAATTATGTCCCCACTTAGCTTCATATTCTTTGGACACAGGTTTTACATCTATATTTATATTTTTAAATCCTGATTTTTCTAAATAATTTTCCAACTCTTCAACTGAAGAAGCACCAGTAACTCAGCCACAGTACAGCTTTTCATCTTGTTTCATTTCACAAGTTAGCTCTTTCATAAGCACTATATCTGATATAGACATCCTTCCACCAGGTTTTAATACACGATAAGCTTCATCGTATACTCTTTGTTTATTTGGAGATAAATTTATTACACAGTTTGATATAATTATATCTACAGTGTTGTCAGCAACAGGTAAATTCTCTATTTCACCCAGTCTAAAATCCACATTAGTATAATTATTATCTATTGCATTTTTTCTTGCTTGTGTTAACATTTCTGGTGTCATATCCACACCAATAACAAATCCATTTTCCCCTACCTTTTTTGATGAAAGAAAACAATCAAATCCTGCTCCACTACCTAAGTCTAGAACAGTTTCTCCTTCTTTTATATTTCCTATAAGGTGAGGATTTCCACAGCCAAGCCCTAGGTTAGAATTTTCTGGAACAACATCTAGTTCTTCCTCTGAATATCCAATACTCTTTGAAATATCTTCTCCACAACATCCAAGTTTTGACTCTTTAGTTACTATTTTTTTATAGCTGTCTCTTACAGTATTTCTAATATCATCTTTATTAAAATCATTCATTATATATATACCTCCTATATTAAATTTCATAATTAAATAAGAACTTTATTTTGCACTGCCTTTTCTTAAAAGATCTGCAAAGCTATTTGGTAATATTTCATTTTCTTCAATTTCTTTAGCTATTGTTTCATAATCATAACTTATTTCTACTATTTCAACATTAATTGTAAAAGGTGTTTTACTTATTTCATCATCATTTTGAATATCTATTATTACATAATTGGCATCAGATTTATTAGTTTTGGGCTTTCCCACACTACCTGCGTTGATCAGTAGTTTTTGTCCATATTGCTTAAAATAAGGTATATGAGTGTGGCCACAGACTAAAATATCTTCTTTTATTTCACCCATTACTTCCTCTGCTTCTTTGGAGTTTTCTTTTAAATATTCATTAATTAGCCTAGTACTTCCATGAACAAACCTTATAGTTTTGTTGTTAAAAGTAAGCACTAATTCCTTTGGCAAGTTTCTCAAATAAGCTTTGTTTTCATCACTAGTTTCTTGTAAAGTAAAACTCATAGATGCACTGGCTTTTTGTGCGTCTTTAGGATCTGGGTAATCGCACCCACAAACCAGTCTATAATTTCCTATGGCGTCATCATAGTTACCCATTATTGTTAGAACTCTATTTTTTCTTATGGTATTTATAACTTCGTTTGGTCTAGTTGCATAACCTACTAAATCTCCTGTACATATAATCAAATCCACATTTCTTTTTTCTATGTCTTCTAATACTGCATCCAGGGCATAAATATTACTGTGTATATCTGATATAACTCCTATTTTCATTGATTATTCTCCTTATCTTATGTTGTCTTAATTTTTTTATATTTCTCTATGGATTCACAGCACATTCCATCATTTTTAAATTTTTTAAGATTTTCATAATCATTATTTAGATTATCTATATTGCATAATTCCTTTTCAATAATCTCTTTTAGAAAGTTGTGCTCATTAATTGTTTCTTCATTTATTTTGTAATAAACATATTTTGCTTCTTTGTAATAAGTAACTAACTTGGCATTCATCAATTTATTCAAATGCCTAGACGCATTTGATTGGGAAATTCCTAAAACTACTTCTATTTCACAAACACATAAGTCACCATGACTTAGAATATTTATTATTCTCAGCCTTGTATCATCACCAAGAGCTTTTAACATTTGTATTAATTCCACTATGTCACCTCATTTGTATATAATCATATTCACTTATACTCATATGATATGTTATAAGTAAAGCTTTGTAAACTGATTTTTGCAAAATAAATCAATTTTTTTTGATTTAATAACTATATTTTGTCCATATTAATAATAAATATTTTTATTAGTTTCAAATAATTTGATATAATAATTAATAATGGAGGTATTAATATGGAAAATTTAGAATTAATCTTTAAAGCATTATCTGATCCTATCAGATTACAAATACTAAAAAAACTATACTCTGAGGAAAGTGTGTGTGTTTGCAAACTAGTAGATATGTTTGATATATCTCAATCAAAACTTTCATATCACTTAAAAATGTTACTTTCCGTAAATCTTATAAGTAAAACTTCCATGGGAAAATGGAATTATTATTCTGTTAATAAAGATAGTATATCAAGAGTTTTAACTTATGAGGTAATTCAAAAATTATTTTTATAAAAGGGTTTTCAAATCAATTTTTTTGATGTAATAAATGTAAGTATATTCAATAACAATTGGATATACTTTTTTAGCATTTATAATGAGCGTTACTGCGTTATCTCTTCCATCAATAAATAAAAGACCTCTCAATATTCATAAAATATTAAGAGGTCTTTCTTTTTCTTTATATGTATAACTAAAGGAAAGGTATCACATTACTGATTTAACTTTTTTCTTTTTTTAATATAAAATATTATCATAGCAATAACTACCAATAGGCCAACTATTAGTGAGTAATCTTTAACTATATTAGTTATTAAAGTTAGATTATCTCCAAGTACATAACCTAAAGATATTAGTATGGTATTCCACAAACTTATACCTATAGTAGAATACAGTATAAAAATATTTATGTTCATCTTATTTATACCTGCAGGAATAGATATTATGGTCCTTGCTACAGGTACCATTCTTGCCAGCATAACAGACATTTTTCCATATTTGTTCATCCACCACATGGACGCCTTAATTGAAGGTTGTGTTCTAGGATATTTCTTTGTCATATATTTAAGTATAGGTTTACCAAAATACAATCCTAGCAAATAGTTTGTAATACTACCAACTATCCCCCCAAAAACTGAAACCACAAGAGCTAGGGCAAAATTCATATTTCCGCTAGCTGCCATTATACCTATAAATGGTAACACAACCTCACTAGGCAGTGGAAAATTTGCATATTCAAGTAAAACTACTAAAAATATACTTATCAATCCATAATCTTCTATTAAATTTTCTGCTACTATACTAAAATCCAAATCTCGCCCTCCTATAATTTATATCATCAAATTCATCTAATCATTTACATTATTAAGATTCTTTAGCAAAATCATTCCCACTGCACCACTTGCACAAACGGCCGTAATTATCATCCAAGCCACAAATATACCACAGGCATCTATTACATCCCCCATTATCATAGGACCAATAGCATACCCTGTACCTGATATCATGGGAAAAATTGAACTTATCCTTCCCCTATGAGATGGAGGAGTATTATTTGCAATAAAAGCTTGGGCATTTGTTACTATAAGAACTTCACCAATAGTTAGTGCCAATGTGGAAACAAAAAAAGATATTTTATAATATGCAAAGGCGTATATAATAAAGCTCAATCCATATAACATTCCACCTGCACTCATAATATTCAAAGTTCTGTATTTTTTAGTAAAATAAGTTAATATAGGTGTAAAAGTTATTACTATAATACCATTGAATCCACCCAAAAAACCATAAAGCCTAGCTCCACCTTCATTAAACAATTCACCTAACTGAATAGGTAGTGTAAATACCCATTGGCTATATGCAAATTGAAATAACAACATCATTAATGGAAATAAAAAAAGTATTGGCCTTTTTAGAATAACACTTAATGTTGATCTTTGTAAATCTTCTTCTTCACAATCTAGTACAACTTCCTTTTGTTTATTTGGTTCTTTTATATAAAATATAATTAATAAAAGGGCAACTATAGTTGTGGCAGCATCACCTATAAAAATCAAAGGCAAATAATTGTTGTACAAAAACCCTCCAATCATGGATCCTATGGAAAATCCTATGTTCACACCCATATATAGTAATGAATAAGAACTCTTTCTATTACTTTCATTTGTTAAATCTGCATTTAAGGCATCATAGGCAGGCATTGAGATAGAATAAAAACAAGAAGACAGTATCATAAATTTAGCTGTTGTTATTGATAGTGGAATTATTCCACAAATTATTAGCATTATAATGCCTATTATCTGAAATATAGTTATTACTTTTTTTCTTCCTATGGTATCTGTTAATTTTCCTCCCATTATAATACATGGCACTTGACATACTGCCATAAAAGTAACAAGTTCACCAGCTTCTCCTGCACTCATTCCCAGTTTTTGCGTTAGTATTAATGACATTAAAGGTTGAACAAATGCCCCCATTGCATTAACTATTTTCCCTAAAAATAATATGTAGATTTCTCTCGGTAGGCCTTTGTAGGTACTCAATATGTTATTCATCTTACCACCCACTTAATTTTAATCTCACTATTAAGTTTAGTTTATACGTGGCTGCAACACAATTATTTTTTCTACTACTTTATTTCTTATTTATGATAAAGAACAATATTAACCTACCTCAATTTTTGCTTTTTTCAACTTTTTCATTTTATTTTAATCAATATCATATTTTTTACGTTTATTATTAAACATTATGTTACTGCACAAAAAAAGTAGGTCATTTGAACTACTTTATATAAATATTAATCTCTTTTACTTATCTCATTTGTAATTAAAGATTTTGAAATATACATAGCTTTTATAAGTTTTGTCAGTCTAGTATGATTTCCTGTACCTTCCACTGCTTTTGTCTTTGCTTTTTCACACTTGCTTATAATTGACGAAACTGGAGCTATGGATTTTTCCAGTTCTTCCTTTGTATATTTCTCTTTAATATTTTCTTCTTCTATTAATGATTTCGATATATATAATGCTTTTATCCTATTTTTAAGAAGTGTGTGTTGTGATGTGCCTTCCTCAAATTTCGGATGCATCTTCTCACAGTTTTTTATAGATGAAGTTACAACATTTAGTGCTTCTTTTAATTCTTCTTTAGTATATTTTTCCACATTATTTCACCTCAAATTTTTACATAATTATACTCACTTATAATATCATAATAATCGTTGCAAAATCAACTAAATTAAAACTCTGGCTCAAAAATTCTAATTTATTAATCATACCATTCATTTTAATTTTAATAATATTTAATACTCAATTGTAAATAATAAATTTAGAAAAAATTATTAAAAGGAGACAAAAATGTATTATAGACAATCATATATTGAATCTATTAGTAACCTTCAATCTGACATAAAAGGATTAAACAATGATGTTGTAAAAAAAAGATTAGAAACATCTGGGTACAATGAACTGAAAGAGGCTAATAAAACTCCCACATGGATGTTATTTTTAGAAAGTTTTAAAGATCCATTAGTATTAATACTTTTACTTGCCGCAGTAGTACAAATAGTCCTAGGTGAAGCTGTTGAATCCATAATAATTTTTATAGTTGTTATATTGAATTCAATTTTAGGAGTGACTCAAACAAAAAAAGCTGAGGGTTCCTTAGAGAGTCTAAAAAAACTATCTGCGCCAAAGGCTAAGGTTTTGAGAAATGGCCAAAAACAAAGCATTGAATCTAGAGAGTTAGTTCCAGGAGATATAGTTATATTAGAAGCTGGAGATTATATTCCAGCAGATGGTAGGCTTATTGAAGCTCAAACTTTAAAGATCGTAGAAGGAATGTTAACAGGAGAAAGTGAACCTGTATTAAAACATAATGAAAATATAGAAGAAGAAGTTGGAATAGGCGACCAAAGAAATATGGTTTTTAGTGGTTCTTTAGTTGTTTATGGTAGGGGTAGTTTTGTAGTAACTAAAACTGGAATGAACACTGAAATGGGTAACGTAGCTGGTCTGCTAGAAAGTGCAGAAAATAAGCAAACACCACTTCAACAAAAGCTTGATGAATTTGGCAAAAAACTTGGAGTAGCTATAGTTATAATAGCAATAGGCATATTTGCTATACAAATTATAAGAAACTACATTTCTACAAATACCTTGCCTAGCAAAATAATTATAGATTCTTTTATGTTTGCTATTGCAGTAGCTGTTGCTGCCATACCAGAAGCATTGTCTTCCATAGTTACCATAGTACTTTCCCTTGGTACCAATAATATGGCTAAGAAACAAGCTATTATTAGAAAATTACCTGCAGTAGAGACTTTAGGTTCAACAAGTATAATTTGTACAGACAAGACAGGTACTCTTACACAAAACAAAATGACTGTAGTTGATTTTTATATGCATGAAACTTCTGAAGATGATATGGACCCTAAAAATATAAATTACTCTTATCATTCTAAAGCTTTGACTGTTGCATCTGCCATATGTAACGACTCAAATATAAACGAAGAAGGAAAAGAAATAGGAGACCCAACAGAAGTTGCATTAATTAAATTTGCAAATAAACAAAAATTAGATTATAAAGAACTAAGAGAAAAATATGACAGACTTAATGAAATACCTTTTGATAGTGATAGAAAACTAATGTCAACAGTAAATAGTATTCATCATAATGCTTATATGTTTACAAAAGGTGCCCCAGATGTTGTGTTTAGTAGATGTAAATATGCTTTAGTAGATGGTGAAAAAGAACCCATAAGTGATGATATTTTGGAACAATACAAAAAAGTAAACGAAGAATTTTCTAACGATGCACTTAGGGTTTTAGCCTTTGCATTTAAGGATGTCCCAGACGAAAACTTTGTACCTGCATTGGAAGATGAGGTAGACATGACTTTAGTTGGGCTAATAGCAATGATTGACCCTCCTAGAGAAGAAGTTTTTGATGCAGTTAAAGATGCAAAATCTGCTGGAATAAAAACTATAATGATAACTGGAGACCACAAAACAACTGCAAGAGCTATTGCAAAAAACATTGGTATAATGGATGATGATGATCTGGCTCTCACAGGCAAGGAATTAGACAATTTAAGTGATGAAGAGCTATCTGAAAAATTAGAACACATACCAGTATATGCAAGGGTATCTCCAGAAAATAAAATAAGAATTATAAAAGCATGGCAAAATAAAGGAAAAATTACAGCCATGACAGGTGATGGTGTTAATGATGCACCAGCACTAAAACAGGCTAATATAGGTATAGGTATGGGAAGTGGTACAGATGTGGCAAAAGATGCGTCTGCCATGATATTAGTTGACGACAACTTTGCAACTATAGTAAATGCTATTGAAGTAGGAAGAACTGTTTACACAAATATAAAAAAATCTATAACCTATTTGTTGGCAGGAAATCTTGCAGGTATAACATCTATACTATTTGCTGTATTTGCCAATTGGCCAAATCCATTTACAACTTTGCAACTATTATTTATAAATCTAATAACAGATTCCCTTCCAGCTATAGCTTTAGGCTTTGAAAAACCAGAAAAAAATGTTATGTCCAAAGCTCCAAGGGATCCTAATGAAAGTATATTAGCAGGTGGCACAATACAAATCATTACATTTAGAGGTATTTTAATTGGAATAGTAGTTATAATCGCACAACTTATAGGCAGAAAGTTCTCACCTTCACTAGGTACAGCAATGGCATTTTCAACTATAACACTATGCAGAATATTCCAAACCCTACCATCTAGATCCAATGAATATTCCTCATTGCAAATTGGATTTTTCTCTAATATGTACGTAATTTATGCCATAATAGTATGTACTCTATTGTATAGTTTAACATTATTACCTTTCTTAAGGGATATTTTTGATATGCCTTTAGCATTTGGAATAAGAGAACTGGGTATATGTTTTATTTTGGCAATAATCTCAACAGTAATTATGGACATGGTGAAACTACTTCACAGAAAAACAAGTTAAAAAACAGAAAATTAGTAGAACAATATATTTTTAATTAAATAAAACTTCTACATTTTAGATATAAAAATTAATGATAGCAGCTACTTTGGCATCTCCCAAAATAGTTGCTATCATTAATTATTTGATTAATCTATATTCTCATAATATTAGAAATCCAGCTTCAATTTTTTATTTTCAAAAATTAAACATATACAAAAAATTATTTCAAACAATATTATCATAATAGCAAGTATGACTGGTGTAAAATTAAGACCTACAATCAATGCTGATATTGGAACAATAATAGATAAAACAAAATATGTTTTCGACTTATATAGCCAACCAAATGGCATAAGATGAGCTCCAAAAATTATTGCTATAACCATTAACATTTTATCTGGTATGGTAGGATATATCCACATTGGAATAAGTAAATATACTATCTGATTTACTGAAAATAAAACGCCTAAACTGGTCAATGGATTTTCCTTATTTTGAAAGTCCACTTTAATTACTTTTGAAATAACATATGAAATTGGTAACAGTGGTGTTGTACAAATAAATGTAAATAAATTTTTAGTCAATATGTTCATTGATGACATATGTACAAGTAAAATTGCCCCCCATATAATAACTGAGGCCATAATAATATGGAGTCCTCTCTTTTGCTTTATTGCACAGTCCAACCTTAAATCATCTAAATTCATTCTCTCCTCCTAAAATTCCGATTTAAACTTTCCAGTTCTATCTATTAATAATTTTTATAAGACTTACATAGTTACAATTTTACTATATAGTAACAGTTTCTAAAACACTAATTTCCAACTATTTGTAATCAATTCAAAAAAGGATAGAAAGATAACTTAATAGTTTTCCCTATCCTTTTATAACAACATTTTTAACTTTAATTTTTTAATAATTTATCATAGCAATAAAATGGTTTTTCTTTTCCTAAGAAACTCATTTTTCCTACAAGATTAAATCCGCATTTTTTAAATAAAGAATTCATTTTTGTATTTATTGAATAAGTATCTGTTTTTAGATATACAACATTATTTTCTAGAGCTAATTCCTCTGCAAAATTCATTAACTTTGTAGCTACTCCCTGCTGTCTGTAATTAGGATTAACTGCCATTCTGTGTATTACCATGGCTTTATCTTTGGATTGCCAGCTTAAGTCTTCGTATTCTATTGGCTCTATATAGTTAACGCAGATGAACCCTTTTATTTTCCCATCTTCATCTTGTACATATAAATCTCCACCTTCTACATCTTCTGTAAAATCTATGGCTTGAGGATAATTTTCATCCCACTGAGTATTATTGTAAGTTTTCATTTCTTCTACTGTTGATTTTATTATATCCATTATATTATTTATATCATTTAAACTAGCTTTTCTTATCATTTTTAAATTCTCACTCTTACCTTTTTTTATTTTTCCAATCTTCTTCTATATTTTTGCTCATTTTTTTTACTAATTTATTTATTACTAATTTTTCTTCTTTTGTAAATCCCTCTAAACAAACTTCTATATTTTTGTTTTCTTCTTCAATTATCAAGTTATATACTTTAAGTGATTTTTCTGTAGGAAATAGTTTATATCCTCTTTTATCTGTTTCGTCTTGTCTCTTGTCTACATATCCAGCCTCAATTAATTTTTGAACTGCTTTTGTCGTAGTAGTTTTGTCTACCTTTAACATGTTTGACAGATCTACAAAGTTAATACCAGGATTCTCACATATCCTCGTCAAGAATGTAAACTGACCTTTTTGTAATTTTAGCTCTTTATATTTTATATCACTTATAGAATGTATTGCTCTAGATAAGCTACCGATTTCTCTTAGTATGTCATTAGTTAATTTTTCTATTTTGCTCATCCTCCTTAAATTAGCTGAAAATTCAACTAATTATATTATACAAGAATATAGTTGAACTTTCAACTATATCCTTCATAAATTTATTTAACATATGTATTTTTGAAATTCATTATTTAACTCTTTTTAACATTGGATGATTTTCTTTAAACTGAACTAAATCCCATAAGTTGCCATACAAATCTTTAAACACTGCAACGATTCCATAATCCTGTTCTTTAGGCTCTCTAACAAACTCTATTCTTAACTTTATCATTTCATTGTAATCACGCCAAAAATCATCAGTTCCCAAGAAAAGAAAAACTCTACCACCAGATTGATTTCCTATAAAAGCCCCTTGTTCTTCTTTTGACGCTCTTGCAAGTAAGATTGTTGTTCCATTTGAACCAGGTGGAGATACTACTACCCATCTTTTATCTTGGTCTGGTTGATATGTATCTTCTATTAATGTAAAATGAAGTTTTTTTGTATAAAAATCTATTGCTTCATCATAATCCTTTACAACTAAGGCAATATGTACTATTGATTGGATCATTTTCTAATCTCCCTTCTTAGGCTATATACAATTAATAAATTATTATCTAATTATAGATTATATCACAGTAATTATTTTTAATATATAAGTTGCTATTTTAATAAATTTGAATGTTTTCCATTAATAAAAAGAATACAAAGTATTATATAGGAAAATATAAGAATAGACATAAAAAAGGAGGTAAATTATTTTGTTTAAACACGATAAAGCATTATTACAAGAAGTAAAAGTAGAAAAACCCAATCCTCAATATGCAGTTCTAATGCAAGAACAATTAGGTGGAGGTAATGGTGAGTTAAAAGCTGCCATGCAGTATATGGCTCAAAGTTTTAGAATAAAAGATCCAGAAATTAAAGATTTGTTTTTAGATATTGCATCAGAAGAACTTAGCCATATGGAAATGGTTGCACAAACTATAAATTTACTAAACGGTCATGATGTTGACTATAAAGCAGTTGAATCAGGTGAGGTTGAAACCCATGTATTAACAGGTTTATCACCAGTATTAATAAATTCATCAGGAGCACCATGGACAGCTGATTACGTAACTGTAACAGGTGACTTAGTTGCTGATTTACTATCCAATATAGCATCAGAACAAAGAGCTAAAGTTGTTTATGAATATCTTTATAGACAAATAGAAGATAAATATGTACGAGAAACAATAGATTTCTTACTAAACAGAGAGGAAGCTCACAATGCATTATTTAGAGATGCGCTTAACAAAGTTAAAGATACAGGTTCTAATAAGAATTTTGGTGTAACTGAAGATTCAAAAATTTACTTTGACTTGTCTACACCAGGACCTAACCACGATAGCAAAATGAATATTACTCCACCATCATTTGAGGAACCAATAAAAAAATAGAAAATTAGTAGAAGAATGTATTTCATATAATTTAGTAGAACTTCTACATATTCGATATAAAAATTAATTACAGCAACTACTTTGGCATCTGCCAAAATAGTTGCTATTTTAAATTTTATACAACTTCTTTATACTGGTTTCTCATCTTAATTAAGAACATACTATTTATAGTAAACACCACTAATTCAGTTATTACAAAAGAGTACCAAATACCATCCATTTTAAAGAAAATACTTAGAAGTAAAACAGCAGGTATAAGAATTAAAGCACTTCTTAAAATAGATATAATCATACCTTGTTTTGCCTTTGATATGGAACTAAAAAATGCAGAGGACACTATATTAATTCCAGCAAATAAATACCCCAAAAAGTATATTTTCATTCCTTGTGAAGCTATCATCATAAGTTTCATGTTTTGTTCACTATTAAAAATAGCCACTATTTGATTTGTAAAAATATAAACAACTGTATAAATTAAAACTCCAAATATTATAGTAGTTGTCATAGAATATCGCAAAATACGATTTACTAATGTCATATCTCCTCTACCATAATACTCACTAGACAGAGGCTGAATTCCCTGTGATATTCCTGTAAATATGGATGTAGCAATAAGTGCCACATTTGCTACTATACCATATGCAGCTACACCTGTGTTTCCATCAATTCTTAGTATAATTAGATTAAATGTTATTAAAGATATTGCTGACGTCAGCTCTCCAATAAGAGATGAAAGTCCTAATGTCATAATATGATATATCTTAGAAAATAATATTTTACTTTTTATAAAATGAATGTTTTGATTTTTCTGAGTAAAGTGTATGGATAATATACATAAACTTATTATTGGAGAAAGTGATGTTGCAAGTGCTGCTCCAAAAATCCCCATTGAAAAAGGAAACATAAAAACATAATCTAAAATTATATTTGCCAAGCTACTAGTAAGCATGGCTATCATTGATAACTTAGGATTATTGTCATTACGAATAAAAGCCAGCAAAATATTGTTACAAATAAAAAAGGGTGCAAATAACATTATGGTAGTCAAATAAGTCTTTGTTAGTGAAAGTGTTGTCTTATCTGCACCTAACAATGTACTTAAATCTTTTGCAAAGAAAACCCCTAACAATACAAATATAATAGACATTATGCCACCCAAATATAGTGACTGAGTAAATGATGTATTGTTACTGATCTTTTGCTGTTCACTAATTGAATAATCCGTTGCACCTCCAATACCTATCATTAGTCCAATACCCTGAATAATACTAAAAACAGGTATTGAAAAATTCAGTGACGCTAGACCTACAGTTCCAAGGGCCTTGGAAACAAACAATGTATCTGCAAGAATATAACATGAAATACCTATCATTCCCATAACATTTAAACTAACATACTTCATAAATTTAACTTTTAATTTTTCCATTAAATTATGCCTCCTTAAAAATAGTAATAAAAAAAAGCCACAGGGATATTATTAAAAATATCTCCCAGGCTTTTATCCTTCCGTGTACACAATTGCTGTGCGTTTTCTCTCGGACCAGCCAGCTATAAACTGCGGAACCCTAGAAAACTAAAATATAAAATTCAATTATAGTGGGATTTTATCACAATATTAATATTAAATCAAATATATTTTTTATATGTTAACATTAAGAGAAAACTATTAAATTTGTAATCTACTTTTATTTGTTTTTATATACTGCTTATTAGCATTAATAAACCTAATAAATATTATTAATGTTATAGCTGTCAAAATTGTACCTGTAACAAAATTCATTTTAATATCAAAGTTTGTTATAACACTTACCTTCTGATTTAAGCTTCCATTAAAATAACTTATACTTGTAAGAACTCCCGACAATAAATTATTTACAACATGTACTGTAATTGGTATTAATAAGTTCTTATATTTTATATATAATAAACAACAAGCCACACCAAATATTATAGCTCCTAATATACCTAAAAACTCATGACCAATACCAAAAATCAAAGATGATACAATTGCCGAAATAGTAAAGCTAAATCTCATATTTAGTCTTTTAAAAACAATTCTTCTAAAAATTATTTCTTCTAAAAGAGGGGCTATTATTACTACGGAAATTAAAAATATTACTAATTCTATATTATTAGTTGGATTTCCAAAAGTTTCATTTGCCACTTCTAATGCCTTATTTTTATCATTAATTGCCACAAATCCTAAACTTAAATTAGAAAGACCTATGGATAAAAATATCTGAGTTGCTACTACTATTATTATTTCTTTTATACTAGCCACTTTTTTAAAGTTGTTAAATCTTTCTTTTGCTAGTTTTATGCCTACTCTACCTGACATTAAAGTAACTAATAATACTGATAAAGATAAGACAAATGACAAATCTACATCATTAATTTCTTGTGTCCCTTTTAAAAATGAATATATTGTTACACCAAATACAACTACAAATGTGGTTCCAAGGTAAATCAATATCATTTTCCAAATTTTTATTTCTTTCATTACTTCACCCCTATGCCTCTTCATTTAAAATAATTTCTTAAAGTTCCCCTCACTCCATAATTTTACTATAAAATATATTCTCATTACTACTTTATTAATACATCTTAAGATAACTTAAGATAACCAAAGATAATCTGTTTTAATAACTTCTGTCTAATAATAAAAAGGATAGTATAATAACCTTTTAAATTTATGTTATCACAACTATCCTTTTATTTGTAACCGTTTACATTTATGAGTCTATCCTATTTTTCATTTACATTTATAATATCTATCCTATTTTTTCAGTTCCGAAATCTTTTACTCTTAATTTATCAAAATAATTATATATAGGTAAACCTAGTAAAGTTACTACAATACTACCAATTGCCAGTGCTCTACTAAATGAACCTGCAAAGAATAATTGATTTATAATTACAAACAATCCTCCACACATTGCAACAATTGGTATTAAAGGGTACATTGGCACTTTGTAAGGTCTATGTAAATTAGGATTGTCCTTTCTAAGTTTTATCACTCCATAAAAAGTTAATATATAGAAAGCCCACACAGAAAACATAGCTAAATCTGTAAGTAAATTAAATTGACCTGATATTGAGTACACAATTGAAATTACTGAAATAACAGCTATTGAATATGCTGGAGTATCTTGTTTGTTAAGTTTTTTTATAAATTTACTACCTGGTACTAATTCTTTCATGCCTAAAGTATATAAAGGTCTTGAACCAGTTAAAATATATCCATTAACACATCCAAATAATGATATTAATATACCACATGTGATTAATTTTCCACCTGTTGCCCCTAGAATAATCTCTGCTACTGCAGATGCTGGAGCATCATATGATGCTAATGTACTTGCTGGTAACACACAAAGATATGATATATTTATTATAACGTATACTGACATAACAACTGATAAACCACCAACAATAGCTCTTGGTAAATCTTTGCCCGGGTTTTTCATTTCACCTGCTATAGCACCTACGTTTATCCATCCATCATAAGCAAATAATACAGCTATCATAAGTTGCCCCAATATACTCATAGGAGATAATCCCTCTCCTACCATTGGACTCATTATTGATGCTGTAGATGGATTTCCTTTGACAAAACCTAATACTATTAATATAACTAAAGGTATTAGTTTACAAACTGTAGATACTGTTTGTATTATACCGCTAGTTTTTGAACCTAAATTATTCATAAATGCTAAAAATATTATTACACCTATTGAGAAGGGTAAACTAAGTGAAGAATTAGCAAATAAGTAAGCAACTTGCTGACCAAACATTACTGATATAGCTGCTATCATTGCTGGGAAAAACAGTAAACTTTGCATCCACCCAGTTAAAAATCCTAATTTTTCACCATAAATTTCTTCTATATATATCATCATTCCACCTGTTTTAGGTATAGCTGCTGATATTTCAGCTGCAGTTAATCCACCAGCTATTGTAAGTACACCGGCTAATATCCATGCTAAAATTCCCAGTCCTGGTTCCCCTCCTGTAAGGGTATATACTGCTTGAGGTTTAAAAAATACCCCTCCACCTATAACCATTCCAATAACTGTTGATAGTGCTGCTGATAATCCTAGATTTTTTTGTAAATTTTGTTCCATAAATCTTCCTCCCTTTTTAATACAAACAATAATTATAATCACACCTTATATGCCATAACAAAAAAATACATTCCTTGATAATTGTAGTACAAAAAAACGTTTTCGCAATACTTTTAAAATTAATCAAAATTTTCACACTATTTTATATTAATACCTTTTATAATAGTCAATTTCTATTTTAGACATAATAATGAAAAAAATAGTGGCAATAACTTTAAAAATTTAAGTTATTACCACTATTCTCCTATTTGAAGTAGCTTTTAATTAATTTATACTTTTTTAGATTTCAAATTATTTTCTTGTATTTTGTTGAAATGGTATACTACCTAGCCATCTTTACTTTTTCAATTCACTACAAGTTTTTAATATTTTATCTATATTTTTCTTTGTATAATCAAAATCTCCATCTATGACTAATACCTTATCTTCATACAAAATAATACGTTCCTTGTATTCGCCTATAAATAGTTTCTTTGCACCCCAATTTTTAAGTTCTTTTGAATTATTATCTTCTTTATATAAACTGTAATCACTTAAGTCATTATAAATACTTTCAAAACTTTTATTTAAAATCCACTTATTGTCACTGAAAAAATACTCTATATCCAAGCGACCTTTTATTAGTCGATCAGTATAGTATTTTTTGTCAATAGTATGGTAAACAATCTGCTTAAAATAAATATCTTCTGCAAATATTGTTTTTCTTACATCTAAGGAATTATCAATTTCACCTTCAATTTTATCATTTAACTCTGTTAATTTTAAATTTATGTTAACATTTGGCACCTTGTCTTTTAATAAAACATTGGCCCCTATTGTGATTGTTAATCCTATAATAAATAAAGATAATAAAGTAATTGATCCTACTTTTTCATACTTCATTTTTCTTTTTACTAGATTTATTGGTATTATATACTCACTTTTATCCCCCTGCATACTAACTCTATGTTTAAATAAATAATATATTTCTCCAATGCATATTATTAAAAATATTATAATAAATAAATTAGCAAAACATAACATAAAAATTCCTCAGTAACTTGTTACTGTATAGTAAAAGTCTACGTTGTACTCATAATGGATATTTTGAATAAAAAGTAGATATATTATAACAAATATAGAGCTAAAAGATAATTCGTCTTTCATAAAAGTTTGAAAGTACTTTCCATTTGGTTCTTCTTTTTCAAATATTAAGTATTCACTATCTTCATTTTTTACTTCCCAGCCATAGTTTTTCTTTCTGTTTTTATAGATTTCAATAGGATTTTTACTTTTTTTTCTTATCATTTTGTCTCTCCCCCTAACATGCTTAAAAATTTATTTGTAAATATGTTACTTTTGAGATTGAAATGAAATCACTATTTTTCATTCCTGTTAGTCCCCCTTAATAACTTCAAAACAATTTTTTAATTCTTATTATATTTATCCTATCCAAGATATTAAGTATTTAAATTTATCACTTTCTTTCTCATTAAAAACTTTAAACTCACCTTTAAACCCCTTTTCTTTAGCACTTAAATGAAAATGACATAGTGCAATACCCATATCAATTTTGCTCATTTCTATTTTACCTTCATTGTATATATGGAAATTATTATTTTCCTTTACAATTCTCCAAGGTTGTTTGTTAACAGCAGATGGAGCTAATCTTACATTTTCCAAAACTTCACCAAAATCCCCTGCTTCTTCATAAGTAAGTGGCCTATCAAAATTATTCTTAAAAAATATTTCATTAAATGCTTTTCTTTTATTTGTATTAGTACCAAATACTTTTGCGATAAAAGTTTTCTTTTCAGCTTCAATACCTACTGGAGATACTATTGGTAGGGCTTCATTGCTTTTCAAATCTATGGCTTTTACAAATTTACCCTTATTAAAAGTTCCTCCTAACCACACAGTTCCTAAATTTAAAGAAGTACAGTATAATACAACTTGTTCAAATAAGTACCCTAAATCATAAAGTCCCATTTCCCTTTTGTCATAAGCTACTACTAAATAATATCTTGCACCTTTTATAACTCCATATGTTCCTAGCTTAGTCTCTTTGTCATTGTCATCTTTTTCAATTAAATTAACTCTTATTTTTCCACCAAATATTCCTTCACTATTATTAATTTCTTTTAAGTAAGTTTCTATTTTTTCTATAATGTCATTTGATAATTCTACATCTTTGTAAGTTCTTACTGAATGTCTATTTTTTATTATTTCTGTAATTGATTTATTAAAAGTATTGTTCAAATTAATCCTCCTTTAGTCATCATGTAAAATAAACTATAACCATTCCTTCAACATTCTAAATTCTTTATAAACAGTGTTTCCAATTTTATATTCAAAGGAATCTTTTTTATTAAAGCCGTATTTCTCATAAAGCTTCATGGCTACTTCGTTGTCTATTTCCACACTTGTATATAAATTTTCCTTTGGATATTTATTATGAAAAAACTCTAAAAACTTTTCCAAAGCTTTTGATCCATAACCTTTGTTTTGGTGATTAATATCTATCATAAATCGAGAAAATGACCATCCCTCTAGCTCTTTGTCATAATCATATAATATAAATCCTACCATTTCCTCATCATTATAAATCCCAATAGGATATAACTCTTCTTCATAAAAAGCTTGTACAAGAGAAATGGCATTACTTGCAACATAGCTCTTTTGATGGTCTCCTACCTTTAGATTTATACAAGTATTATAATTTGATTTATCTATATCTTTAAAATTAATATTCATATATTCCCCCTAAAAACGTATTAGTTTCCATATACTTGTGTTTTTTTAGAATTTCTAAGTATCATCAATCCTTGTATATAATCACAAGTAACTTTATTTTCCTTACTTCCATTAAATAGATATTCCTTATTATAAAAAGGACTTTTTCCCCCTGAAAGTTCAATAAATTTATCAGATTTAATATTATTAAAATAATAATAATTGAAAAAATTCTTTGATGGAAAATTGCCTTCTTTATTTTCATAAACACATAGCAAAGAATAAACTTTATTTTTTACTGGAGATGATTTACTATTTAGTAATGTGCCAAACCTTACCTCTTCCATAGTAAGAAAATCGCTGTTCATGTAATCTTGATATATATGTTCACTTCCAAATTGTCCAAAGAATTTTTCTCCTTTTTTTAGTGAATATAAAAATGAAAAGTTTTTCATCATTACCTTATCACGCATATCTTTTCCTCCTCCAAGTTGATACAAGTTCTTTATTCCATTTTCAAAATATATAAATTTATCCCCAAAATATTCTTTACATGATTTTTTATCTTCTTCATAGGCAATTTTTAAATATTTAGTAGCCTTTGTATTTTCTTCTTTTAGAAGGTAAATTGCCCCTTGAAGAGATTTTGGCACAGGTTTATTTTTATCTATTAAAGTTTTTATACCTTTTACAGCAGCCAATAAGTCATGTTCCACATCAACACCATACACATTTATTTTAGAGTCTTCATCTAATTCTAAGTTATATTTATATAACCACTTATAAAATTCATATTTTTCTTTAGTATAGGCCATTGTACCTTTTAGTTGCTTCATAAAAGATCTTAAATAATCTTCATTCCCACTTTGTATATATTCATTTAATAAAAGTACATTACAAAAACCTGCCTCTTCTATTATGTTATTAACTCCAGCTTTTTTATTTAAGTATGTAAAAAATCCTTTTTTAAATTTATCACTTTTGGTCATGGTGTGGGTTTCACCAGAAAGAAATACTTCATAATTATTTATATTTATCAAATCAAATGAGTTATTTTCTTTTATGTAAACCTTTATTCTTATATTTTTATAAAAAACACTTGTTAATATTACTGTAATCACAAGTAGTACTATCATTAGTTTTTTTATAAATTTCTTCATATACTCCTCCATACTTTTATGTGACTTATCCTAATTGTAGCACAGTGAAAAATCGAAAATTTTATTATGCTAAAAATTTTTAACACTTCTATAATAAAGAAAGTAGTATAATTTTTTATGACTCATAATTCCTAATAATTTGTAAGAAAAATTTCTACAATAGGGAATAATGAAATTAAAAGAATTTTAGTAAGAATGGGAGGAATATAATATTTATGAAATCACCTGGTATGATATCCATAGTTTTAGGAATAATAATTATTATTTTTACATCAGTAGAATACTATAAAGGAAAAACCGAAAAAATAAATTTATTTGTAGATTTAGGCAGTGGTATTTTGATTGTAACCCTTGGTTTGTTACTATTATTTAATATAATACCTAGCGAATACATATCATTTATCGTTTTTCCATCAATGATCATATATTTTCTTATTGACCAGAAAATTAAGATTAAGTAAATTAATGATTTATGACAAAAATAAGCCTATATCTTCATTAAGATATAGGCTTATTTTACATCTATTTCACCAATAAACCACAACTCTCCTTCACAGCATAAATCTTTATTTATGTCTAAAGCTTAGTCTTATCATATTATAATCAGTGATTTATCTATTCTTCAAAGACAACACTTCTTGTACGCAAAGGGGTATAAACATTATTAATGACATAATCATTACAATAACGTAAACCACGTCGCTTATATCAATTAAGCGACCCACTATATTTAGTACTATAAAAATGATCATCCCCAAATAACCAATAATTTTTATATACATACTCATTATCATATTCCTTTCGTATTACATATTTCTTTACATATGGATTTTAAATATCTCTATAATATATAATACTATAAAAATAAGATTTACTTAGGAATATTTAACTATTTCATTTATATATTTATAATTCCAAATCAATTTATTTTTATTTATTTAGAGTATATATAATAATAAATTTGCATAATATTTAATAAGCTACAATTTATTTATCAACGGTGGATATTTATTTAATATAAAATTCAACCATAGATGCTATCAATAGGCCTTAGGGTAGTGAGAGTCAAGAACTCATTTTGTTTAGGGCTACTTTCTAAATAAATAAATTGTATCTTTATATATAAAGGGTGTATCAAAATTGATACACCCTTCTGTATTATAAATTATATTCTGTTTTATGTCTAAGCAAGGGCTGCTTGCTCTTCTTCTTCATAACTTTCAAATACTTTTCTATCTAAATCTCCATTTTGATGAGCAACTATAGCAGTACAAACAGCATCTCCTGTTATGTTTACAGCAGTTCTAGTCATATCAAGTATTCTATCTATTCCCATAATTAATGCTATACCTTCTACTGGAAGTCCTACTGAGTTAAACACCATAGAAAGAGTGATTAAACCAACACCTGGAACTCCTGCTGTACCTATTGATGCCAATGTAGCTGTTGCAATAACAGTTAAATAATCAACAAATGTTAAATCCACATGGAATGCTTGAGCTACGAATACAACAGCCACACCCTGCATAATTGCTGTACCATCCATGTTTATAGTAGCTCCTAGAGGTATAGTAAATGAAGATATTTTCTTATTTACTCCAACTTTTTTCTCTAAAGTATCAATTGACATTGGTATTGTCGCGTTTGATGTTGCTGTAGAAAATGCAAATCCCATAACTGGTGCAAATTTCTTTATAAATTTAATTGGATTTAATCCTGTAAATCCTTTAAACATTGACATATAAACAACAAAACATTGTAAACCTAAAGCAAAGAACACACTAAACATATATTTTAACATTGGTACAAAAGCATCAAATCCTATGTTTGCAAATGTTTTAGATATTAAGCAAAAAACACCTATTGGAGCAACCTTCATAACTATCATTGTCATTTCCATCATTACATCGTTAAATTGTGCAAAAAATTTAGATACCACATATGCTTTCTTACCTAATTTTGCAAGTATTATACCAATTAATATGGCAAATAAAATTATTTGAAGCATATTTCCTTCTGCTAAACCTTGTATAGGGTTTTTAGGTATTATATCTAATAAAGTATCAGCAAAACTTGCAGTTTCTCCTATAGTAGTTTTTGTTTGTTCTATAGCTGATATATCAAGTCCTATTCCTGGGTTAATAACCTTTGCTACAGACAAAGCAACTGTTATAGCAAGAGCAGTAGTTATTAAGTAAAATCCCATAGTTTTAATGCCTACTTTTCCCAAGGTTTTTGTATCACCAATAGCTGATGCTCCACATATTAAAGAGCAAAATACTAAAGGAACAACAAGCATTTGCATTAATCTTAAAAAACCATTCCCTATTATATAGAATACTCCATCTATTAAGATCTTATCTCTAAAAGTACTTGCCGGTACAAAATAATGTAGAATTATCCCAAATACTGCACCTAATATTAATGCTATAAAAATTTTAGTTGTTAAGTTGAATTTTTTCTTTGTAGTCTCCATTTTAGCCTCCATTTTTAATTAGAATTTTCATAGTCATAATATTAATCATTTAATAAATTGCAAGCTTAAATAAATCATATTCATTTATTATGACATTTTTCCATTCATTTTTCCTTCATTATGATATTATTCCCGGCATTCCTTGTATGTCCGAGTTTTTTATTAATGTAATTATATCAGAAAATGAATAATTGTAAATATCAATATCTATATTCGAAATATTCAGTTTTATTAAACAAAAAAACTTATTTTTCTTCAACCTATTTTTTTATATATCTTTCTATGCAAACATTAAATCCGCAACTACCTGCAGGATTAAGATTATATTTGACATAAATCTCACCGAGCATTTCCTTAACAGCTCTAAAATATTCAACATTAGGGGTTTTCATAGATCCATTAACAGGTTTGCCAAAGGGCATCCATATGGAAGCTGATGGTATAATTCCTCTTTCTGCAAGGTAATTAGCTCCCTCTCTTAAAGTTTCTATAGGTTCTAGTCCTATAATAAAGTTTGAAAAAGCTTTATTAGGACCGTATTTTTCCGCAATATATGTAAGTGCATCCAAATGTCTTTCTTTTGTTGTTATTTCTCTTTTTCCAGGTGTTATAGAAGATGCAATTTGGTCATCCCACACTTCCAGACTGCAGGCTATTCTACTAGCACCAAGTTCAAAATAGTTATCAATAACATGAGTTTTGTCTGGCGGGGTTATATATAAAGTCTGTTTTCATATCATTCATATACTTAAAAAGTTTAATATTATCCCAAGAAAACATAGAAGATAAAGTAGATAAATGAAAACCTAAATCTGTTGCCATAACTATTGTATCATTTGGTAACTTGAAACAATTACACGTTAATGCATTTGTATTAATTCTATTAGTAGAACTAAATTTTTTATATACTTTCTTATCTATTTTTAAGCCCTGACTTACGACAAGGCATTTTAATTCAACAGAATCTATGTCATAATTAGCAAATTTATATCTACTCATAATTAATCTCCTTGTTCATTATAAAATGGACAATTTTCATGAATGCACTCTTTATTGTAGTGAGATAAGGTACATAAAAAATCACTTTTCCCAAGTTCGGTACCCATATATTCTTTAGTCCATTCAATTGCCTCTAGAATTGCATGACGAGAAGTTCTTTTACAGCACCTAACTGCATTTTCTTGTGCTATTTTATTTATGGTTCTTGATACTAGTTTCTGTGGCTTGTGCCATGACATACTGTTAAGGGGCGAAGAATTAGTAACTATGCTACCATAAATTCCAGCACCAACGGCTGCACCACAAGTCCCCCAAAAACCACAAATACCACCGGGAGCTTGTTTACCTCTTTGCAAAGCAGTTTCAATCCCTGATAATAGATCAATCTTGCCTCCACTGTTTTTAAATGCAGTCAACAAAACGCATGGAATAATACTATGATGTTCTGGTCCATTCATATTTACAGATTTTAAATTTTCTATTTGAGAGAACAGTATAGTTGGATTTGTTTCTTTGGAATTAAGTAATAATTCAACGAATTCATTAGTATTAGTGTGGCAATCATCACAAACATAATGACCTTGGATACAAATAGTTGATGAGATAAAATGTTTATTACAAATTGAACAGGTATGTGTAGCTTCTTTTTCTAGAATAATAACTGATTCTCCACAAATCAAACATCCCGATTTATGAAAGCTTTCTTCCATAATACAATCATCCTTTCTTTATATAATTCCTTGTTAAATGACTTCTTTTGTAATATATTAATTTAATTGTAGCAGTAGGAATTATAAAGGTCAAAATGACTTTGCTTTCGTCCCATAATAATGTAAAATGTAACTTGTATTTATAAAAAATTGTTTAACACCTAATAATATTTGGTATATATTAAAAGGTAATAATTCAGTATTTATATATTGAATTTTAAAATTCACAATATAGCATAACGGAGGAATAATTATGGCTGGAAACAAAATAATATGTCATTGTAAAAATGTTTCTTATATAGATATAAGAATGGCAATGATAGATGGTGCAAGAACTTTAGAAGAAATCAAGGAAAAAACAGGAGCTGCTACTGGATGTGGTAGATGTGCAGGAGCTATAGAAGAAATATTAGCTTCAGTATGTGGATGTAACAAGGTGTCATTAGAAGATGTTGTAAATGCAGTAAACAATGGTTGTGATACAGTTGATAAAGTTGCAGAAGCTACTAAAGCCGGATCTTCATGTGGAAGATGTAAAGCTTTAGTTCAAAACGTTATAGATATAAAAAGATAGTTTTTAAATTATCTTTATAAATAGGAAAAGGAGTTTGCTATATTAATAATATGGTAAACTCCTTTTTGTTGACAAAATTCTATTTATTTCCACATATTTTATTGTATAATATATTTAAAATTTAAAATTAGGGGGAACAAATGAATAAGTTAAGAAAAATAGTAATTACTTTCTCAATACTTACTTTTATTTTTATTTTTCTGAAAAATACAACAACTATAGCAGATGCTGATTCACCGCAAGCGGAAAAAGTAGATAACTACGATGATCTTTCCAGTGAATTATCAAATCTTATAGAGGAAAATCAAGTAAAACAACCTTCAAACTCAAAGTATTCTAGCAAACGTTTAATAGTGAAATCAAAAATAGATAATTTAAATCTAGGTGATTTGGGTGCAAAAGACATTATATCAGGTCCTGATAATTTATATTTTTTACAGTTTGATAGTGAAGAGTCAACAAAAGACGCTTTTGAAAAACTTAATTCAAATGTAAATGTAAAATACGTTGAGCCTGATATAGAATTAGAAGTGGAAAGTACACAAAACTCAAACAATACTAATGAATCTACTTTATCAAATACTTCATTTAATTCTTGGGGTGTTAAACGTCTTCAAATAGACAAGTATGTCAATTCCTTACCTAATAAGTCAAAGGAAATCACTGTAGGTGTGGTTGACTCCGGCATTGTAAGTCATCCTTTTCTTAAAAATAGAGTTTTATCTAATGGATGGGATTTTTTAGATAACGATAATACTCCCAATGACCTAAATGGACACGGTACTGCCATGGCGGGTGTGCTTGTAGATTGTACTCCAAATTTAAATGTTAAAATATTACCGGTAAAAACTTTTAATAGTGATGGTAAAGGTAGTACATCTAATATTGCCCTAGGAATAAGATATGCCGTAGACAATGGTGCTGATGTATTAAACTTAAGTTTTGGTGGGGTTCATCATTCTTTTTTACATGATGCAGTAGAATATGCTCTTAAGAATAATGTGGTTGTAGTTACCTCAGCTGGAAATGATAGCGAAAATGTGTCTTATTCATGCCCAGCAGATATGGATTCTGTAATAGTTACTTCAGCTTCCGATCAATCAGATAAAATAGCATATTTTTCAAACTATGGAAATACTGTTGATGTGGCAGCACCAGGTTATGAAATATTAACTTGTTCATATAAGGGAGGTTATACTGAGGAAAATGGTACTTCTTTATCAGCGCCTCATATTTCTGCCATAGCTGCATTAATAAAGCTTGCTAACCCTAACACGACTCCTGCTAAAGTTGAATCACTAATAATCTCAAGCGCAGATGATTTCGGTGAAAAAGGCTGGGATAAATATTACGGACATGGTATTCCTAATATGAGTAAAATTATAAATAAACAGAAGATAATAGTACCTAAAGCGGTTAGTAGTTTTAAGATAGAAAATTATACTACTTCACAAGTAACTCTCTCTTGTAAGCCCGTAAGAGGCTCTTATGGTTATGCAATTTATAGATACAATTTTAAAGAAAAAGAATATGATAAAATCGCTACAGTAAAAGAAAATCCAAAATCTAGTTTTGTTCGTTTTACTGACAAAAACAAAGCTTCAGGAACTATTTATAATTATAAAATTAGAGCAATTAAGAAAGTTAACAATAAGTATTATTATGGGCCTTACTCCAAAGCTAGAGTTGTAACAAAATTATATAAACCTACTGTTACCCTAAAATCTTCTAAGTCAAATGTTAATATGTCTTGGAAAAAAGTTAACAGAGCAACTAAATATAAGATATATAGAGCAACTTCAAAAAATGGTAAATACCACTATATAGGTTATTCAAATAAGACTACATATACAGATAAAAAGTTAACTAAGAAAAAAACATATTATTACAAAGTAAAAGCTGTTCGAACAAATAATAAAAAAGATTATTATAGTGATTACAGCACAATTAAAAGTATAAGAGTGCAATAAAAAAATTACTGGGTTTTCCCAGTAATTTTTTTAAAAATATTTATCTATAGTTATTACACAATTGTATAAAGGATCCATCTTCTTAATTTCTTCTATTAAGTCATTTCTAAGTTCTTCTTCCTTATCCTTTGTATTAATATTGTGAGCATCAACTTCAACATCGAATATAAGGTTTATCTTATTTTCTCCTTCAGTAATTCTAAAGTCATGCATAGATTTAACAGCTTCAAATTTTAAAAGTATATTTTGAACCTTTTCTTTAACTGCATTTATTTTATCATCATGAATACACATTGGATCCATATGTATAACTAAATATATATTTAGCTTTTGGGAAATTTCCCTCTCCGCACTATCTATGATCTCATGAATTGTTATTAAATCAATATTTGAAGGAATTTCAGCATGAATAGATGCCATACATTTTCCCACACCATAGTTATGGATTATTAAATCATGAACGCCGATTATATTATCATAATATAAAACTCCTTGCTTAATTCCTTTTACCAATTCTTCGTCTGGTGCTTCACCAAGAAGTGGGCTTATTGTCTCTTTAACTAAGGAATAACCTGCATATAGTATGGCTACTGAAACAACTAAACCTACATAACCATCTATTGGTAATGTGGTAAATTTCGCAGCTAAAAATGATATTAACACACAACTAGAAGTAAACACATCTCCAAGAGCATCTACTGAAGCAGCTTTTAGTGCAGATGAATTTATTTTTTCTCCCACATATTTATTAAATCTGCTAAGCCAAAACTTTATTATTAATGATAAAAGTAATAAAATAAATGGTATTATTTCAAAAGTTATAGGCACAGGATTCATGATTCTATCTACAGATGTTTTTATAAACTGAACACCTACAAGCATAACCATAAATGCAACTACTAAAGCTGATAAATACTCCATCCTACCATGACCAAAAGGATGTTCCTTATCTGCTGGTCTGTTTGCCAGTTTAATACCTACCATAGTTATTACAGAAGATGCCATATCTGATAAGTTATTAAAACCATCTGCTGTAATAGAAACACTGCCACTTAAAAATCCTACACTTATTTTAACAATAGATAATACTAAATTGCATATAATTCCTACTATACTGCCCATATATACATAGGCATTTCTAGTTTTTTCGTCTTCCGTGTTTTCATGATTTATTATGAATTTTTTAGTTAAGTAATCTGAAATCATTTCTCTCTCCTTTTTAACAATACTTCTTTTACTTATATTATTGTGCTTATATTATAATAATATATAGTAATGTTTTTTGTCAAAAAATAGAAATAAAAAACCTAACTTCCATAAAATATGAAAATCAGGCTTTGATGACTTAATTATTATTCTTCAAATAATATATCAGTTAACTCCTCATCATACTTTTCCACCAGTTCTTCATTATCATGAATTACTGCCAACTTTAACTCTTCCAACAGTTTTTCTATTTTTCTATATTTAAAATCATCTTTATCCATTTTAGAACTTTTAATTTTATTTTCTGCCAACTCAACTATACTTTTAACTCCTGGTGCCAAATCATATTCTTGCCATTCATCTACTTTAAATCTTTCATATAAATTTTCATCTACCAATGCATCTTGTGGCAACTTAATTAATTTAAAATTGTCTATAATTTTATTAATTGAAGTACCTGTGCTCATTATAGTAGCCTTCACTTCTAGTATTCCATTTAAATCATAATCAAATTGAACTTCTATACTCTCCTCCCCTGCTCTAGCCTTTGGAACTCCTTTTAGTAAGAAGTCACCTATCTTCGTATTATCTTCTGCCAGCTCTTCGTTTCCTTCATAAACTTCTACTCTTACCTCTTCCTGGTTATCTACTGCAGTATAGTATAATTTCTTCTTAGAACAAGGAATGCTACTGTCTATTGGAATTATACAATCAAAAGCTCCATTAATTACTTTCCCGTCCCCTATTTTTATTATGCTTGTTCCCAGATTATGACTACATTTATCAGCTATTATAAGATTTTCTTCACTAGTAATTTGATTACTTTTTATGCCTGCTTGAATTGCAGCTCCCATAGCTACAGCTTCATCTGGATTTATTCCTGATATAATTTTACCCTTAAACTTACTTTCCACTAACTCTTTTACAGCAGGTATTCTGCTAGACCCACCAACTAAAAGAACTGTATCAATATCTTTTGCCTTTAAGTTGGCAGCTTTTAAAGCTTCATCAATTTTTTGTGTAGTTCTTTCAACTAAATCTCTTGTTAACTCATTGAATTTGTCTCTTTTCAATTCTATACTTAGAGATACAGGTTTATTATCAATAACAGTTATAAAAGGTATGTTTATTGTAGTTGATAGCTGATTTGATAATTCTTTTTTTGCATTTATTGCAGCTTCTTTTACTCTTAACTTTATACTTAACTTATTTTGAACATCTAGGTTTTTATATAAGTTTTGATTATAAATTCTTTCAAATTCCTTTTCTATGTATTTTTCTATTCTACTATCAAAATCTTTTCCACCAAGTCTATCATTACCTCTACTTGATTTAACGTCTAAGATACCTTCAAACATTTCTAAAATAGATACGTCAAAAGTTCCTCCACCAAGGTCGTAAACAAGGATCTTTTCTTCTTTGTCTGCATTATTAATACCATAAGCCATGGCTGCTGCTGTTGGTTCATTTATAATTCTTTCTACCTTAAGGCCTGCCATTTCTCCTGCAAGTTTTGTTACCTTTCTTTGAGAGTTATTAAAATTAGCAGGTACAGTTATAACAGCTTCTTCCACTTCTTCTCCCAAATAATCTTCTGCATATTTTTTTAACTCTTTTAAAATAAAACTAGATATTTCATGGGGCATATATTCCTTTTCTCCCATAGTAATTTTAGTGTCTGATCCCATAAGTCTTTTTACTTCTGCCACTGTTCTCTCAGGGGATGGTATTAGCTGATTATAAGCCACCTGTCCCACAATAACAGTATTATCTTCTTTCTTTCCAACAACTGACGGAACAATTCTATTTCCAAAACAGTCTGGAATAATTTTCGGTTCATAATTTTCTATGTAAGCTATTTCCGAAGTAGTTGTCCCCAAGTCAATTCCAATTATCTTTCCCATCTTATCTTCTCCTTATCATATCATTTTAAGCAACGGATATGTATGAAGCGGTAGTGAATACATATCGTTGGCGCCATGAGCGTAGCGATTTTTAAGCAACGGATATATCTGTAGCAATAGCAAAGATATATCGCTGTGCCATGGACCTACCTGGCTATAATTACTGAAGCAGGTCTTATGACCTTCCCTCTAAGCATATATCCTTTTTTAATCACTCCAATAATCTCCTTGCTCTCCTTCAAAATATCCTCTTCCACTGCAACACATTTATGTAATTCTGGATTAAAAAACTCTCCCATGGATTTAATTTCAACCAAGTTGATTTCACTCATTTCTTTACTAATAATTTTTTTCATTATATCCAAGTTATATGAAAACTCCTTATTATCTAAATCTGCTATAATCTTTTGAAAACTATCTATTTGGTCTAAGATTAAAATTATTTTCCTATAAATTTTTATCTCATTACTTTTTCTTTCTTCAATTTCTTTTTTTAGTTTAAAATTTTCCTTATTGTTCTTATTTAGATCCTCTTTTAAGGATTCAATAGACATTATGCTTTTTTTGCTATTTTTATTTATTATTCTTAAATCACTTTTCATATTCATAATAACTTCAGTCAAATCTTTTATATTACACTCTTTCTTTACATCCTCACCCTCACTCAACATCTACTCCTCCTTATAAAATTTTCATACTTATTAACTTATTTAATATATATGATTGATACTGAAAATTATTTTATATATACTCTAATTAATTGAGAAATATTAAAATTTAAGGAGGTTTTATTATGACTCTTATGGAAGATTTATTATTAAAAGGTTATATAGATGAAAATTTAGAAGAAAATGTGGAAAATGCCACAGCTGATTATTTAATGAGGCTATTTATTTACTGCGCTAAGGCAGACGAAGAAATATCCCAGAAAGAAAGAGATTATATACTAGATTATTTTGAATCTTTTGACATGAACAGTAGCGAGGAAATTTGGCTATTTGCACAATACGATTATGGAAGGTTTCATAACTATAACAAAGAAACAATTATTTCTCTAAAAAACTCCATAGGCAAACTTCTAGATAAGAAAAATCTTGATTTTAAAATTCTTTCTCATCTTATAACTTTATGTTTAATAGACAATGAAGCATTAAACAACTCTCAAACTGAGATAATAAGTGATTTTATAAATGTATTTAACTTAGATGCTAATTCTTGTGACCAAATATACGACAAAGTATTAAATGAAAAAAACAAAAAAATTCAAGAAGATGAAAATACAGATGACTTGGATGAATGTTATAAAATACTTGGTCTAAGTAAAAATTGCACAAAAGAAGACTTAAAAAAACAATATGCATATCTAACTAAAAGTTATCATCCTGACAAATACAACAAAGAAGAAATGCCAGCAGAGGTTAGAAAAGAATTAGAAGATACATATAAAAAAATAAATTTAGCTTATGATAGACTGAGGGATATTTTTTAATTTTTAAGGGGGTTATAAATATGATCTTTAAAATCGGGGTTATAGTAGCTATTCTGCTTATTATTTTTGTTTTTTACATTTTTTATAAGAATAATGACAAAGGAAAACATAATAAAACCACTTCTAAAAAATCATCCGATTCTTATTATAAAGATGATTTAGATTCTTTTTCCATATTAAGCAAGGACTCCTTTAAAGATAAAAATATAAAAGAATTTTTAGTGAATGAAGATATTATTTTAGTTGAAGACAAATGTTTTCTTAATTGTTCCAACTTAGCAAGTATAAAAGTAGAAGAAGGAAATAGTAACTACTGTTCTAAACTAGGTGTGCTTTTCTCCAGTGACATGAACACAATCATATGTTATCCTCCTTCAAAACAAACATCTACTTATTTTATACCTCAAGATGTACAAAATATAAATACCCATGCTTTTTTCAATAATAAATTTATAAAATACGTAATAATTCCCACAAGCGTGGAATATATAGGTGAAAATTCTTTTGTAAATTGTAAAAATTTAAATCAAATAGTGATTCCAGAAAATGTTACTAATATTCATCCTAGAGCTTTTAATCTTTGTCCTAAACTTACTATTCGCTGTTACAAAAATTCCATTGCAGAAGATTATTGTAAAAAATACTATATTCCTTGTGAACATTTAAGTAGTTAATATAATTTATATACTAAGTTTCATAGTGAGATAAGGGGAATTAATATGAAGAATATACAAGTAAAATTCATTGACTCTTTTTTAAATTTATACTACAAAAAAGAACTCTAAATATATTCAGAGTTCTTTCTTATCTCTTTATGATCTACATTCAAATGTACCGCAAGCTGCATTTGCTGCCATTATTTGAACATCTTGTGCATAGCAGTTTCCATTTTCATTATATGCACAGTTACTTGCACTGCATCTAATTGTTTCTGGTACAGTTTTTTTATTGTCATAAAGGCTGGATAAATTGTCGTGAGCATGTCCACCTTCTTCTACAAAAGTATTACAATTAGTTTCTTGAACAGTTTTGGCACTAAGACCTTTTACGTTTATTACACCTGCCATACAATCACAGCTTTTATTATGAACACAATTAGTGGCTTTACAAGTTACACTAGTACTTTTCATATAATACCTCCTACATTTTTTCATTCTTATTATGTGCTAAATATAAGTAAATAATTATTTATTTTACAACTTTCAATATTATGAAACATAGGATTTAATATTTTTATTTATTCATCTAGTTTTACAAATTTATATCCTTCTTCTCTCAATATTATAAGAGCTTCTTTTAAACCTTCGTATGTATTTCCATTTGGTTGATTAAAATGAGAAATTATAATGTCTCCAGCCTTTACTTTGCTAACTTCATTTATTACATCTTCCTCGGAAAAAGTTGCTCCACCATCGCCATTTATGCTAAATCCAGCTATTTTGTATCCAACTTCATCTGCAATTTTTATAGCAACATCATCATAATAAGCCGTACCAGATCTAAAGTATTTAGGTTTTTTACCTGTTAATTTATATATTGCATCATCATTTAATTTTATTTCTTTTATAACGTCATTTACATCTGATGTTCCTTCTATATTATAAACAGATCTTTTATTAACTGATAAAGGTTTATGACTATATCCGTGATTCTCAATTTCAAAATTATTATTTTTAGATAAATTCATAAAAATATCTTTGTTAGCTTCTATCCATCTATAATTTATAAATAATGTGGCAGGAATATTTTCTTTATCTAAAAAATCTATTAATTCTTTGTCGTATTTGCTTCCCTGTTTTCCACCACAAGCATCTAGTGTTAAAGCTATTTCTTTATTTTTATCATCTACATGACTTACTACTCCTTTCAAATGTTCACCCCATTCTTTTGGCTCTACATTTTCATAAGTCTTAATAATATTGTTTATCTTATCCTCTTCATTTTTCTTTTTTTCAACTTTGGATGTATCTGCTTGAATATTATTTTCTTTTATACTCTCCTCTTTTGTATCTGGCTTCTTACTACACCCTGTTGTACTAATTACTATACATAAAATAATAAATATAATTTTCTTCACTTTATAGTCCTCCCATGCATAATTTTTGTTATATTTTCTTACCACCAATAATTATACTTTAATATTTCAAAAAAATGTAAAAAATCCCTCCTCTTTTATAATGAGGAAGGATTATTATTCTATTAAAACTTTTTATAAAGAAGTCATGCTTTTTACATATGTGCTGCTAGCAGTTATATATAGGCCTGATTTTAGCTTATACATATAATAACCGTCTACTTTAACTTTTTTCATTACTGTAAAAACTTCACCTTTTTTTACAGTGCCAGCTACTGCTCCATCATCCCATGATGGACAATTTCTAACGTTCAACTTATCAACAATAACTTTTACATATTTTACATCTGTAGAAACTTCCACATCTTTTTCTGTACAAACAAATTCTTCTTCTGGCTCTACATATTTTATATCAAAAGTTTTACATATACCTTTACAAGTTGCCTCTGCATCATTTTTTTGAAATTCTGGGTCTAACATACACACAGCTTCTGTCATATTATCCATAAATCCTGATTCAGTTAAAATTGCAGGCATTTTTGTATTTTTAAGAACATAAAGACTAAATCCTGAAATATCCATATCAGTTCTTACTCCATAATTTATGCAATCATGACCTTTATGCAATTTCCATAATTCGTCTTGTACATTTTTTGCCAGTACTTTTGTTTTAGCTTGTGAAATGTAATGAATTATTGTTACTACTCCTTTAGCCTTAGTTTGCCACTTTTCTCCCAGTGAATTATAATGCTTACTTACATATGCATCAGCATTAGCTGCATTTGCACGGCTGACTCTTGTTTGTAATGATGTATCCACATCAGTTGGAGCAACTAATAGAACATCAAAACCACATCTTTTTAATGCTTTCTCTAAATATTTTACTACAGCTCTGTTAAATTCATTTTCTTTAATTACTTCACCTTTTTTTCTTACTAGTTTACCATCAATATATAAATCTTCTTTCAATGGTGGCGTTCTTTTGCCTGCTGTTTCCATTCCATGTCCATCATCAAGGGCAATAAGATATTTTTTCGCCATATAAACACCTCCTTCTATAATATATAAGTTAATGACAGTTTTTGACACTAATTTTATATATTTAATAATCTAAAAAAACCTCTTATTGAAAATATCTTATCATTCATATATAAATATACTAGCTAAATTATATTTTGAAATTTGTATATATTTCCTTTATAATAAAATATATTAGAAATTTATGACAACTGGAGGATTTATGACAAAAGAAACTCACTCAAAGGGTGGTTATATTGTAGGACTATTATTACTTCCTTACATACATAACACCTTCCTTGTGGTATATAACTTATCTTATCGTATAGTTCTCTTATTTATATATGCTTATTTTACACATTTTGGCGCATTACTTAGCGATATAGATATGAGAGGATCATATATTAGTAAGAGGTTTCCCATAATATATAAAGTTTTTGGTAAAAGATTCAGGCATAGAAGTTTTACTCATAGTTTAATATTTGTAGGTTTAATAGCATTTATTGGAGAAATAGTTATAGTTTCAAGTAATGATAATATTGTATTTACTTGTATTTTCAGCGGAATTTTGGCTGGAGTAATTTCTCATATTTGTTTAGATTTAATTACAAAGGAAGGAGTAGAGCTTTTTTATCCTGTTGGAATTAACTTTTCCATTCTACCTATAAAGACTAGTTCAAGAACTGAAAAGAATATTAACAAAGCATTTAGTATTTTAGTAGTATTTCTTGTTGGGTATAGGTTTTATTTAATCACATTATAAATAATTAATTTTGCTTAAGTTGATAAATTAGGAATAAAAAATAGGGTGTATCTTTTTTGATACACCCTAGTATATCTAAGTATATATTCACAATTATTTTTTATCCAAAATTATAATTTAATCACTTTACTATAAAATCAATCCCATAAGCACAATGTCAAAATATTCTCCATCTATATATGTTTCATTTTTTTGTATACCTTCTACTTCAAATCCACACTTTTTATATAATTCTATAGCTCTTGGATTATCTTTTCTTACAGACAGGCTTATTCTAGTAGTTATACCATTTGACTTACACCAATCTATTAATTCATCCATCATTATTTTTCCAAGCCCTAAGTTACAGTACTCTTCTTTAATAACTATACCTAATTCACCAACATGCTTACCCTTTTTCTTTTGGTTAGAAGATATTGTACCTATTGCAATTATTTTATCATCTATTGTAGCAAGAATCATCGTATTATTATCTGACTCATTTACTGATTTAATTGCACTTTCTTGTTGCGAAGCACTTACTTTGTATTCTCCTGACCCAAAAGATAAGTATGTAGTTTCTCCACCTACTATATTATAAAATTCTATTATTTCTTTAGCGTCACTTTCTTTTGGACTTCTTAATACAACACTTAGGTTATTTTTTGTTAAAACCGTTTTCACAATACATCCCATCCCGTCTTTTAAAATTTAATATTAATATTTAATTTATTATATACTATAAATAATATAACACAGAATAATATAAATTAACATATAATGACACCATTCTCCATTTAACAACTTTATATAAATAACCTAATCCTTAGAAAGTTCCCATTCTTTATTTATATATCTATTTATTAAATTTACTATTGTATTTAAACCCTTTTTTAGTTGTTCTTCATTGTGCGGTGCTGTTATGCATAATCTTATACAAGACAATTCATTTTCATTACCCACCACAAATCTTTCACTACAATATACTTGGACTCCTTTTTCTTTGCAAAGTACTTCAAAGTCCTTAGAATTAAAATTATTAGGTAGTTTCAACCATATTAGATTACCACCCTTATTGTAATTACAATTAGATTTGTTTAAAATATTTTCAGTTATTTTCATTCTTTTTTTTATAATTTCTTTTCTTTCATTTATTATTGATTTATAAACTTGATTATTGATAATATTACACAAAGCTTCAATTTGTAAATTTGACACCATAACATTCATGTTATATAAAGCAAACTGAATATCTTTTTTATATTTTTGTGGTGTAATTATCATCCCCACTCTCAAACCTGGGCAGATAATTTTTGACATACTTGTTATATGAATAGTATTATCGCTTATTTCATATAAAGTTTTTGGAAGATTATCTAAGAATAATCTGTGAATGCCATCTTCGATAATCAATAAATTATGTTTTTGTGATATTTCCCTTATTTCTTCTCTTCTCTTTTCACTCATTGTTTTAGTAGTAGGATTATGAATATCATTAATTAAATATATTCCTGTAAGTTTTTCATTTTTACAAATAGTATCTAAAGACTTAGGATTCATTCCTTTCTCATCTGATCCAATGGGAATTAACTTAATTTTACACATATTAACACTAGTTTTAAGTCCTGCATATATTAATGGATCTACGCCTATTTTGTCTCCACTATTAAATAGGGATAATAATATGGAACATAAGGCGTTTTGACCACCAGCAGTAAAGAGTATGTCATCTTCATTGCAAGGTAGTTTATATTCTTCCTTTAAAAATTTACATACAACACTCTTTTGATAAGGTGAACCATTCACTTCTTTGTATTCAAGCAACTTATATGCATCAGGTCTATTCATTATTTCTTGTATAGTTTTAACAACATATTCATTTTGCTCATATGTAGGATGGGAGGCGCCCAGCTCTATTAAGCTTCCTCTTTCTAAGGTTTCCATCATGGTATTTTTTATATGAACATCTGAAGATACAAATGTTCCTTTTCCTATGGTTGCACAAATAAGTCCTTTTTCTTCACATAGTTTAAATGCTCTAGTAACTGTACTTAAATTTATATCTAAAAAATCTGCCAATTCTCTTTGAGGTGGCAGCTTTGTTCCAGGACTTAATTTACAATTTTTTATATCTTCTTCTAAAAGTTTTGCTAAACCTTTAGTAATAGAACCTTTAATATTCTTCAAGCTTGGCTTCCAGCTCATTGGGTAATTTTCAAAGGAATTTACAGGCATTTTCTCACTCCTAATTGTAATATTGTATTGCATACAATTATAATATTGATTGCAAAAATTATCAATGTTACAATTTTTTTAAGATAATATTTTAGAGGGGGTTAAAATGAATAAAATTAAAATTAAGCAAGTAGATGCTTTTTCTTCTATTCCTTTTGGAGGTAATCCAGCTGGTGTTGTGACAGATGCCAATAGTATTGATGATTTTATAAAACAAAAGATTGCAAAAGAAATGAATCTTTCAGAAACTGCCTTTGTTTCTTCTTCTGACAAAGCCGATTTTAAAGTTCAGTTTTTCACTCCAAAATTTGAAGTAGACTTGTGTGGTCACGCTACTATTGCTACTTTTAATACTTTATATAAAGAAAACAAACTAGATTTAAGTAAAGATAAGTTTTATCAAGAAACTAAATCAGGAGTTTTGCCTGTTGAAATTAGAAATATTGATGATAAAAAAATCTTTATGATGACTCAAGTAAATCCCAAGTTTATAAATTTAGATCATCTAAGAGAAGAAATTACACAGTCACTAAATATTTGTAGCGACGATTTATTACCTTATCCAATAAAAAATGTTAGCACTGGTCTTTGGTGGATTGTATTTGGTGTGAAAAACTTAGAAATATTAAAAAATATTACTCCTAATTTAAATAAAATATATAAATTAAGTGATGAAAATAATTTTGTTGGCATTTCTCTGTTTACTATGGAAACTTTTAATCATGATTGTACATATCATGTAAGATCCATAGCTCCTTATTGCGGTGTACCAGAAGATCCAGTATGTGGCACTGGCAATGGTAGTGTATCATCTTACATAGTCCATCATAAATTAATAGATGAAAATCAATCATTTTTAATCGGGGAACAAGGTCATTTTGTTGAAAGACCTGGTAAAGTTTATGTTGAAATAAAAAGTGATAAGGATGAAATTATAGATATAAAAATCGGTGGTGAAGCAAGGACTATTTTAGAAGGTGAAATTTTATACTAATATAAAAATAGGATAGTTATTTACTATAAATAACTATCCTATTTTTAAAATTTAATTAGCTAATTTATCTCTTCCTTCTTTATTATCACCACAAAGAAGTTTTTTGTAAGTACTATCTATTCCTATTGCACCAAATGGTGCAGTTATTAGTATAGCAAGAACTGCCACAGTTAAAACTATGTTCCCACAAGAAAGACCCATAGCTAATGGCATACCTCCAATAGCTGCTTGTACTGTAGCCTTTGGTGTATAAGCTATCATGCAGAATAATCTTTCTTTCTTAGAAAGCTTTGTTTTTATTAGACAAACAAAAACTCCTATCATTCTAATCATTAATGCAAATAATATTACTATTACTACTGGTATTCCAGCTGTAATTGCATATTGTACGTTTACAGTTGCACCAACTAAAACAAATAATACTATTTCTGCAGCAAGCCATAATTTGTTGTATTTATTTGATAATCTTACTGCTAGCATTTCATATTTTGCTTTAATTAATATTCCCATACTCATAATTGCAAGTAATCCTGACATAGGAATTATACTTTCCAAGCTGTTTTGTAATTCTATTAATAAGAAAGAAACACTAAGTATTATTATTACTTTTATAGAATCTCTTAAATGAACTTTCTTAAATATTTTTATTAATACAGTTGCCATAAGTACACCAACTAAGATTCCCATTATTATAGAAATCGGTATTTGTGCGAAACTTGATAAAGACATGTCTCCACCCTTTGCCAAATCTGTAAAAGCAGTAAACAATACTATTACAAAAATATCGTCAACTGATGCACCAGCCATAATTAATTGTGGAATACTATTTTCTTTTCCTATTTTTTGTTCTATTAGATTAATCATTCTAGGAACAATAATAGCTGGAGATACGGCTGCAACCACAGCTCCCATAATTGCTGCTTCTAATACTGTAACCCCTAGTAATTTTGGTGCAATCAGAACAACTGCCAAAATTTCAAAACATGCAGGAACAAAACACATTAATACAGCAGGACGGCCTACTTTTTTCAAATCTTTCACATCTAGTGACAATCCTGCTCTAGTTAAAATAATTACAAGAGCCAACTGTCTAAGATCCGGTGAAATACTTAATATTTTATCATCCAATAAATTAAATGCATAAGGGCTTAGTAAAATCCCTGTAAAAATCATTCCCATTAAGCTGGGCAATTTTAACTTATTAAATATACTTCCCATTAATAAGCCAAGTAAAAAAATAATTGCTAAACTTGTTAACATCTCTACCTCCTATTTTTTGCATAAAAAAAGCTGATAATTTCCGTGACAAAATAATCACAGAAGTCATCAGCATAAATGCGGTTTAAGTGTAAACTTTGGGAGAACTTCATTCCCGTGTTCTTATTTTAACATAATTTGCATTTTAATTCAATCAATATTACCTTCAACATTATTTATTTTTCTTAATTGAAGTTGTATTATTCTTTTTCACTTCTAATCCATTTTAAAGCATTTTTTAATTTTATAGGATTTCCATACATTAATGTAGCCATCCTATATATTTTAGCTCCACCCATTCCTGCTAATACTGTTGATCCTATTAATATTAGAGCAGATATTACGAATTCTACTGATGTAACAGCTCCTGTTGCAACCCTTACTATCATAGTCATTGGAGAGGCAAATGGTATATATGAACAAACCTTTAATATCACACTATCTCCGTTAGTTAATCCAAATATACTTATGAAAAATACTATCACAAATATCATTGTAATAGGGCCAACACTTGTGCCTATATCTTCTGTCTTTGATACTAAAGCTCCCAATGCACCATATATAAATGAATAGAATAAGTAACCTAATATTCCAAATATGGCAAATGTAGCTATTAATTCTGGAGGCATTTTAAATACATTATCTAACATTCCATTCCACACTTCACTATTTGCCTTATATGCAATAAATGTTGATGACATTATTATTCCAACTTGTGCTATACTTGCTATTGCACCTGCAATAACCTTACCAAAGATTAAATTATTTGTATTTGTACTAGTAACTAGAACTTCTATTGCTCTATTGCTTTTTTCTGCAGTTATTCCCATAGCAATTAATTGACCATACATTATAATCATCATATATATAATGAAAATTAATATATATGCGTAGAAATAATTGTTTGCACTATCTTTTCCTAATATTTCAACATTAGAGACTATTTGAGTGCTATAGATTTTATCTACCTTTTTGAAATCCATTCCTTTACTAGTAATTTGCTTTTCTCTATATATGTTTTTCAAAATTTCATCAAACATAATTTTATTTTCATCATCAAACTTAGTATTTTGAACAACATAGTCATATTTAGTTAAGCTGTTTATATTAAAACCTGCTTCTACATCTTGATTTTCAACTAACTTATTTAATTCACCTTGATTTTTTACCACTTTCCAATTTGAGTTTGGAAAATAAGCATTTAATATTTCTTTATTAGGTATAATATTGTTTTCATCATATATTGCAAAATTAGTTTTATCTTCTTCTACAACATCTTCTACATTAGTTTCATTTTCATCTGCTGTTGGTAATATGGATGACATATCTATAAAGTTTGGTAGAGATAAGCCAATTACCATTACTAAGGCAATTATTACAGTACTTATTATAAAAGATTTCTTTTTGAAATAATTGCTAAGCTCAAATTTTAGTACAGTAAGAAATTGTTTCATTATTCCTCACCTACTTTCTTTACAAATATGTCTGTTAAATCTGGTTCATATGTAGAAAACTTATCTATATCTATATTTTCTTTTAGTATTTTTTCTAAAAATCGATTTTTTGTTGCATCATTATGTAACTCTAATACTAAATAATCTTTTTTAACTTCATTTACAATTACTAAATCATTAAACTTCTCTTGGCATATAGATTTTAAATCATTTACTTTTAAGTTGTTTGCACTTAATATTAACCTATTATTACCAAATTCTCTTTTTATTTCTTTAAGATTTCCACTTAATACAATCTCACCTTTATTTAGTATAACTATATCTTCACAAAATTCTTCAACATAACTCATTTGATGGCTTGAGAATATAACTAGTTTATTTTGATTTATTAATTCTCTTACGGTATCTTTAAGTATTTGTGCATTAACTGGATCTAATCCACTAAAAGGTTCATCAAGTATAACTATATCTGGATCACAAACTAAAGTTTGTGCTAATTGTACCTTCTGCTGATTACCTTTAGATAAACTATCTAGGGTTCTATTTGCATATTCCTCTATGCCTAACTTTTTAAGCCATATCTTTGTACTTTCTTTTGCATTTTTTGCTGATATGCCCCTTAGCTGAGCTAAATAAACTATCTGCTCTGTAACTTTCTTTTTAGGATATAAACCTCTTTCTTCTGGTAGATATCCAATTTGATAATTTCGCGGTTCAAATTTCTTTCCATCTATTAATATTTCGCCTGAGTTAGCTTTAAAAACATCCATTAATATACGAATTGTTGTAGTTTTTCCTGCACCATTTCTTCCTAATAACCCAAGCGCCTTTCCACTTTCAACTGAAAATGATATTCCATGCAGTACTTCATTTTCTGAAAAACTTTTTCTTATCTCTCTTACTTCTAACCTCATACATTCCTCCCTTAAAATAGTCGTCTAGTAAATCATATACTAACATCATTTTTGTTTCAACTTAAATTTTCTTAAAAAACCATATATGATAGATGCAGTTTTTTTAATTTTAAAAATACTTATGACTATATCTACTATTAGAGATAAATTCTTTGAACTAAGTTAAAACAATGTATTACACTTTAAATTAAGGAAATTACTTTGTTATTGGAAAATAAATGAATACTATGTATAATGTAAGCAAACCTCGCTATTGGCATATAGTGAGAATTAGGAATAATTCTGATAATAAATAGAAAATTTGTAGGAGAACATGAGAATGAAAAAAGTTATGAAGGTTATGGGAATTGCAATAATTATTTTAGTTGTACTATTATTAATCTGTTATGTAAATCATAAAGTTCAATCCCAAAAAGAGAAAAAACTATTGAAGCCCTTGGGTACAGTGGTTAATGTTAAAAATAAACAAATGAGTATTTATACTGAAGGGGAAGGCGCAAAAACACTTGTTTTTATGTCTGGGGGAGGAACTTGTTCTCCTATTTTGGATTTTAAGTCTTTGTATTCTTTATTGAGTGAGGAGTATAAAATAGTAGTTATAGAAAAATTTGGATATGGTTTTAGTGATATAGTTGATGAAAAAAGAGATATAGATACTATATTAGAAGAAACAAGGGCTGCTTTGAAAAAATCCGGAATAGTTGGACCTTATGTCTTATGTCCTCACTCTATGTCAGGAATAGAAGCTTTGTATTGGGCACAGAAATATCCTAATGAAGTTAGTACAATTATTGGGCTTGATATGGCTGTTCCAGATGCATATGAGAATTACGAAATAGATATGTTGACAATAAAATTAGGACAGTTTGCTAGTAAAGTAGGTATCACAAGAATGATTCCACAGATAGCCAATGGAGATGCCGTAAAATTTGGAACACTTTCTGATACAGAAAAAGATATCTATAGAGCTGTTTTTTATAGTAGAACTGCAACAGACACCATGATAAATGAAGTAACTCATATTAAAGAAAATGCAAAAGTAGTTTCAAATGGCAAAATGCCCAATATACCAATATTAATGTTTTGTTCAAATGGAAATGGAACAGGTTGGAATGAGGAGACTTGGAAGAATATTCAATCAAAGTATATGAGTAATTGTGCTAGTGGAAAAATGATTGAACTGGATTGTAGTCACTATATTCATGACTACAAATATGAAAAAATAGCAAATGAAATTAAAATATTTTTAGACTGATAAATTCCAATGTATAGAACAGGCTTAAAAATAGGAATTTTTGCCTGGTAAATTATTTATAAATAATGAGAAAACAAATTTAATGTTGGAGGTTTATGATGAAAAAATGGTATGATGAGGAGTATGAATGGGAAATCCAGGTAATAGGGTTTCTACGTGGGGAAAGCACAGAGCATTATTGCAGAAATGGTGAGGAAATTGGAGATAAGTATACATGCACCTATGGCTGTCCTGTAAATGCTAATGGACAGGGTATTTGCTCAAAATCCATGATGATTATGTTTCCAATAATGGAGGCTGTGAGAAGTGGTGGAGATTTGGAAAATATCGGCGGAACTAGTAAGTATAGCAAAGATATTGTATGTCCAGATGGTTGCGTCATGTTCAGACTTACTGCAAAGAAACTTGGAAATGAGAATTTTTATAAGGGAAGGTTTTTTGAGTAGTTTTGATTTTTATTATATTCAGATGAAGATTAATTAAAGTGTATGAATTTCAGATTAATAATCTGACAAACAAAAGTTAAAATTTAGAGGAGAGATATCGCATATATGAAACTATTTAAAATTTATTTTAGTCCCACAGGTACAACTAAAAAAACAGCAGATTTAATAAGTAGACAATTTGATCTTGAAATCATAGAATTAGATTTGTCTAATAGAATAGAAGATTTTTCAAAATTTCCCTTTAGTGAAAAAGACCTTTGTATTATAGCAGTTCCATCTTTTGGTGGCCGTGTACCAATTGCAGCAATGGCTAATATCAAGAAGCTAAAGGGAAATGGTTCAAAAGTTATTTTAGTAGCAACATACGGGAATAGAGCATATGAAGATGTATTGTTAGAATTGAAAGATACATTAACAAGATTAGGATTTTTCTCCATTGCAGCAATAGCTTCGGTTACAGAACATTCTATTGCACATCAATTTGCCACTGGAAGACCAGATTTACAAGAAAAAGAAGAACTGATAAAATTTTCTAGTCAGGTCAAAGAAGTCCTGAAACAGTGAAAAGTTACTAAAGATTTGTATGTACCTGGGAATAGTCCATACAAAGAATATAAAGTTATTCCTATAGTTCCACAAGTGAGACAAGAATGTATGAAATGCGGTCTTTGTGCTATAAAATGTCCAGTTGATGCTATTTCAAAAGATAATCCAATGTTGGTAGACAAAGAAAAATGCGTTTCCTGTATGCGCTGTGTAGCTATTTGTCCAAACAAAGTTCGAAGTGTAGATGAAGAGTCAATATTGGCAATTTCAAAAAAATTAGAAAAAGTATGTTTCGAAAGAAAAATGAATGAACTATTTTTATAAATATTAAACTCATTTAGTATAAGGAGAAAAATAAATGCAGCATAGGTTAAGTACAAAAGACTTTACTATTGAAATAGAAATTAATATATTTGAACAAGAAATAGATTATCCTATAAATTCAACTTTAAATATTTATATAGAAAGTGATAAATTTTCAGCTCGAACAACTATGGATATTGATATAAAAGACTTTGTAGTGTTTGTGTGCAATTTGAAGCACTTATATGATTTTTTAGATGGTTCAGCAAGACTAGAAGAAGCATATAGTATATCCAATTATATAGAGTTTTTGGGAAATGGTAATGGACATATTGTTGTAAAAGGGTGTTTGAATAACCATTGTAGAAATGGTTTTGAACAAGAATTAAGTTTTGAAAATGAGTTTGACCAAACTTACTTAAAAACATTTGCAAAAGAGCTTTTCCAGCTTTATAAGAAATACCTACATAAATAAAATCTATAAGGTGAAATTCTTTAAAAAATCATCAAAATAAATAGAATAATAAATTTCAATATAAATTAGACTTGAAAATAAGAATCTAATTAATAGAAAACAATATTAATTGATTTAGGCTATATTAGTCTACTTCGTGATAGTTATAATATCAAAATAACCACACCTTAGTATTTTCAATGTTCTGAGTTCTAAGATGTGGTTATTTATTTAGTTTGACATAAATTGTTTGAAATGTATTAATATTATTAACCAAATCTACTTTGCAAATTAGAATTTACTTAGATGGATACTGTACTCATAATATATATTTGTCTATACTATTTCTTTGCTGTAATCTATTCCTAATACAGAATTTTTATGTATATCTTCAAGATCATCATTTTTAAACTCACTACCATATGATAACCCTACTCTAAAGTTTCCTTTATCAGATTTATAATAAACATATTCCTTATTAACTTCTTTATCTAATACATAATCAACTTTTTCTATATCATCTGGAAGCACTTTTTTCACTAATTTTATGGCTTCATCATAAGTTAAATTAATTGGATTCCCTTCTGAAAAATATGTAAAGCCTTGTAAAATTGTTTTGTAAGAAATATCGTCCTTTATTGAGTCTGCGGGATATACAACAACTTCATTTTCTGTTGTTTTTTCAGGACTATTATAAGTCAACTCTTCTTTTTTTACACTTTCATATCTCCTACTAATAATAGAATTATCAATTTCACCACTGCTAGAATCTATATATGGTATATGATTTTCCATATCCTTAGTACTTAAATTGTCTACTTTTATTTCTTCTGTGTATTCCAATGATTTTGAGTCTGTAGTTTTATCTTCATTGTTACTTTTATTACTGCAACCCATTAACAAAATAGATGACGCACAAATAATTATAATAGTATTTTTACTAATTTTCATATTTACCCTCCTTCTATAATATTTCTATGATTTTATTCATTCCTTATTGAAGTATAAGTGCTTATTTATCTATATTATATTTGAATAATGCTTGTTTTGCATTATATTTCATTTTTCCCTATACATCTAAAACACTTCTAACAATATTTATTAAGCATAATAAAATAGCTGATTCATAATTCGTATATAAATCAGCTTTTATCTAGATAAAAGTATTCTTTTTTAACATTTTTAATTACTATCTATTTAAATAGTTCATCTTAATAATTTATTGCACTAATCTTACCGTACTATTGCTTATTCACAATTCTCTTATATCCTCTATAAGTTCCATAAAAATATACACCATAAACAGCACATATGATACAAATGGAAATTATATTGTTGCCTAAAGTATCATAATCTCCTATTATCTTTACCACATCATTTGCTACCTTTATTCCGAATATACTATGAACTAAAGCTAAAAGTATAGGTATGGCAAAGTATAATAAAACTTGTATAAAGATGGATTTGTTTATCATATTTGAACTTACGCCTAGCTTTCTTAATATTTCATATCTACCAACACTTTCAATAGCACCTGACAATTGACTAAGTCCAAGAACTGCTGCACTGGCTATTAAGAAAATTATTCCTATATATAATCCAACGTATAAATACATACTCGATGAAGCCATATTTCCCTCTAATGCTATAATTCTAGTCATTGCACTTATCTTCACTTTACTATTTTCTTCATATTTTTTGCTTTCAGCCATGGATTTTTCAAGATTTTTCACTACTTTATTTTCTGTTTCCTTCTTATCACCAGTATAATTTAAACTTAAGCACTTTTTAAGTAAACTATAATTATGAACATTATCATCCTTAACTACTAGTGTTGCAAAATTACCACTAATTGGAGTATCTTCTATTGAATTAAATCCATATTGACTATTAACTTCAAAATCCTCTTCTCCAATTTTCATAGTCTTATTTTTGTTTACATATTCTTTAACTGAAGGCTCTATTGTAGACATATCAGTAAAAATAAATACTTCTTTATCTTTTAAACTTATTGTCTCTTTATTTTGCATTTTCATTAATTTATTATAATCTGATAATTTTACAATAGGTGCATTAAAATCTCTCATACTATTTATTTGTCTGGATAAAAAATCATCTGTAGTGCTTTGAAACAACTGTTTAAATTTTACTGGTGAATTATATATGTTGTAATCCAAATATTCATTTGTATAATCTTTTATGTTAAATCCTATTTTTTTTACTGTTTCACTTATCTTTTCTTTTGAGGCTTTTAAATTTTCTTGTTTTTCATATGTATGTGTCAAAGTCATATCATAAGGCGCTAAGAACTGTGATGTATTTTCCATCGCACTTTTTGTTCCTATGGATGCTGTATACATTCCTATGGAAACAAACAGCATCAAACAAATAACACTCATGGATATATAATTTGTATTTATTTTGCTATTCAATTGTCTCAAAGTAAATGTGTTAAGATTTTTTAAATATTGGTTTTTGCTACTTTGTATTACTTTTATTAAAAATCCTGCCAATGCTCTAAAAAACAACACAGTTCCAACTATTCCTAGTATAATTGATAATTTGAATTTATCATTTATCTCCATTAATCCATTTTCTAAAATTAACTTATATGCCACTGCCAAACAAATAACTGATATAACAAATAAAATCACTGATAAAGCTAAATTTGTACCTTTTAATTTTTCATTATTTCTATCACCATTTATAAGGTTTATTAACTTACATCTTGATACTAGTATAAAGTTAAATACCATAGATATAAAATACATAATCCCAAAATAAAAAATAGTTTTTAGGCATGCATCTTTTGAAAAAATAAATTTATATTCAGTCATGTCTATAGCAAATAGTTTGGCTGTAACTCCTGCTAATCCTTGGGATAAAAACACCCCAATAAATATTCCAACTACTAAAGACAATATGCCCACTATAATAGTTTCAAAAAATAACATAAAAGCTATTTTACTTCTACTAATACCTAGTGTCAAATATATCCCAAACTCTTTATTTCTTTTCTTTATTAAAAAATTATTTGCATATAGTATTAAAAAACCAAGTACAAATGATACAAATACAGAGACCATGGATATTATCTTATTAAGAGCATCAAGAAAAATCTTTTGTGTGTCTGATAAGTCCATCATTATTGTTTGAGATTCTATGGAATTAAAAATATAAAATATACAAATACCTAATGCCAATGTAAAAAAATATACACTATAATCTTTTATACTTCTTTGTACATTTCTTCGGGATAGCTTAAATAACATTGCTAGTGTCACCTCCAAGAAATGTAACTACTTCTATAATTCTTTTGAAAAATTCTTTTCTATCGTCATTTCCTCTTATTAACTCGTTGAATATCTTTCCATCTTTTATAAATAAAATTCTTTTACAATAACTAGCTGTAAAAGCATCATGAGTTACCATCATTATTGTTGAATTTAGACTTTCATTTAAATTAGACAAGTTTTCAAGTAGTACTCTTGCTGATTTTGAATCCAGGGATCCTGTTGGCTCATCTGCTAAAATTAAAGAAGGATTAGTTATTATAGCCCTTCCACACGCTACTCTTTGCTTTTGACCTCCAGATATTTCATAGGGGAATTTATTTAATATATCTGAAATGTTTAATTTATTGCCAATGGCTTTTACTTTTTCATCAATATTAACACCTTTCTCTCCAATCACTGATAAAGCTAAAGATATATTTTCGTAAACTGTTAAGGTATCTAATAAATTAAATTCTTGGAATATAAATCCTAAATGCTCTCTTCTAAATTTTTCTACATTTTTTCTTGAGAAAGTAGTTATATCTTTGTTTTCTATTAATATAGTTCCTGTAGTTGGCTTGTCAATAGTTGCTATACAATTTAAAAGTGTTGTTTTTCCACTGCCACTAGGACCCATAATACCTATAAATTCTCCTTCCTCCACTTGAAAAGAGATATTATTTATTGCTTTTGTTAAATTTCTTTTATTTCCATAATATTTTTCTATGTTTTTAACCTGTAAAACTGTGTTCATTGTTGTTACCTCCATAACCAATTTATACTTATATTATATAAGCCTTAGAGGTTTGCATTAATAACATAACCTTACCATAATCTTACAAAATGGTAAGTTTACATTATATCTCTGTAATGTTTCACCAAATCAGAATTGCTTTAGTTTATCTGAGTCATACTCCCCTTAGGAAATGTTATTTTTACTGTAGTTTCTTCTTTTACTCTTGAATCTATTTCTAACCCTAAATACATCTTATCTGCTAATTTTTTAGATATATATAGACCCATACCTGTTGATTTTCTAAACTTTCTACCATTTATTCCTGTAAAACCTTTGCTAAATACTTTTTTCAAATCTTTCTCATCTATACCTATTCCATTATCCTTTATAAAAAGTTCTATGTAATTTTTACTTTCCTTTGTATATATAGTAATTTTGCCAGGTTCCCTCTTTAATTTTTCATTTATATCTTCACTTCCTATATACTTTATGGAATTTATTATTACTTGATTTAAAATATATTCCAACCATTTTTTATCACAGTACACATTGCTGTTAAAGTCTTGCAAATCTATAATTATTTTATTTTCTCTTATAAGCTTCTTATTTCTTCTTATTGTATTGCTTATATATTTTTTTAGATTGATTTCCTTTATTATGTAATCTAGTTCTACTTCATTACTTTTAGAATAATAAAGTGCTTGTTCTATAAAGTCTTCGATTTTTTCTATTTCTTCTAAAACACTTAATGTATGTTCATTTTTGTTATTTTCTATTATTAGTTTGATAGCTGATATGGGTAATTTTATTTCATGCACCCACAAATCTAGATACTCCTTATATTCTTCTTGATTAAATTTATATAAATTTACTTCTTCATTCATTGCTTTATCTGTAATACTTAAAATGTTATATAATATTTCCCCCTCTAAAAAAGAAGGTTCTTCCATTAGCACTGGCAGCAAATATTTTTTATCAAGTTCTCTTAAAGATGCTTCTATTTTAGTATAGTAACAATTTTTTCTTAAATAATCATGTGCAAATTCTATAAAAGTTAATACTATCCATAGGGTTATAATAAAATTTATAGCTATGTTTTCAATTCTAGATAAGTTCAGGATATATATTACAAAAACGAGAAATATTAGCCTTAAAATTATAGATAAGCTTTTATCTTTTATATAATTTTTTATTTTCATAATTATGGCATTATATAGCCTCTTCCCCTCCTAGTTTCTATATATCCTTCGCATTTTATTTCTTCTAATTTTTTTCTAAGCCTATTAATATTTACAGTTAGTGTATTATCGTCTATAAAGAAATCCAAGTCCCATAAATAATCCATCAAGTCTCCTCTTGAAACTATTTTTCCTTTATTTTTCATCAAACAATTTAATATTCTAAACTCATTTTTCGTAAGGTCTATTTCTTTATCTTCAAATATAACAGTGTTTTTAGGTAAGTCTAATTCTAATCCTTTATATATAATCCCATCTGCACTTTCTTTATCATAAGTTCTTTTTAAAATTGAGTTTACTCGCGCTAATAATATTTGTGTATTGTAAGGCTTTGTAATAAAATCGTCTGCTCCCAAATTAATACTCATAAGCTCGTCCATTTCTGTATCTCTACTAGAAACCACGATTATTGGAACATTAGATTTTTTTCTTATTTCCCTACAAATGTAGTATCCATCGTAGATGGGTAAATTTATATCTAATAATACTAAATGTGCATTTTCTTTTAAAATATCTCCTATTATACTTTCAAATTTTGATAGACAAATCACTTCGTAATTGTAGTTAACTAAGAAATTTTTAAGCTCTGCTCTTATTTTTTCCTCATCTTCTACTATAATAATTTTTTTCATTATTTCAAATTTCCCCCTAGTACCAAATATTCCTTGTTTATTTTCTTATATTATAAATTTAACAATTTTTCTTTTATAAAATTAATTTTACTTTTATTATAATCACCTTCCATATCTAACATTAAAATCACATTATCATAAACTATTATTCTCTCCTTAGTTGATTTATCAATATAAATTTCCTTTGCTCCCCAAGTATTGAATTCTTCACCGCTTGTATATCTTTTATATTTACTTCCCATATTAGCATGCTTTGTTTTTATATCTTCCAGTGCATTGCTCATTATATTTTTATACTTACTTTCAAATACTTCGTAAGAAATAACCCCACTATTATTTTCATGTTCTATATACATGCCATCATCATAAGCTTCATAATATGTTGAATCACTAAATGAATAATACTTTGCTAAAAATGATTTATATTTTGTTGTACTACAATCACGTTCAGATTGAATTTTCATATTATAATCTTCAAGGGTTATTGGCAAACTTTCTTTTGAGAATGACGTTCTTGGAGATATACTAAATCCATCAAGAAAGCTAATTACTACATTTAATATAAGTAAAGTCATAATAAAAAAATGTAATGTCACACTAAAAATAGAGCTTATTTTTATTTGCTTTATGCTTTTATATTTAAATTCCTTTTTTATAAAATAATTAATATACCAAATTATACTTAGAATTAAATCTACACATAAATATATTAACGCTAAAATTCCTATAACATAAAACCCAACCCATGTATAATTAGACGCGGAGTCCATATAAGACCCGCCTAAATAAAATCCCTCATATTTAAAAATAAAATTAAATAATAGTATAAGTGCTACTAATGAAATAACATCTTTTATAAGTAAAGATTTTATACTTTCTTCATATTTACTTTTAATTTTTTCCTTGTTACTTTCTTCTGATTTACTTATTTGAAAAAAATCATTGCCACAAATATATTCCCAGTTATGATCTTTGCAATATTTTATATATGTTATTTTATCTACATAACTATCACCATCAAAATTCTTTCCGAGTGGATCAACATTATATTTGAAACTTATTTTATCTGTTTTCACAAAAGTCAAATGGTAATTTTTTATCTTAGTCAACAACCAGCCTTTCTTTGCCATTTCATTTAGATACTCCTCTAAAATTGCACAATCTGTTTTATCAAAGCATAAAAATACTATTTTTTTATTTCCCCAAATTTTCATATACATATCTCCATTAAATTTATTTTCTACTTTATTTATAATGATAATATACTTGATTTGTTTTTTCCATTTAAAACAAAAGACTTGAAGGGATTCTCCAAGTCTAATTATTTATTCAAGGTTTAGTTTTTTATTTAATATCCAATTAGTTAATAAAAACAGCCCTGTTCCTATAGTAAGACCTATTATTAAGTCTAGTGCTACATATGAGAAATTTGAAACTATAAAACCACTTGTAAACTCTACCCTTGTTTCTGTTCCTAAAAGATTATTAGTTGCAAAATTATAAATATTACTTATAATAAAATTTAGAATAAAGAATACTATTACTCCTGCCGCCACTCTATGCTTGCTAAGCTGTGGTAGTTGACCAACAGATAAAGATAAATAAATTGTTAATACAAATATGCTATAACTTATTAAGAATCCTAAAACCATATAAACAATAAACTCTATACCTTTTGTTAAAAACTCTGAATTTACAAATGCTTTGAAAAATTCTAATACATTAATATCTCCACCTATTACACCCATTATTGTAAATGATAATGCTGCCACAATTGCACTAATAATTGCATATGTTAAAGCGACTAAAAGTTTAGACAATATTAAAGAGCTGCTTCTAACAGGCAATGTAAACATTAAATAGCCTTCTTCATCAAGTAAATTTTTCTTAAATCTTTGAATTGTAAGAATTATAGTAATTACAAATAAAGCCACAAATAAGGCAACTAAAACTAGCATTAAAATACCTTGAGTATTGAATGCACTAGGGTTCATAGGAAGCCCATCTACTGCTTCATTTTTAAAATTAACACCTATGTTTACTCCATTTATTGCTGCTAATAGCAAAATTCCTAAATATAGCGGAAAAAATATTCTTCCACAAGCTTTAAATTCATATTTGATTAATTTACCTAACATTTAAATTCCTCCCTAAATAAAGCATCTATTGACTTACCTTTTTCTTCTCTTATTTCATCCACATTTCCCCTAAGTACTATTTCACCATTTGAAATAAATATTACATCATCACAAATATTTTCTATTTCACTTATTAAATGTGTTGCAATTAATAAAGTAGAATTTTCATTGTAATTTGATAGAATAGTCTTAAGTATATAACTTCTTGCTGCTGGATCCACACCGCCGATAGGTTCATCAAGTATATATAGATCCGCATTTCTAGACATTACTAAAATCAACTGAACTTTTTCCTTTGTACCCTTAGACATTGTTTTTAACTTTTGATTTTTATCTATTTTTAAGCTTTCAATCATTTGGTCTGCTTTTTCCATATCAAAGTCTACATAAAAGTCTTTAAAAAAACCTAATATATCTTTAACTTTCATCCAATCATTTAAATAAGTTTTTTCTGGCAAATATGAAACTATTTTTTTAGTTTCTATAGAAGGCTTTATACCCTTTATCTCTATACTACCTTGATCTGCTTGTAGTAAATTATTCATCAACTTTATCATAGTAGTTTTCCCACTACCATTAGGTCCAAGCAATCCCACAATCTTTCCCTTTGGTATACTTAAATTTACACCTTTTAATACTTCTTTGTTTCTATAACTTTTATAAACATTATTAAACTCTACCATATTTTCCATTTAGTCTTCCTCCTTTATATTAGAAATCACAAGATTAATTATTTCATCTTTAGTAAAACCAAGTCTCTCCAGATTTATTTTTAAATTTTTTATTTCCTCATTGGCAACTTCTTTTTTCATAGATTTAATCTTCTCCTTATCATCAGTAACAAATCTTCCACTAGTTCTTTTGCTAAAAACTAGTTCTTCTCTTTCCAACTCCACTAAGGCTTTTTGCATTGTGTTTGGATTTACTTGTGCATCTTCTGCCAAACTTCTTACTGAATCTATTTTTTCTCCTGATTTAAACTCGCCAGAGATTATCTTAGATTTTAATTGCTCTACCAGTTGTATATATACAGGCTTATTATTATCTATATCCCAACTCATTTTTTCACCGCCCTATTGTACTAATACTTTAATACAATAGTACAGTAATACAATTCATTTATCAAGTACTTTTCATTAAAAAGTTTCATTTCAAAAATAAAAAATCCCTAAAACAAGCTTATTTACTTATTTTAAGGACTTATATTCATATTTATTATTTTCTATAATTTTAATATAATCCATAATTTCAAATTTTGTATTATTACAATAATACAATTTATATTTTAAAATTTACAGTTATTTTATTTATTCTTATCTAATAAAGTTTGTTCCTATTCTTTCTTCTTGTTGTGGTAATTCCTCCTTAGAGTTTTTCATAGTTTTTAGCATCCAAGCCATATTATTACCTAAAGTTCTCATAATTTGAAGACCTTCTAAATCTTGTTTTGCTTCTTCTGGTGTATTTCCATGAATAGAGTTCCAATACTGAGATGAAACTACTGGCATTTGATTTATTGTAAAATATTTGTTTAAACGGTCAAAGGCAGCACTTGCTCCTCCTCTTCTACAACTTACTACTGCTGCTGCAGGTTTATTTTTCATTAAATAAGAAGCAGAATAAAATAATCTATCTAGTAAAGCACATAAGGAACCATTTGGACCTGAATAGTAAACTGGTGAACCTACAACTATTCCATCTGCTTCTTTTACTTTTTTAAATAAGTTATTATAAAGTTCATCTGCAAATGCACACTTTCCAGTTTCATAACATTTACCACAAGCTATACATCCTTGTATTGGCTTCATTCCAATATGCAAAATTTCACTTTCCACATTATTATTGTTTAAAGCTTTTGAAACTTCACTTAAGGCAGTATATGTACATCCACTTTTATGTGGGCTTCCATTTATTAATAATACTTTCATTCTAACATCTCCTTTTTGACTTTTATTCTTACTTATTAAGTTTAATATATTTTTTAAAAATAATCTTTATGTATTTATACAATTTTTAAATAATGAAACTACTAGGTATTTTTAAAACTCATCTTTAGTTATTGTAATATCTTCTTTAGTTAAAAGACCTATGGAGTTAAAGTAATACTGAGGAAGCTTTCCTCTTTGGGCCCACTTTAGTTCAATGTTAAATAAATCTTTACTTAATTTGTCTACATTTCCTCCCAGCGACTCAATAGAATATCTCAAGTCATTTTCATATCTACATTTTTTAGACTGTTTTCTTGTACACTCTTTACATTTGTAGCATTTACCCCATGCCAAACTTATAGAGTCTTCGTATTTTTCTTCTAAGTATTTTGTTTTTTTATAAAAGAATTCCATTTGTTTTCTAAAAAATTCTTTTATAAATAAGTTAAGTTCATCTTCATCATAAGTTTTTAAAACTACATCTTCCTCAAAATTAAATTTATATCCTAATACATGTAGGTATTTGTAATTTTTCCAATACTCAATTACATCAAAATCATAAGGAGGACAGCTCCATCTTGTGTCATAATTAGGACATTGCTTGCAACATTCTAAAAATGTGCCCACATTTATATAATCCGCTATTATATCCTCCACCTTTATTTTTTTATAAAAAACTTCTGTAACATAACTATTATTTAAATAAGATAGCTCACTCAAAATAATCCCCCCATTTTTATATCTTTAATTCTATTTTAGTATATAATTTTATATTTTTTCTATATAAAAGAAAATTAAAAATATTAACTTTAGGTGTACTTATGTTTATGAAAGCTATAACTTATATAAACTCATTCTTTTATTCCAATAAATATCATAAAAATGCAGTTACTCATTAAAAATTTTGTATTATCACTTAGCTATTTAAAAGACAATAAATTTATAATATACTATTTATAAAGCAAGCAATTTAATTAGTACAAGAATAACTTATCATTATTTAATTTAATCATTTTATTTGTATTAATTTTAAGGGGTGTATATTATGAATAACAAAGAAGTAATAAAACAAAATCAATTAGCTTGGGACAAAAAGGTTGTAAATAATACTCCTTGGTCAATACCTGTGACAAAAGAAGAAATAGAAAATGCAAGAAAAGGAATATTTAATATAAAGTTAACGGCTTACAAGGATGTGCCTAGAAGTTGGTTTCCAGAGGATTTAAATAAAAAAAGAATATTATGTCTTGCTTCTGGAGGAGGACAACAAGGACCTATTTTAGCTGCTGCTGGAGCAATAGTTACTGTATTTGATATATCAATGAATCAATTAAAGCAAGATGAAAAGGTTTCTAATGAAAATAATCTGATGATTTCCACTGTGCAAGGAGATATGACACATTTACATTGTTTTAAAAACAATTATTTTGATCTAGTATTTTGTCCTGTATCAGTAACATATATACCAGATGTACTACCTGTATTCAAAGAATGTTATAGAGTTTTAAAAACAGGTGGAACCTTCTTATTTGGAAGTACAAATCCTTTAATTTATTTGTTTGATAATAAAAAATACGATGAAGGTGTATTTGAAGTTGTAAATAAACTTCCATTTAACTCTTTAGATGAATTAAATGAAGAAGAGAAAATAGACTTTTTAAATAATAAAGAAGCTGTAGAATATAGTCATACTTTGGAAGATTTAATAGCTGGTCAAACAAGTGTTGGCTTGGCTATTAATGGTTTTTATGAAGATGTGGATAATGATAAAATCTGTAAATATAGTGCTAAATATTTTGCAACAAAAGCTGTAAAAACTAAATAATATTAAAAGGGACGGGACTGTAGGTAGATTTGTGTAAAACAAACTTACCTACAGTCTTTTTTGTATGTAAAACTGGTAAGTTTGGAATAATATTCATATTAAACTTTTGGAGGTATTAAAATGAAAAATAAAAAAGAAAT
>NZ_JAHZMO010000049.1 GCF_020748185.1 Terrisporobacter petrolearius | reverse complement strand
AAAAAGGTTCCTATGAGCGTTTACTTTGAGAAGGAAGATTTAGATTTATTAAAGGCAATAGCTTTTGAGAAAAATACTACAGTAAATAAAGTTCTTATGAGTATAATAAAAGAACCTTTGAAAACTACAAAAGTAAATTTACCACATGATTTTAATATAAATGAAAAAGCAAAAGAATATGAAGTGAATAGTAAAAAAAGAAAAGTAGAAAAAAAAGTTGAGACAAGAGGGAGAAAAAAGAAAATAAAGTAGGACTTTGTGTCCTACTCCTATAAAAATAACCCATGTTTAAAATTCCTATAATTTGTTCAACAAATTGTATAACCGTTTGTTGAACAATTGGTTTTACAAACGGTTATGCAATTGGTTGATTATATCATCTATTTTTCAACGCTTGCACACTGTCTTTTAGCCCTAATTAAAGTGCTCTTTGATATACCTGTCATAAGTCCTACTTCTTTGTATGAATGTTTTTCTAATAGTTTTAAAGCATGTGAAATTTGTTTTTTAGTAAACTTTTTTGGTCTACCTTCTCTGTAATCATCATTTATTTTAGCTAATTCTTTGCCTGCCGAAGTTCTCTCAACAATCATAGATCTTTCAAACTGAGAAAATGCAAGTATGCATGTGATTATTAAATCACCCATGGGAGAATTTTCTATAAGTCCCATATTCAATATATGTATATTAATTTCTCTTTCTTGTAAATTCTTAATAACCTCTAATCCTTCTTTTGTACTTCTACATAATCTATCCAACCTTGTAGTAACTAAAGTATCTCCTTTTTTTAGTTTCCCTATTATTTCATTAAAGACTGGCCTGTGAGATTTGATTCCACTAATTTGTTCTTTATAAATAACTGCATTTTCATACCTCTGTGAAATTTCTCTTTCTTGTAACTCTAAAGAGTTATTATCTAATTGACTTCTTGAGCTAACTCTACAATATCCGTATATCATTTATTCCCCTTTCTACTTTACTGCTCAAAATACAGCCGACTTTTGACACTATATTTTGATACGCTTTTATACATTAATATAACTCATCTAAAATAAGGGTGTCAATATGTATAAGTTATGACACTTTTACTTTGGTGTTTATTTAGTAAATTATAAATAAAAAAGACTGATTTACAAATCAGTCTTTTGTTTAATTCAAATTCTATATTTATATACTCTTTCTCAAATATTGTGCATCTAAGATTTCCATAACATAACTTAATATATTACCCTCATTGTCCTTAAAATGAAGTGTTTTCTTGCTAGCCTTCTTGTCAATATTTTTGCAGTTTTTTAATGAATAAGTATTATATGGTGCAATTTCACTACAAAGTTTATTTTCCATTGCTTGTAATACGTCACCAGAGTGTTTTCCTTCAACTTCATACTTTTCTAGTTCCTTGCCATAAAGTTCTTTAAAACTAATTATACATTTCATTTTCTACTCCTCCTTATTGAACAACTTATATATAAATTCAATAAATAAGTAAAAAAACCTTTATTTCAACAAATTTTATTATATAAATATTTAATTTAAAACTACGTTACTTATATTAAAATTATAACTTTTCTGCTTTTATTTATTATTTCTTATGATTCATTTTCATTATAATAAGTTGGAAATATGTTATCCATTTCAAGTTTTTTAACCTCATTTATTTTTAAAATAAACATCATTTTATTCTTTGTAATATAATCTGGAAGTCCATTTTTATCTTCTACTAAAACTTTTATTTTTACTGCCTTATAATGTTTTTTCGGATCTAAGTCTGCAATGTAGGCTGATCTACTTATCATTTTAATGAAAGTATTGTAATTTAAAAGTTTTTCATCCTCATTTTTATATTGTTTATAGTAGTTGTTTAATTTATCGTAGATAGTCTTAAAATCAAAGGCTATATGAATATTATTGGATAAAATCTTATAATGAACATTTTCTTCTAATCTTACTTTTCTATCTGGTATGTAAATTAAATTATTAATATCTTCAAGTACCTTTTCGTAGCTACTCTTAAATCCATTTTGGTTTTCTTCCAATACATTGAGTTTCAAATTATTAATGATTATGTCGCATGCTTCTACCAAGTTGATTATCTTATTCATCTCAACACCCAAAGACTCAAAAGTATTATATATAAGTTCTAGACCAATCATTGTATATATAGCTGTATTTATTTCCCTTGAATTACTTAATGATAATTTTTCATCAAAATCATATTTAAATCTTGTTACTAAATATTCATTATCAAAGGCTCCATTAATATAATAATTTAAAACTCTCAAGTATAAACTCTTTGAAAATCTTCTTAACAGTTTTTGGCCCTCTTCACTATTACATAAAAACTCCACAGATTCTTTGCTTTCTCTAGTAAAATCACTTGTGGCGTACCACACTATATTTGATCTACTTTTTACAGCAGTTTCTTGAATTTCTTCGTCCCCTGAAATTATCAAAGGTGCATTATATGTAAATTTCTTCAAATCTAAATTTTCAGTAACTTTTGTATTTTCGTATCCTTGAGTAATAGCACGGATATGATTAGATAAGAAATTTATTTTACAATCACTTACTTTTGAAATGTTCACATCATCTAAAAATACAGGTAAGTAGGTTTCATCAAATAATTTAAGCAATTCAAAGTCCGTTGATAAAGATAAACTCATTCCCGTATTTGTGTCATTAAATAATAGCCTTAAAATTTTAAGAACTTTACTTTTACCACTTTTAATTTCTCCTAAATTTTGAAGTATTGGTAAATTATCTATGAAGGACTCTCTCACAAAAGTATTTAATATATTTGCAGCTCCAAGTCCTAAAGTATTATAGATATTTTCCTTTAAATTAAAATTAAACAAGTGTTTACTTAATATTTCTGCTTCCTCTTTATTTAAAATATCAATGTTAGCAAAATCAATATTATGAATTGTATTTATTGCTTTTCTTGTAGTATCGAAATCTCCATTGGCTTTTAATATACCTTTGTTTGTAACAAGAACATACTCATCATTTATTTTTCTTATTCCAGTTTTTGTAAATACAGATACATCTTCTTTAATGAAGTAATTTATAATCCATTGATGAATTTTTGTTAAGTCTTGTATTTCTCCATAAAAAATATAATCAATCCCTAAGTATCTTCTAAAATTTTTCACATCAGAAAAACATAACCTGGCATCTGCTTCAATAATTGACTGTCTATGATTTGATTTAAGGTTAAGCTTTATAATTTTATTATCATTATCTTCATTTCTATATAATGTAACATTTATTATTTGAAAGTTTGTTATATAACGTCTACTTTCTTTTACTTCTTTATTTTCTATTTTATATATTCCATCTTCATCTTGTTGTAGAGTATTTTTATCTAATATATTTAAAGATGTTTTCACTATTTGTAAAAGTTCCTTGGACGTTTTACCAGATTCTAGCCAATCTGTAACATCTTTGTTTTTACCATCACCTATTTTTTCAATTCCTGGTAAATCAATTATTTTTAGTCCCTTACAACACTTTTTTAATTTTTCTACTATAAATTTTTTAAATTCTTGTCCTGATCTTCCGCTATCTCCTATAAATATTACTTTAGCATTTTTTAAATCTTCATCATAAAAATTTTGCCATTTTTTTGTGTAAATAGTTGTAGCTGTAAAATTTATTTTTCTTAAAGTTTCCACGTCTTTTTCACCTTCAACAAAAAATATCCAGTCATCTTTTGATATGGCTTTTTTTATTTCTACCAAATTATAAAGGACTTTTTTGCATTGATCAAAATCTTTATGATCTCCATATTTATAGCCTATGTCCATTTCTATTAATGACTTTGTTATAAAATACTTTTTGCCAAGTAAGCTTTTATATTTTATTTTGCAATATAATGGCTTTTTGTCTTCATCAAAGTAAATATAAATATCTTCCAAATTATACGTTTCTTTGTTTCTTATTATTATTGAATGATTTGTTTTTATAAAATTTCTAAAATTTTCTACTTTATTGTTGCTGATAGTATTGTACTTCAAATCTCTACCTAAGATGTCATACGCTTTTCTTAAGGCTGTTATATTATCTAAGTTTTCCATCTTACAAATAAAGTTTATAATATCTCCTTGTTCCCCACATCCAAAACAATGATAAATAGCTCTATTTCCTTTGTCACTCAGTCTCAAGCTTGGCGTTTTATCATTGTGAAATACACAGTTTGTGTAATATCCACTATTATCCTTTTTAAAATTCATATTATAATTTTGCATAATTGATATTAAACAATTTAATGATCTTATTTCATCTACTGCATCTTTAAAAGCATCTTTGTTTTCCATTAAGACCACCACCTAACTGTGCATTGCTTTGCATTTCTTGAGGAATTTGTTGTACCGTATTTGTATATTGCATTAAACAACCTCCTTTTTAGAAGGGTATAAAACCTTTTATTATGAAAACTTAAGAGACTTTTATACCCAAATGTGTATGTTATAGTATTTTATAATGTAAAATATTATAACATACACATTTCCGAATCAATTCCCAATACTTTTTAATATATTAAATAAAATTTCCAAGCTTTAATATAAATATTATTCAAATTAAAATATTATAATTACCCTATAAAATTATATTTTTTAATAAAAAAACTGATAGGAATAAATCCTATCAGCCTTTTTAACATATATGCAAGTATTAAACTTTAGCTACATACTCGTAAGGTAGTGGAACTATCTTACCAGGAGTTTGTATTTCGTGTAATTGAACTAAAGTATCTTTAACTATGTTGTATTGCATTTCTCTGTTGTTTGGTTCTCCAGCGTTAGCACCCATTGGAACAAGTGGAGCAACTGCTCTTGGAGTTCCTGTTTGTCTAACTACTGGTGGAAGAGCTGCTATTATAACTGTTGGTATACCAGCTTCTTCAATCGCTCTCTGCACTAAAACTGCAGAGCGGTGGCAAGTTCCTCAGCCAGCTGTAAGAAGAACGCCATCTACGCCTTCTTCTTTTAATATTCTAGCTATTTCTGGACCTGTTTCTTCTTTGAATTTTTGTTGGTTTCCACCACCACCCATGAATCCTATGTGTACTGGTGCAACTCCACCTATAAATCCTTCAGCTGCAAGTTCGTGTAATCTATCTATTGGGAACATACAGTTTATATCTTTATTAACGTCTCCATTATCGTATCCTCCGTGAGATACCATAAGATCACCTGATAACATATTATCTCTAACTTCTCTGAAAGAGAAATCACCAGCTAAATTGAAACGCTTGTCATCTTTGTGATGAACACCAGCTGCAGTAGCAAGAGCTATTTTCATCTCTTTTAAAGGCTTAGTTACAGGAGCCCATACTGATGGTGGTGTTATTGGAACGAATATTTCAGATTGCATTCCTTTAACTACTGTTAAACTCATCTTTTTTCCCCCTTTTAATTTACTCAATTTACAAATAGTAATGTAAATGAGCTTGAGTTAATTTACTACTCAAATTAGTATTTTTAAATATACAGTTTTTGAGCAAATCTATTTATTAGACATTTCGTCGATTTTTTTATTTCTAGTCATAAGATTTGAAATATATTTTTCATTAATCTCATCACCTAATTGCTCAACAAAGCTCATATTAAAGCCTACTTCTTGACCAATTTTGATTTCATAATCGGAAATAAACATTCTCATTGGAACTTTTAAGTATCCTAGACGTCCCTTTAGATCAACGCTTACGCAACCATCGTGGACTTCTACAATAACACCTTCCATATAAAGAATTTTATCACCGTATTTTAGTTTATCATTTTTCATTATGCGTCAGTTCTTTCTAGCTATATTTTGCCTTACGCTTGTCACTCATTGGAAGAGAAGTTTCGTTTTCAACTAACGCAACTGGTTTTCCAGTAACATTAGATATTAACTCTATGTTAGTATCTTTTACGTTTGGATTCCATTTCTTTTCTGGTTTAGCTATTGTTTCTCCACCCATTTCAGTTTTTAATGCAGAAAGGGCTCTTATAGCATCTTCATGGCATAAAGTGTTGCATCCTAATACTTCGTTTTCTATACCAGCTTCTGATTTGTTGTTATCTATCATGTTAGTCATGTACTTGTTACCAACAACTAGAGCACCTTGAACAGCACAGAATGACATACCAACTACTGGTATTCCTCTCATACCTATTTGCTCTATGTGAGAAGCGAAGTCTATATGGTTGTTTCCGAATCCTTCAGTAGTAACGAAAGCACCATCAACATCTAAAGCTTCAGCCATCATACCAACTCTTCTTGATACGTAGAATTTCTCAGAGTTTATTTGAGGAGATCCAACAAATATAACACCACATAAGTCTACTTCTTCATCATGTAAAGCTTCAAGTACTAATGGCTCTCTCCAGTAATGTCTAGACATTTCTTTTGAAGCAGGTCCTATACAAGTTAATGCATGTATACAACCATCTAATACTTCAAGTGGAGATACCATAACTGGTACGTTTCCTAAGTCAACGTTTGGTTTAGCTCCTAATATTCCAACTGGTTCCATTGGTAATATTAGGTTATCATGCATTGCACCTTGACCCATTATTTCTTTTACTATTACAACTTTTTTCTTTCCTGGTCTTCTTACTTGCTCGAAAGTTTCACTATCTACTATTAATTCATCATCAAGTTTTTTAAGAGCTTCTCTTATTTCTTGAGTTATGAAATCAGTAGCAGCATGAGCAGCAAGAGGTCCTGGTCTTTCCATGTTAGTTCCTTCTTTGATTATAACTTCTGTTTTGATGAATATTTCACCTTTTTCAGGACAACCTGGTCTTCCCCACATGATGTTTTCTTCTAAGATACCTTCAGATGAACCGAATTCTCCTATTTGAACACCATTTGCATCAGTACCAGTTACCATCATTACAACACCATCTACTACTCTAGTAGTTCCAAGACCTAATTCATCTTCACCATCTTTAGTAGCTATTGGTTGAACATCCATTATAGTCTCTGAGTAAGTGTTATATCTATCTGGAGTTATTATATCTATTTTTAAGCTATTTACTAACTTTTGGCTAGCTACAGCTTCTTCTTCTATACCTTCTCTGATGTATAAAACAGTACCTTCTATTTTAGTTTCAGGTCCTCTTTTAACTTCAGTTATTTTGTAGTGGTTTCTAGTTAAGCTTCTAACTACTTTAGCTTCTTTTTCTACTTCTTTAGCTGCAGATGCAACAGAAGCATTTTCACCAACTGGAACTACTTGAGCTCCACCTTGAGAAGCGAATCCACCAACTGGTATTTCTATATTAATGTCTTTTCCTTCACCTATGTGGATTTTTAATCTTCCACCTTGTACTTGAGTAGCAACTGGTGCTGGTTTTACTTCTTCTTTAACTTCTTCTACTACAGTTTCTTCTTCTTTAGTTTCAACTATAGCATCTATAACATCAGCAGTTATTGGAGTTAAAGAATCACAAGTTTTAGTTAATTTTGCACCTAATATTTGGCCTATAGTTAAGCAACCATCTAATTTTAAAAGTCCAGAATCTACTAATTCATCGAATATAGCAGGATCTTCTAAGTTAGCAGGTCCTATAACTAATCCTTCTTCTGCTCTACAGCAAAGTACCGCAGGGTCATTTGCATGTTGCTTAGCAGTTTCAGCAGTTATTGACATAAGTTTTCCCCCTTATATAATAAATCATTTTATTTTTATAATTTGAACACGAAATACTAATTTATATCAAAGAAATTTCTTTCTTTGTTAACATTTAATTATTTATAGTAGTATTTTTATACTCTCTATAAAGCTTTCCCTTATTTGAGAAAATTAATCTACAATAAACTCTACGCGGATATCTTTTCCTTCTTTAAGGTTTATAACAAGTCCACCATCATCAGTAAATGATGCAAAGTTAGTTTCAACTGTTTCTACAGTTTCTACTTTTGGTTGTTCTACTGATTGAGCTTTAACTTCTTCTACTACTTCCTCTCCAAGTTGAGGAACTGTTTTAGAAGCAGTCATATATCTTATTACATCTTTTCCTACTGTTTTTAATACAGTATCTGTTTGGTGATGAACTTCTATATTCATCTTTGGAGCAGATCCCATAACTGTATTTGAACAGTCTGTACAGTTTCCTATAAGTATATGTTTAGCTCCAGCTTTTTTGATGTTCATAACTTTTAATGCTTGTCCTGGACAGTTTCCTGGGTTTTCACATTTTAAGTTACCTTTAACATCTGCTGCTTGCTTACATTTTTGAACACAAACAACTTCAGCATTCATTTTTTTAGCTAAATCTTGCATTCTCTCTTCGTTACCACCACAAGCACAAACTAAAAGTCCCATTTTTTCACCTTTTAAATCTTCAAAAGGTTGAGTTACTATTATTCCACCTGTAGTTTTAGTTATTGGAGCCTCTAATTCACAAGCTTTACCAGTAAATGGTCCACCCATGATTACTTCTCCATATTCACCATCTATTCCGCCAGCTCTTTCTATTAATTCTTTAACAGAAGTACCTACTGGAACATCCATGAATACGTGAGGTTCAATACCACCCTTTAATTTACCAACAACTGTAACGTTTTTAGAGAAACATGGCTTTTTAAGCTCTATTGCTTCAGCAACTCTTTGAAGAGTTTCAACGTTTATAACTACAGCATCTGCTACTGATGGTAAATCAGTTGGTTGAAGTAATATTCCTAAAACTTCTCTTACAACAGCTCTTTCTTCACCCATTGGGTAAATATCTGGAAGTAAGTGTATATCTAAAGAATCATCACCCTTAGTACCTTCAACTAAAGCATCAACAGCTTTTTGGTTTTTAGCCTTAAGTGCGAATATTCCTTTTTCTGCTTGGCAAATTTCCATAACATATTTAAGACCTCTTACAGTCATATCTGTATTGTCTACCATTTGGTCTACGTTATGGTGAAGTAGTGGTTCACATTCAGCAGCATTAACTAGGATATATTTTACTTTTGTTCCAAGTTTTATAGCTGTTGGGAATCCTGCACCACCCATTCCTACTACACCAGCATCTTTTATAAGTTGAAGTTTATCATCTCCTTCTAACTTAATAAACTCTTCTGGTTGTTCTTCATCTTTTTCTATTATTATGGCATCTTCAGTTATTTCTGAAATATTTCCATATACACTAGAGAATATGTTAGCACCTAATCCTGTAGGCTTAGCTATTAGAGTACCTTTTTTTACTTTATCTCCAACTTTAACTACCGCCTCACAAGGAGCTCCAACATGTTGTCTAAGTAATATTTTTTGTAATCCCATTAAGTTCACCCCCTAATAATATAAAGCATCTATGTGAAATTCATTTGCTTTTATCATTAAAAAATAAAAAAATATTAAATTTCCTTATTTTTAAATATCCATTCGTATAGTTTTTTTTTTATATGTTAAAAAAATCACACTGAAAACCTTTTCACTTTTTCAAAAAAAATATTTTACTGGCGGGAGAATGTGGGAATCGAACCCACCTAGGATGCTACTAACACCCCACACTGGTTTTGAAGACCAGGAGGCACACCAGTTACCTATCTACTCCCATCTACGCTTCCTAAATTATTATAACATCATTTATCGATAAATATTATAAAATATTTTCAAATATAGACAAAATTTATAAGATTTCTTAAACCTATAAACATTATAACAATAAAAATTCACAAATTCAAGAACTCAATACTAGACTAAAGTCTGTTTTTACAATATAATTTTTTTTTTACATTGAAAAATCTTATAAACGGAGGTTTTTGGTAAATTTTGTTTGTTATTATTTTGTCAGTTTTATAATGTTTTTTATACATAAATAAATAATATGACGAAATATGATAAATAAAATGGTTGATAGGTCAAAAGTTTACACACTATAATTATATTGGAATTAACAATTTTATAAATACACTTTATTAATAGAATTTTTCAATATAAAAGGAGGAGAAATCATGAGTGAAGAAATAAACCTACGTCGCCTTGTGATTAAGTCATACCACATAAATGAAGTAGAATTCGGTGCAGAGAATAACGTTTTTCTAGATGGAAAACTTACTGTTTGTAAAGATATGTTAAAAGACCTAATAGAATCAGAACCTTTAATAAAAGACATAAACATCCAAATAATAAAACCAGGGGATCATGATAGATTTACAAACACAATGATGGACATTATCCCAATTTCAACTAAAGTTTTAGGTAAAATTGGAGAAGGAATAACTCATACTTTAACTGGTGTCTATGTAATGCTTACTGGTGTAGACGTAAATGGAATACAAACTGCTGAATTTGGTTCTTCTGAAGGGAATTTAAAAGAACAATTATTCTTAAATAGACCAGGTACTCCTGGAGACAACGACTATATAATTTCATTTGATGTAACTTTAGATGAAGGTCAAGGACAAGTTAGACCAGGACCTACTGCTGCTCATAGAGCTTGTGATAAATTCTGTAATGAGTTTAGGGCTAAGTTAAAGAAATTAAATGGTCACAAATTTACTGAGCGTCATGAGTTTTATGACAAAGTAAGACCAGGTAAGAAAAAAGTAGTTATTATAAAGCAAGTAGCAGGTCAAGGTGCTATGTACGATACTCAGCTATTCTCTCATGAGCCAAGTGCAATGGAAGGTGGAAGAAGTATTATAGATATGGGTAATGTACCTATGATTGTAACACCAAATGAATATAGAGACGGCGCTCTTCGCTGTATGTGCTAAGGAGGTAAAATTATGGGAATAGGACCATCTACTAAAGAAACTACTCTACATCACTTTAGAGATCCTCTACTTGATGTAGTAAGTAATGATGAAGATATAGATTTATTAGGAATTATAATTGTGGGAACTCCACAAGATAATGAAGATAAAAATTTTGTTGGAACAAGAGCTGCTTCTTGGGCTGAGGCCATGAGAGCAGATGGAGCAATACTTTCATGTGATGGTTGGGGAAACTCACACGTGGACTTTGCCAATACTGTTGAACAAGTAGCAACTAGAGGAATTCCTGTTGTAGGACTTACTTTTGTTGGAACTGTGGCTCAGTTTGTTGTTGTAAATGAATATATGGATACCATAGTTGATATGAATAAAAACCCTGAAGGAATTGAAAGTGAAATAGTTGGGGAAAATGAAGTAACTGAATTAGAGGCTAAGAAAGCTCTTGCTTTCCTAAAACTTAAAATGAGAAAATACGGAAAATAGAACTTAAAAAAAGGTGCTGTAAATTAATTTATCAGCACCTTTTTTATTGCTAAAGTAAATACATCATAATATTTTATTAAATAATATATAAACTATGCCCAAGTTGTTTTATTTAAACTATTTTATTGAAAAATCTATTAATCTTATATAATACCTTTTCAGAAATGGGCATAGTTTCCCTACAAAAAGTGTAGAGAACTAATCTTTAGTAGGTATACCCCCCCAGGCGCGTTACCACCGCGCAAGGATTAAAGACCCAGTACAAAAGTAAGTATCCTGCCTTTGTAATTTAATACTATTTGCCATTCCCCCCGGCAACAGACTTATTGGATACTCCCACAAAGGAATTTCCACCCCTAGCTCTTTTTTGTTGTAGTGCCTAGTTACTACTTTCAGCCCTTAAAATACTGTACTGGTATATTTTTATATGCTGTGAGGGTTTTTACCTCAGTGTTTCGTCGACATCCCCTGTACCCTGTCGGGCCATTCGGTTAGTTATCCAGGTCAAACACGCTTCCTTATAAAACCTATATTATATTCAATTTTTTGCATTAAAAAAGACCTATCCAACTACTTGGATAGGTCGTATTGTTCATAATCATCTTTAATTATTAAATTTATCCTCTTGTCTAAACTAGTAAAACTAGTTATAATAATTAGTATAAATTTAATAACAACTATGTCTTGTTTATTAAGTATTGGTTTGAAATACTTTTTAAGAGTTCATAGTTAGAAGGTTACTTGTAACACTAACTGTTGGCGCAGTTGGTACTAATTCCCTCTAAGGTTTGGCGGCCTTATGGAAACTTGTAATCTTTTTTTATGCAATTTTTTATATGAGTCTATTATATATCCTTTTTTCTTTTGTGACAATATTTTATTTTATTAACTAAAAATAGCAATAATTCATTTCATAAAGAAACAAATTATTGCCATCTGTCTACATCACTATTTCATGTATATTTTGAAAATCTAAATTATTATTATTTATAAGACTTTCTACTTTTTCTTTATCTTCTTTGTTACAAAGCCATGAAAGGCCACATCCTGCAGATATTTGTCTTGGCACTGGGATTAATCTTCCCGGTACGTTTTCACTTTTACAGGCTTTTTCCATTGCCATTGCTCCTGTTGTTGTATTGAAAGTTACTATTAGTCTTAATTGTTTTTCTCTCATTTTATTTCCCTTCTCTTGAAAAGTTTAAACAAAGCAAATTTTAATAACTTGATGCTATTTCTTTAACTGCATTTATGGCAGTATCTATTTCTTCTTCTGTGTTATAGTGTGAAAAAGAAAATCTTACGGCACCTTGCTCTACTGTATTCATTGCTTTATGCATAAGTGGTGCGCAGTGTGCTCCAGGTCTTGTAGAAATATCATGATATAGGCTTAGTTCATCAGAAAATGCTGCTGAGTCTATATCTCCTATATTAAAAGCAACTATGGCTGCTCTTTTATTTTCAAAGTTTCCATAGACTTTAATATCTTTTATATCTTTTATTCCGTTATAAAATCTAAACATTAATTCTTCTTCTCTTTTTTGAATATTTTCGATTCCTTCTTCTTTTAAATAGTCAAGTGCTGCATTAAGTCCAGCTATGGCATGTCCATTTAGAGTACCGGCTTCTAGTATAGTTGGCATGGTTTCTGGTTGAGTTTTTGAAAAAGTATTCACTCCACTTCCACCAACTTTTAGAGGTTTAACATTTATTCCTTCTCTTACACAAAGTCCTCCTGTTCCTTGAGGTCCAAGTAGTCCCTTATGACCTGTGAAACAAAGAATATCTATATTCATATCCTGCATATCTATATTAAATACTCCTGCACTTTGTGATGCATCTACTATAAATACTAAGTTATGCTTTTTAGCTATTTGCCCTATTTTTTTCACATCCAGCACATTTCCTACTAAATTTGACGCATGAGTACAAACTATAGCTTTTGTATTTTCTTTTATTAATTTTTCAAAATCATCATAGTTTATATTTCCATTATCGTCACATTGTACAACAGAAAGTTCCATTCCTTTTTCTTCTAATTCATATAATGGACGAAGTACTGAGTTATGCTCTAAAGATGTTGTTATTGCATGATCTTTATTTGTTAATATACCTTTTATTGCAGTGTTTAAACTTTCTGTTGAGTTACATGTAAAGGCAACTCTTGATGGATTTTTTAAATTAACTAAATTTGAAATTTTTTCTCTTGTATCATAAATTATTCTAGACGCATCTAGTGAGGCTTCATTGGCTCCACGACCTGCATTTCCCATATGTGTCATGGCATTTACTACTGCATCTATAACACACTGTGGTTTTTTCATAGTTGTAGCTGCATTATCTAAATATATCATTTTCATCACCTTTTTCTAGTTAAAAAATTCTCTTATAAATTTAATAAATTTAAGTGCACATTTTGACATGTACATTTCCTTATTTCTTACAATATATAAGTTTCTATACATATCTATTTCTTCAAACTCAAACACTAAAACTTTGTTATCTGTTGCAAAGTCTTCTAGAGATAAATTTGATACTATGGAAATACCCATGTTGTTTTGTACAGATTTTTTTATTGCTTCTATAGAGTTTAGTGTTGCTATTACATTTAAATTGTTTATATCAAAATTATGAGCTTTTAAAAATTCTCTTATTTCTTTTCTTGTTCCAGATCCTTCTTCTCTCATTATTATTGGTTCTTTTAATAAGTCACTTACATGAAAACCTTCTTCTTTCATTTTCATATACTTGTCATTTACAGGTGTTATAATAACTAACTTGTCCCTGTAAAATGGTTCAAATATTAAAGATGAGTTTTCCATCTCGGTCCCAACAAGTCCTACTTCCACTTCTTTATTTATTATTTGATTTATAACTTCACTGGAATCTCCTTGAAGTATTTTTAACTCACTTTTATTTTTTCTTATATATTTTGGCAAAACTTCTGGAAGTATATATTGTTCTGGAATAGTCGATGCCCCTAGGGTTAATAAGTTGCTTCCTTCGCATTTTACATTAAATTCTTGAAAAATCGTATTTTGAATATTTAATATTTGCTTTGCATAAACATATAGCTTTTTCCCATCTTCTGTTGGATGCACATCCTTCGTAGTTCTTATAAGAAGTTGAGTATTTAATTCTTTCTCCAATAAGGATATATGAGAAGATATGGTAGGCTGTGTTAAAAATAGTTTCTTCGCAGCCTGAGAAAAACTTCTACTTTCTATTATCAATGCAAATGATTCTAACTGTTTTAAATTCATCTTAATATGCCACCCTTTCACTTTCTGAGCCATTTTTTCTTGTAATCTTCATATTATCAAAGTATTCAAGCATTGGCTTGGCACTTTTTCTAGATGTATTTAAGGCATCTCTAAGTTGTGAAATAGTAATTAAATTGTCTTGTTCTAATTTTTCACGAACTATTATCTCTGCTTTATCCATAAGAGATTTTAGTGTAAACATTTCTTCGTTTATTTTCACTAGTTTTTCCTCATCTATTAAAATATTTAATATATCCCTTACTATGCTCTCATCTGTATTAAAGTCTATTTCATTAAGTCTTACAAAATCAAACTCTGCTTTTTTATAAGTATTTACTAATATTTTCTCAACATTTTGGAACGTTTTATCTTTATTTATTTCAAAATCATTTAAACTTAAGTATTCTTTATATTTTTTTATTTCATTTTCTAAAATAAATTTATAAATAATTTGATCGAAAACATTTTGTTTTATCTTAGAATATAACTTTGTTTTAAGAAGAGATTTTCCAACACCAAATTTATATGGATTTTCATTATGGAAACTTTTTACAAATTCTATTGTCTCTCTTTTTAATCTCATTTCTTCACTACTATGATATACGCATATGTCTTTTTTCATTTCGTAAGTTAAAACTAAATTTTCTTCTTTTAATTCATCTATACATTCATTTACTTCTTCTATAGAAAGCCCTGTTAACTTTCCTATTTCTTTTATAGTTATCATTTCTGGGTGTTTTTTAACTAATAACTCAACTATATCACTATGAGATCCTTCTTCTTTTCTTTTTATTTCTTCTAGCTGTGCATTGTTAAAAGGTGTTTTCTTCGTAGGATTAGCGTCTAGTATAACTCCTCCTCCTACTGTTTCTAAAGGTGAATAGAAACGAACTATAAATTTATCTCCTCTTCTTACTGCTATTTTTTCTTCCAATCTAAGTTGAGCATAACAAGAATCACCTGGTGCAGCCTCTTGTACATCTAGTAATACTGCTCTGCATAAAACTTCTGAAGTTCCCGTAAATAAATGAAGTCTGCATCTATTTAATAAAATTCTTTCACTGGAATTTAGCACATTTAATTTTACATCCAGCATCATTGTATCTTCCATAGAGTTTGGCGGCGCTAATACGTATCCTCTTTTTATTTCATCTTTTTTAAGGTTAGAAATATTTATAGCACTTCTTTGTCCTGCAAAACATTCTTTCACATCTTTTCCATGGACTTGGATGCTTCGTATTTTAGCTTTTTGCCCAGTTGGATAAATTTCTAATTCATCGTCTTTTTTTATACTTCCAGAAATTAAAGTTCCTGTTACTATAGTTCCAAAACCTGATATGCTAAAACTTCTGTCAATTGGAAGACGAGGTATGGTATTTATATCTTTTTCAGTTACTTCATCCTTTGTCATATGAACAATTTCTTGTATTAAATTATCTATGCCTTCCCCAGTTACAGATGATACTTCTATCATATTGGCATTTTCAAATACTGAACCTATTAATTCTTCTTTAATTTCTTCCTTTACTAACTCTTTCCACTCATCATCAACTAAGTCACATTTATTTAAAACTACTATACTCTTTTCAACACCAAGCTGACTCATAATATCCACGTGCTCACGAGTTTGTGGCATCATTCCTTCGTCTGCTGCAACAACAAGCATAACAAGGTCCATCCCTATAACTCCTGCAAGCATATTATTTACAAACTTCTCATGTCCTGGAACATCTATTATTCCTGCTCTATCTCCACTTGGTAAATCAAAGTTAGTAAATCCAAGATCTATGGTAATTCCTCTTCTTTTTTCTTCTTCCCACCTGTCTGTCTCTTTGCCTGTTAAGGCTCTAATTAAAGCAGTTTTCCCGTGGTCTATATGCCCTGCTGTTCCAATTATAATATTTTTCATTTTTGCCCCCCTTTTGCTATTTTTATTCAAAAGTAGTTATTAATTTTTATTATCATATTTAATTTAAAAATGATTTCAATTAACCCTTATAATTCACTTATGCATCAAACCAATTGTATAACAATTTGTTATATAATTGGTTTGATAATTGGTTACTTTAAAACCTCAATAATCCTTTGTGATAATATCTCTATATCATCTTCTAATACTGTTCTCATATCTAATATCAACTTGTCCTCACTTATTCTCCCTACAACTGGATTTTCTCCAAATCTTAGCTTTTCTTCTAATGATGCAGTTGATATATTTTTAGGAATTATTGTTACACATTTACTTTTAATTCTTTCTGCTGGTAAAGACCCTCCTCCTATTTGAGACAGAGTGTTTTCTATTTCCACATTTGCTACATCTTTTATATCATTTAATTTTCCATATAATTTATTTGCATTTTCTTCTATTTCTTTTATATCTTTAGTTATAAGTGAAAGAGCTGGTATGTTTTTTATAGCCTCTTCTTTGTTTAAATACTCGTGAAATATCATTTCAAGTATTGTTGCAGTAAACTTATCTATCCTAAATGCCCTTGTAAGAGGGTTTTTTTTCATCTTATCAATATATTTCTTCTTTCCGACGATAATTCCAGCCTGAGGGCCTCCTAGGAGCTTGTCTCCTGAGAAAGAAACTATATCTACACCTGCTTTTATGGAATCTTGTACAGTAGGCTCATATTCTAATCCATACTTACTAAGATCAATTAAAACTCCACTTCCTATATCTTCTATAACTGGTATGTCTTTTTCTTTTCCTAATTTACAGAGTTCATCTATGGGCACACTTTCAGTAAATCCTAGTATTTTAAAATTACTTGTATGAACTTTTAAGAATGCTCCTGTATTTTCAGTAATAGCATCTTCATAATCTTCCAAATGAGTTTTATTTGTTGTTCCTATTTCCACTAAGTCTGCTTTGGAGCTTTTCATTACATCTGGAATTCTAAATTTACCTCCAACCTCAACAAGTTCACCTCTAGAAACTATAACTTCCTTATTTTCTGCCATAGATGATAAAACAAGCATTACAGCCGCTGCATTATTATTTACTGCCATAGCACATTCTGCACCAGTTATTTTACAAATTAATTTTTCAAAGTGAGAGTAACGTTCTCCTCTTTTGCCTTCTTCTAAGTTGTACTCCAAATTAGAATAACTTGTCACAACTTCACTAAGATAATCAGCATGTTTTTTTGAAATTATAGCTCTACCTAAGTTTGTATGAAGTATAGTTCCAGTTCCATTTATAACCTTTCTCAAATTATATGAGTAAACTTTTTTCACATTCAAAACAATATTTTCTACTAAACAATTTATCTTTTCTTCAATCAAAGACATATCATCATTTTCTTTTATGAAATTTCTAAGTTTATCTATTTCTTCCCTAATAGCATCTACAACCACATCTCTATGATATTTTTCTATTAGGTTTATAATTTCAGTTTTTTCTAATAGTACGTCAACTTTAGGTATATTTCTAAATAACATATTTTTATTCATATCTTGTTCAAGACCTTTCCCTTTTTTTACTCGAAATTTCTTTTAGTAATATAAGTTTTAACTACTAAATATTTTTAACTAAATTAATACTTTTTTCTTGTTTTTCTATTACTTTTCCTATAATGGCAATTTTCGTATCCATATTTTTATCTTCAAAATCTTTCATAATATTTTCAACTTCACTTTCTGGTAAGGTAATTAAAAGACCTCCAGAAGTTTGCGGATCATATAATACATCTATAAAGCATTCTTCAATATTTTCACTATTTACATCATTTGAAATATAGTCTTTATTGTTATATGTTCCAGCAGGGACTAGGCCCATTTTAGCAAACTCTATAGCACCATCAATATATGGTATTTTTTGTACATCTATTTCAAAGGTTACTTTAGAGCTAGATGCCATTTCCATAGCATGTCCAGCAAGACCAAATCCTGTTATATCAGTACAAGCGCTTATGCTATAATTTTCTATAACTTCTTTGGCTTTTTTATTAAGAGAAGTCATTACAGTTACTACCTCATCTATTTGGGACTGTTCAGCCATCTCTGCTTTTATTGCAGTATTTATAAGACCACTTCCTATTTGTTTTGTAAGAATTATTACATCTCCTGGCTTTGATCCATAGTTTTTAAATATTTTTTGTGGATTCACAAAACCTGTAACACTAAGTCCATATTTAGGTTCATCATCTTGAATAGAGTGTCCCCCAGCAAGTATTGCACCAGACTCCATTACCTTCGACGCTCCTCCTTCTAAAATTCTCCCAAGTATTTTGGGGTCTAAACAATTAGGAAATCCAACTATATTCAAAGCAGTTTTAGGTTCTCCCCCCATAGCATAAACATCACTCAAAGAGTTGGCTGCTGCTATTTGTCCAAATAAGTATGGATCATCAACAATTGGAGTAAAAAAGTCTAATGTTTGAATCAAAGCAAGATTATCACTTACTTTATAAATTGCTGCATCATCACTAGTTTCCACACCTACTAATAAGTTTTCATCATGAAACTTTGGTAAATTGCCCAAAACTTGAGCAAGGGTCCCAGGACCTATTTTAGCCGCTCAGCCAGCAGTTTTTGTCATATGTGTTAATTTTATATCTTCAGTCATCATATTTTTTCCCTCTTCTATAATTATTAAGTTTGTATACAAATCTACTAATTTCTACAAAGTTACTTATAGAAATATTTTATAACAAAACTTAATCTTTGCACACCTTATTTATAGTTTTAGTAATTTCATTACTGTAATACTTAAATTATATATAATATATTTCTATAATTTGTTTGAATAAACTATTCTTGTATATTAGCCTTAGGGGATGTCTATCCCGATGACATAGATTGACCCTATAGTATAAAATCAGATTTTCTGACTTAATACTATAGAGTCTAGTCATATGTTAGCCCCTTTTTCAGTTCTAGAGCCCTCAGCATATCCCTTGTTAGACTACCTTTCGGATGTAATTTTATTATTATTGTATCCATACCCAACAACTGAAAGCATTGTACCTCTCAGTAATTACACGACCTAATTTACATCACTGCAAATTATATGGTTGCCACCTGACCTTTTTATTGGATGTCAACTCCTATCACTTAGGATCTTTGGCACAACAAGGGAAACAGCCTCCTCTAAGTTGTTGATTTTTTGCAACGGCTCAACTAACCTATCTACTTTTTTAAGAGGTTGCAGGCATTCCCTCTTTTCCATAAATATTTATTTTTTTAGCATTAAAAAAAGCCTGTTCTTCAATTGTTGAAAAACAGGCTTTAAGTTCATTAGTTGTTAATGTGTATAAAAATTTTATATTATGTACACTTTTTTAAAACTTCTCCCTTTACAGATTGAGTAAAATTTTATATAATCTAATAAGATTATATTTTAGTAAACAGAAGTTTTAAATTTACTAACTCTTTAAGACTGCTACCAACAGTTTTAAGGTTTAATATATATAAGATGCTACCAACGTTTTATATATACTGTGGATTTAAGACTTTTTTTATTTAATTTTTCTAAACTTATTCTACTACGTTTTTTTTCATAATACAAGAAAAAAATACTTTTTCATTTCAAATAATATATTTTTCTCAAGAATTTCCTTAAAATTTCAACATTTGTTTAGTATATAAATATTTTTTTACAAATCAGTATTTAACATTATTCCGATTATATTCGCTTTTTGTTGAAAAAAATTTAGTTACATAATATAATTTTATATGAAGAATAAATTTCGTATATTTTCTAATAATTTTAATAATTAACTTAACCAATTGGTGATACAAATTGTTAAACCAATGGTTTTTCAAATTGTATCACCAATTGTTCAGATATAAAAATAATTATTTATCATATAACTTAACCAATAGTAGAACAAATTGTTATACAATTGGTTATTTTCACAAAAGGAGATGAGAAAGTGAAAATAGTAAGTTTTTTCAATGTAAAAGGTGGAGTAGGAAAAACCACGCTAACAATACTAAGCGCTATAGCTCTTAGTAAAGAAGGGTCTCGTGTTTTAATTATAGATGCAGATACACAAGCTAACTTGACTCAGTTTCTGTACAAGGTTTCACATAGTGATAAAACTATGTTTGACGGATTAGCTGATAATTTAAGCGCAGAAGAATTAATAATAAAATCACCTTGCGAAAAATACAAAAATATAGATATAATCCCTTCAGATTTATCATTGTCTGTACTTAGTGAATATTTAACTACAAAAACAAATCGTGAAAAATCAGTGTGGAGATGGTTCAAGTCCAACGTGAATGCTTTGAGTCATTATGACTACATATTTGTAGACTTATCGCCATCATATGATTTGATTGCAAGAAACTTTATGCTTTGTTCTGATTCAATAATAACTCCTATTGCTTATCAAGATATAGCAAGCATTAGAGGATGTGAGTTATTTTACTTAAAGTACAATCAAGATCTAGAAGATATGGAAATGGAAAATATGGCAAAAAGAGCTGTTGTTATAAACTCTTATACTTCACGAAAACTATCTACTGGCGATATATTTTTGGAAAAATTAAATGAATTTGAGCATATAAAAAAAGACTTAATCAATGCAAAAATATCTGATACAACAGTAATAAAAAATGCAATTCTTTCTAAATTAGACATTGATGATTATTGCAGAAAAATAAAAAAATCTCATAAAGTCAGAGAAGAATTTAAAGAAGTTATTAATGAATTAAAAGAAAGGGATGTGTTATAGTGGGACTAGATAAATTTTTAAAAGATGATAAAAAAGAAGAATTAGTTTTAACAAAAAAAGACTACAAATCTAAGGTAAATAATATAGTTAAAAATACTTTTGAAAAAGATGATTTAAATTTATTGCAAATAGAAAAGGAAGTCACAACTAATAAAAAGGTTCCTATGAGCGTTTACTTTGAGAAGGAAGATTTAGATTTATTAAAGGCAATAGCTTTTGAGAAAAATACTACAGTAAATAAAGTTCTTATGAGTATAATAAAAGAACCTTTGAAAACTA
>NZ_JAHZMO010000048.1 GCF_020748185.1 Terrisporobacter petrolearius | reverse complement strand
ATTTCTTTTTTATTTTTCATTTTAATACCTCCAAAAGTTTAATATGAATATTATTCCAAACTTACCAGTTTTACATACAAAAAAGACTGTAGGTAAGTTTGTTTTACACAAATCTACCTACAGTCCCCTTTATAAACATTAAAAAGGCGGTTAAGCAATTTAACCACCTTTTTTTATTATTTAAATATTTTTCTAACATGTCCTATCATATACAAAGATCCTGCTGAGATTATTATTTCATCTTCTGAAGCATTATCTAGAGCATACTTTACTGCATCATCTATATTTCCAATAGCAATAACATTTGGAACATATTTTTCTATTTTTTCTTTTAACTCTTCACAACTCATGGATCTATCACTATCTGGTGTAGTTGTAATAACTTTATCAAACTTGTCCATCAGTATTTCAAGAACCCCGTCAATATCCTTATCTTTTAACATTCCTATTAGTAAAGTCATTTTTTTCCCACTAAAATGTTTTTCTAAAGTTTTAGATAAAGATCTTGCTCCATCTTCATTGTGAGCTCCATCTATTATAAACGTTGGATTGTCTTTTACTTTTTCGATTCTACCTGGCCATCTAGTATTTAAGAATGCTTTTCTTATAGCATCATAACTTATTTCCACTTTTCTCTCTTCTCTCAATACTTTTATTACTGTTAACGCTAATACTGCATTATTTACTTGATGCTCTCCTATTAGGCTTATTTCCATATTTTCAAATTTCTCACCTAGTATTGTGCAATCAAATACTTGTGAATTTATGTCAGACTTTTTAATTACTAAATGTTCAAAATTAGCCTCTACATATTTAGTGTTTTTTTCTTTGCATACATTTTTTATTACTTCTTCTGCTTCTTGTTTTTGTTTATAAACAACTGCAACACTATCTTCTTTTATTATTCCTGCTTTTTCATAAGCAATTTTTCCTAATGTATCACCAAGAATTCCTATGTGGTCTAAACTAAGAGATACTATTACACTGGCAAGTGGTGATTTGATTACATTTGTAGCATCAAATCTTCCTCCTAAGCCCACTTCAAGAACTACATAATCAACTTGTTGTTCATAGTAATAATAAAATGCCATAGCAGTTTCTATCTCAAATTCTGTAGGATATGCATGTCCTTGTGAAGCCATTTGCTCAATTTTTTCTTTCATTATAGTAATTATTCTTGCCACATCTTCCTCTGGAATATTATTTCCATTAAGTCTTATTCTTTCTGTAAAAGTCTCCAAATATGGAGATGTGTAAAGACCTACTTTGTATCCTTGCTCCTTTAATGTGTTTGAAATAAAAGAACATACAGAACCTTTTCCGTTAGTCCCTGCCACATGAATAAATTTAAGCTTATCTTGTGGATTTCCTAATAATTCTAATAACTTAAAAGTATTCTCTAAGCCTAATCTCATTCCAAATTTATGAGATTTTTCAATAAACTCCAGTGCCTCTTGGTAATTCATTTTTCTTCCCCCTCAACTAAATTAAGTATTTATACGTAATCTTGCTTTATTTTTTCATAATTTAAGTATCTATAGTTTATTATAATACATTTTGAGGTTTATCACATAATTTGAGAAAAAATTATAAAATCCTTACAATTTAAAAGGCCATGTCTATAAAACTTATAAACATGACCTTCTTTAGATTATAACTTTGATTCTATATTTTCAAGTCTTTCAACAACTGATTTCATCATTTCTTCGAATTTTTCTTTTTTAGCTTTTTCTTCGTTAACTAAGCTTTCTGGTGCTTTAGCTAAGAAACCTTGGTTAGAAAGTTTCCCGTTAACTCTTTTTATTTCGCCTTCTAATTTAGCTTTTTCTTTAGTTAATCTTTCTTTTTCCTTTTGGAAGTCAACTAATTCATCAAGTGGTATAAATATTTTAACTCCATCTATAACAACTGATACAGCATCTTCTGGGATGTTATTTTCATTGTCAGCTATTTCTACCATTGAAGCGGATGCTAGAGTTACAAAGTACTCTCTAGTAGCTTCTACAGCTGGTTTTTTATCTTTTATTGGAACTATTATTACTTTAGCTTTCTTAGATGGTGGAACATCCATTTCAGCTCTAGCGTTTCTTATATTTCTTATACCATCCATAGCAAGTTCCATCATTTCTTCTTCACTTGCCATATTATCTTCTTCTTTGTAGTGAGGCCAGTTAGCTATAACTATGCTTCCTTCTACAGTTGGAAGATAAGTGTATATTTCTTCTGTTATGAAAGGCATATATGGATGTAATAATTTTAATATAGTTTCAAGAACATAAGTTAGAGTGTATAGAGCAGCTTTCTTAGCTTGAACATCATCTCCGTATAATCTTGGTTTAACTATTTCTATATACCAGTCACAGTACTCTGTCCACGCAAAATCGTAGATTTTTTGTGCTGCTATACCTAAATCAAACTTGTCCATGTTGTCTATAACTTCTTTAACAACATTGTTTGCTCTAGATATTATCCATTTATCTGCTATTGTTAAGTTAGCCTTAACAGATTCTCTATTTACTCCATTCATTATTTCTTCATCTATGTTCATAAATACAAATCTAGATGCATTCCATAATTTATTAGCAAAGTTTCTAGATGCTTCAACTCTTTCCATGTAGAATCTCATATCGTTTCCTGGAGAGTTTCCAGTTACTAACATGAATCTTAAAGCATCAGCTCCGTATTGGTCTATTACTTCAAGTGGATCTATACCATTTCCTAAAGATTTACTCATTTTTCTACCTTGAGAATCTCTAACAAGTCCATGTATTAATACGTGGTCAAATGGTTTTTCGTTCATACAGAACATTCCTGCAAATGCCATTCTTACAACCCAGAAGAATATTATATCGTATCCAGTAACAAGTACGTTAGTTGGATAGTAGTATTCTAATTCTTCAGTGTTATTAGGCCATCCTAATGTTGAGAAAGGCCATAAAGCAGATGAGAACCATGTATCTAGTACATCTTCATCTCGCTTTAAGTCAGAGCATCCACATTTACATGCTTCTGGTTTTTCTTTAGCTACTATTACTTCACCACATTCTTGACAGTAGTAAGCAGGTATTTGGTGACCCCACCATAACTGTCTAGAAATACACCAGTCTCTTATATTTTCTAACCATTGTAAATATGTTTTGTCATATCTTTCTGGTACAAACTCTAATTCTTTTGATTTTAATATATCTATAGCAGGTTTTGCTAATTCATCCATTTTGACAAACCATTGCTCAGAAAGTCTTGGTTCTATTATAGTATGACATCTGTAACAAGTACCAACTGCATGTGGATGATCTTTAACAGCTATAACATATCCTGCTTCTTCTAAATCTTTCATTAATTGTTTTCTACACTCATACCTGTCCATACCTTGGTATTTACCAGCAAGTTCATTCATAGTTCCATCTTCGTTCATAACGTTGATTTCTTCTAAGTTATGTCTTTGACCAACACCAAAATCGTTAGGGTCATGAGCAGGAGTCATTTTAACAGCTCCAGAACCGAAATCTTTATCAACATAGTCATCTGCTACTATTGGAAGCTCTCTTCCTACTATTGGAAGTATTGCAGTTTTCCCTACTAAGTGAGTGTATCTTTCATCTTCTGGATTTACAGCTATACCTGTATCTCCAAGCATAGTTTCTGGTCTAGTTGTAGCTATTTCTAAGAAATCGTCACTGTCTTTTAAGAAGTATTTTATGTGATAGAAGTTTCCATCTTTTTCTTCATGTTCAACTTCAGCATCTGATAGTGTAGTTTTACAATCCGGACACCAGTTTATTATTCTGTTTCCTCTGTATATTTGACCTTTTTCATAAAGTTTTATGAAGAAATCAGTAACAGCTTCATTACATCCTTCATCCATTGTAAATCTTTCTCTATCCCAGTCACAAGAGTCTCCTAATTGTTGCATTTGGTCTACTATTTTTCTACCAAATTCATTTCTCCAGTCCATAGCTCTCTTTAGGAATTCTTCCCTTCCTAATTCGTACTTAGTTTTTCCTTCTTGTGCTTTTATTCTTTCAACAACTTTAACTTCTGTTGCTATAGAAGCATGGTCAGTTCCTGGTTGCCATAAAGTTTCAAAACCATCCATACGTTTCCATCTTATAAGAACATCTTGTAATGTATGGTCAAGAGCATGCCCCATATGTAATTGCCCTGTTATATTTGGTGGTGGTAAAACTATACAGTAAGGTTTCTTATCAGGATTTGGGCTTGATTTGAAGTAACCTTTGTCTAACCACTCATCATATAGTCTTTTTTCAAAGTCTTTTGGATCATAAGTTTTCGATAAGTTTTTTATTTCCATCCTTGTTTCCTCCTTGTTATTATTAATATATTTTTGCAAATTAATTTGCATTTATGATTATAAAATTCCCTTCGCTTAAGTCGCTGTGTGGGTGCTATACTTCATGTCGCCAACGAGATGCCTTTGAGCAACATGTTTGCATCGTTTTGCTATCGCTTTAGGCTACTAGGTGGGCGCCATGAAATTTTAGACAACGACCTTGCTCCATTTGAAGTAGTAAATATTATAAATTAAACCAGATAATCTATAATATCCTTAAATATAAAAAGAGCTCTTCATCCTATATATAAGGACGAAAAGCTCGCGTTACCACCTTAATTCCATAAAATTCGCTTTGCTCATATGGTGTAATTAATTTTATAAAAACACTTAGCTAATTCTAGGCTCTTAATAGATTTTAACGATTCCCACCGTCTAAACTTACTATTAGTTCAGCTTAGAAACTCCAAAGCTACCTTCTGTAAACATTTACTAAGAAAATCTTTCAGCTATTAATTTTCCTCTCTTGTAGTGTATTTACATACTCCTCTTTTTCATAGTTTTTATATTTTTTATTAGATTATTATTAATATTTATTATAACTAATTTCCATGATTATTGTCAATTTAATTATATATTATTCTATGTTGCCAAAACCTTACCAGAAATTTTTAGGTTTTACATCATGAGTAATAGGTCTTATATCGTATCCTCTTTCTTTCAATATGTCTATAATATTATTTAAACAGTCTACTGTTCTTTGATTCTCATGTAATAATATTACCACTTCATCTCTTTCTCTTGCATAATATAATATGTTACTTACTATTTGGTCCTCTGATGATTTCCAGTCCTCTGTGTCAAGGGTCCAATCCCAAAGTAAATAGCCTTCATCAATAAATTTTTTATAAATACTTTCTACCATATACGGTTTACTACCAAATGGTATTCTTACTAACCTTGATGTTTGCCCTGTTATCTTATAAAATGTTCTATTGCAGGTTCTAAACTCTTCTATAGCTGAATCTTCAGTTTTATATAATTCGTTTATATCATGAGTTACTCCATGAAACCCAGTTCCGTGACCTTCTGAAGTCATCTTTTTGACATCATCTTTAAATACTATCATATTATCGTTTATCATAAAGAATGTGCCTTTAACATTATTGTCATCTAAGATATCAATTATTTGCCTAGTATACTTGGACGGCCCATCATCAAATGTTATATATGCAATTTTTTTACCTTCTGCAAAACTAACTAATTTGTTGCTAAATCCTAAAATATTTACTGTAATTAAAATAAAAAAAATAAATGATTTTATTACTATGTTTTTTCTTAGTCTCATCATATATAGTCACTTCTTTAATTATATTTTATACAATAATTGTTTCCTTTATCTTATACTTTTATGCAAACTATAACTAACAATTTGGTTCTATTAATTCTTCTAGTAGGTTTGTTTTTTCTATTACTTTATTTAAGTGAAAGTTAAATACAGGACTTTCATCTTCATTAACCTGCAATAAAATTTGTTCATTTTTATAAAGCTTTTTTAATCTTTTATAATTATCTTTAGTTAAAAATAATTCTTTTTCTAGTAATTCTATAGATTTTATGTGGAAAAATATTTGTCTGCATAAATCTAAGGATTTATCTATAATGTCTAAATTAAAGCTACCCTTACTATAATTTAATTCATCTATAAGCTTTGAGTAAATTGTCTCTGAAGTTTTTATCTTATTTTCAATACTATCAAGTTGTAAATCTCTCTTACCAATTACTATATTTCTTAAGCTTTCTTCGCATAGGGATTTGATTTTTTCAAATTCATTTATAGTGTTATCATAATAATTCGGCCTTGCCACACTATAATTAATAATAAGTCCCATAATAACTCCTATGGATGTATCTATTATTCTTTGAATAGAATAAAGTAAGGGCGCCCTATCAACATATCCTAAATATAAAGATAAAAATGTAACACTTGATACTACTAAAGAAGACAACTTAAACATATTGCAGCATTTTATAACTAGCATAATTCCGATTCCACATAATACTGGATTTGCTGGAGATATTAATACAAGCAAAAAACCTATTAACCCTCCTATTAATGTACCAAACACTCTTTGTGTTCCCATTTTAAAAGATGTCTTTATAGTGTCTTGCATAGTCACTACACACGCTATAGCACAGTAAAACATATTGTCTACGGCAAACCTAGTTAATATACAACACAACATAACTGCTATTCCTGTCTTTATAGTCCTCATGCCTATAATATTTTGTAACCGCATTTCTTTCCTCCACCCATGTCATTTGTCCTTACCTAGTATAATATATTTAGTAATAACATGGATAATTTTTTAACATTTTTCTATTATCTAACAAAATATTAATAAGAAGTATTGATATTAAATCTTTTATTACTCTAGTTAAATCATCATTACAAAAATGAATATAATAAATTTCACCTTCATTCATATCTTTGTAAACTTTTTCTTTATATCCTAAGTAAACTTTATTAACTAAATCATCAAAATCATCTCTACTTGGAAATGGTAACATAACACTTGTAGGAGTTTCTTTAAGTAATTTTTTTATTTCAATAATAATGTCATTATAAATTTTAGGATAATAATTTATAGATAAACTCCTACAATATTCATAGTAGTTACTCATTTAATCACCTCATATATTTTTATTTATCTCTTTATAAAAATATATGCTAAAAAAAAATAAAGCTGCTTTTAAACAGTTTTATTTTTTAAAATCTATCCAATTTCTATCATCTCGCCATTTTTAGCATAGATAATTTTTTCACATATATTAGTTATATGATCACCAATTCTTTCAAGATATCTACCTATAAATACTAATCTCATTCCTTGATTAATATTTTTTTCTGGATCACTGTGCATAACTTGCAAGCAATCTTGTCTTACTCTTTCATATAACAAATCTATCTCACTATCTTTTTGAGCTATTTCATAAGCTAAATTTGCATTATCATCTTTTAATGCAACCCATAAATCTTTCAGCATTTCACAGCAAATTTCTTTCATTATAGTTATGTCTATTAACTCTTTTATAAATGGTTCTTCACCTATTTCTAAACTTTCCCTACAAATATTAGCTGCATAGTCACCTATTCTTTCTAATTCTGTAGATATATCACAAATAGCATAAATATATCTTAAGTCCCTAGCTAAAGGTTGTTTTAAGGCCATAAGTTCTATACTTCTATCTCTTATATACTCCCTTAGTATATCAATATCATCATCTTCTCTAATTATTTTTTTTGTGCTTTTCATGTCTTTCTTTATCATATATTCTACTGATAAATCAACAGAATCCTGGCACTTTTCAATCATCCTTAAAGTATACTCTTTAAGAGATTGAATACTTATGTCTAAATTAGTAATAACCATTATTCGCCCCTCTTTCTTAAATAATTAATCTTAACCAAATCTTCCTGTAATATAATCCTCTGTTCTCTTATCATATGGTATAGTGAATATTTCCTTAGTATTATTATACTCTATTAGTTCACCATTTAAAAAGAATCCTGTTTCATCTGATATACGAGCTGCTTGTTGCATATTATGAGTAACTATTACAATAGTATAGTCTTTCTTTAATTCAAAGATTAACTCTTCAACTTTTGCTGTAGATATAGGGTCAAGAGCTGAAGTTGGTTCATCCATTAAGATTACATCTGGTTTCATCGCTATAGTCCTTGCTATACATACTCTTTGTTGCTGTCCTCCAGATAAACCAAGGGCTGGAGATTTTAATCTATCTTTTACTTCTTCCCAAATAGCTGCTCCTTTTAAACTTTCTTCTACTATTTTATCTAAAGTTTTTCTATCTTTTATTCCATGTACTCTAGGACCATAAGCCACATTGTCATATATACTCATTGGAAATAAGTTTGGTTTTTGAAATACCATACCTATCTTTGTTCTTAGCTTTATTACATCATTAGTTTTGTAAATATCATCACCATCAACTTTTACTACACCTTTTATTTTAACATCTTCTATTAAGTCGTTCATTCTATTTAAAGTTCTTAAAAAAGTTGATTTACCACATCCTGATGGTCCTATTAAAGCAGTAACTTTATTAGGTTTTATGTCCATATTTATTTTATTTAAAGCTTGTTTTTCTCCATAAAATAAATCTAAATCTTTAACACTTAATTTATTTGAATCATTTATACTCATCTTATTATCTCCTTTTATATCATGCCAACTATATGTTACCCTTACTTAACTTTTTAGCAATTAACTTCGTACTTGTATTTAAAATTAATACTATTATGATTAACACTATACCTACACTAGCGGCTCCGCTTATATCTCCCATTTCTTTTGTTAAAAGATATGAGTGAACTGTTAATGTTCTAGCACTGTCAAATATACTTGTTGGCATACTAGCAACTGTTCCTGCTGTTAATAATACAGCTGCTGATTCACCAATTACACGTCCTATTGATAATATAACTCCTGATAATATTCCTGGAAGTGCACTTGGTATTATAACTTTATATAAAGTTTGAAACTTTGTAGCCCCCATTGCCAATGATCCTTCTCTAAATTCATTTGGCACTGTTTTTAAAGCTTCTTCTGTTGTTCTTATGATTACAGGAAGTATTATTATTGCTACTGTTAAAGCTCCTGCAATTATTGAGTATTGCATTTTCAATGTTACAACAAAGAATATTCCCCCGAATAAACCATAAATTATTGATGGTATCCCTGCTAAACATTCTGTAGCAAATCTTATTATTTCTACTATCTTTCCTTTTTTCGCATATTCATTAAGATATATTGCTGACAAAATACCTATTGGAGTTGCTATAACTATGGCTATTACTACCATGTATACCGTACTTACTATCATTGGTAAAATTCCACCATCTCTCGATGCTGAATAATCACTAAATATATAACTCAAGTTAATTCCTTTAATTCCGTTAACAAATATAAATCCTACTATTAGTACTAACAATCCCACTGTCACAAATGATGATAGATATAATAGGAAGCTTAAAAAATTATCTTTAATTTTTCTCATCTTACTGCTCTCCCTTACTAGTAAGTTTTCTTAATACTAGATTAAGTATTAGTATAAACATGAATAATACAACACCTGTAGCAAATAGCATTTCTTGATGCGTTCCGTATGCATATCCCATTTCAAGAGCTATATTTGTAGTTAAAGGTCTTACACCATCTACAATAGAAGTAGGTATAATAGGTGAGTTTCCTGCAACTAATATTACTGCCATTGTTTCCCCTATAGCTCTACCTATTCCTAGTACTACCGCTGCAAGTATTCCTGATTTTGATGCTGGTAAAACAACCTTAAAAATAGTTTCTATTTTTGATGCTCCAAGTGCCAATGATCCTTCTTTATAAGCTTTTGGTACTGCCTTTATTGCAGTTTGTGACACTGAAATTATTGTTGGTAACATCATTATTGCTAAAACTAGTATTACTGCTAATAAACTTTGTCCTTTTGGTAAATTTAATAATTTTTGAATATTAGGTACTATAAATGCTAAACCAAATAATCCATATAATACAGAAGGTATTCCTGCAAGTAATTCTACTGCTGGTGATATAATCTTTTGCACAGGCTTTGGTGCTATCTCAGCTAAAAATACTGCTGTAAATATTCCTATTGGAACTCCTATTATTAAAGATCCCATTGTAGCTACTATAGACGCTACTATCATTGGAGCAACACCAAATTTATTTGAGTTTGGTAACCAGTCTGTTCCCGTTAGAAAGTCTACAAATGAATATCCTTTAAACAAAAATGGCGTCAAACCTTTATAAAATACGAATCCTATAATCAATAGCAAACTTATTACGGATATTGATGCACTTATCATAAATACTTTACTTGATATATTCTCTATTAAATATTTTCTATTATTGTTCTTTTTATTTTTATCTTTGGTGACGATTTGATTTTTTCCTGTAATCTGTTGATTAATCAAAACATTTCCCCCTTTATTCTTTCAATTTATTTAAATGTATTTTGTATTTCTACAATTTAATAATACATTTAAAAGGTTAAATATATATTAGATTTAGGTTAAGTCTATGTAAAATTCGCGACCCTTGAGCGACGTGCCAGGGAAGCACTTCATACCGCCAACGAGATGCCTTTAAGCAACTTGTTGGCTAATCATTTTGCTACTACTTTAAGCCTCTTGGTGAGCCCTATGAAATTTTAGGCAACGACCTTGCTCAAAATTCACTTTTTACTCTTCTAGAAACGTATTTATAATACAAAAATGTATAAGCTTTCCACAAATATAAAAGTACTATAATATCCTAATAAATAAAAAAGGAGAAATAATACTGATTTTGTATTATTTCTCCTAAAACAATGTTACTCATGTTAAGTTTTTTACTTTAAGGTAAATCATTTGTAACTTGTATTATTAATCTAAAAACTCGATTAAGTCTTTTCCTAGTTTACCTACTCTAGCTAAAGAATAAACATCATATCCTTTAGATTCTAATTTTCCTCTTCCAACTTGGAAAGACTTCTCTATAACTATTCCTATTCCAGCAACAGTTGCTCCTGCTTCTTCTACCAGTCTAGCTGCTCCTAAAGCTGCCTCTCCATTTGCTAGGAAATCGTCTATTATAAGAACTTTATCATTATCATTAATGTAGTTTTTAGATAAAGTTAATTCGTAATTCATATCTTTTGTAAATGAGTGTACTGTTGTTTGATAAACTTCTCCATTTAGTATTTTGGATTGTTGTTTCTTTAAAGTTACCATTGGTAATTCCATTTGAAGAGCTGTCATAGCAGTCGGTGCTATTCCTGAACTTTCTATTGTAAGTATTCTTGTTATTCCATGATTTCTGAAATATTCTTTGAAATAAGTTCCCATTTCATACATTAATTTTGCATCTACTTGATGATTTAAAAATGAATCCACTTTAAGAACTGTTTCATTTAATGCTCTTCCATCTTTTAATATTCTATCTTTTAATTCTTTCATTTTACATTGCCTCTCTATCTAATTCTTTATTATTTTTTTCATTTTTATCTTCTGTAAGTATTATATTTAAAAGTAAAGCCACTATTGTACCAGTTGATATTCCTGAAGAAAATATCATTTGTAATCCTTCTGGTAATTGTGATATAAAGTCCGGTCTGAAAGTAACCCCAAGTCCAAGACCTATAGAAGTTGCTATTATTAATAAGTTTCTATCATTTATTTCTACTGTACTTAATGTTTTTATTCCTGCTGCTGCCACAGTACCGAACATTACTATACCAACACCACCAAGAACTGGCTGTGGTATTCCATTTATTAAAGCTGCAAATTGAGGAAATAAACCAAGTATAACTAATAATATACCTGCCATTATTGCTACATGTTTACTTGCCACCTTTGTTAATGGTATTAATCCTACATTTTGGCTGAAAGATGTATTTGGGAATGCTCCCACAAATCCACCAATCACACTTCCTACACCATCAGCTAATACTCCTGATCCAACTCTTTTGTCATCCATATCTACGTCAGATACTTCGCCTATAGCTTTTAAGCATCCTACTGTACCTATTGTTGCAACAAAATATCCTGGTAAAAATGCTATTAAAGCTTTTAAATCAAAAGTAATTCCATATTGCAATATTTGTGGTATTGCTATAAAGTTTGCTTGTGATACTGATGAAAAATCAACTTTCCCAAGAGGTATACAAATTATATATCCTACAACCATTCCTATAAGTACTGATGCACTACTTAACATTCCTTTTCCATATCTATTTAAAAGTAAAGTAATCATCATAACTATCATTGATATTGATACATTTACTAAACTACCATAATCAGATGTTCCTACTCCTCCAGCTGCCCAGTCCATTGATACTGGCAGTAACGTAAGTCCTATTAAACAAACTACCGTACCTGTTACTATTGGTGGGAATAACTTCATTAAAGGCTTTATAAAATAACTTAATATAATTTCAAAAAATGCTCCTAAAATTGTTGCTCCTATTATTCCTGGCATTCCCAGTACAGAACCTACTGATATGGCTGGTGATACAAAAGTAAAATCTGTTCCCATGATACATGCGACTCTAGATCCTATTTTACCGACTCCTTTTCCTTGGATTATTGTGGCTATACCTGCCGCTAATATAGATGCACTAATTACAGCTGTTGACATATTAGCATCAAATCCTAATGCACTAGATATTACTAAGGGAACGACTATAATACCTCCAAATGCTGCAAATATATGCTGAAACCCTAGAAGAATTTTCGTAGCCAAGCTGGGATTATCTTCAACACCATACTTTAAATTGTTTAATTGTTTTATATTTGATGAACTCATAACACTATCTCCCGTTATTTTATTTTGTGTTTATGACTCAGTTTCTAATAGTTTTATAAGAAATTTGCTTCCCTTGAGCCACTGGGTAATCACCATAAAATTTTAGGCTACCATCTTGCTTAAGTTAAAACAAAAACACCTCGATATAAATATCGAGGTGTTTATCCTAAAACAAATATAAATTAATTTTGCTAATTTATATTTATATTTCTTTAAACTATACCTCGTAGTCTACTAATTTAGGGTTAGCAGGTAGAAACTTACGGACCATATTACCGTCAAATATACGAGTCATTTAATTTTATCTTATTGTACCATATCTAATTTTTTTGTAAATAGTTTTTTGTATATTAAGGCAGTTGTATTTATATGGAAATGACTCCTAATTTTATTTATATATTATAACTTTTGTTTAGATTTTTATTATTATGGAATAAATATGAGATATCTCTATATTCATAAAAGCAAAAAGCCTAACTGTTTCCAGTTAGGCTTTTCGTAACTTAAGGTTTATTTAAATATAATAATCAATTATAGAATCTTGCTTATTTTGTTGATGCTTTTATGAATCCTTCTTCAGCTACTATATTTTGTCCTTCTTCACTCATTATGAAATCAACAAATGATTTAGCTTCGTCACTCATAGCATCTTTTTTATTTACTACTAAGAAAGGTCTTGATATTGGATATTTTTTTGCTACAACATTATCATCATTAGCTTCTACACCATCAATTTTAACTGACTTAATACCATCTTTAACATATCCAAAAGATATGTAAGATATAGCATTTTCATTTCCTTCAACTATTGATTTAACATTCCCAGAACCATCAGATATTTGAGCATCTTTAATTAATTCTTCTGATTCAAATCCTAGTATATCTTGGAATCCATCTCTAGTTCCAGAACCCTCTTCTCTTGATACTACAACTATTTGTGCATCTGATCCACCAACTTCTTTCCAGTTAGTTATTTTTCCTGTAAATATATCTTTAACTTGCTTAACTGTTAAGTCTTGAACTTTATTATTTTTATTTGTTACAACTGCTATACCATCTATTGCTATTTGAGTTCCTTCTATACTTTGTGCTTCTTCATCTTTTAAATCCCTTGAAGACATTCCTAAGTTAGAAGTTCCTTCTATTGTATTTTTTATACCTGCTGATGATCCAACTTGTTGCACTTCTATTTTTACATCATTATTCTTTTGATATGCTTCTGCTAAAACCTCCATTGTTGGTCCTACTGAAGTTGATCCTGATATAGTTATTTTAGCTGCATCCCCCTCTGAGGAATTTCCTGAACCGCATCCTACTACAAGTCCACTTACCATTACTGCCCCACATAATAATGCCACTATTTTCTTTTTAAACATCTCAATAATCTCCTTTTAAACACCAAGACTTTTTATTATTACTTGATTTTTATTTCCTCAATTTGATTTATCTTACAATTTAATAATACAGTTGGAGTGTTAAGGGAGTATTAAGTATACATTAAAGAGATGTAAAGTTTGTTAAATCCGTATTAATTCTATATAGTCCTAGTTTTTTTTAGTATTGATTCATTTATTATTCTTTCCATAGATTCTACTCCTTCACATCCTTTAAAAATAGGATTTATTAGATTTTTATTTAAAATTTCTTCCTTTCTATTGGCAATACCTAATAAATGCTCAACTCTATAAAAATCTAGCTTTTCCCCTGGCATATTATGCTTTTCATCTTTTACATGTTTATAAAAATCTACAACTCTCTCTTTATTATCTTTAATTAATACTTCATACATTATTGCTGCATTAATTAAACTTTTATAATATGAAGATTCTATTTGTTTATTTAAAAATATATTTTTATTTTCTATAGTCATTTCAACTATTTTATTTATATTTTTAGGTAAATCTTCTTTATTGTTGCATATGGCATCCATATATATAGCTTGAGCACTTATTGCTAAAGAGATTAAATTCTTTTTATTAACATTAGCTTTTTCTATATCATTCTCTATAGTCTGTAATAGAAATGATATAGACTCCCTAGATATAGGTGTGTTACCTACAATACTATATGTATATAATATTACATCAGTAAAAATTTTATCATTTTTAATTAGTTTCACATGCTTACCATCTCCCATAATATAACTTGGGATGCTAATAAAAATAAATATTATAACAGTTGAAATAATTAATAAATCCCATTTAAATATTAATCCTGTGCATATAGTTATAATACCTAATATTAAATCACTTAGAGGGCCTGCTTTAAGTGCTTTAACCCATGCTTTTCTTGCTTTCTCAACATCTTCTTCATTTAATATTTCAAAATTATCAATTTGAGCCCTTCCTGCATAAGCCAATTGCTTACTAAAACTTTTAATTTTTTTAAATTTATTATTCTCTCTTTTAAATATAAATGGTCCTAGATATAATACCGTAAATTTAAGTCCATTTTTCTCCCCAACAAAACCATGACTTAATTCATGTACTACAACAAAAACTATCATTTGTAAAATCACTATAGGTATTAGATAAATCCAGTTCAAATCTAAATTTATACTTAGTCCAATTCCAATAACCCCCCCAAAAAAACCTATTAGGGCTCCACAAATATAAGGTAATATCTTTATTAGTTTATTTTTCATAAATTCCCCTCCAATATCTTATTTCTATTATCACATTAAAATATAAAGAAGGAACTATTTATTAAATATTTAATGAAAATAGCTCCTTCTTTATTAATATTATAATTCTTTTTCTAATTCGTCTACTAAGTCTTTAAACACATGTAAAGCCTTATCAACAGATTCTTTTTTCTCCATGTCTACACCAGCTTTTCTTAATTGGTTTAGTGGGAAATCTGAACCACCGCTCTTTAGGAATTCTTTGTATCTTTGCACTGCATTTTCACCTTCTTCAAGTATTTGTTTACTTAAGGCAGATGCTGCAGAAAATCCTGTAGCATATTTATATACATAGAAATTGCTAAAGAAATGAGGTATTCTAGCCCATTCTAATCCTATTTGTTCATTTACTTCGCAAGATTCACCGTAATATTTTTTATTTAAATCATAATAAATATTTGTAAATTCTTCTGATGTTAGAGGTTCTCCACCTTCAACTTTTGCATGGCATATTTTTTCAAACTCAGCAAACATTGTTTGTCTATATACAGTTGTTCTAAATTGCTCTAAGTAGTAATTTAGTAAGTATACTTTTTCTTCTTTTGATTTTGCATTTTTTAGTAAGTAGTTAATTAATAATAATTCATTTAAAGTTGATGCCACTTCTGCTACAAATATTTTATATCCTGAATATAAATATGGTTGATTATTTTTTGAGTAATAACTATGCATTGAGTGACCCATTTCATGTATTAAAGTAAATAATGAATTTAAGTCGTCTTTGTAACTAAGTAATATATATGATTTAGAGTCGTAGCTACCCCAAGAGTAAGCTCCTCCTTGTTTTCCTTCATTACCGTATACATCTACCCAGCCTTCCCCAAATGCTTTTTTTACATTTTCTAAGTATTCTTCACCTAAAGGTTTTAATGCTTCTAATATGATTTCTTGTGCTTTCTCATAAGGTATTTTCATATCAAAGTTTTCAGTTAATGGAACATATAAATCATACATGTTTATTTTATCTAATCCTAAAAACTTCTTTTTAAGACCAGTGTATTTATTTAAAGTATCTAAATTTTCATGTACTGCAGCAATTAAATTGTCATAAACTTCTACATTAACATCGTCTTGGAATAGTGAACCTTGTAGAGCTGATTCGTATTTTCTTGTTTTCGCATAGAATATTTCACTTTTTATTCCACCATATAAAGTAGATGCAAAGGTATTTTTATATTGTCCATAAACAGAATACATGGCATCAAAGGCATCTTTTCTCACTCTTTGATCTTTGTTTTTTAAAAATAAACTAAAATTTTCATGAGTTACTTTAACTTTTTCTCCCTTTTCATTTTCTATTTCTGGGAATTGTAAGTCAGCAAAAGATAACATATCATATATATTTTCTGGTACACCTGATAAGTCAGATACTGCTGCTAGCAATTCTTCTTCTCTTTCATTTAGAGTATGTGGTTTTAATCTTAATATTTCATCCACATGTTTTTTATAGTGAGATAATTTTTCACTTTTTAAGTAACCTTCTAGCCTTTTACTATCCATTGCTATTATTTCTGGAACCATATAAGAAGTAGCCATAGATAATTCTGTAGATAGCATATCTGTTTTAGTTGCATTTCCTTGATTTTTATTTATTCTAGTATCTTCATGACTTTTCATATGAGTATATACATATAAATTTTGAAGCATTCTAGATGCTTGTTCTGATATATTTAATGCCTTGTATAAATTCTCTTCCTTATCAGCTAAAGTTCCTTTATATTTTTTTACATCATCAATTAATTCCTTTACTTTGTGTATATCTTTCTCTATAGCTCCTTCATTTGGATACATTTCATCTATAGTCCATTTAAACTTGTTTTCTACTGCACTTCTCTCCATTGTTTTCACTCCTTAGTAAATTATTCATCTAACAAATAACTTATTAGATTACTTTATTTTATTATTTCCAAAAAAGAATACTGATTTACTTAAAATTACTTTATATATTCCATATTTATTACATGATTAATATTCTTTAATTGTATAATTAGTTCATCTAGTATTAATCTTCTATCATATTCAATTAAAAATACAATTTCCCATATGGTATCTGATTTAGTTATTATTTGAAAATTTTTAATAGCTATTTCAGAGGCTTTAATAGTATTGAATATGGTAGATGTTACATCTAAACTTGTTATTGTTGCTTTCAATACAGTTTGACTTCTTTTAGCTATTACCTTATCAAAATTTTTCAACACATATAACGTTGCCATTACTAATATCCATGATGTAATTCCAAGTACGTATTGGCCATATCCTATAGCTATACCGATACAGGCTGTAGTCCATATGCCTGCTGCAGTTGTTAGCCCTCTTATTCCATTAGAGTTTTTTAATATAGCTCCTGCTCCTAAAAAACCTATTCCTGACAATACTTGTGCTGGTAGCCTGGCTGGATCCATCGTACTAACTCCACTATACTGAGTAAACAAATCTAGGGCTATAATAGATGTAATACATGATCCAATAGATACTAAAATATGTGTCCTAAAACCAGCAAACTGATTTGACTTTTCTCTTTCATAACCTGTAAAACCACCTACCAAAACTGCTAATAGGAGTTTTATGATGATTTCCTGATTTTTTAATATTATGTCTCCCATTTCATCCCCCTTAGAATCATATATTAATATTATTAAGTGTTATATATACTTATTAGTATAGTATATGCTTTTATTCTTTATTTGTAATTACGATTTGTAATTACTCATTTATATTATCTTCATTTGATAAGATATTTATATTTGTAGGGTATCCTATCTTAATATTATTTTTCTTAAGTACAATTAAAACTTGTAACTTAGCTTCTCTCAATATGGCAAAATATTTTTCAGAAGTAACAACACCTGTAATTGTATATTTTGCACCTATAGATATTTTTTCTATATCTGTTATTCCATATACTTTAAATCCTAAATAACTAGAGGGTCTTAATTTTACAAGATAGTCCTTATATTTTTCATTCATTATGTCACATACCTCTTGCAAAGATTCCAAAACTTTCATAGGATCTTCTTCATAGGAGACTCTAACATGAACAATAACTCTCATTACATCTTTACTATAGTTTCTTATACTATTAATATTACCATTTGGTATGGTAATTCTTTTTAAATCCCAATCTCTAAGACTTACACTTCTTATTCCAACCTCTTCTACGCTTCCTTTGAATTCTTCATTTATTACAATAAAATCTCCTACATGAATTTGCTTTTCAAATAAAATAAAAAATCCATTAAATATGTCTTTTAATATACTTTGAGATGCTACACCAGCTACAATTCCTACTATACTAGCTCCAGTAACGATTGAACCAAAGGCTGTTGCATCAACAACTTCAAACTCTCTAAGAATCAATATTACGCTTAAACAAAACATTATATAGTATGATACAGAGCACAATACACTACAAAGAGTATCTTCATATCTCTGGTCAAACTTTGTGATTTTAAATAAGCTTTTTAAGGAAAATTGTATAATTTTTAACAAAATGCAAGCGATTATTATAATAACCATGCTACGAATTAATTTAGAAACAAACATCTAATCACCTTTAAATTATAATAAACTCAAAAATAAAATTTGCTTTAATATTTATACTTTAGTATACTCATAATTCCTATTTAAAATCACAAAATATATACAAAAAAACCCACATTACTGTGGGTCGCTTGCTCGTTTTATATATTCATTTATTAACATATCTATTTTCTTGCTTGACTCAACTAGCTCATCCCTAAATATTTCAGGATATTCAATATAAGTATTTATTAACTCTCTTACTTCTTCAATTTCCTTCTTCAGCGCTTCTAATTCACTTTTATCCATAAAAACCACCACTATCAACATGTATTTTATTTAATTCTATCAAAAATTGTTATTATTTGTCAACAATTTCACGGAAAATTTTGTCAATTTTTAGGCAACAATACTTTGATACTAATCCTACAAACATCCCTGTAACCAAAGATGCTATAAGCATGAATGGTAAATACCCAACCATATTAATATTTTGTACTATTATACTCGCTACTAATAATTGTCCTATATTATGCCCAATGGCCCCTATAATACTCACTCCTATAATAGAAAAACCTTTTATTTTACTAGTCAAATACATACATATTAAACTTAGATAAGCTCCACCTACACTAAATAAAAAGTATGAAATAGGTCCAGCAAAAATAGAGGATAATATAATTCTAACGGTTAGTATTATACAAGTATCTTTTACACCTAAAATTATCAATGATATAAGCGTGATTATATTTGATAAACCCAGCTTGGCTCCTGGGAAAATAGCTATTAATGGATTTGGTATATAAGTTTCAAATATATATAATACTAAGCTATATGTAACCATCAAACCTAAAAATGTCATCTTTTTAGTTTTCATTAATTTTCATCTCCACTTTTCAACCTAATACTATAATACAATATATAATTGAAAACCTCTATATTTTAAATTTTTTTATATGACTTTTAAAAATATAATATTAAAATTATGATTATATTGACATTTGAACTAAATATAGTTATAATTTAATTGATAATGAAACTCATTAGGAGGTGTTAATGATGACTGTTTACGACTTAAAAGTTGGCCAAAGCGGCACAATTAATAATATAGATGGTGACCAAAGATTAGCAAAAAGACTTCTTGCTTTAGGATGTATTGCTAATACTGAAATAGAAATAAAAAAAATTGCTCCATTAGGAGATCCAATAATAGTAAATTTTAGAGGACTTAACTTAGCTTTAAGAAAATCTGATGCTAAAAATATCTACTTAAATGATAGCGAGGTGGTATAGTTGATTAATGTAGCTTTATTAGGTAATCCCAATGTTGGTAAGACTACTGTATTTAATCTATTAACAGGATCTAATCAATATGTAGGTAACTGGCCTGGAGTAACAATTGAAAAAAAGGAAGGCTATTTAGATGATAATATAAAAATAGTAGATTTACCTGGTATATATGCCATGGATACTTTCTCTAACGAAGAAAAAGTATCTAAAGATTTTTTAGAACAAGGAAATGTTGATGTAATAATAAATGTGGTAGATGCTTCCAACCTTGACAGAAATTTATATCTTACTACTCAACTTATGAAATATAATAAACCAATAGTTATTTTACTTAATATGGTTGATTTAGCTGAAGCTAAAGGAATAAAATTAGATTATGATAAACTAGCTAAAAATCTTAATGTTACTATTCTTCCTATAGTAGCAAAGAAGAAAACTGGTTTACAAAATATTAAATCTATAATTGAAAATGCTTCAAAATCTAGAGTTAATTACCCTATAAATTTCGGAAACGAAACTGATACTTATAAAAAAATAGAAGAAATTATATCTGATGCAACTATAGTTCCTTCAATTAAGAAAAAATCAATAAGTGATCGTATAGATGATGTTATTCTTAATCCTATACTTGCTTACCCAATTTTCATAGGAATTTTACTTTTATTATTTAAGTTTACTTTCGATTGGGTTGGTGGACCTTTACAAGAATGGCTTGGAGAAGCAATAGAAGCTTATGTAATGACTCCTGTTGATGGTATGTTAGCTAATTCAAGCTTATGGTTTAAATCCCTTATAGTTGATGGTGTTCTTGGTGGTGTAGCTGGTACCTTACCATTCTTCCCATTAATTTTCACTTTATTCTTAGGAATATCATTATTTGAAGATAGTGGATATATGTCAAGAGCAGCATTTTTAATGGACAGGATAATGTATAGAGTTGGTTTATCTGGTAAGGCATTCATACCTATGGTTATGGGACTTGGGTGTTCATCTCCAGCAATAATGGCAACTAGAACTTTGGAAAGTGAAAAAGATAGAAAGATAACAGCATTAATTTCTCCACTTATGACTTGTGGTGCTAAATTACCTATATATGCTTTATTCGTATCAATCTTCTTCCCAAGACATAAAGCTGTAGTTACTACATCTTTATATTTACTAGGAGTAGTAGTAGCAATATTAGTTGCTTTAGTATTAAATAAAACGGTATATAAAACTCAAGCAGAGCCTTTTGTTCTTGAGTTACCAGAATATAGAGTTCCTACTTTATCAGCTTTATTAAAAAACACTTGGAGTAAATCTAAAGGATTTTTAATAAGAGTTATTACTGTAATGTTTGCTATGTCCGTAGTTATATGGTTCTTATCATCATTTAACTTGAATGGATTTACTGAAAATATTAATCATAGTTTCTTAGCTTTATTTGGTAAGTTACTAGCTCCATTATTTGCTCCTTTAGGATTTACTGACTGGAGAATTTCAGTTTCTATACTTACAGGACTTGGTGCTAAAGAAATAGTGGTAAACACAATGTCAGTTTTATTTGGTAGTAATTTAGCTGAAGTTTTACCTACTGTATTCACTGGAGTTACAGCACTTTCATTCTTAGCATTTTCTGCACTATATACTCCATGTATAGCAGCTCTTGCTACTATGAGAAAAGAATACGGAAATAAAATGATGATGATATCTTTATCATATCAATTTATACTAGCTTGGGTAGTTGCTTTATTAGTAAATGTAATCGGAAATCTTATACTTGGAAATAATGCTTCTATAGAATATGTTGTGGGTGGTGCTATCGTATTAGCCGCAGCATTTATCTTATTTAGGATGTTTAAAAATAAATCAAACAATAAGGGCGGTTGCAGTGGTTGTTCTTCTTGTCCATCAAGTGGTTCATGCCATGTAAAAGTTACAAATGAATAATAAAAAAATGCTATATCTATTAAAGTGGACCCTATACAGTAGACGCTAGAAAAAGAGTGTTTACTTGTATAGGGTTTATTTTTATGTAAAAATAGGTATAGAGGAGTTGAATAATTATGAGCAAAAAAATATTTTCTAATAAAGAA
>NZ_JAHZMO010000047.1 GCF_020748185.1 Terrisporobacter petrolearius | reverse complement strand
TCTTTTTCCTTCGCTAAGCTTTTGTTTTCTTTTTCCCATAATAAAACAGCCTCCTATAATAATTAAATATTATCATAGAAAGCTGTTGAATTTTGTTATTTACAGAGTTTTTTTCACACACTCTTTGCAAATGCAAACTCTTTTATTATTGTATATTATATAAAAAATTAACTATATTTCTCACTGTTATATCCATTTGTTCATCCCTACTTATTAAAGCCTCTCCATCTCCACCATACATGCCATAATTAGCAAATTGTGAATGATTAGCTCCCTCTATTTCTACATATTTTGTATCTTTTGGTAGTTGTCCTTTAGAATTAATTAATTCTTTATAATCTACAACATTATCTTTGCTTCCCCAAAGAGATAACACTTTGAAACCTAGTTCACTTATATTGTCTCTTGGATATGATGATATTAATACTATTCCTTCAACATTTTTATTGTTTACAGCATATTCACAAGCAACAGTTCCACCTAGAGAATCTCCACCTATAACCCATTTTGTAATTTTAGGATTATCTTCAATTACTTTATTCGCCTTGTTTTTTCCAAAATTAGCATAATTAAAAGGCATATCTACAGCTACTACCTTGTACCCATAACTTGCAACATCATTACATAACTTTGCATAAGATGATGAATCTACTCTTACTCCAGGGTAAAAAATAAATCCTTTTGTTGCACTTACATTCTTGGGAGTAAAGTATGTGTAATCTCCTTTTACAGTAACCTCAACTTTAGAGTTACCTTGTAAATACTTCATATCTTCTTTTTGTAAAGAGTATCCATTGCTTAGCCATATGAAAAAACCTATTACAAATATTGTTAATACAGTTAAAAGAGTTATAATTCTTTTTTTTCTTATTTGTGACTTATTCTCTTTGTTTAGCTTATTATTTTTGTCTGCATTATTTTCATCATTGTAAAGCAAAGGTCTTTCCAACTCCATAGTAATACTAAAAGTATCATATTCACTTTCACTGTTTGACTTTGCTTTCCTTTTTTTCATATTATCCCTCCAAAATTTTTCACTACATTATATTCTACCATATAAATTTAATCATTTCATCTTAATAAATAAATCAAATTTCTTACAATTATTATAATATAATAATCATTATTTACAATATTGTAAATAACAGTTTCTATAATACAAAAATAAGAGATATAAAAAGCTTGATTATTGACTTCTCACATCTCTTATTTTTATTTTATTCTGATCTATTGTCTTGGTGACCTTTTAAAAATTCTCTTCCTTCGATTTCTATAGAATCTGTTTCTATTACACTGTTATTTGTTACTATTTTATCTTGAAAATCATCTTCTTCTAAAGCTATTTCTTCTTTCTCCTTTAAAAACTCCTTCCCAGAATCTTCATCTGTCATGCTTACTTCTGGTACTTCTTCAATTGTAGTATCATCAATCTTTGCTTCTTCATTTACAAAATAAACTTCATCATAGTAGTTTGTAGCTTCTTCTTTTATTTTACTACCACAGCATACACAGAAGTTTGAATCCTTTTCTGTTTCTTGTTTACAATGGTTACAAATTATATAAGATTTTTCTTTTTCAATTAAACTTTTGCCACATTGAGGACAAAACTTTTCATTTTTAAAAGCAATATAACCACATTTACAAACAATCTTGTTACTTTTATTTTCAAAATTTCTAAGTTGCATATGTTTTGTATAAATTTCTATATCAAAATCCTTTATTTCATCACATAATAAGTTAAACTCTTCGTCAATCATTTCGCCTTTTCTTATTTTATCATAAGTCATTATTCCTAATTTTAATAATGCTTGTGCTTTTAAATCTTCATAATCATTTATATGTTTTTTTATTTTTATTTTTTCTGATTCTTTTTGTATATTAGAAAATTTAATATCCTTCATTTTCTTCCTCCAAATTAATTAAAAATATTTAATTTATAACCGATTAAAGTCATTATAAAGCTATATATATATGAAGCAATCAACCCTATTACAAAGTTGAATCCCAATTGCATAGGGCTTAAAGAACTTAGCATAGATGCGGCATTATTTCCTATATAAATAGTTGTTAAAAAACCAATTATAGCCATAATTACTGCATAACATCCACTAAAGATTATCACTGGTTTTATATTTTTGCTCGTATATTTACTTTCAATTTTACAACCAACTATTATGAATATTAAAGCTGATAAAGCCATAATAGCCCCTAAAAGTAAAATTAGATCTAAAGAAATATTTGAATTAAATAAAGATAATATTGATAAATATCCACTACCAAGGCTTACAGGCACTAAATTTGCAAATGACCACAAATACATGGAAAGTTGGCTTAAAAGTATACCTAAAGACACATCATTTGCATAAGAGTTTAATCCTAAATCAAAAACGTAATTAATATTAGCAAAATTAAGTACTACAGATATTATAAAAACTATTATATATCCTGTAAAAATAGTTTTTAAAGCTAGTTTTGATAAATTAGCAACCATGTTTTCTTTTTCATATTCTTTTTTTATCCCCATAAATAACATAGAAATAAAACTTATTACGAATCCTTTAAATAAAACACTAAATGTACTAAATTCAAATAAAATCCCATACCCATTTTTACTAAATCCGTTAGACAAGTTAACTTCCACTTGAGATAATTTAGATATTATACACAGCATAATAGCATAAATTATTGCTACTCCTAAGGAATTTTTCACATGAGCTATAAAAGATGTATTTCTTGTTTTAACAAACATTCTATATGGTAGTATTAGTGACACAATTGGTAATATTAATAAAATTAAAAGACCAAAGTTAACACTTGATTGAGCACTATTCATAAAAAGGGACATAAAAATATTCACACTAGCTAAATTACTAAAAAGCATAATATGTAATGGATTTATTAGTTCATTAATTTGATTATTACTTCCAAATAATATTAATTTAATGATTAAAGAAATAGCAAATAATATTGCAATAGCTAGACCTGCTGCCTTCAATCCATTTCTTAAATCAAAATTCGATGCGATATCTTTAAATCTTGTTTTTTCACCTTCTTGGTTTATAAATTTTTCTCTTTTACTTTTAATATTTTCTAGAACTTCACCACAGTTGCTACAATAAATATGGTTTTTACTAACTGAATTTTCACATTTAGGACAGTTACCCTTTTTGTCTTTTTCTATAGTGAAATAATTAATATTTTCTTTTATATTTAAGCTACCATTTTCTTTTGAATAATTATCATACTTACTTTTATTTAAGTTTTTTTTTATATTCATCTTCATTTTCCCCTCCTGACTCACTTCAAAATAGATTACCTTATTACATTTATGAATTATAGCAAAGTTTTCTTAATTATACCTTAATTCATTATTAATATTTCATTAATTTCTTGTCTTAATACTTACAAATTTGTATACTTTCAACTTATGTTGTTTTAATAATGAATTTTCTATACAATCTTTGTATATACTTGCAAGATACAAGGAGGTGTTAATATGTATGAATTAGTTCAAGCAGGTGAAAAGACCTACTATATAAATAGTCCTGCAAAAATAGGAATTTATAAGATAAATGATAATGATGTGTGTTTAATAGACAGTGGTAATGACAAAGATGCTGGAAGAAAAATAAATAAAATTTTAAATGAAAATAAATGGAATTTAAAACTTATAATTAATACTCATTCCAACGGAGACCATATTGGCGGTAATAATTTTTTACAAAGAAAATGGAACTGCCAAATAATATCAACACCAATAGAAAATACTTTTACTTCCTACCCTATTTTAGAGCCGTCGTTTTTATATGGAGGATATCCTTGCAAAGAACTTAGAAATAAGTTTTTAATGGCAACAGCAAGTAATATTACTGGTGATGTGGATAATAATCTTCCAAAGGGCTTAGAATATATAAATCTTCCTGGTCATTTTTTTCAAATGATTGGAATTAAAACTGATGATAATATATATTTTCTTGGTGATTGTTTATTTGGTGAAAATATAATAAATAAGTACCATCTATCTTTTATTTATGATGTAAAAGAATATTTAAACACATTAGAAAAAGTAAAAAACCTTAAAGGCAGGTTATTTATTCCATCCCATTCAGACACATATGAAGATATTACTTATTTAGCAGATATAAATATTAATAAAGTAAAAGAGATTTGTTATAAAATTTGTGAATTTTGTGAAGATAATTTAATCTTTGAAGAAATTTTACAAAGGGTATTTTCATTCTATAATTTGAAAATGGATTTTAATCAATATGTTTTAATAGGTAGTACTGTACGTTCCTTTTTATCATATCTACATGACGAAGGAAAAATTGATACTGAATTTATAGACAACAAATTAATTTGGAAAACTATTGTATAAAAAAATAAAAAGCACTAATTAAGTGCTTTTTATTTTTCATTTATATATTTTATTAAATCTTCATAACATTCTTTTGCATCATTGTAACCTTCATTATAAAGAGCTTTTAACTTTGTCTTATCTTTTTCTACTCTACTAATACTAACTGGACCTTTTGGTTGTATTACAAAAACTTCACCGCTTTTTCTTTTTTCTTCAATAAAATCTATGGTTCCATTATACATTTTATATCTATTTTCAATTGATTTTACTAAGTTTGGATATTTTTTATATTTCAGTTTAAATAAATGTAAAAAACTAGCCTTCGTCTTTCTATAAGTCTTATCTCTCGTTAATATTACTACATTTTTTTTATGATTATCTTCTATAGATTTTTTTATTGGAATCGAATCACTAATACCTCCGTCTAAATATTTTTCACCATTTATTTCTACAATTCTAGAAAGTAATGGTAGAGAGCTAGACGCCCTAACTGCAACTATATCCTTTTTCATATCTTTTATTTTTACATATTCGGCTTTTCCAGTTTTGCAATTTGTAATAACTGAATAAAAATTACCCTTAAATTTATTAAAAGTATCATAGTCATATAATACTAATTCATTTGGAATTATATCATAAAGCATTTCGGCTCCAAACATATCACCTGTTTTTATTAAACTATTAACACTACAATATCTTTTATCATGAATATAATCTACGATCACTTTCAATGATCTGCCTATTTGCTTTGAGTAATAACTGGCTGCATGACAAGCACCTGCTGATACTGCATAGCAATCTTCAAAATATAAGTCTTTTTCCATAAAAAAATCTAATACTCCAGCAGTATATACACCTCTCATCCCTCCACCTTCAATTACAAGTCCACTATTAATCATCTATTTCATTCACTCCTTAAATTTTCTTCTATAATTAAATATAATTCTTTATATTAATATAGTCAAATAATTTGAATTCCAAAATTAAAAATTATTTATATTTTTATATTAAATAAAGTAATTAAATTATATAAGATTTGCAATGGCTTCTATTGTACTCTTTAAATCTAAATTTCCATAACCATAGGATTCATTTGGATAAATGTATATATCTTGTTTATCTGCACCTAACATTAAAAAAGTTTTTAAAACTTTTGTAGTCATACGACTTTTCTCAAATTCACCTTGTTCGCCTACATATTCCATAATTACAGCTAGTGCGCCACAAACTAAAGAACTACTAACACCCGTTCCTGTAGATGTGGTGTACGATTTATTTATAAATGTAGAAATTAAATCTACACCAGGAGCTACTATATCTGGATTTATTTGCCTTTGCTCTCCTGTAGAACCTTTAGAAGAACCTACCCATAGACTAGAAGTTTTACTGTCATAAGCTCCTACTGTAATTACATTTTCTCCAAACCCAAGCTTAGTTATTGTAAAAAACGAGTTTGGATCTATAAATCTGGTATCCGTTGAAATTAAATTTTTATTAGGAAGATAAATATGAAACTCTTTGCTTATAGTAAATTCCGGATATAACCTTAAAGTCCAGATACCTGGTTTAATATTACCTAAATGTATTCTTAATAATAGGTTTCCAGTAAAAAAATACGGATATTCTATTCTCATAGCATAGGTTGTATTTTCTAAATTAAATGTGCCATAATAAACATAATTGTCTGGAGCATAAGTTAATCTATAACTTAGCTCTCCTGATGGAGATATAATCATGCATCCAAGTTTATCTGGACCTATTCCAGCTACGCTTATATCTAAGGATTTTTGCTCTCCAACTTGTATTTTTATATCAAGATAAGGTTCATTATTAAAACTTCCTTTATAATGAATATCAGTATTTCCTTCATTTCCTGCACCTGATACAAGTATAGTATTTGATCTACTTAAATCAACAAAAGTATCTAAGTAAGTAGTTAAATTTCCCGATGAAGTTTTGGCTCCTAATGTTAAATTTATGATTATACTCTTATTTTCTTTTTCTGCTATATTTAAAACATACTTTATTGCAGCTAGGAAATCAGTATCAACATAATTTTTTATACCTACTTTAAATCTATCCTCATATTCTCTAAGTTTTACAACTACTAATTCACTATCAACTGCCACTCCTGAATAACCAGAATTTAAATTTCCTCTTCCACTACATATCCCTGCTGCAATAGTTCCAGTACCTACTTCATCTTTTGTCAAAGTATCATTATTTTCTTTAATCGCCTTATTAATGTCTTCTCTTGTAAATTCACTTCCGAATATTGCTCCCTTTGGGGGTGGCTTTTTATTGCTACTTTGATCCCATATAGATACAATCTTGCTAGTATTATCATTATTTATAAAGTCTGGATGAAGATATTCTATACCGGAATCTATTATTGCTATTAGTATACCTTTTCCGCTAGCTGTAATATAAGGATTTGTATCAACGTAATTTATTCCCGAAGCTAGTCGTACTGTTTCTCCAATATCTAATCTATTAGTTATATTTATAAGTGAGCTCATTTCTTCTTCTCTTGTATAATAAGAAACTTGTGAAATGGTAGCCAGTATATTTTCGTCAAATAGATCATCTTCATATACTACTGCCAGCCTATTATTTAATATCATAAAATTAGTTATATTATTTCTGGTTAGCCCATCAGCTATATCCCCGGAATATATAATAGTATAAGATTTACTCATATATTTTTCACCTACCTTAGCTGGTAAAATGTACCTTTTATATTTAAAAAACCATAACCTAAATTATTATTAGGATATGATATATTATCAAGTCTTGTAGCTCCAGCTCTTAAATACGTTCTTATTTTTTGAACATATGCTAGTTTAGAATAATTTTCGTTTACAAAATTATTTTGCAATAAATACGCTATACAACCTGATGTATAAGCCGCCGCTGGCGCAGTTCCCGTAATAGTTGCATATCCACCTCCTGGATATGAGGCAATTATATTTACTCCAGGTGCTACAATATCTGGCTTAAATTGGTTATCTATAGTATTACCTCTAGAAGATGAGGGCCATATACTATTATCAATAGTATTATAGGCACCCACAGTAACATTATCATTATATGTGGCAGGATAATTTATAGTCTTATTTGAATCTGAGTTAGTAAATTTTGTACCTAGTTTCAAAGATGCACCGTTTGATAAGTATGCATTATATTCTCCATCTATGATATATGTTCCTGTTAATATTATTTTCCAAATACCCTTTGGCACATTAGTTAATTTAATTATAACTTGTTGCTGTCCAGAAAATAATGTAGGAAATCTATATGTGATTGAATAAATTGTACCTTCTAAGTCCAATATTCCAACTACTGTATTAACAATAGATACATCTACATCTCTAGTTAATTCACCACTAGGTGATAATACAGCCACTCTTGCTATATTTGGTTTGTTAAGCCATATTTCGATATTAATACTTTCTTCAAAATCATTAACTACAAATTCTATAGATTTTACATCATTTTTGTTTAATAACCTTCCACTATTATGGGTATCAGTATTTCCTTCATTTCCTGCTGCATTTACTAAAGAAACTCCTTTTTCATAAAAAGTTAAATCTGTTAAATCTCTTTGTGACACTCCCACAAGACTATTACTTCCAAATCCAAAAGTAACTACAACTGGCTTTTGAAGTTCCCTAGCTTTTTGCTTAATATAATCAAATCCTGCAGTTACCATTGCATTATTATAATTTCCATCAACTTTTCCCATTTTTACTATTATTAGCTCTGCTCCTTCAGCCACACCTACATAATTTTCATTTACTTTTCCCATTCCTGCACATATTCCTGCCAACATCGTTCCACTTCCCTCATCATCAACTGATAATGACTTGTCATTATTTATTATTGCATTATTTATATCTTCTTTAGTATATTCATTACCAATGTAGAATCCTTCAGGAGGTTTTCCATCTTTACTTTGATCCCATATTGATTCAATCTTTGTTGTATTGTCATCATATATAAAATCTGGATGTAAATAATCTATTCCTGTGTCAATTAAACCAATTAATACTCCTTTTCCATTTAAAAATAAGTTTGGATTATTTTTAAAAAAATTCACTCCTATTTCTTCATTTGCGTTAACACCATCTTCAGTCCCCTGTGAAATAATGGAAAGAGAGTTGTATATTACAAGATTTAGCGTTAAATCTATACTGCTAATAGATAGCACTTTTTTAAACGTTTCTACTGAATTGATATCTTGATGATTAACGTATGCAAATAATACACCTAATCTATCACTTATTTTTAAAAACTCATAATTAGGAGCTATTTCTTTTAAATCTTCTTCGAAACCTGGTTTATATAAAACAACAAAGTCAATCTTAGTATTAAAATACGATGGCAATTGTCTATTTAGTTTCATAAAATTCTTTAAATCATAAAATGCACTGGAATAATTAATATACAAATTAATTATTCCTCTTACTTTTTCCTTAAATTCAAATAAAAGTTTCCATTTACCTTCACATATATATTTTTTTTCATCATCTACTGATAATATAATTTTTATTTTCTTAACGTAACTATTTTCCTCATATATATAAGTCTCTCCCTTTATTTTCACATTGTCTATTTTATTTTTTACAATGGGCATATCATTTGAAATAAATTTAGATTTTTTGTTATTTGGACTTATAATACATACTTGAAAATCTTCATTAAAATCTGCATAAATGTGAATATCAACTTCCCTTTCTTCTTGTTGAACTTGAAAGGAAATAGTTTTATTTGAATCAGCATTAAAACTCATATTTATATTTTCAATATTAATCACCTCCTGTATAAGGCTATATTAATATATATACAAAAAAAGAACTTATTATAATTAAATTATAATAGGTCCTTATATTTTTTATTTCAATTTAGAATTTAAAGTTTTTAGGAGTTCTTTGGCGTGGTATAATGTCGCTTATGTTTGATATTCATATTAAATTATCCCAAATATTAAATCCAATGATTTTATAACTAATAACTCCTTAGGCCTAGCTGTTTTCTTTCTTCACTTCCTAAATCTTATATAAATATAAAATTGTAAGTATCTAAATCAATAAAAATATCTAAGTAGGTAATTAAATTTGTAATTATACTCTTATTTTATTTTTAATCTACACATTATTCATATTTTATCTCCTCTAAAAAATCAAGATTATTCTATAATAGCATAAGATTTACTCATATAATTTTCCACCTACCTCAATTGGTAAAATGATCCTCTTATATTTAAAAAACCATAACCTAAATTATTATTAGGATATGATATATTATCAAGTCTTGTAGCCCCAGCTCTTAAATATGTCCTTATTTCTTGAACGAATCCTAATCTAGGATAATTTTCATTTACAAAATTATGTTGCAATAAATACGTTATACATCCTGATGTATAAGCTGCTGCTGGTGCAGTTCCTGTTACAGTTGCATATCCACCTCCTGGATATGGGGCAATTATATTTACTCCTGGTGCTACAATATCTGGCTTAAGAATATTACTTATAGTGTTGCCTCTAGATGATGATGGCCATATACTATTGCCAATAGTATTATAGGCACCTACAGTAATATTGTCGTTGTATGTAGCAGGATAATTTATAGTTTTATTTGGATCTGAGTTAGTAAATTTTGTACCTGGTTTCAATATAGCTCGATTTGACAAATAAGCATTATATTCCCCATCTATTATATATTGTCCAGTTAATATTATTTTCCAGATACCCTTTGGTACATTAGTTAATTTAATTATAACTTGTTGTTGTCCAGAGAATAATGTAGGAAATATATATGTGATTGAATAAATTGTACCTTCTAAGTCCAAAATTCCAACCACTGTATTATATATAGATACATCTACATCTCTAGTTAATTCGCCACTAGGTGATAATACAGCTACTCTTGCTATATCTGGTTTATTAAGCCATATATCAATATTAATATTTTCTTCAAAATTATTTACTTCTAATTCTATGGTTTTTACATCGTTTTTAAATAATAACCTTCCACTATTATGAGTATCCGTATTTCCTTCATTTCCAGCTGCATTTACTAAGGAAACTCCTTTTTCATAAAAAGTTAAATCACTTAAATTTCTCTCTGATACTCCCGCAAGGCTATTATTTCCGAATCCAAAATTAACTACAACTGGCCTTTGAAATTCCCTAGCTTTTTGCTTAATATACTCGAATCCTGCAGTTACCATGGCATTATTATAATCTCCATTAAATTTTCCCATTTTTACTATTATTAACTCTGCGCCTTCAGCTACACCTACATAATTTTTATTTACTTTTCCCATTCCAGCACATATTCCTGCTAACATTGTTCCACTACCTTCATCATCAATTGATAATGAATTGTCATTATTTAGTATTGCATTATTTATATCGTCTTTAGTATATTCACTACCAATGTAAAACCCTTGTGGAGGTTTGCCATCTTTACTTTGGTCCCATAATGATACAACTTTTGTCGTATTATCATCGTATATAAAATCTGGATGTAAATAATCTATTCCTGTATCAATTAAACCAATTAGTACTCCTTTTCCACTTAAAGATATGTTTGGATTATTTTTTAAAAAGTTTACTCCTATTTCTTCATTTGCATTAACTCCATTTGTGGTTCCTTGTGTAATAATTGAAAGTGAGTTTGGGCTTACAAGGCTTAAAATTCTATCTATACTATTAATAGATAGTGCATTTCTTAACGTTTCTACTGAATTTATGTTTTGATGATTAACATATGCAGATAGCACACCTAAGTCATCACTTATTTTTAAAAAATCGTAATCAGGAGCTATTTCTTTTAAATCTTCTTCAAAACCTGGTTTATATAAAATAACATAGTTATTCGTAGTATTAAAATACGATGGCAACTGTCTATTTAACTTCATAAGCTTTTTTAAATCATAAAAAGAACTAGAAAAGCTAGTATAAACATTAATCGTTCCTCTTACTTCATCCTTAGGTATAAATAAAAGTTTCCATATACCTTCACATATATTTTCTTTTTCATCATTTGCTACTAATGTAATTCTTATTTTCTTATGGTAACTATTTCCATTAAATATATATGTCTCTCCCTTTATTTTAACATTATCTATTTTATTTTTTATAATTGGCATATCATTTGAAATAAATTTGGATCTTTTATTATTTGGGTTTATAATACATACTTGAAAATCTTCATTAAAATCTGCGTAAATGTGGATATCAACTTTTCTTTCTTCTTGTGGAACTTGAAAGTAAATAGTTTTATTTGAATCATCATCAAAATTAATACTTATCTTTTTTATATTAATCACCTCCTGCAAAAGGCTATATTTATATATATACAAAAAAAGAACTTATTATAATTAAATCATAATAAGTTCTTATATTTTATTATTTTAATTAGAATTCACAGTTTTTAGGAGTTCTAGGGAATGGTATAACGTCTCTTATGTTTGATACACCTGTTAAGTACATTATCATTCTTTCAAATCCTAAACCAAATCCTGAGTGAGTAGCAGTACCGAATTTTCTTAGTTCTAAATACCACCAGTAATCTTCTCTATTTAATTCGAATTCGTCGATTCTTTCTAATAATACATCATGTCTTTCTTCTCTTTGAGACCCTCCTATGATTTCTCCAACACCTGGAACTAGTAAGTCCATAGCTCTAACTGTTTTTCCATCTTCGTTTAATCTCATGTAAAATGCTTTTATATCTTTTGGGTAGTCAGTTACAAATACTGGAGCTTTATATATTTGTTCTGTAATATATCTTTCATGCTCAGTTTGTAAATCTATTCCCCACTCTACTGGGTATTCAAATTTTTCTCCACATTCAAGTAATAATTCTACCGCTTTAGTATAAGTTATTCTTACGAAATCAGAGCTTACTATGCTTTTTAATCTGTCTAATAATCCTTTGTCTACAAATGCGTTGAAAAATTCCATTTCTTCTGGACAGTGCTCTAGTACATAACTTATTATGTATTTTACCATATCTTCAGCAAGTTCCATGTTGTCTTCTAAGTCAGCAAAAGCTATTTCTGGTTCTATCATCCAGAATTCTGAAGCATGTCTTCCTGTATAAGAGTTTTCTGCTCTAAAAGTTGGTCCAAATGTATAAACATTTCTAAATGCAAGTGCCATTATTTCTGCGTTTAATTGTCCTGAAACTGTTAAGTTAGCTTCTTTTCCAAAGAAATCTTCAGAGTAATCTATTTTTCCTTCTTCAGTTTTTGGAACATTGTCTAAATCTAGAGTTGTTATTCTAAACATTTCTCCTGCACCTTCACAGTCACTACCTGTTATTATTGGAGAGTGAGAGTATACGAAGTTTCTTTCTTGGAAGAATTTATGTACAGCATAAGCTGCCACACTTCTTACTCTAAATACTGCTGAGAACATATTACTTCTTGGTCTTAAGTGAGCAATTGTTCTTAAATATTCAACTGTATGTCTTTTCTTTTGTAAAGGATATGAATTATCAGATTCGCCTTCTAATACTATTTTTGTTGCATGTATTTCAACAGGTTGCTTTGCCCCTTCTGTAGCTACTAGCTTACCTTCAACTAATACAGAAGAGCTTATTGGTAACTTCCCTATTTCTTTAAAGTTTTCTAATTTATCATCTAAAACAACTTGCATATTTTTGAAGAATGAACCATCATTTAATTCTATAAATCCAAAGTTTTTTGATATTCTAGATGTTCTTATCCACCCAGCTATTTTTACATTTTTGTCTATATATTGTTCTTTATCTCTGTAAAGATCTTTTATTTCTATAAAGTTTTTTTGCATAATTTTACCTCCTACTTAAGTATTTTATCTATTTTATTTAAAAATATTCTTTATTAATATTATACATTAATTAAAATAAGAAAAATATTGTTTAATAAAAACTAATTTTTTATTTTTATTGCCTTAATATTACCTATTTATACAGTTTTAATTAAAGACAGTATATAATAATTAAAATCAAAAAAGCCTTTCATCCTAAATACTTAGGACGAAAGACTATACTTCCGCGGTACCACCTAATTTAACTTTAATCAAGTTCAACTTTACTTATGTACTACTATACATCACCAATATGATAACGGTTTGGCTCCGACTAAATCTACTCTCTTAAAAGATTTCTCTTAGTAGCTCAAGGATGTTTTTCATTATAAAATCTGTACTGGACTCCCACCATCACCAGCTCGCTTTAACTTCAAAATATAATTACTCTTCCCTTCATAGCATTTATTTGTGTTTATTAATTTTGGTAATTTAAATAATATATCAATTAATAAGTAATGTCAATACGTATTTTCTAAATGTTATTACATTTTATGTATAAAATCACGTCCAAACTTATGCTTTGTTTCAATAAATTAAAATAGGGAGTTTCACTCCCTATTTTTTTATTATTTTAAGTTCTACTACCATTATCTACCCAATCTTTTGCTTCTATTACACTTTCTAAAGAAGGAATAGGAACCTTACTATTTGGATACTCCTCATCTTTATCTAGTATGGCTGCTGTATAACCACTATTCACTGGAGTAGTTGAGCATAATCTTTCATTGTCTTTTCCACTAAGTTGTCTATTAACCTCATGATTTGCGTTGTCTTTTTTTGTATTCAAATTGTACCTCCTTTTATCAGCTTTTTTATTATTTTTCACCAAATTACTATAATAATTCATATTTAATTTTAATTTTATAATAAATTTAATCGATATTCTTAGCAATTTTCATTAATGTATTTTGATAATTTAACAAACCATAGCCTTGTGATATGTTTGGGTAGGTATATAAACTATTTTGAGTTGCTCCAATCATTAAATATGTTTTTAGCGGTTCATTATAAAGAGAGTACCTTGGTAAATGAGTTTGCTTTAAAATATACTCCATTATTAATGCCAGGATTCCACAAACTATGGAAGAACTTATTCCACTTCCAGTACCTGTATTGTAAGCATTATTTGGAAAAGTGGAAATAACATCTACTCCAGAAGCTACAATATCAGGTTTAATTTTATTTTCACCATGTGGTCCTTTTGATGATCCAAGCCACATGGAATTTGTCTTTTCATTGTAAACTCCCACAGTTATTACATATTTTAGAAGTCCAAACCTTGTAATAGTATAAGAGGAATCTCCATCTAAGAATCTGGTTGTTGGGGATATAATATTTCTATTTGGTATATATAAATTGTAATTACCATTTATAATATACTCTGGAATAATTCTAATAGTCCATATGCCTGGCTTAATATCATTCAGTTTAATTTTTATAACAGTACCACCTGATAACAGCCACGGTAGAATATATTCCATAGAATAATTTGTATTTTCTAAATTGAAACTACCATTAATTTTATAATTATCAGGAACATATTCAGACAATTGACTAATTTCACCTGATGGTGATATTATGGCTACCTTAACTTTATCTGGTCCAAGAAAATTTATAGTAATATCAATATTTTTACCTTCTCCTTCTTGTAATATAACATCTTGGTAATCATTTTCGTTAAATGATGTACCTTTACTAAATTTACCATAGTAATGTGTATCTGTATTTCCTTCATTTCCTGCACCACTTACAATTACTGTTCCTGATTGAGATAATTCTGTAAAAGTATTAAGAATTGATAAATTATATATGGATGTTGATGTGGCGCCTACAGAAAAATTAATTATTAAAGGCTTATTTAATTTTTTTGATACTGAAATCACATAAGATATAGCTGCCAAAAAATCTGAACTCTCATAATTTATTCTATCTTTACTATACGTGTCTTTGTACTTCCTTAATTTAACTACTATTAACTGGGCATTTGGAGCAATTCCTTTATAAGTCTCTTCTATTTTTCCTCCAGAAGCAATAATTCCAGCTGCTATAGTTCCTGTTCCAATTTTATCTATACATAAATCTCCATTGTTATTTTTTATTGCCTCGTTTATTTCTTCATTTGAATATTCTGAGCCAAAAGTCATACCAATTGGTGGATTTGATTTATCACTTTCTTGATTCCATATGGATACTATTTTACTAGTACCATCATCTTTTATAAAGTCTGGGTGTAAGTAGTCTATTCCAGAATCTATGATGGCAACTAAAATACCTTCTCCAGTTAAATTCGCATAAGGATTGATAAAATTACTTATACCAGAAGCATCTAAAGTATTTACTCCATCTTTTAAATTCTCTGTAATATTAATTAGTGTACTCATAGATACAGATTCTTCCCACCAATCTATCACATCTATGCTATTAAGTTTCTTTGAATCATAATCTTTAGGTGTATAAATAATCCCAGCCTGCTTATTTAAAGGTATAAAGTTATCTATACCATTATCTTTTAGACTATTTTTAACTTCTTCTATTGGCAATTTATATAATATAATATATGAATCTTCCTTTATTCTAATTTTTTATTCACCTCCTATCTAAATTGTTCAAATGTACCTTTAACATTTAATACGCCATATCCTCCTATATTATTAGGATATATTGTACCTTCATTTCTTCTTGCACCTAGTTCTAAAAATGCTTTAACATTAGGTATGAATCCTTGTCTTGGATATTTATTGTCTACTATTGTATATTGATAAAATAAGGCGCAGGCTCCACTTACATAAGCTGCTGATGCTGCTGTTCCTGTTAATTTACCATAAGTATTATTTGGATATGGTCCAATTATATTTACCCCAGGAGCTATAATATTAGGATTTAACTCGTCTTGTATATTAGGCCCTCTAGATGATGGTGGCCATATATTATTATTTTGCAAATCATATGTTCCTACTGATATAAGATAATCTTGAATTGCCGGGAAGTTAACAGTATAAAATGGGTCTGAATTCGAAAAATTTGTTCCCTCATTTAAAAAAACCTTATTATCCATATAGATATTGTATTTCCCGCTTATTATAAACGCCCCTGTTAATCTTATTTTCCATCTACCTCTTGTTATATTATAAAAAATAATTTGCACTAATTGTTGACCAGAGAAAATAGTTGGATATACATAACTTATTATATATTTAGTATTTTCAAAATTAAATTCTCCATCGACTGCTATATAATAACTTACATAAATGTCCTTACTTTCTTCTCCAGTTGGAGATATAATTTTTACATTTATTTCATCTGGTCTATCTACCCATATATAAACTCGCAAAAAAGGTTCAGTTTTTGTTACTTCAAATTCCACATCCCTACTTTCTCCCACGCTATTAATTCTTCCAGTAGTATGAGTTTGAGTATTAGCTTCATTTCCAACTGCCCCAACTTCACAATATCCTTTTAATAAATTTAGCTCAGTTCCTACAATTCCACTTATATATCCCCCCTGTAAAATATTGCCTACAGAATCAGTCATTATTATAGGCTTTTTAAGTTCTTGTGATTTAGAAATCGCATACTGTCTTGCTATATAAAAATAAGCATTATTTGTAAAACCTTCTTCTGTTTTTAATTTTACTATTACTAATTCTGCCTGTGGTGCCACACCTTCGTACTCTTTTTTTACTCTACCAAGCCCTGCACATATTCCACTAATCAATGTTCCACTACCTGTTTCATCTTCTGTTAAACTATCATCCTTTGTAGCTATAGCTCTATTAATATCTTCTTTTGTATATTCTGTCCCTATAAAAAATCCATTAGGAGGGTTTCCTTCTTTCGTCTGATCCCATATATAAGCTATTTTACTAGTTCCCTCTTCATATATAAAATCTTCATGTAAATAGTCTATACCAGAATCTGCTATACAAATAAGTACCCCTCTTCCTGTTATATCCATATTAGGATTATTTTTTATAAAATTAACACCTATTTCCTCATTTGCATTTACTCCTCCAGTTTCTCCCGGATATGGTTTACCTAATGGATCCATACTTACAACTTCGGTTGACCTAACAGTAACTTCTGATTCAAATAATTGTAATAAGACATCTTCGCTACTGTTTTTAGTATTTAAAATGCCTGTATTTTCCGATAGCCTTGTAAAATCATTTTCTAATCCTATTCTTTTTAATTCATCTAAAAACCCTTCTCTTGTGATAACAAAAACATCTTTGTTAGTGTCATTGTCTCTAATATTAATGTCATTACTATTCTTACTGGTTCTAAATAAACCATCAATTTCATTATTTATATAAGATCGAAGTGTAATATTTCTCATGTCTAAAAATCCATAACCCAGTTCATTTGATGGATAAGACTGTCCTTCTATTCTTCTTGCACTATCTAGTAAAAGAGCTTTGGATCGTTGAGAATACAAAAACAAATCATTTCTTTTAACTATCCCCCACTCCATTAACAAGGCACACACTCCCGTTACATGTGGGGTTGCCATACTTGTGCCTGTAAGTGCTCCTGTAGTTCCCCCCGGTAAAAATGATAAAATATTTTCACCAGGAGCCAATATATCTGGTTTATAAATTCCTAAACTTGCATCTCCTCTTCCCGAAAAAATTGATACTGTATCTGTCCTTGAGTCAAAACTTCCTACTGTTATAACCCTAGTTGCTGTTCCTGGAACTGTTACTGTTAATATATTACTAGGTGAAAGAAATCTTGTATTTGGACTTATACCTTCTGATGTTGGTAAATATAAGTCTATTTGCCCATTTACTATTTTTATTGGACTAAATCTCAGTCTCCATATTCCCGAGTTTATACCTTGTTCAAGCGACATAGTAGATAACCTTATGGTAACTCTTCTGGCAAGAGAATATGGTTCAATTGGATAGAAAACTCCTGTAACTATTGTGTTGCCCAAGGTATTATTCAAATTAGGATTATCCATTGATAAAGCCTGAGATGATTGATTCGATGGATTTGTTACTGTTATTGAAAACTCATCTATAAAATTGGGCCAAATATTTATATTAATAATCATTTCATCTTCACCAATAACAATTTCCACATCTTGATCTAAATTTTCTGTAAGTTGAATTCTTTTATGCCCTCCTTTATTGGCATTGTTACCTGCTGCAACTACTATATTGTTTTTCCAAAATAAACATTTATCATCAATATATTGTTCAAACAAGGATAAACCTCTATGAGATCCTTCATTGCTACCATAACTAATATTTATTGCTACCGGCCTCGTTAATTCAAGTGCTTTGTCTAAGATAAATTTAATTGCCCTCATAAACTCCGTACTTCTAGAATAATAATCTGTCTGTCTATTCCCAACTCTAACAAAAATTATATCCGCATCATTTGCAATACTCGCAGCTATTCCTGATACATGAGTCCCATGAGCTGCTGTTATTGATATGGGTATATCTTTTTCACCATTTATAGCTTGATTTATATCTTCATTAGTATATAAAGATCCTGATTTAAATCCCTCTGGCGGTGTTCCTTTAATAGATTGATCCCATAAATATAATATTTTTGACTTTCCACTAGCATCCCTAAAAATAGGAATAGTATAATCTATACCAGAGTCAATAAGACCTAAAATTGTACCTTTTCCAGTTAATCTTGTTCTGAGTTTAAAACCTATTATACCTGTACCAGAAAAACTTTGTACATCTTGTGTTTCTAATATAAATGGTTTCTCCACGTATTCTATCTCACTATAATTTAATAATTCATCGAATTTACTTGGATTATCGGCTATTATTATGGCATAAGTAGGGCTTAATATTTCAACATCCACTCCTAGTTCATCTTCTAGCTTTAAGATATCACCATTATATTTAACAACTACTTCATAATCTATATTAATCACCTCCCTTTATAAGTAAATAAAATTCTATATTAATTATATTAGTTATTATGAATATTTATGATGGTTGAAGGTTTTAATTCATGAAAAAAGCCCCATATAAAATGGGACTTAAAGTCTATTACTGATGGGTATCTTCAATTTTTTTACTTAGCCTACCCATCATATTTTTAGAAAAATTTGAGATTTCTTTTGGAACACATTTTGACTCAGCTAATAAGCAATATATCTCTAAGGCTCTTTTATAATCTCTTTTACCAGCATAAGCCTTATATGCTTCTTCTGCAAGATTTTTAGATATCTCGTTAATTCTCTTAGCTCTTCTTTCCAATATAATTCTCTCCTAAATTATTCTTTTTACTAATATATATTAGAATATCTATATATTATGAATAAATTAAGTTTGATCCTTAGGTACTTCTTCTTTTTCTTCCTCATCTTCTTCATCTTCTTCTTCATCCTTTATAATAGTATCTTTTATACTCTCTATATTACTTGGCTTAGATGTTCCTTCTTCATTTCTTCCAACTACGTATATTTCATATGCTATCTCCTCAATATCTTCATCTAAATCTATGTTTATCATAATATTTGAGTTTTTTAGAAAAGATTCTTGAGTTATAGATTTATATAACTCAAATCCTGAATCACCTTTTATATCATCTTTGATATAAATATCATAATTTGTAGCACCATTTAAAATATCCCAACTTAAAGCGATTTTAAGCTTATTATCTTCAATAATGTATTTAGAAAACAAATTTCTCACCATACTATTTTCTAAAGTTCCTTCTTTTACATTTATTGTTACTACTTCAATTCTCTTATTTTCTCCTTCTCCACAGCTTATGGTTATTTTTTCACTGCCTTGTCTTATACCAACTATAGTTCCATCCTCCTCAAAAGTTACTGCCCTTTCAACAGGTAGCTTAGATTGAGAAAATTTATATGAAATTCTTGGTGGAGTTAAATTTTTAGGAGCAGTTATTATTTTAGGTTTTAACTTTATAGCTTCTCCTACTGCTATATCAAAACTATTATTTATTTCAATACCTTTAAGTTTAGCTACAATATTATATCTTCTTGCCTCAACTTTATCCTTTGATTTTGCATATATTGTTGCTTTTCCAACTCCAACAGCTTTAATTTTATTATTAATCACTTGTAATACATTTTCATTTGAACTTTCATAAGTTACATTATACGAATTATTAAATTCTTTATAATCTACTTCTACAGAACTACTAATCTCTGCTTCATCACCAACGTACTTTAATGTACCATCCACAGATACATTTAAATCTTCTATAGAAGGGTCAACAACTCTAATAGTTGCCTTTTGAAGTACTCGAGAATTTTGCATAATTGCCACGGAAGTATAACCAGTTTTTAACGCTTTTAATATCACGGTATTTTTTTCTTTATTATTATTGTTTTTAAGTCTTATTGTTTTTGTATTGTCTAAAATAGTAAACTTTATATTTGGATCTTTTGCATAGCCAGGAATTTTAATATAATCTCCTGCTGATAATACTACGTTGTCCCCAAGTTTAACTACATATTTATCTATATCTTGTATATACTCTCCTTCTATTATCTTAATGTTTACACCTTTAATCATAGGAGGTATATCTCCAGACTTAAAAAGATAATATTGAACAAAAAATAATAAAGGAAGAAGTACAACAATGAATATAACTTTTTTATCTTTATCAACTTTTTTCATCTCCACCCTCCTTAAATCAATGTTGTTTAATCGTACTAATATATCTTAATATAATATTTTTATTTACTATTATAATTATTTATATCTATTATAAATCCTTGTAATATTTATAATAAATATTATTTCAAAATAATTCAAATTGTCTTATTAAATCTCACTATTTTTCATTTTCAATTTATTATAAATGATAACAATTATCTTCTTTTTCTTCTATAGTTCAATTATTATCATTATTGTGATTTTTAAAACTAAATATTTTTATGTTAAATTATTAATAATATTTGTATATAAAAATAAAACTAATTATAATATTTGTAAAGGTGATTATTGTTGAAAGGAGTTTTATAATGGGGAAATTTAGAAATAGGCGAAGCCTAAAACAACTCGCTAAAGATAAAAATATAGAAATATCTGTACAAAGGTATTTAATTGATGCCTTAAGCTATATGGCTCTTGGACTTTTTGCTTCATTATTAATCGGTACTATTTTTAATACTTTAGGAGATAGGCTTGGAATAAGTTTATTTACAGATGTAATAAATCCACTAGCTAAACAAGTTACAGGTCCTGCAATTGCTGTTGCTATTGCCTATGGACTTCAAGCACCTCCTTTGGTTATGTTTTCTTGCGCCTTAGTTGGTGCTTGCGGAAATGAGTTAGGCGGTCCTGTAGGAGCTTTTGTAGCTACTATATTTGCAGTTGAGTTTGGTAAAATTGTTTCTAAAGAAACAAAGATTGATATACTTGTAACTCCAGCAGTGACTATTATAATTGGTGTTTTAGTTGCACAGTTTACTGGTCCTGCCGTATCTGCATTTATGACTACATTTGGAAATCTAATTATGAAAGCAACTGAAATGCAGCCTATATTTATGGGTGCTTTAGTGGCTGTATTAGTTGGAATAGCCCTAACCTTGCCAATAAGTAGTGCAGCCATTTGTATAATGTTAGAACTTAGTGGACTAGCCGGTGGTGCTGCGACAGTTGGTTGTTGTTGCCAAATGGTTGGTTTTGCAGTAATGAGCTATAAAGAAAATGGCATGGGTGGCTTGTTTGCACAAGGAATAGGAACTTCTATGTTACAAATGTCAAATATAATAAAGAACTGGAAAATTTGGATACCTCCAACATTAGCATCAGCTATTATTGGACCTTTATCTACTACAGTATTTAAAATGGAGAATATTCCAATAGGTTCTGGTATGGGTACTTGTGGCTTAGTTGGGCAATTTGGTACTGTTACAGCTATGGAGGCTGCTGGAAAAGGTGGTTCTATGATGTGGATAGGAATTTTGCTTCTTCATTTTATTTTACCAGCTATCTTAACTCTTACTATAGCTAAGTTTATGAGAAATAAAAATTTAATAAAACCTGGAGATTTAAAACTTGATATATAAAATTATGCGCCAACAACTTGGTCCGTTGCTTAAAATTCCCTTCCCTCATGGGCAAGCCATATATTAGTATAAAAAATAAGGCTGTATAAACACAGCCTTATTTTTTTAATACATTTTTTAATAACCAATCTATAGATCCTTTAGTTTTTTTCCATAAGTTTATTGACTCTTCACAATAGAAGTTTGCTTCGTTAAATAATACAGGGTTTATATATACTCCTGACATTTGCATAAAAGCAGTCCATTTTATTAATTTTAATGCTATATACTTATTTGTATTTACTGCATCTTTTAATGCATCCTTTGCCATAAATATATTGTTGTTTTTGTAGTAGTATAAAGCTTTACTGTATAACCATATTGCAGTTTTATCATCTTTATATCTTGCAAATAAATCATTTATTTCTTTTCTATCATTTTTATCTATAAACATATTTATTAATTTATATCTTATACCTTGATGGTCTTGTGGATTTAAATTCAATAATAATTCATATACTCTTTTAGCCGAATCATAGTCTTTGTTATTATTAAATAAATTTCCTAAATCTTGTAAAGCTATCATATATGGTTTTGTTATTTCATCTTCCCAATATATAACTTCACCATTATTTTCAATCATTTCAACTGCAACTTTTATAGCATTTTCAAAGTTTTCAACTTTTTCTTTTAACTCATTTGATTCATGAGCTAATTGCATGAAATGTTGATACAATTTTTGTTTTTCGTCTTTTACTTCTTCAACTTGTGATTCAGTTGTTACAGCAACTTCTTTTTTAGCTACTATTTCTTCTTCTTCTACATTATCAGTCGTATCATTTGCAGAAGTTATCATTACTCTTACGTCATTTTCTTGTAAGTTTAAGATTTCTTTAACAGTTTCAGCTTTATTTTTTATCGTTCCTGCTGATACTCCTATTTTTTGAGAAAAATCTTTCTTTGTCATATACATTGAATGTTTTTTGTTAAATACTCCGTTCATATCTAACACTATGTTTAATATAGAAGCAGCCCATATATCAGTTCTTGAAGTCTCTAATATTTCTCTATTTGCATCTTCTAGTATGTCTAGGATTTCCGTACTCTTTTGTGTAAAATCTTTATTTAAGTTTTCATTTGAGAAATCCATTATTATATCTTTTATTTGTGATTTCGTATTGCTCATTTAAATCCTCCATATTATATTAAAATAACACTATTTACTATTATAACATTTTTTTCAAAAATGTATATTTAAACTTTAAAAATGTTTAATATATGATAATAAAATTATACTATATTACAGGTTAAATTTTAATTTGTAATAAAAAACTCTAGGAATATCCTAGAGTTTTTTATTACTCATTTATTACAACAGCTATAAATTCTAAATCTTCATTACCTATATTTTCTATGCAGTGTTTGTTTCCATCAGCAGTGTATATTGCATCACCTTCATGTACTTCTACAAACTCATCATTATCTAAAACTTTTCCTTTACCCTTTGTTATGTAATAAATTTCAAAGTCATCTATATGGTCATGCATTCCTATAGAATTTCCTACTGGTATGGTTATTTTTGAAAATAATTTTGCCTTTCCCCTTAAGTTGTCACCTTCAACTATAAATTCTCTTTTAACTAATCCCTTTCCATCTTTTAAATTAGATTCATCTGTTCTAATTTGTGATTTTCTTATTATCATATAAAAAACCCCTCTCTTTATAATACACACATAAATAATACCAAAATTATTAGTTTTTATCAATAAAAGCTCCTTCATTAGTTATGACCCTGTCAAGTAGACACTCATAAAAAAGGCACTTTAAGCGGCATGTGTTCGGTATTCAACTGGACTCATGCCATTTTTTATTTGTACACGTTCGTGATTGTAGAAATAAATATATTCC
>NZ_JAHZMO010000046.1 GCF_020748185.1 Terrisporobacter petrolearius | reverse complement strand
AGGTGTACTTGACATGCAATTAAATTGGAATTACATTCAAATTAAGGCATGGATACATAATTTTCATATCCATGCCTTAATAAACTTATCATAGAAAGCTATTTACAGAAAAAACTTCACAGTCTCAGTTTAAAAATTCATAACTACTAAATCATCTTATGCCAAAATATTTTATATTACTTAAAACTCAAAAAAAGTCCCAACAGGGACTTTTTTCTATTTCACAGCTGCAACAACTGACATTTCTACTAATAATTGTTCTCTAGCCATTTTTGCTTCTACGCAAGCTCTAGCTGGTTCATGACCATCTACTATCCAAGCATCATAAACTGAGTTCATATCAGCAAAATCTTTCATATCTTTTACATATACAGTTATAGATAATATATGTTTCTTATCTGACCCATATTGATTTAATAATTCTTCAACTTTTGCTAAAACACCAGCTGTTTGTTCTTCTATATCTCCTTCTCCGCAAGTTTGTCCACATAAGTAGATTGTATTGTTAAATACAACTGCCTTACTCATTCTTCCATTTCCTTCAAACCTTTGTATACTCATACTAAATTCCTCCTGTAAATTAAATTGTGTCTATTTTTAAATTTGGTACTGCATTTAGAGACATATCATCTCTCTTACCATTTATAAAATTATAATACCCTGCACAGCCTATCATAGCTGCATTATCTGTACATAATGATAGTGATGGATATTTAATTTCTATATCATGCTCTTTCCCCATTTGAGAAATTTTTTCTCTAAGAGCAGAATTAGCTGCAACGCCTCCTGATAAAGCAATTATTTTATATTTTTTTTCTAAAGCAGATTTTATTGCTTTTGTAGCAAGAACTTCCACAACAGCTTCTTGGAAAGAAGCTGCCACATCTTCTACTACAATTTCCTTATTTTTCATTTTCTGACCATTTAAGTAATTTAGTACCGCTGATTTTAATCCACTAAAACTAAAGTCATATGAATCGTCTATGTAAGCCCTAGGGAAATCTATAGCATTTTTATTTCCTAATTTAGCAAGTTTATCAATTATTGGTCCACCTGGGTATCCTAAATTCATAGCCCTTGCTATTTTATCAAAAGCTTCCCCTGAAGCATCATCTCTTGTTCTTCCTAGTATTTCATAACTATTGTAATCTTTTACTTCTACTAAATGAGTATGTCCTCCAGATACAACTAAAGTTATAAACGGCGGCTTTAAATCTTTATGTTCAATATAATTTGCACATATGTGACCTTGCATATGGTTAACACCTACAAGTGGTTTTTTCAAAGAAAATGCCAATGATTTTGCATAAGACAGTCCTACAAGTAAAGCTCCCACAAGCCCTGGTCCATATGTAACAGATATGTGGTCTATATCTTCTAGTTCAATATTCGCTGTATCTATTGCCTCTTGAAACACGGCATCAATATTTTCTATATGTTTTCTAGAAGCTACCTCTGGTACAACTCCTCCAAATTTTTTATGTAATTCAATTTGAGTAGATACTATATTTGCTAATATTTCTCTACCATTTTTTAAGATAGCAACTGCTGTTTCATCGCAACTACTTTCCATAGATAATGTTATTATATCCTTCATTTTTACACCTCTTTTAGCTGGTTCCACATAATGATGGCATCTTCTTTGTTATCGCTATAGTATTCTTTTCTTATACCACCTATTTTAAATCCATACTTTCTGTATAAATTTTGTGCTACTGTATTAGATGATCTAACCTCTAAAGTCATGGCTACTATGTGGTTTTTCTTGCATAACTCAACCATTTCTTTTACAAGTTTATCTCCTATTTTTTTCCCTCTGTATTCACTGTGAACTGCCACATTTGTAATATGACCTTCATCAACTACAAACCAAACGCCCACATATCCTACTATTTTATCATCTAACTGGGCAACTAAATATCTAGCCAAGTTATTTTTTAATTCTTTTTTTATTGACTCTTTTGACCAAGGATCTACAAAACAATCTTCTTCTACAGCATAAACTGAATCCACATCATCCATTGTCATTGCTCTTATTATAATATTATTTTCCATCTCTTAACCTCTTTTGCTTCTCTTCATATTGTTCTTCTGCTTGAGATTTTCTGATATACATTGGATTTATGTCATAACAATTATGTACGTCTATATTTTGCTCAAATTTATGCTTCGCTATAGTGCATAAACTACTTGCTTTAGTTATATTATTTGCTGGAGATGACATAGTAATATTTGTTATGCTTTCTATTTTTTCTTTATATTTATAAACAGCTTCACCAACTATTACCCATTCTTCTCCTGTAGCTGATAATTCTTCTAATAAATCATCAATTGGAATTATACTTATTTCTTCTAACTCTTTATTTTTATCTTCTTCAACTATGTATTTACAAGTATAAACTTGATTTCTCTGCGCATCTAGTATAGAACATATTTTTTTGTTACAAATATCCATATTAGAACCTAGTATTTCTAGAGAGTTTATACCTATTAAAGGAATATTATTTACATGTGCCATGGCTTTTGCTGTAGCCATTCCTATTCTAAGTCCCGTGAAAGAACCCGGCCCTACGCAAATACCTATGGCATCTATATCCTTAATTTCTATATCACTAAGTTTTAACATATTTTCTATCATAGGCATTAGTTTTTGTGAATGAGTTTTTTTAGTGTTTATAGTATATTCGCAAATTAACTTATCATCTTCTAATACTGCCACATTTGCAGCCATGGTAGATGTATCTATTCCTAGTATCTTCATTATTTAGTCAACTCCTCAACTATTTCTTCGTATTTTTGTCCGAATGGTGTTAGTATCATTTCTCTTCCATTTTCTTTATAATTTAATTCTATTTTTAAATAATCTTTTGGCAATATGTCTTCAATTATATTTGCCCACTCAATTATACAAACACCTTCTGAATCTATATATTCATCAAACCCTATATCGTACATTTCTTCACTACATCCAATTCTATACACATCAAAATGGTACAAAGGTATTCGGCCTTCGTATTCATTTACTATAGTAAATGTTGGACTTGTAATATAATCGTCTACTTCTAAAGATTTAGCTAAACTTTGTGTCATGGTAGTTTTTCCCGCTCCTAAATCTCCAATTAAACAAATCACACTACCTGGAAAAAGTAGCTTACCTAGTTTTTCTCCAATATCTCTTGTTTTCTCTTCTTTGTCTAAAAAAATTGTTTTCATCTATATCACCATAAAATCCTTTATTTCTTATAATTAACCTTTATATTATTAATTATTATTGTCAAATCAATCCGTATTTTAGTCATTTCTTTCTTATACAACTAGATATTATTATATAATAACCTTCATTTATAATAAAGGGGGTATATTCATATACTTAAATTCTAAGTTTAATAAATGCAAAAAAGAGCTAAAATAGCTCTTTTTTATTTTAAAACTTATTTACTAAGTATTTTTTCCATTTTTTTAAATAATGGTAATGTTACTAATGTCATTATACCTGCTTTTAATATATTAAAAGGAGCTATCATCCATATTACAAAAGTCATTAAATCAGTAACTCTTGGATTTATTATAGTTCCCATTTGTATTATTTGCTCTAATGGCATACCATATATGGTTACATATAAAGGTATCATTATAAAGTAATTCATTATACATCCCGTAATAGTCATAGCTACTATTCCTACTAATCCTCCAGCTAACACTCCTTTTGTAGTTTTCAGCTTTTTATAAAATAAACATATAATTAATACATAAGATCCACCTATTACTACATTTGCAAATTCTCCAACTCCTCCAGTAGTACTTGCTGTTATTCCTTGAAGTAAGTTTTTAACTATAACTATAGCAAGCCCCGCCATTGGTCCTAAAGACATTCCCCCAAATATTGCTGGTATATCAGATAAGTCTATTTTTAGAAATGATGGAAATATGGGTAGTGGCACTGATATGAACATAAGAATATAAGCTATTGCTGATAATATGCCCACCTTTGCTATAGTTTTTGCAGATGATAATCCTGGTTTTCTAACTGCATTTTGCATAATATAACCTCCAAATTTTAAATATTTTCTGAAATTAAAAAAACTCGAAGAATTGTAACCTTCGAGTCTTATGAATATTCAAAATGGATTATGGTATATATCATAATTCTCTTCTCTCATCCAGACTGTACTGTCGGCTTTGGAATCTCACCAAATCATGCTACAAATGTAGCTCGCGGGCTATAACCGCCGGTAGGGAATTTCACCCTGCCCCGAAGATCTTCTGTTTTTTTAATTTCTTATTCTATTATTATAATAATTAAACGGAGACATTATGTCAATATAATATTTTAGACAATAAAATCCAATGCATGACTTCAATTTATTTATTTTTCTTATAAACTATTTTTCCATCTATAATTGTATATAATACATGACTATTTATCTCAAAAGGATTATTGTCCCAAATAACTATATCTGCATCTTTTCCAATTTCAATAGATCCAACTTTATCATCTATTCCTAATACTTTTGCTGGATTTATTGTTATGGCTTCCAATGCTTTTTCTGATTCCATTCCATGTTTTATTGCTATTCCAGCACATATAGGAAGATATTGAATAGGAATTACTGGGTGATCTGTCATTAAACAAACATCTAGCCCTGCATTTGAAAGAATTCCCGCCGTTTCAAAAGTTAAGTTACGAAGTTCTATTTTAGATCTTTCCGAAAGAGAAGGCCCCACTATTACTGGATATCCTTCTTCTACCAATTCATCTACAACTAAATGACCCTCTGTACAGTGGTCTAGAGTTAATCTTAAATTAAACTCTTTGGCAATTCTTATGGCTGTAAACATATCATCTGCTCTATGAGCATGAGCTTTAAGAGGAATTTGTCTTTTTAATACTGGTATTAAACTTTCGTATTTTATATCATATTCTGGTTTACTTTCATCATCTTCTTCTAGTTCGCACCTTTCAACTTCTTCTAGGTACTCTTCTGCCTTTTTTAAATTTTCTCTAATTAAAGCTGCTATAGCCATTCTTGTTTGAGGAGTTTTATCGTCACTGCCATAAACGCTCTTTGGATTTTCTCCAAAAGCAATTTTAGCTGCTACAGGATTTTTTATTATCATTTTATCTATAATTCTACCAAATGTTTTTATAGCTATACACTGACCACCCATTACATTTGCACTTCCAGGTGTAGTACAAACTGCTGTTATTCCACCTTGAACAGCCTCTGTGAAGTTTCTATCCATTGGATTTATTCCATCAATAGGATTTAAATGAGGAGTTACAGGGTCTGTTTCTTCATTACCATCAGCTCCTTCTGCTCCCATTCCATCTTCCCAAAGGCCTAAATGTGTATGCCCATCTATAAAACCTGGTAATACTAAACACCCCTTTGCATCTATTACTTGTGCATCTAAAGGTGCTACTATTTCATCACCAATTTCGATTATTTTTTTATTATCTATAAGAATATTACTATTTATTATTCCTTTAGTTACTGTATTTATTGTTCCATTTTTTATGAATATCACTTATTTTCCTCCATTATTAAAGCTTCATAGATAAGGCAACTCTTTGTTTGCCCAAATCTATTCCTATTACTTTAACATCTATTATATCCCCAACAGAGCAAATTTCCATTGGATCTTTTACAAATTTATTACTCATTTGTGATTTATGAACTAAACCATCATTTTTTATTCCTATATCAACGAATACTCCAAAGTCTACAACATTTCTAACAGTTCCTTTTAAGATCATACCTTCTTTTATATCTTCTATTTTCAATACATCTGTTCTAAGTATAGGTTTCATTCCATCTTCTTCTCTAGGATCTCTACCTGGCTTTTTAACCTCTAAAATAATATCTTTTAAAGTTACTTCCCCCACACCTAAATCTTCACTTAGTTGTTTTAAACCTATTTTTTCTACTCGCTGCTCTATATCAGATATATTTTTGTTTTTTATATCATCTAAAGAGTACCCTAATATTTCTAACATTTTTTTGCAAGTATCATAACTCTCTGGATGGACTCCTGTATTATCTAATGGATTTTTGCCATCTTCAATTCTCATAAATCCAGCACATTGAACAAAAGCTGAAGGTCCTAATCTTTTTACCTTTTTAAGTTCCGTTCTTGATTTAAATGAACCATTTTCTTCTCTATAAGTAATTATATTTTTAGCTACAGCTTTGCTTATTCCAGCTATATGTTCTAAAAGTGAGTATGAAGCTGTGTTTAAATCTAGACCAACTTTATTTACGGAATCTTCTACTACTCCATCTAAGACTTCTTTTAGTCTCTTTTTATTTAAATCATGTTGATATTGTCCAACACCTATACTTTCTGGATCTATTTTTACAAGCTCAGCAAGAGGATCTTGAAGCCTTCTTCCTATAGATATGGCACCTCTTATAGAAACATTTATATCTGGATGCTCCTCTGCTGCTAATTCTGATGCTGAGTAAATTGATGCTCCCGCTTCATTTACTATAATGTATTGAGTATCTGCGCCTAATTCTTTTATTAAATCAGATATAAGACTTTCTGATTCCCTTGATGCTGTACCATTCCCTATGGCAATAACATCTATTTTATGAGTTTCTATTAATCTTTTTAGTGCTTTCTTGGTTTGTTCCACTTTACCTTGTGGTTTATGTGGATATACTATTTCTTCATCTAAGAATTTTCCACTGGCATCAACCACTGCTATTTTACATCCATTAACATATCCTGGGTCAAATCCCATAACTACTTTTCCCTTTAGTGGTGGTTGTAATAAAAGATTTTTTATATTTTCACCAAATACACTTATGGCTCTCTCTTGAGCTAATTCTGTCAAATGATTTCTAACTTCTCTTTCTATTGACGGAAATATTAATCTTTTATATGCATCTTCTATGGCTGATACTAATATTTCTTTATTTTTAAAGTTATTTTTATTTATATATTGGTTTTCTATATATTTTAAAATTCTATCATTATCTATTTCTAGTTTAACTTTTAAGAATTCTTCTTTTTCTCCTCTATTTATTGCAAGCACCCTGTGAGAAGCCATATTACTTACTCTTTCACTAAAATCATAGTACATATCATAAACAGATTTTTCATCCTTAGTATTTTTAGTTACTATAACTCCATATTTTAAAGCATTTTCTCTCATATGTTTTCTTATTTGTGCATTATCAGAAATTATTTCTGCGATTATATCATTTGCTCCTTTAAGTGCATCTTCCACAGATAAAACTTTTTTCTCTTCGTCTATAAACTTTTCTGCTTCTAAATTTATATCAGCTATACTTTTTTCTAAAATTAATAGAGCTAAATCTTCTAAGCCTTTTTCTTTCGCTATTGTTGCCCTTGTTCTCTTTTTTTGTTTAAAAGGAGCATATATATCTTCAACTTCTTGTAAAGTATTAGCTTTTAATAAGCTTTTTACTATTTCTTCTGTAAGTTTTCCTTGCTCTTCTATTATTCTTTTTACGTCTTCTTTTCTAGATTGTAAATTTCTTAAATAAGTTAGTCTATCATTAAACTGTCTTAGTATAACATCACTCATTTCTCCTGTCATTTCTTTTCTGTATCTAGCAATGAATGGTATGGTATTTCCTTCGTCTATAAGTTTAATAACATTGTTAATTTGTTCATCTCTTAGATTAAATTCTGATTTTAAAATTTCATTAATATTCAATTTGAACCTTCTTTCTAAAAATAAGGCTTAAGAATATTATTATTCTCAAGCCCTATGTTTTAATTATTTATTAATTTTGTTCATTTTTAAATACTCATTTATAAATAAATCTATATTTCCATCTAGTACACTATCAACATTTCCTACTTCGCAGTTTGTTCTGTGATCTTTTACTAATTTATAGGGTTGAAAAACATAGGATCTTATTTGGCTTCCCCAGGTAATCTGAGAATACTTACCTTGTATATCTTCTATTCTTTCTTTTTGTTCTAATTCTTTTAGGTGAATTAATTTCCCTTTTAGCACTTTCATAGCTGTCTCTCTGTTCATTAACTGAGATCTTTCATTTTGACACTGAACTATTACCCCTGTAGGTAAATGAGTTATTCTTACTGCAGAATCTGTAGTGTTTACATGCTGTCCTCCGGCACCAGAAGCTCTATAAGTATCGATTTTCAAATCTGATGGATTTAATTCAATGTCTATGTTATCGTCCAATTCTGGAGTAATATCCACTGAAACAAAAGATGTATGTCTTTTACCTGATGTATCATAAGGTGATATCCTTACAATCCTGTGGACACCTTTTTCACTTTTTAAATATCCATAAGCATTTAAACCTTCAATTAATAAAGTTACACTCTTAATTCCTGCTTCAGTATCTGGTAGGTAATCTAATGTTTTAATTTTAAATTCTTTATTATTTGCATATCTTGTGTACATTCTAAGAAGAATTTGTGCACAATCTTGAGCATCTAATCCACCAGTACCTGCATTAATAGATAATATAGCATTGTTTTTGTCATACTCGCCATTTAAAAGAGTTTTTATTTTCACCTTATCTAATTCACTTTGAATACTTTGGATTAATGATTCTATTTCTTTCTCAATAGAATCGTCATCATCTTCCATTGCCATTTCTATTAATATGTCTATTTCTTCTAATCCATTTTGTAAATTTTCATATTCTTCTATAGTGTCTTTTAAAGATTTATTTTTTTGTAATACTTTTTGTGCTCTTTCATTATCATTCCAGAACTCTTGCTTTGCGATTTCTTCTTCCAATAACTGGACTTCTTTATTTAGGCCATCTATGTCAAAGAGAAACCCTCAAATCTTTTAAATTTGCAGACATTTGTTGTAATTCTTGTCTGTATTCCTGTTCATTTAGCATTGGAACCTCCAAACTATTTTCCGCAACAATGTTTAAATTTCTTACCACTTCCACAAGGACAAGGCTCATTTCTTCCTACAGTTTTTTCTTTAACTACTGGAGATTTATCAGCTAAATCACTTGGCGATGATAATGTATCAACATCTACTACTGATTTTCTTTCTTTTGGTTGTTGCTCTATAGTTATATTAAATAAATATCTTACTGTGTCTTCTTGAATATGTTTAACCATATCATCAAACATATCAAAACCTTCCATTTTGTATGCAATAACCGGGTCTTGTTGTCCTAATGCACGAAGACCTATACCTTGACGCAATTGGTCCATAGCATCTATATGATCTATCCAATGATTATCAACACATTGAAGAAGTATAATTCTTTCTACTTCTCTCATTCTTTCAGAACCTATTAGTTCTTCTTTTTCTCTATATATATCATGGGCTATTTCATAAATTCTATCACTTAACTCTTGTGTTTTTAATTCTTGTAATCCTTCTACTTCTAAACTATCTTTTGGCATAAATAATCCATATAGATATGATTTTAAATTTTCTAATTCTATACCTTTATCTCCTACATATGCTTCAACTGCAGAAACAATGATATCTTTTATCATACCTTGAATTTGATCATTTATATCTTCGCCTTCTAGCACTCTTCCTCTTTCATCATATATAACTTGTCTTTGTTTATTCATAACATCGTCATATTGAAGAACATGTTTTCTTATACCGAAGTTTCTTCCTTCAACTTTCTTTTGTGCATTTTCTATAGATTTAGTTAGCATTTTATGCTCAACTGGCATATCTTCTTCTAAACCTATTTTTTCTACTACGCCTTGTATCCTTTCACTACCAAATAGTCTCATAAGTTCATCATCTAGTCCAATGTAGAATCTTGAACTACCTGGGTCTCCTTGACGTCCAGAACGTCCTCTTAACTGGTTATCTATTCTTCTAGATTCATGTCTTTCTGTCCCTATGATTGCTAAACCACCAGCTTTTCTAACTTCTTCTTGTTCTTGTTTAGCTTGTTCTTTATATTTTTCATATAAATCATCAAATGTACGCTTAGCTTTTGCTAATTCTTCATTTTCTGCTAATTCTGTTTCTTCTATATGAGTGTCTACTCTTTTTATTGCAGATTCAGTAAATCCTTGTCTCTTTAATTCTTTTTTAGTTAAGAATAATGGATTACCACCTAACATAATGTCAGTACCACGACCAGCCATGTTAGTTGCTATAGTAACAGCACCTAATCTACCAGCTTGAGCAACTATTTCTGCTTCTTTTTCGTGATTCTTAGCATTTAATACCTCATGCTTTATTCCTCTTTTTTTAAGGATTTGAGATAGTTTTTCTGATTTATCTATTGATACTGTACCAACTAATATTGGTTGTTTCTTTTTATTTCTCTCTAATATCTCATCAGCTATTGCATTAAATTTACCATTTTCATTTTTGTAAACAACATCTGCTAAATCTTCTCTTTGAACTGGCTTATTTGTAGGAATTAGAACAACGTCCATTTTGTATATTGATTTAAATTCCTCTTCTTCTGTTTTAGCTGTACCAGTCATACCTGAAAGTTTCTTGTACATTCTAAAGAAATTTTGGAATGTTATTGTTGCAAGAGTCTTAGATTCTCTTTGTACATGTAAGCCTTCTTTGGCTTCTATAGCTTGGTGTAAACCTTCTGAGTACCTTCTACCAAACATTAAACGTCCAGTAAACTCATCAACTATTACAATTTCTCCATCTTTAGCTACATAATCTACGTCTTTCTTCATAATTGCATGAGCTTTTAAAGCTTGAGTTATATGATGATATAATTCTGTATGTTCTATATCAGTTATATTTTCAACATTAAAGTAAACTTCAGCTTTCTTTATACCCGATTCAGTTAAAGATGCAGCTTTTTGCTTTTCATCTATATCATAATCTCCATCTGAGAAATGTGCTTCTTTTTCTTCTTTAGTTTTTTCTTGTTCTGTTTTACTTGGAGCTTTTAATGTTAATACAAATGTATTTGCATCTGTATATAAATGTGTAGATTTGTCTCCAGGTCCTGATATTATAAGAGGTGTTCTAGCTTCATCTATTAATATAGAGTCAACCTCATCCACTATCGCATAGTTTAACTCTCTTTGAACCCTTTGTTCTTTATGAATAACCATGTTATCCTTTAAATAATCAAATCCGTACTCATTGTTAGTTCCGTATGTAATATCACAATTATACTGTTCTCTTCTTACTTCTGGAGTTTGTCCATGAACTATAACACCTACACTAAGTCCTAAAAATTCATAAACTTTACCCATATCTTCCTTATCACGTTTTGCCAAGTAATCATTTACTGTAACAACATGTACACCTTTACCTTCAAGGGCATTTAAATATACTGGCGCTGAGGCAACTAACGTTTTACCCTCACCAGTTTTCATTTCAGCTATTCTACCTTGATGAAGCACCATTCCACCTATAAGCTGAACATCATATTGTCTAAGTCCTAAAACTCTTTTTGATGCCTCTCTTACTACTGCAAAAGCTTCTGGTAATATATCATCTAATGTTTCGCCCTTTAATAATCTGTCTTTAAATTCATTTGTCATATTTTTAAGTTCTTTGTCTCTCATAGACTCGAACCTTGGTTCCATATCATTGATTTTTTCAGCAATCTTTTGGAAATTTTTTAATTCTTTTTTATCTGCCATATTAAATAAATTATCTAAAAAACCCATTATATGCATCTCTCCTCATTGTATTATTATACTATTATACATTTTAACATAAAAATTCATGATTTAATATTAAATATTAACTTAATCAGGTATAATCATACTTCATAATTATAGTTTTAACTACTCTTCAATATTTATTTAAAATTCATCATCTTTTGATGGTGCTATATATTCATAAGCCTGATCATGACTTAACTTTTCAACACTTTCTAACTTTCTATTAATTTGTCTTGTTCTAGTTCCTACTAATTTATCTATTTCTGAACTAGCTTGATTCAGTTTACTTTGGGCAGCGTTTAATACTGTTTCAAATTTAGAGAATTCTGTTTTAACTGCCCCAAGTACTTTCCATACTTCACTAGAATGTCTTTCTATAGCCAAAGTTTTGAATCCCATTTGTAAACTATTTAAAAGTGCTATTAATGTGGTTGGTCCTGTTATATTAATTTTAAAATGCCTTTGCAAATCCTCAACTAGTTGCTGACGTTTAATAACCTCTGCATATAAACCTTCTGTTGGTAAAAATAAAATTCCAAACTCTGTAGTATTTGGAGGGTCTATATACTTATCTCTAATGTCTTTAGCTGATTTTTTAATAAACTTTTCTAATTCTTTAGAAGCGCTATCTATTAATTTTTGATCTCCTTCTTCATAGGCATCTATTAGTTTATTGTAAATATCTAAAGGAAATTTCGCATCTAAAGGTAGATATATTGTATCCTTTGTTTCGTCTTTACCAGGAAGCTTTATTGCAAATTCCACAGTTTCTCTAGAACCTTTTTTTGTAATAACATTTTTAGCATACTGTTCTGGTGATAAAAATTGTTCTAATATACGTTCCAGCTGAATTTCTCCCAATACACCTCTTGTTTTAACATTGGAAAGCACTTTTTTTAAATCTCCAACTCCAGTTGCTAAAGTTTGCATTTCCCCTAAGCCTTTATATACTTGCTCCAACCTATCATTAACCATTTTAAATGATTCACCTAATCTTTTTTCTAGAGTATTTTGTAACTTCTCGTCTACTGTTACCCTCATTTTTTCTAGATTGTCTTCTGTTGACTTAGTTAGCCTTGTAAATTTATCCTCTGTTACCTGTGTTAATTGATTTAGCTTTTCATTTTGTAACTGAGCAAGATTGTCTAAGCTTTTCATCATATTTTCATTAAAAGAATTTAATGTGTTCTCCAAACTTTTTGAGTTTATATCAAATTGATTTTGTTGAAGTGTAGAGAGATTCATAATATGTCTTGATATAGATGATGTTAAACTATCTATAGAAACTTTCATTTCTTGTCTATTTTCTTGTTCGTTTCTTCTTGACTCTTCTCTATTTGTATAAAATTCTTGTCTAGATAGTTTTTCTATACTATCAAATTTCTTTTCTATACCCTCGCTAAATTTTTCTATGTTCGCATCTTTAGGTCTTGTACATATGAAAATATTTATAACTAAAAGCACTATTACTATAATAAGTAATATTTCTGTCAAATTATCAGCTCCTTTTCTCCCCCTTATATTATAGTCTTTTATATTTGTTAAATTTTTCATTCTACATTTTATATGATAACAAAATATAGTTTTTTACTCAATAATCTACATATTAATAGTATAAACCTTTATTTATTAAAAAAAACTTAAAGTTAATTCTACTTATGCTTTTTAATATCACTCGTATTATATCTTAATTATTAAAACATATATTTAACTCAATATAAAAAGGCTATCGATAAAATTATCGATAGCCTTGAATATTTTTAATAATTAATTACCTTATTCATGCTCTATTAAACCATAACCACCATCTTCACGTTTATATACTATAGATATTTCATCGCTATCTATATTTCTAAACATATAGAATCCATGCTCTATTAATTCCATTTGTAATACTGCTTCTTCTGGACTCATTGGTTTCATATCGAATTTTTTACGTCTTTCTATTACTATATCTAAACTTTCATCATCTTCTTCTATTCCTTCATCAATTTGGAATCTAATGCTTTCTTCCTTAGATTGATGTTTATCTTGTAGTTTATTTTTGTATCTTCTTATTTGTTTTTTAAGCTTGTCATAAACAACATCAATTGCAGCATATAAATTTTCTTCACTATCTTCTGCTCTAATAATCGGTCCACTTATAGGGATAATTGTTACTTCTATTTTTTGAGCTGCTTTTTTTGCACTTACAGTTACTTTTACTTCAGTTTCTGGATTAAGATAACGTTCTAACTTTCCTAACTTATCTTCTATTGCGTTTTTGATTCCATCTGTAAGATCTAATTTTTTTCCTGATATTATTATTTTCATAAGAACATCTCCCTTCACTTATGTAAAGCACATGTAATTTTATACTTTACTTTGTGTATTAGTATTTATGCTTTAATAATATATTCTATATTAATTGTTTTTCTCCTTTTTTTTATTGTTAACTTTTTATTTTTTTATATACTGTCGTAAAAAATAGTTTTATGTATTTTTTTATTTACTTTTATATTAATGTGGATTATTAATCAACATTATTTGTGGATAATGTTGATAACTTTGTTGATAACTTTATAAACTGTGCATATTGTCTAATTTTAGTATTTAATATTTATCCACATATAGTAATTATACATTGTTAATTATTTTATTCATTAGTAACAATTGTAACTTAATCATATTCTCAATATGCTGATATACTTTATTTAATATAGATCTATATCTTTATATTATGCAATTTTAATAATATCTATAAACATTTTTTAAAAATAGTTTTCTTTTTTTGTAAAAAAAAAGTACCTCTATAGGTACTTATTGTTTCAGCTGACCTGGTCTTTGACCCCACACTCGCCTACTGCAGCTTTCGCTCGGGTTTGCCTCACTACTAACCATCTCGATTTTAATACCGGTAGGTCTTACATCTAAGACGCACCATGATCATTAACCCAATTTTTAGTGTTAACTTACGTGGATCCTTTAGCCTGCGTCTGGCTTGGACTTGCAACCACAGACCTGAAACATATTACTATTTTAACGGCTTAAAACAATTCTGTCAATAGAATTTTATTCCTTTACGTATACATCTACACAGGTTGTAAGCAATGTAAATATACATATATTATTTACAGAGTTTATTTTCAATACTTTTGATATTTCATTTGCCGTTGATCCTGTAGTAAAAATATCATCTATTAATATTACATTTTTATTTTTAATAAGATTAATATTATCTTTTACCTTAAAACCATTTTTTAATTCTTTTTCTCTATCTTCTTTATTCAATTTATATAACTTTTTTGTATTTTTTTCTCTGCTAACACAATCTAGCACAGGTATATTAATCAAACCACTTAATTTATTAGCTATTTTTTCTGCTTGATTAAATCCTCTTTCCTTTAACCTTTTTTTATGTAAAGGCACAAACAGTATATAATCAGCCTTTATATCTTCTAACATAATTTTTTCTTTCATTAAATAGGCTACATACCTACATAAATAAGTTTTACTTTTATATTTAAAATCTAAAATTAATTTTTTACTTATATCATCATATTCTATACATGCGATTGCCTTATCAAAATAAAAAGTTTTATTATAACAATAGTTACATTCAATTAAACTTTCTCTTTCCAAATTTCTATTTACTATAGGTTTTCCACATTTGTTACATCCATCTAAAATAAACCTTAGCTCCTTAAAACAACTTCTGCAAAGGGAATAAGGATTTTTTAGTTTTATAGGATTATCACAAATTATGCAAGTTATATTTCTAGGATAAATATAGTTTATCACAATTTTAATAGTTTCCTTTATATTATTTAGAATTGACTTTGATATAAGTTTCATTATAATTTACTTAACAACCCTTCTTTTATAAATTTATTTAATTTATACGATAAGTTAGAGTATCTATTATTTATTCTATTGTTTTTAATCATCTGCTCTAAGTATTTAACATCACCAACTAACACAACAAGCTTTTTTGCTCTAGTAACTGCTGTATAAAGTAAATTACGACTTAACAACATAGGCGGTGCCCAAACTATGGGTATAACCACTACTGGAAATTCACTTCCTTGACTCTTATGAATTGTTGTACAAAAACTGTGATCAAGCTCGTCTAGTTCATCATATTTATAAGAAGCAATTTTTATCTTATCAAAAAGTACAAAAACAGTTTTCTTATCTTTATCTATATGAAATATATATCCAATATCTCCATTATATATACCTTCTCCACTATCACTTTTGTCCTCTGTTTCCCATTTTTTTGTGTAGTTATTTCTAATTTGCATTACCTTGTCCCCTACCCTAAAAGTTCTTTTGGCAAACTGTTCTTCTTGTTTATACTTATTAGGTGGATTTAGATATTTTTGCAATTCTATATTTAAATTATTTACTCCCAAGTCACCTTTTCTCATTGATGTTAATACTTGTATGTCTTTTAGTTTATCAAATTTATAAAACTTAGGAAGTCTTTCACTTACAAGTCCTATTATATCATTTAAGATTTCTTCATTGTTATTTTTTCTTAGAAAGAAGAAATCTTTGTTTTTTACATTTAAAAATAGGGGCTCTCCGCTGTTTATTTTATGAGCATTTACGACTATCATACTTTCTCTTGCTTGTCTAAATATTTCATCTAATCGTACAGTTTTTATTACATTAGAATCAATAATGTCTTTTAGAACATTTCCTGCTCCTACTGACGGTAATTGGTCACTATCTCCTACTAAAAGTAATCTTGTTCCTAATTTTACAGCTTTTAAAAGATTGTACATTAATATAATATCAACCATAGATGCTTCATCCAATATTATCACATCAGCATCTATTGGATCTTCTTCATCTTTAAAAAAGACTAGTTCATCGCCATCTGTAGCAAAGCCCATTTCTAGCAATCTATGAATAGTTTTAGCTTCTTTATTTGAAGTTTCACTCATTCTCTTAGCCGCTCTACCTGTTGGAGCACATAGAACTACTTTTTGGTCATTATTTTCAAATATTTTTATTATAGTATTTATCGTTGTAGTTTTTCCTGTACCTGGACCACCTGTAATAATTGTTACTCCATTATTTATAGCTTCTTTTACTGCTAAAATTTGATTGTTCGCTAAACTTATTTCATCTTCTTTTTCAACAACTTTTATTTCTTCTTCTATATTAATCTGTAAATCCTTTGTTTCATGTTGAGATAACTTTACTATTTCTTTGCATACACCATTTTCGCATATATAGTACATCATTAAATATATAAGTATTTCTCCATTCATATTTTCTAAATGTACTTTTTGATCGTATGCTAAATCCATAATTCCATTTTCCACATATTTAGGTTCTACACCTAAAATTTTAACTGATTGCTCAATCAATATTCTTTTGGGTAAATATGTATGACCACTTCCCAAGCTTTGATTTAAAGTAAATAAAATACCCTGCATAATTCTATCTGGAGAATATTTGTCTATACCTATTTTGCTGGCAATATCATCGGCAATTCTAAATCCTATACCTCTTACTTCTTCTGCTAATCTATATGGATTTTTATTTATCACTTCCAAGGATTTATCTTTATATTTTTTATATATTCTTAAACAATAATTAGGAGTTATTCCATAAGGAGATAGTTGTATTATTATATTTCTAAGTTCTCTATTTTCTTCATAGCTTTCTTGGATTTGTTTTACTTTCTTCATACCTATTCCTTCTACTTCAGTTAATCTTTCTGGAGTATTTTGAATAATATCTAAAGTATCAACACCAAATTTATCAACTATTCTTTTAGCCATTTTTTCGCCTATTCCATGTATCATACCAGAAGATAAATAAACATAGATACCATCAAGAGAAGATGGTGTAACGGGTATAAAACTTTGCACCTCAAATTGGGATCCATATATTTTATGATTCACCCATTTTCCTTCTATTTCTATACTTTCTCCTACAGACAAAGTTGGCATACATCCTACAATAGTTATTTCATCATTTTCATTGGCTAAAGAGGCTATGGTATAACCATTTTCTTCATTTTTAAAGACTATATCACTAACCATTCCTTGTAATTTTTCCATTTCAATTCTCCTAAAATCATTTATTAACGCCTACTTATAATTATTAGTATTATAAATATATTTTATGTTATCACTTAATGTAAAAAAATAAAGAGCCGTATTTTATACAACTCTTTATTATTTATGTTAATCATTAAAATTATTTTATTGAAGATTGCTCTCTTAATGCTTCAGCTTTATCAGTTCTTTCCCATGGTAAATCCACGTCAGTTCTTCCAAAGTGGCCATATGCAGCTGTTTGTCTGTATATTGGTTTTCTTAAGTCTAAGTCTCTTATTATGGCACCTGGTCTTAAGTCAAAGTTTTTATTTATTAATTCAACTAATTCAGCTTCAGACACCTTTCCAGTTCCAAAAGTATCTACAAATATAGATAAAGGTTTAGCAACACCTATGGCATAAGCTAATTCTATTTCACACTTATCTGCAAGTCCAGCAGCTACTATATTTTTAGCAACGTATCTAGCAGCATATGCAGCAGATCTATCAACCTTAGTTGCATCTTTTCCTGAGAATGCTCCACCACCGTGTCTAGAATATCCGCCATAAGTGTCTATTATTATTTTTCTTCCTGTTAAACCAGTATCTCCTTGTGGTCCACCTATAACAAATCTACCTGTTGGGTTTATATATATCTTAGTTTCATCATCTAATAAATCTGCTGGTATAACTTCTTTTATTACTAACTCTATTAAATCTTTTCTTATAGTGTCATTATCTACATGCTCACTATGTTGAGTAGATATTAATATAGTATGAACTCTTACTGGCTTATTTCCATCGTACTCTACAGTAACTTGAGTTTTACCATCTGGTCTTAAATAATCTACAGTTTTATTTTTTCTTATTTCTGTTAATCTTCTAGATAGCTTATGTGCTAAAGATATAGGTAATGGCATTAATTCTGGAGTTTCATTACACGCAAACCCAAACATTATACCTTGATCTCCTGCTCCTATAGCTTCAATTTCTTCTTCCGTTTGCTCTCCACTTCTACTTTCTAAAGCTTCATCAACACCCATAGCTATGTCTGATGACTGCTCATCTATAGCAGTTATAACAGCGCAAGTTTGACTATCAAAACCATATTTAGCTCTTGTATATCCTATTTCCTTTACTGTCTCTCTAACTACTTTTTGTATATCTACATAAGCGTTTGTAGATATTTCTCCTGCTACTAATACTAATCCTGTAGTAGTTGTTGTTTCACAAGCTACTCTTGATAAAGGGTCCTTCTCTAATAAAGCATCTAATATTGCATCTGAAATTTGGTCACACATTTTATCTGGATGACCTTCAGTTACTGATTCCGATGTGAATAAATGTCTTGACATTGTATTTCCTCCTTTTATTATCTATTTTTGTCAATTTGGGTAAAAATAAAACCTCTTCTTTAACAGAAGAGGTTAATTATCACATAAAAATTATAATTAACTAACCTCATCTCTCTAACGTTTCCGTTAAGTAGGATTTAGCACCGTTCCCCAATACGGGAGTGGTTGCTGGGCTTCACAGGGCCTGTCCCTCTGCCTCTCTTGATAAGGTGTAATCACGATTACACATATATTTTATTATTACTTTTAACAAGTATATGATAACCTTTTTTTTTTATAGTGTCAAGATTTTATTTATTTTAAGAACACTATTTAAGCTTTCATCATATGATTATGTATAAGTGACTTTATGTTGATTAAAGTTATGTATTTTTTTATTATGTAGTTCATATATTTTTGAAGGGAGGTAAGTTCCTATGTATTTAGCCAAAGTGCATTACAAAAAAGAAAATGTTATAGAAATATTAAGCTTAATACTCAAAGATATAATTAATGAAAATACCGTTGTTATTTGTATAGGAACAGATCGTGCTATAGGAGATGCTTTAGGTCCTTTAGTCGGTACTATGCTTAAAAATAGCGACTTTAAATACCCAGTTTACGGTACCCTAGATAATCCTATTCATGCCTTGAACATATATGAATCTTTTGATCAAATAAAAGAAAAGCATCCTAACAGTGAATTCTTAGCTATTGATGCCTGTTTAGGTTCTATAAATAATATAGGAAACATTCAGATTAGAAAAGGACCAATTCTACCAGGTAAAGGCGTAGGTAAAAAACTCCCGCAAATTGGATCACATTCAATTGTAGGTATTGTGGATAAAGTAGATGAAAATAATAGATTTTCATTTAATAATGTTCGACTTCATTTTATTTTAGAATTGGCTGAAACTATTGCTCTATCAATCTTACTCTCAACCTAAATAGAGTCATCTGTGTACTTATATTAAAAAGGGCTGTACATACTAATTAAATTATTATGACAGCCCTTTTATACTATTTTTTATTTCTTCTCTTAAATGTTCCGCCAGTTTCTAGTAAATCTAATGTGCTTAATGATGAACCTGTTCCTCTTGCAACACAAGATAAAGGCTCGTCGGCAACTATTACTTGAATTCCTGTGGCTTCTTCAATTCTCTTATCTAAATTTTTTAATAAAGCTCCGCCACCAGTCATCACTATACCAGACGTACTTATATCTGCTGCTAATTCAGGTGGAATTTTTTCTAATACAACTCTAGTTGTAGCTACGATTTGCTTTATACATTCTTCTAATGCTTCTGCTATTTCTTGTGAACTAACTTCTATAGTTTCTGGTAAACCTTTTATTATATTTCTACCGCTTATTTTCATAAATTGTTCTTCACTATCTTTCATAGCTGTTCCAATTTCTACTTTTAGCTTTTCTGCACTTCTCTCCCCTATAAGAAGATTATGTTTTTTCTTAATATACGCTACTATAGCAGCATCAAACTTATCTCCACCTATTTTTATTGAGTCACTAACTACCGCTCCTCCAAGAGATATAACCGCTATGTCTGTAGTTCCTCCACCTATATCTATTACCATATTTCCATTTGGTAGTGATATATCCATACCTGCACCTATGGCTGCTGCAATTGGTTCTTCTATTATATATACCTCTCTTGCACCTGCTTCTCTTGTGGCTTCTTCTACTGCCCTTTTCTCAACTTCCGTTACACCTGTCGGCACACATACCATTATTCTTGGCATTACAAGTCTTCTAAATCCTTTTTTCTCAACTATCTTTTCTGTAAAGTATTTTAACATTTTTTCAGTTGCTTCATAATCAGAAATAACACCATCTTTTAACGGTCTTATTGCCACTATATTGGCAGGTGTTCTCCCTATCATTTTTCTTGCTTCATTTCCAACTGCTAAAACTGTATTTGTATTTTTTTCAATTGCAACTACCGATGGTTCTTCTAGTACTATGCCCTTACCATCTACATAAACTAAGACATTTGCCGTGCCTAAATCTATTCCTATATCTGCTCCAGCCATATTTTCACTCCTTTTATTATTCATATATATTAAACTTTATTTGATTTCTCTTAAAGACCTCTATGTTACAAGATATACAAAAAAATAATATAAGTCAAGAAAAAAATTCAGGTTTTATAGTACATTTTTTACTAAGATTGTTTTTATTTTTATTTTATATTATTATTTATTTTTATAATTTAATTTTTTAAATTTTCATGTCGTTTTTTGGCATAAACTTCAAGACCGCATTATTAGATTAAAACTTTTTAAATTCAAAAAAGTGCAGGATATACCTACACTTTTTTTTCGCTTTCATATTTAAGCTTTGTTGCCATACCACCTCGAATATGTCTTTCTGATTTATTCTTTTCTAAAACTCTCTTAACCTCTAAAGCTAGAGAAGGATTGATTTCTTCTAACCGTTCCGTTACATCCTTATGAATAGTACTTTTACTTACACCAAAAGTTTTAGCGGTTTGTCTTACTGTAGTATTTTTTTCTAATATATACTTTGCTACAATAACTGCTCTTTCCTCTATATAGGATCTCACTCCCTTCCCCCCTAACATCATATCCTTATTGATATATATGAGAGAAAGTCAAAAAATATAACAGGTCCAACCAAATATGATTGAACCTGTTAAGCTTTATTCTAATAAACTCATTGGATTAATAGCTGTGTTATTTTTGTATGCTTCTAAATGCACGTGTACTCCACTTAAGCATTCTACATCACTAGTATTACCTGCATACCCTATACGTTGCCCTTCTTTTATCTCATCGCCTTTTTTTACTGTAATATTCTTACCTAAACTAGAATATACAAATTCAGTATCTTTACCAGATTGAATTTTTACAGACATACCATATTCATCGTCATCATATACATCTAATACAGTACCAGGAGTTAATGATTTAACCTCTTGATTTTCATTTGCTTCTATGTCTAAAGCTTTATGTATTTCCCAAACTTCTAAAGTTTCTGAATAGCTTGGCTCTTTTTCTGAATAATCTCTTATTACTTGATTTCCTAAGTAGCTTATTTTATTATGTTCAGCTTCCTTTGCTTTTGCTAAGTTTTGTTCAGAATCTGTAGCAGTTGGAAGAACATCATTTTTTTTGTCTTCAGTTAAATGTATTTCATCTTCACTTTTTGTTGGAGTATTCTTCGATAATAAATCGTCTACGTTTTTGTTGGTAAACCAAATTCCTCCAATGGCTAAAATACAGACACATATAAACAAGGATAGATAAAAAGCATCCTTTTCTAATAATTTCTTTTTCATGTTGTACCTCCAAATATATTAATACATATTTAGATTATTAACTAATAATTAATATTTATACAACATTTTTACATTTTTGGAATATTAATACATATCTTTTATATCACTATCTTTAAAGTAGTGAAATAATATATCGTGATATTTGTATCCTTTTTTTGCCATTCCTTCTGCGCCCCATTGGCTCATTCCTACACCATGGCCATAGCCTTTTACAGTAAAGCTCATTTCATCATTATTATAATTTATTGTAAAGTTAGCTGAATTTAAACTCAATATTTTTCTCATATCAGTTCCACTTATTTTAACATTTCCTACTTCAACTGTTTTTACACATCCACCTTCCGTCCTGTTCACTATACTTACTTGCTTATCTAATTTGTCTAAAGATATGTTTATCTGTGGATATATATTTTTTATGTATTTAATAAACTTACTCTTTTTTATTGAATAAGTAGTTGAGTATTTGGGTGATTGTTCTTCATATGGGCTATCAACAGATACTAAGTATGGGTATTGAGTAGAGAAAACATCTTTACTATTTTCAGTTTTACCTGAAGAAGTTGAAAAATACAAAGGTAAAATTGCCTTCTCATTATAAGTTACAATTTGACCCTTAGTATCATCTACAGCTTTTTTTACTTTAACATAATCACCTTTTATCCAATCTTCGCCCTTCACATTTTTTAAATCTTTATATGATGTGTAAGCTTGGCAGTGAGCAGAGTTTGTACAAACTGTTGCATTTTTATGTCCAGATGCAATGTTATTCTCCATTTTATACATAACATAAGTTCTAGCAGCTATAGCTTGAGCTTTTAAAGCTTCTACATCAAATGTTGATGGCATTTCACTAGACAATACTCCATAAAGGTATTCTTCAATATCCATTTTCTCTATTTTATTTTCATTTACTTTGTAAACATTTATATTTGGTGATTCCTTATCTACTTTTTCATACGTAATATCTTTAGCAATTTTTTTAGTCATTTTATTCTTTACAGTTGGGGTTCCCGAGTCTCCATAAAACACTAAACTTCCAATTACCGATACTATAACCAACGAAAGAGATAGCAATAAAATAAAAACAAAAGGTTTTTTCATATATCTTCCTCCTAAGATTTAAGCTTCTTAAATATATGAAAAAACCCATTTTTTTATTACTAATTATTATTCGACTATCTCTATATTACCACCTAATGCAGTTATTTTTTTATCTATATCTACATATCCTCTTTGAATATGATAAATTTCTCCTATTTCAGTTTCACCTTCTGCTATAAGACCACAAAGTATCAATGCAGCTCCAGCTCTTAAATCAGTGGCATTTACTTTAGCTCCATTTAACTCTTCTACGCCTTCTACAACAGCCGTTCTACCTTCTATTTTAATATTTGCTCCCATTCTATTGAATTCAGCAACGTGCATAAATCTATTTTCAAATACTGTTTCTATAACTACTCCAGTTCCTTTTGCAACAGTAAGCATAGCCATAAATTGAGCTTGAACATCTGTTGGAAAACCTGGGTGTGGTAAAGTTTTTATATCTATAGATTTTAACTTCTGTGGTCCTATTACCCTTATAGAATTATCCATTTCTATAATTTGACAACCAGCTTCTCTTAATTTTGCCGTCACAGGTTTTAAATGTTCAAGAATTATATTTTCAATAGTTATATCACCTTTTGTCATAGCTGCAGCTACCATGAAAGTAGCAGCTTCTATTCTATCAGGTATTACATCATGCTCTGTGGCTCTTAATTCTTTTACACCTTTTATTCTTATTGTATTTGTTCCTGCACCTCTAACATCTGCTCCCATTTCATTTAAGAAATTAGCTAAATCAACTATTTCTGGTTCTTCTGCAGCATTTTCTATTATAGTAGTTCCTTCTGCTAATACTGCTGCCATCATTATATTTTCAGTAGCTCCTACTGATGGAAAATCTAGGTATAACTTACTGCCTGCTAATCTATCTGTTTTAGCTTCTACAAACCCATGATCCATTACTACGTTTGCACCTAAAGCTTTAAATCCTTTTAAGTGTAAATCTATTGGTCTAGTACCTATAGCACATCCCCCTGGCATAGATATTCTAGTTTGATTAAATCTTGCTAGTAATGGTCCCATTACCAAGAAAGACGCTCTCATCTTTCTTACTAATTCATATGGAGCATCATAAGTTTTTAGATTAGTTGCATCAACAGTTAATGTAGTTCCGCTATATTCAACTTCAGCACCTAAATGTCTTAATAAATCTGATATAACATGTACATCTTTTAAATTTGGTACTTCTCTAAGTACTGATTTTCCTTTTGCTAATAAAGTTGCTGCTATTATTGGTAATACAGCATTTTTTGCACCATCTATTCTAACACTACCTTTAAGTGGATTACTCTTTTTTACTATTATTTTAGCCATTGTTTGTCTCTCCTCATTAAACTTAATAATCTAATTTTATTATAGGTGTAGCCATGTAGATTAAAGTCTTATCTTCATTATCGCTATACCTAATTCCTATATTTAAATTGACCTTATTCTCTAAATAATCTAAATCGTTTTCTGTTAGCAATTTACTATATGCTGTAACAGAAACCAAGCTATCTTCTCTTACTCTATCTATTTCCTTTGCATTCATATTATACAATATATTTTCTAAAATATCATTACATTTATATAATTGTAATTTTTTTGTATATTCTCCAGCCATACAAAGGTAAATCTCTGCATCATTTGAACATCTATTAAGTATATCATCTAAGTTTCGATAAATATCTCCTATATTTTTATATAACTTATTGCCTAATATGTCAATAATTATATAGTATTCTTTACTATTTTTTTTGATTGCTGTAAATGATACATTGTAAGAGCTATCTTTAATTTGAGCATAAATTTTAACCCCATTGTCATTTTCTTCTCTCAGTATAATTTTATCTGATTTTATATTTAAAGAATTTACAATATCTTCACACATACTTTCTATTTGTTTTTTATTGTTTATATCTGATATAACACAATTAATTTTTATATTATAAAACTTAAAATTCGCTTCTGTTTGCTCAAATGCTTTTATAAAATTATCAGTCCATGTATTATATTTTACATCTGCATAAGATGTAAATATTCCTATGATGAATAATAGTAATAAAGTTGTAACAAATTTTATAACTTTCATAGTAAATCCCCCTTAATAAATGGTTTGTGTTAGCTTTTATTTAAATTATTGACATTATCAGAAAGGATATACGACTTAATAGGATTAAAATTAATATTTTTAATATGATAAATAATTACTTAAGAACAAAAAGGTTATATACTTTTAGTATATAACCTTCTATATTATTTATTGTCTAATTGTTTCCTATTATTCAACTGTAACTGACTTAGCTAAGTTTCTAGGCTTATCTATGTCACACCCTCTCATTTGGGCTACATGATATGAAAGTAGCTGCATTGGTACAACAGCTGTTATACTTGCAAACATATCATCA
>NZ_JAHZMO010000045.1 GCF_020748185.1 Terrisporobacter petrolearius | reverse complement strand
ATTTCTTTTTCCTTCGCTAAGCTTTTGTTTTCTTTTTCCCATAATAAAACAGCCTCCTATAATAATTAAATATTATCATAGAAAGCTGTTGAATTTTGTTATTTACAGAGTTTTTTTCACACACTCTCTGCTGAAGTGGCAGCACTTTTTTTAGTTATTACTTTGTGTAATTATCGAAATAACCTTGGATGAATATAATAGGAGTTCCCTTATCTCCACTTCCTGAAGTTAAATCAGATAATGATCCAATAAGGTCAGTAAGTCTTCTTGGAGTAGTACCTTGTGATTCCATATTTCCAACTAAATCTGATTCCTTATTTTTAATATATTCTGATATTGCCTTCTTAAGTTCTTCACCTTTTAAATCAGCGAAGTTATTATCAGCAAGATACTTTAATTTTATTTCATTTGGAGTACCATTTAAGCCTGATGTATAAGCTGGTGAAACAACTGGGTCAGCAAGTTCCCAAATCTTACCCACTGGATCCTTGAAAGCTCCATCTCCATAAATCATAACCTCAACATCTTTTCCTGTTTTCTCTTTAAGAATAGTTTGTATATTATCAACGATAGGTTGACAGTTATGAGGGAAAAGCTTAACAGTTTCTTCTGTTGATTTGTTTGAACCTAGTAATCCATAAGCTTCATTACATCCACTTCCATCAATAGATTCACATAATATATCATCAAGACTATAAATCTTTTCTACACCATTTGCTTTTAAAATTTTCTTAGTTCTAAATCTTGTATGAATATCACAAGTAAGAACGTTCTTTGTATAATTTAAGATAGTTTTAGGATTGTTTGAGAATATTACTTCGCATTCAACACCATATTCTTGGATTAAAGATTTATAATAATCAATGTAATCAACACCTGTGAAAGTATGTTTATTATACCCAAACAGATTACGGAATTCTTGCTCTGTTAAAACATCTGTCCAAGGATTAACTCCCTTATCATCTAACACATCTAAGTCAACTAGATGATTTCCAACTTCATCAGATGGATAGCTTAACATTAATACTATTTTCTTAGCTTCCTTTGCTATACCACGAAGGCAGATTGCGAAACGGTTACGACTTAAGATAGGGAATATTACACCAATAGTATCGTCACCAAATTTAGATTTAACATCTTTAGCGATATTATCTATAGAAGCGTAATTTCCTTGAGCACGTGCAACTACTGATTCAGTTACAGTAACTATGTCCTTATCATTTATAGTAAAGCCTTCCACTTCTGACGCTTTAAGTACACTTTCCACAACTATATCCTCGATTTTATCGCCTTCTTTAATGATTGGGCAACGAAGTCCTCTAACAACTGTACCAATAACTCTTTCCAAAATAATCTCTCCCAACAATTTAAATTTAATTTTAAATATTTCGTACTATTGTAATATACACCAATAAATGATATAAGTAAAATAAATAGAATGAATACATGATATAAGGAGTGCTTATATGATTACTAAATTAGATTTATATAAGGTGTTTTGTCAGGTAGGAAAAAGTAAAAGCTTTTCAAAGGCATCAAAGGAGCTTTACATGACGCAGCCAGCAGTGAGCCAAGCTATAATGCAATTAGAAGGAGAACTAGATATTAGACTTTTCAATAGAACACATAGGGGGGTATCCTTAACTAATGAGGGGAGCCTTTTATTTGAATATGTAAATTCAGCAATTAATTTAATCAATGCTGGAGAAGAGAAAATATTAGAATTTAAAGATTTAACTGCGGGAGAGTTAAAGATTGGGGTAGGAGATACTATATCTAAGTATTTTCTAATACCATATTTAGAGTTTTTTCATAATAGATATCCTAATATTAAGTTTAAGATTATAAATGGCACTACCTTAGAACTTTGTGCCTTAATTAAGTCAGGAGAAATTAATATTGCAATTTGTAATTTTCCAATTGATGATCATTCATTAGAATTAAGACCTTGTAGAGAGGTTAGAGATATTTTTGTTTGTGGAGAGAAGTATAAGGATTTATCAAAGGAGAAAATTTCATTAGAAGAAATGGTGAAATATCCTTTAATATTCCTAGAACCTAATTCAAATTCAAGAAAGTATGTAGAAAAGTTCATGACATCAAAAGGTATAAAAATTTCTCCAGAGTTTGAACTTGGATCTTTTGATTTACTATTGGAGTTTGCAAAGATAAATTTAGGGATTGCTTGTGTAGTAAAGGAGTTTTCAAGGCATTATTTAGAAAAGGGGTTATTATATGAGGTTAATATTTTAGAAGAAATACCAAGTAGAAGTATTGGTGTTTGTTATTTAAAGGGTGTTCCACTTTCATTAGCTTCTGCAAAATTTGTTGAGATATTATCATCCGCTAACTTTTCATTGAATGATAGTATATAACACAGACCTTGATTTAAAGTGTTATTGAAATTGATTCTGCTGGAGTGATTGTTGGATACTTTGTTATAATACTTACATTTATGGATATAAATTTAGTCTAGAGGTAAGTTATTATAAAAATAATTATTAAGATGAGACAAAGCTTTGCTCAAATATTTGTAGAGAATTAATCTTGGGTAGTATTTCTACAATTCGTCTCCACCATTGAAATCCACGAAAAAGTATTGATTAAAAAATCAATACTTCTTTCATATAGAATTAAACCTGTAATATATCTCGATTTAAATGAATATATAATAAAAAAAATTTTTATATCTCGATTTTTGAGAATAATTGAAAATTAATTTGCATGTTCAAAAAGATATAGGATTTAGTAGTAATTTATCAACTATCTTATATCTTTTTTATTTTTATTTTAAATTTCTGTTTTTAAAACATATCTATTATTTTTTTTTATAGAGGTGATTACCATAAATAATTATAAAACAACAAAGAATAATTATGAGATTCAAAGTTCAGTTACTAACATAACAATACTTAAAAAGAATGATTCTGAGCTAATAGCTAAAATAGATACAGAAGATTTAGAAAAGCACTAAAAGAAATATTCAATCAGTAATATTAGATACGGTGTCATCGGCCCCAATTAGACATATAAATGGAGATACACTAGATAATAGAAAATCTAATTTAGAGCTTGTTAACCAAAGAGAAAAAAATGAATATGAAAATATAGACGATGAAACAATAGCTATAATACTAAAAGATTGATATGGAAAGCCACAAGCAAAGGCATTAGTATCAGTTAAAGATTTAGATAGAGTAATAAATAAGAGGTATACATGGGTATATTCAAAAGGTTATAATCAGCCTAGGGTAATAGCCCATACTCCAAGTGGTAAGGTATATATGGAAGATGTAATAATGAAACCTAGTGAAGAAGAAAGAGTTCATCATATAAACTTAAATCCATTAGATAATAGAAGAAAGAATTTAGAAAATAAACTGAAATAATTAAGTAGTAAATAATAAATGTATCGTTATTTTAAAAGATATGATGTATAATATAAAAGATAAACACTTTTTATGTTTAGATATTAACTAGCATGGAAAGTGTTTATTTTTATTTTGTAAACAATTTAGATTGATATAAAAGGAAACAAAAAGGAGAAATAAATGCAATTTACAGACTTAGACATAATTAGGCCAATACAAAAGGCGCTAAAAGAAGAAGGATATATAAAGCCAACACCAATACAATCAAAATCAATAACACCATTATTAGAAGGTAGAGATTTACTAGGATGCGCGCAGACTGGTACGGGTAAAACAGCAGCTTTTGCAATTCCTATAATACAACAAATATATAATGATAAAAAATCACTAAAAGGCAAAAGAACTATAAAAGCAGTAATACTAGCACCGACAAGAGAATTAGCTATACAAATAGAAGAAAACTTTATCGCTTATGCAAGACATACAAATATAAAAAGCTTGGTTATATTCGGAGGAGTATCTCAAAACCCTCAAGTTAAAGCATTAAAAGAAGGTGTAGATATACTAATAGCTACTCCAGGTAGAATGCTTGATTTATACAATCAAAAATTCTTAAAATTAAATGATGTTAAACACTTTGTTTTAGATGAAGCTGATAGTATGTTAGATATGGGCATGATACATGATGTAAAAAGAATAATTAGTCACCTTCCAAAGGTTAGGCAAAATATATTTTTCTCTGCTACTATGCCAAAAGAAATATCAAAATTAGCAGATTCAATATTTAAAAATCCAGTTAAGGTGGAAGTTGCGCCAGTATCATCAACAACTGAGATGGTTGAACAAAATATTTACTTTGTGAGTAAAAAACAAAAGACCAAGTTACTTATAGAATTATTAAAAAATAATCCAAAAGAATCTGTACTTGTATTTTCCAGAACAAAACATGGAGCAAATAAAATAACAAAAGATCTAATATCATCATCAATAAGTGCGGCTGCCATACATGGTAACAAATCTCAAAATGCAAGACAACTAGCATTAAATGAATTTAAAGAAGGTAAGATTAGAGTATTGGTAGCAACTGATATAGCAGCAAGAGGAATTGATATTGATGAACTACCCTTTGTAATAAATTATGATTTACCAGAGGTTGCAGAGACTTATGTTCATAGAATTGGAAGAACAGGAAGAGCGGGAAGAAGTGGTAGAGCAACAGCGTTTTGCTCAATAGAAGAAAGAAATCTTTACAAGGCTATAGAAAAACTTATAAATAAAAAGATTGAAGTTGTAGAAAATCATAGTTTTGTATCTAGTGCAGAGGATGTAACTGTAGTAGATAAAAGAAATAATAGGGGTGGTAGAAAGCCTAATAGAAATAAAGATAAGTTTACAAATAAAAATTAAAATATGTTTCATACTTACCACCCTTATTAAACTTAGGGTGTTTTTTTATTGACACTAACATACTCTACGGAGCGTGGATTGTTTTGTAAGATGAAATAATATAAATTAATAGAGTGAGTATCAACTTATATGTGTTTATGAATCTATAAAAAGTTCTGAAGTATAAGTAGATCTCAATAAGAAAAATAAAGGATATTAATATTAAAAGATAGGAGATATATGATGGATAGACAAAGAAAAAAAGAATTATTACAACAATATAAAGAAATGAAGCCAGAAATGGGTGTATATATGTTTAAGTCTATAAAAACAAATACAGTCTATTTAGGTTGTGATAAAAATATAAAAGCAACTATAAATGGAGATAGATTTAAATTAAATTTGAATAGTCATAGATGCAAAAAATTACAAAAAGATTGGAAGGAAAATAAAGAAGAAAACTTTGAAATATCAATAGTAGAAATACTACCTTATGATAAAGATGAAAGTAAAGTTGATTATAGTGAAGATTTAAAAATATTAAGAGAAATGTGCAAAGATAGATTTATAGAAGAAAACGTGGAGGAAATATAGAAATGGAATTTAAACCAGTCATAAGATGTGATAATTATAAAAAAGTAGATGGATTTAGAGCACCTAACTCAGACATGGAGAAGGTGGATTTAGGAGTTAAGGAAAATGAAGATAACAAAAGACTTGAAATAATAACAAAACTTTTAAAGTTAGGTGGTGGATTTGAGGAAATTCCCGTAAATAGAATATTAGATATGGCTATTTTACTATGTGAAGCTAGTTTGTATCTTAAAGAAGCGTATAGAATGCCTAAATTATATGATGAAAATAATTTAACTATTAGTCGTGTTGGACTTCAAGGTGATGCCATGAATATTTCAATATGTAAAGATAACAAAAATTTAGATGAAGATATCATAACTTTAGCAAATGAATTTAATAAGCAGGGTGAATTACTAGGAGAAAGATTTAAAGTACTTGCAGAAATACTAGAGGAGTTAGGATATTAATTTAAAAGAGGAGGATATTTATGAGAAAAATAAGCAGCATATCTTCACTTTGGGGAAGAGAGTATGGTCTTGAAGAAAAACCATTTGATGTTTTAAAAAGTAAAAATGTCAATACTTCAAGTAAGTATTCTCCAGATGGAGGGTTTGGAAAAGGACAATCAATACTTATAGACCCAATAATAGAAGCAACACATAAATATATGGATTTACTTGATAATAGGAGAGATAAGGGAGCTATTGGAGTAATTGAAGATAATATATGTGTAGAATTAGAAGGTAAAAGTGAAGATATAAAACAAATTTTATTTTACAACAAAGCTAATGGAAAATCTTTAGCTTGTAATTATGATATTAAAAATAACATATGCAATGAATATAAGTTAAGAGGTGCCAGAAAACCTAATGGAGAAAAAGGAAGCATATTATTTCTAGCTATGATGCCTGAAATATTAAAAGATAATGAGGCTCTAAGTATATTTAATGAATATAAACTTCACAGAGAAGAAATAAAAAATTTAGATGAAGTATCCATAAAGTTAATGGCAACTCTTTGTGACAATGTATATCGTAGAATATTGAAAGAGGACCTAAAGCTACTTGTACCAGAAGGAGTACCTTTAGAAAAAATAAATATAGAAGACATGGAAAATAAAAAAATAGCATACACAAAATTATTAGCTGGTGAATTCAAAATAGTTAAACAAATAAAAGCAAAGAAAAAAGAAATAGAAAGTTTAACAATAGAATCTGAAGAATTCACATTAAATTTATCTAGAAAACTAACTGAATATGAAAAAAGTCAAATTGCCAAACTTCCAAATTCACATAGAGTTTCAAAAACAGAAAGAAGAATATGTAAAGAAATTAAACGCAATTGGAATAATGGTGAAATGAAAATAGCGAATATCCTTTTGGAAGGTGATGCAGGTTCAGGAAAAACTCAAATGGCAAAAGCACTATCTCATAACTTGGGACTACCTTATACTAAAATAACTTGTTTTTCAGATATGGATAAATCAGATGTATTAGGTTCCATACTTCCTGTTGCAAATAGTGAAAATAATAATTCAAATAAAGAAATTGAGTACAAGTATTTTCCTTCAGAAATAGTAAGAGCATTTACAGAAGGATACTTACTAGAGATACAAGAACCTACTGTAATTCGTGATGCTGCAGTTTTAATGATTTTAAACTCAGCACTAGAGGCAGATGGTACTATAAATTTGCCAACAGGAGTTGTTCATAGACACCCTGATTTTGTAGCTGTGATTACAACTAACAGAAACTATATTGGGTGTAGACCTCTTAATGAAGCATTAAGAGATAGAATACAACATTCAGAAAAAATGGATTTACCAGAAAGGGAAGTTATGATAGAAAGGGCTATAGCTAAAACTGGATTTGATAATGTGGAGTTAGTTTCCAAATTAGTGGATGCTATTATAGTTTTAGATGAATGTGCAACAGCCAATGCTATACATGGAGTTGCAGGAATGCGTTCTTTATTTTTCTGGTTAGATGCAATAAAAAATGGTGCAGATATAAGAGAATCTATGTATTATAAAGTATTATATAAAATAACTACAAATCCTGATGAAATAAGAATCTTGGAGGAAGCCGTTGAAAACAATACTTCTTTGTTTATTGAAACTCAAAGAAGGAGGTAATTTCTATGGACTTAGATAATATTTTAAGATTAGTAAGAGAAAACAGATTGGATTTAGAAGATGAGAGTATTTTAAAATGTAAAGAATTTGAAGAATATATAAAGAGTATATCTAAAAAATTATACGAAAAATACAACTTAAAACAAGATAAAATAAAATTTTTAATTGATAAGGATATTGATGATGTATCTTATATAAAAAAAGATACTATTTATATAAACTTAGGATCAAAAAGTATAAAAAATAAAAAAGATAATAAACTTAAGTTAATATTGGGATATTATGCCCATGAAATAGGACACAGATTATTTACAGATTTTTCAATAAGAGATATTTATGAACAGTCTATATTAAATGGTAACCTTTTTGAAAACATGGTAGACTTTTATGATGAAGAGTTATATAAAGATGAAAAATTGTATAAAAATGTAAATAAAATGCATAAATATATGAATAATCCTAAAAAGTCTGGAAAATTGTCTTCATTATTACTTTTTATATATGATCTTATAGAAGATAGTCGTGTGGAGGAATTCATATATAAATATTTATGTAACTATGGACGATTAATAGATGGACTTAATGAATTAAGAGACAGTCAATACAATAGTATCAAATCATATCCAATAGATTTAATACTAAATAATAAGTTCAATGCCTTATTAAATCAAATAATTTGTTATATTAAATTTAAAAAGTTTAAAGATATATTAGATTATAATATAAAAAATATTAATAAAGTAAGAAAAATAATAGATGAGGCTATTGAGGAAGAAGATGACATTCAAGTATTAAATAAGGTTAATAAAATAAGTATTCTTTTATGGGATGAAATCGAAGAATACTTAGAAATATTTGATGATGTATATGAAGAAAAACAAGATATTATAAAACCATTAGCTTCTTTTGAAATAAAAGAAGACCTTTACAAAAACAGTGAAGCAACATCAACTATAGGACAAACAGATACAAAAGGCCATATAGGAAAAAGTATAAAAAACAAAAACATAACTAAAGAGGACTTAAAAAAAGATTTAGTTAAATCAGAAAATGAAGAAGTTATGGAAATTAATTCTGATGAAAATAGCAAATATAAAAGTACAATGGCACAAGATAAAAATGCATTAAAATTGAAAAACTCTAGCAAGGAAGATAGTGCAAGTTGTGATTCTATAAATAAAGAAAATGAAGAATTGTTTGATGGAGTATATAATGATAAAAACTCCTTTGGAAAAGGAATAATGAAATTAAGAAATATACCAGAAAGTACAAAGGAATATAAAAGTCATTTTAAGGTAGTTTTAGATGGAGATATTCATAAAAATATAAGAATAAAAGTTCATAGACCTGAATTTGCCTACGAAGATAAATTAAATTATACAAAAAACAATAAAAAATATATTGATTTTGCTAATGAATTGGCTAATCAAGTATTGCCATTTCTTAAAAATGAAGTATCTAGTGAATATAGTAAGAATAGATATTATGGAACTAAATTTGAGGCTTCAAATGTGGTCAAAAAAGACTATAGATATTTTAGCAAAAAAAATCCACCAAATGAATCGCCTTCAATAGCAGTAGCCTTGCGAATAGATGAATCTGGATCTATGAAAGCAAATAATAGAATTGAAATGGCTCGTTCAACAGCTATTTTAATATGGGAATTTTGTAGAAAATGTAATATACCAATAGGTATTTATGGTGATACAGCAGATTTAACTGAATTGGAGGATGTATCCATATATTCATATTCTGATATTGATAACTCCCATAAGGATGATTGCTATAGAATGATGCAAATAAGCCCTAAGAGTAATAATAGAGATGGGGTACCTATAAAATATGTGGCAGATAAGCTATTAGATGTTGAGGCAGATATTAAAGTACTATTTATAATAAGTGACGGAAAACCTCTTGCAAAGCCTAACTATAAAGATGAATTAGCAAAAGAGGACTTAAAGAGTGTTATATCAGAATACTCAAGAAAAGGTATAAATTTCTTTGTTGCTGCCATTGGAAATGATAGAGATGTAATAAAAGACATTTATGGAGAAAATAGATTCCTAGACATGTCTAATATAAATACCTTACCCAACAGAATTTCTATGATATTAAAAAATTTAGTATAGTTAGTTGTTATGCTATGTTCCAATGACTGCTCTAAATATTGTTCCAATATATTATTTCCATAAATTAGAATAAATATTATTTAATAAATTTATTAATTTTTTAACTTTTATAATTAAGCAATATGATTGAAATAAATTAACATATTATAGTGTAAATTATTTTAGCCAAGCATATAATCTAAAAAAATCTTAATAATATTGTGATTATCAGATTTAACCTTTGAAACTATATACGATGGTAATTTTGTGAGTGGTAAAATAAAAATTAAAATGTGTTTTATACTACCATCATTATTAAATACTAATTATAATAAAATAGGAGGTGTTTTTATGGAGAGTTTAATTCGTTCTACATCAAAGGTTTTTAAAGGTTCAGCAAAAGCGCTTGAAAGATATCCTATAGTAATTGCAAATGCAGTAGCCTTTTCTATTGTTACAATAATAAGGATTCATATGGATTGGCCTAAACAGGAAGCTTATAACTTTCTTTTTAACTGTTTACATTTATCATTTGCTTTAGGAGCTATATTTAGTCTTGCATTGATTACAGCAGTAAAAAGTAGATATAACGATAAAAAAATATTTCAATTAGCAAATATTCTAGGAATTATAGTCACTATTGTAACAATAATATTGCTTTACTTTTTTGGTGGAATATACTCTGATCACACATTAATGAGATATAAGAGTATTTCTTCAATAGCTACTGCAAGAGTAGGTGTAGTTATCTTTGTAAGTATTTTGGCATTTATTATCTTAGCAGAGGACCAAGAAGAACAGTCTGATTTTCCAAAATCATTTTTTATGTTTCATAAAGCGTTTATCATAGCTATTATTTATGGTCTTGTAATAATGTTAGGAACATCAGGAGTAGCAGGAGCTGTCAAAGCACTTCTTTACAGAGGGTTAAGTAGTAATGTGTATGGATATATTGGGACATTAAGCGGATTTTTAGCATTTATCATTTTTGTGGGATATTTTCCTGATTTTCAAAAAGGTGTTGTTGACAAACAGAGAGAAATTGCGCAAAAGCAACCTCGTTTTATAGAAATATTATTTGGATATATTATGATTCCGATTATGTTAGCGTTGACTTTTGTGTTGATTTTATGGACGGTAAAGACGATTATGGATGGAATGGAAGTTCCTTTTATAAGACTTTCATCAATTGCTTCTTCTTATGCAATTGGAGGTATATGTTTATATATAATTAGTGCTCATTATAAAACAGATATGGCAAAGTTTTATAAAAAAACATATCCTATTGCAGCTATATTTATTTTAGTTTTTGAAGCTTGGGCATTATTTGTACAATTGCAAAAATATGGACTTAAAACAACAGAGTATATTTTTGCTTTAATTTGGATTGGAACATTAACTTCAGCAATTCTATTAATGCTTAAGAAAGAAAAAACATATCATTTTATTGTTACTACTACAAGTATTTTAGCTATAATTTCAGTTACCCCATATATTGGGTATAATGATTTTCCTGTTACATCACAAGTAAGCAGACTAGAAAAACTTCTTGAAAAAGAAGGGATGTTTAAAGGTGAAAATATAGTTCCTGCAATAAAGGAGCCAGAAGAAAATATACGAGAATCAATTACTGATGCAGTAGAATATTTAGGAAGTATAGAAGATGCAAGATTACCTAAGTGGTTTGATAAAGATTTTATAAATAGTGAAAACTTTAAGAAAACTTTTGGTTTTGAAAAGACATTTCCTAAATATGATAATGAAATACTAGATAATTACATGGGAACATCTTTATTTTTAAGACAAGAAGTCATTGATATTAAGGGTTATCGTTGGGCAGTTAATATGCAAAATATTTATGATAAAGAAAATGAATTTGTGACGCTCAATGGAGATGAAGGGATTTATAGAATTTATTGGCAAGTAAATCAACAAGATGGAGTACCTTTTTTAAAGATATTACTTAATGATGAAATAATAGTTGATTTGGATATGAATGAGTATTTAGATAGAATTACAAAAAAATTCCCTCCAGGAAAAATGGATAAAAATTCTGCAACATTGGAGGATATGAGCTTAAAATTTGAAACTTCTGAAATAAATATTATGCTTATTTTTAGCAATGTAGAAATAAACAGTTATTCTAATAAAGATGAAATAAATTACTGGATTAACCCTAATACATTATATTTCAATGAAAAACATTAATGGAACTTCATATTCAGATAAGGAAGAATTATCTATTATGTTTGTGCCACTTAAAGTATGCGGTTGTAAACTCACAATGGCATTTACTACAGCTAAGATGTTATCATTTGAAGCACCTGATTTTATGCTAGAAAAAGTAGAAATAAAGTTATAAAAAATATTTGAAAATTATATAAAACAAGGAAGTTTCATATAAATTTTTAATAAAATGATAGGAAACCAACCACATGAAGAACAAGTAATAATTGCTTCGCTGGGTATTTCAGATATTTAGATTTTAAAGTGTTGAAAACGGCCATAGTAGTAATCATATAAGTAGGAGTTGAATTGTGAAAAATCTAAAAAAATATATTAATTAAAGATTAAACGTGATAAAATACTATTGAAAAATAAAATAGAAAGGGTACGGATAAAAATAAAATGAAGTTATAATTTACCTTTAAAATAAAAGTATTATAAATTTTAAAAGTCTATTTTAGTAGGCGTATTTATAGTGCTTAAATTGAGGAGGGTAAATTATAAAATATTAAGCAATGTAGTAAGATGCAGAAGCGAAGTCTTATTTTATATCTTAGCAGAGCTGATTTTGTTTTATTGTGCCTATTATTATAATAATCTCTCCTTATATTTGAGTACAAAGAGGAGGGATTTTTTTATGCAATTAGTGAATATAGATAAGTTAAAAAAGTATTATTCAGATAGATTAATACTTGATATAGAAAAATTTGAAATATTAGAGAATGAAAAAATAGGCTTAGTTGGAACAAATGGAGTAGGAAAAACAACTTTGATAAAAGCTTTAATAGGGCAAATAGAATTAGATCAAGGTCAAATATATTTAACTAACAGTTATTCATATATTACTCAAAATGAAGATGTAGATGTTTTATCAAGTGATAACAAAATCAAAAGCATGCTTCATGCACCTGATAAATTTGAAGAATATTTGTCTGGTGGAGAAAAGGTAAAGTTAAGAATAGCCAATGCTCTCAAGGAGCAAAAGAAGCTTATAATAGCAGATGAGCCAACTTCAAACTTAGATCAGAAAAGTGTTTCAGTTCTTGAAGAGATGTTAAAAAAACATAAGGGGGCTATGTTGTTGGTATCACATGATAGAAGATTTTTAGATGCTTTGTGTAATAAAATCGTTGAAATAGAAGATGGTAAATTAAAAATATACAATGGAAATTACTCAACATATTTAAAATTAAAAGAAGAAGAAAGAGATAGACAAAAATTTGAATTTGAGCAGTATGTGTCAGAAAAGAAAAGGTTAGAGTATGCTAAAATTAAAAAAAAAAGTTTAAGTGAAGGAATAAGAAGATCTCCTAAAAGAATGGGCAACTCAGAAGCTAGACTTCACAAAATGGGTGGTCAAAGACAAAAACAAAATTTAGATCAAAATGTGAAAGCCATACAAAGTAGAATAGATAAGCTAGAGGTGAAGGAAAAGCCTAAAAATACAAATCCAATTAAAATATATATAAAAGACGGTTTGGAAATAGTAAGTAAAAATTTGGTGGAAGTAAATAATCTTACACTTTCTATTGAAGATAAGAACTTATTAGAGAATGTTTCCTTTAAATTTAAACGAAATAAGAAAATAGCTTTATTAGGTGAAAATGGATGTGGAAAAACTACCTTGATTAAAGAGATTATAAATAATAATAATCTAGCAATAAGAATAAATCCTATGGTGAGAATAGGCTATTTTGACCAAAATCAAGATGTACTAGATGTAGAAAAAAGTATTTTAGATAATATAAAAATATCTTCTTCTTTTGATGAAACTTTTATAAGAATAAATTTGAATTTATTTGGATTTAAAGGCGATGATGTATATAAAAAAGTAAATGTATTAAGTGGTGGAGAAAAGGTGAAAAGATCACTTTGTAAAATAATTTTAGAGAATAATAACTTTTTAATTTTAGATGAACCTACCAATTATTTAGATATTGTTTCACTCCAAGCTCTTGAGGAGTCTTTGAAAAACACGGAGAAAACAATGCTTATAGTATCTCATGACAGGGCATTTATTGATAAGGTGTGTGATTATATTATTGAGATTAAAAATAAAAAAATTGAAGAGTTTAATGGCAATTACAGTAAGTATATGGAAAATAAAAACAATAAAAAGTTAAAATCAATTAATCATAAAAAGGAAGAGGAAATATTGGTCTTAGAAAATGAAATGAGCCATGTGATTTCCATGTTATGTGTTGAAACTGATATTAATAAAAAAGCTGAATATGAAAAGAAATATGACGAACTTTTACTTAAGTTAAAAGAAGTAAGAAGTAGCTAGCAAGTAGAAATTGTTAATAAAAGCATATTAAGAAGATGGAGATGGCTCTTATCTTAGTATGCTTAATTCTTTTTTATTAAAAGAATTAGTTTGCCATTCTTATTATCTTGTTATAAAATTTAGACATAATTGTAAAAAAATACATTTATTAATTTTTTACTATATTTAAATTAGGGGAAGGTGAATTATGAAGCTAAAATCATTTATAGAATTTTCAACTTATGGATTAAAAACAATATTTTTCAAAAATACTAATCCGATACTTGCGACTATAATACTTACAGATTATTGCAATCTCACTTGTAAGCATTGTGCAGTAAACAACATAAACAAAATAATTCATACTTATGAAGACATAAAAGAGGAAATGATTAAGCTTTATAATGAAGGCGTTAGAATTTTATTCTTTTGTGGTGGAGAAACACTTCTTTGGAATGAAAGTGGGAAAAATGCTAAGGACTTAATTGCAGAAGCTAAAGAAATAGGATTTGAATTAGTTAATATAGTTACCAACGGAACTATAGATTTAGATATTAAAGAGGCAGATATTATATTTTTAAGTATTGATGGAACTAAAGAAAATCACAATTACATAAGAGGTAATACATTTGATACAATATTAGAAAATGTGGAAAAAGCCAATGACAGCAATATTTGCGTATATATGGCCATTAATAATAGAAATTATAAGGATGTAGAGGAACTTTGTGAGTTAGTTAAAAATACTAAAAATCTAAAGAGCATTTCCTTTAATTTTCACACACCTTATGAGGGGACCAAGGATCTAAGTTTGAACAGAGAGCAAAAAATTGAAGTGGTAAATACTATAAAACAACTTATGAAGGAAGGCTACCCTATATTTAATTTATACTCTGCCATAGATTATTATTTGGATAACAATTGGAACAGACCTTGCAAGCAATGTTTGGTAGTAGAAAATAAAAAGAGATTTGTATGTGGAAGGTGTGTGGAAATAGACGGATTATGCAATGAATGTGGATACTTATTTGCCGTGGAATTTGCCTTATTGTTTGGTGGAAATCCTAAGATAATCTATGAAACTTTAAAAACATATCTGAAATTTGTATAAGGGAGAGAATATGCTGACAAATATTTTAAGACCAGTATTAAACAGAAGTTTTAAGCCGTTTGAGTTTGTAAAGTGCAATGATAATAATGATTTAAATTATGTTGATTTAAATAATAAAGATAATTTAGGATTATATATACATATACCATTTTGTAAAAGTATATGTTCTTTTTGTCCTTACAATAAAGAATTATATGATGAGAACAAGGCTTTTGAATATAAGGAAGCTTTATTAAAAGAGATAAAGCTAGCTAATTTAAGATATAAAAAACAGGACTTAACATCTTTGTATTTTGGAGGTGGAACACCAGCGCTACTTATAGACTATCTTGAAGAAATTATAGATGCTGTAAAAGAAAACTTTAATCTAAAGGGTAGCTTAGCCATAGAATTACATCCAAGTAATATTAATTTAGATATGCTGAATAAGTTAAAGATCTTAGGATTTAACATGATAAGTGTTGGGATTCAGTCTTTTAATAAAAACTGTTTAGAAAGCTTAGGCAGAAAAGAAAATAATGAAGCTGAAAAAATACAGTTAATTAAAGAAGTTGAGTTTGAAACAATAGACATAGATTTAATATTTGGAATACCAGGACAAAGTATAGAGGAGCTAAAGGAAGACGTAGTATTGGCCTTTGAACTTGGAGCAACTCAAATTTCTACTTATCCATTTATTGATTTTTCTTATGCTAATAACAAAAGAAAACCTCTATCTTCCAATGAAAAGAAAAAAATGCTTTTTGAACTTGTAAATTTATCAAAAGAAATAGGTTTAGATAGAACTTCTGTATGGACTTTTGCTAAGCCAAATACAGAAAAATATTCATCCATAACAAGAGAAAACTTTATAGGATTAGGACCAGGAGCTGCTTCACTCTTTGATGACAAGTCTAGGTTAAATACTTTCTCAGTGGATGAGTACATAAATGCAATAAATAAAAATGAATTTGCCTGTGCATTAGTATTAAACTTTACTAAATTTTCAAGAAAATCTTATTGGTTATTTTGGAATGTTTATAATATGAACTTGAACAAAGAGCATTATGAAAAAATGTTTAGTAGTGATTTAAGTAAAGATTATAGGATAGAACTTAGTATTGCAAAGATAATAGGATTATTAAAAGAAGATGAGACAGGATATAAAGTTACTACAAAAGGCTCTTATTATTTCCATGCAGTAGAGCAGATTTATACTTTGCAATATATTGATAAAACATGGAGTATTGCACGAAATAATCCATGGCCAAACAAGATTGAATTATATTAAATATTATAAAAGATTTATAAATGTAAAATATTTAAAAATATTAAAGATGAATATATAATTAAAGCTAGAAGTTAGTAAGGAAGTAATTTGGAGGATATAGATGTTAAAAATAGCAGTATGTGAAGACGAAAAAGAACAAAGAAAATTAATAAAAAATTACTTAATTCAAATCTTAGAGGAAGAAGACTTATCATATGAAATACTTACATTTAGCTCAGGTGAAGATCTTTTTAATAATTATCCTCAAGATGTAGATATATTCTTATTAGATATTCTAATGGACAAGCTAAATGGTATGGAAACGGCGAGAAAAATCAGAAAAATAGATAATAGAAATGCTGAGATAATATTTACTACATCACTAGTAGATTATATTCAAGAAGGATATGAAGTAAGAGCTTATAGATATTTGTTAAAGCCACTAAAATATGAAGATTTAAAAAAGCATATGATAAGCTGTATAAGTGAAATTAACAAAAATAGCAAATATATAATTATAGATCAAAAAAGTGATACTTTAAAGATTAAAGTTAGTCATATAACTTATATAGAAATACAAAAAAGAGATATGACTATACACACAAAAGACGAAGAACACCAGGTTAAGAGTACCTTGGATAAGATAGAAAAAGAAATTAACAACAGTAATTTTTATAGGTGTCATAAAAGCTTTTTAGTAAATATGGAGTATGTAGACTGTATAAAGCAATATGTTGCTATTATGGACAATAAAGAAGAAGTGCCTGTTAGTAGACATAGATTTAAGGATTTTAAAAGCAAGTTTCTTCATTCAATGGGAGAAAAATTATGTTAAATATTGAATTTTATCAGTTTAAAGATATAATCAATAGCTTATTATTTATATTATCATTTTTGATTATTATGAAAAAAATAGGATATGAATACAAGCCTAAAAATAGATTTTTTAAAATAATAAATTTATTGCTAATATTTTTGGTTATTAGCACACAAATGGTTACATATGGACTTGATAAAGGTATAATAATTTCATTTGTTTTATTATTTATAATTTGTAAAATTTCATATGATTTTGATTTTAAAAAAGCTTTTTTATATTCCATTTTACATACAGTAATATATAAAGGAGTGAAAATGACCATTGAGTGCATTATATTGTATATTTATATACTTATAATAGATAAATTCAATTTTAAATGGGATATGATATTTGATGTTTTACAATTTATAATAAGTTCATTATCAATTATTTTAATTGTATATTATTTTGATAAGTTAAAAAGTTTATCTCTTAATAAAAAATACTATTTGTGTATAGGATTTACAATTGTTGTAAATATGTTAATAATATTATTTTTGAATAAGGCATCTAATGGTATTTATGATCTTTATTCTATAGTAAGAGATAACAAATTAAAATTTGATCAATCAATTGAATTTATGCCCTTTGTAAATTTTGCTGACTTAGCTTTACCATATATAGTTGTTGCAAGTAATATAGTTTTTGTACTTGCTCTTATTAAGCTTTTGAAATCTACTGAGGAAAAAGCAAAGCTAGACCTACTCAATAAAAAGCATGATATGGAATATAATTATTATTTAAATATAAAAGAATCCCAAGAAAAAGTAAAAAGGCTTTATCATGATATAAATAATCATATGACAAATATAAAACTTATTCAAAATCAAAGCTCCAGTGTGAATGAGTATATAAATAGTATTAATAATGAAATTAAGTATTTTGAAAATATATATAATACAGGAAATGTTATATTAGATGTTATACTAAGTGAAAAAAGAAAGCTATGTAATATGAAAAACATAGACTTCTTGTGTAATATGGACTTTTCAAAATGTGATTTTTTACACATGATGGATGTATCAAGTATATTTTCAAATTTGCTAGATAATGCAATAGAAGCATGTGAAAAGATTGAAAATGATGAAAATAAAAAATATATAAATATAAGAGGTACAATTGTGAAGTCTTACTATATTATAAAATGTGAAAATAGTAAGGTAAATAAAGTAATAATTAAAAATAATAAAATAATAAGTAGCAAAAAAGATAAATATTTTCATGGTATTGGAATTGAAAGTATTAAATCATCACTTAAAAAATATGATGGAGAATTGGAAATTGAAAATGAAGAAAATAAATTTATAAGTACAATTTATATACCATTGAAACAATAAATTTTTCTTTATAAAAATTAAAACATGACAGTTGGAACAATAAAAATACCAGTTGTGCTATAGATATTGAGGAAAAAGTCAAAGGGTGTTACCTTTTTATATGTAAAAGGCAACACCCTTTAACTATATAAATAACAACTGGGAGGCAAAGATGAAAGTTAGTTTTAAATTGGCAGTGTCCTATTTAAAAAGCCAAAAAGGCAAAAGCTCAGCTCTTATAACAAGTATTTCTTTAGCAGTAATGCTAATTTTTACATTAAACGTTATACCAGAAACTAAGAGTGAGATAAATATTAAAGAAGCTTATAAAAATTTCAGTGATTATCATGCTGAATATAACAATTTAAGCGATAGTGTGTCAAATCAATTAGAAAAGGACAAAGAAGTAAAAGAAATCCATGATGTAATCAATTTAGGTAGTATTGTAGATAAAAATGGAGTATCCATTCAGCTAGATTCTTACAATGAGGACTTTATTAATGCCTATGGATATAAATTGATAAAAGGTACTTATCCTAAAAATGAAAATGAAATAGTTTTAGAAGAAAAAGCATTGAAAGAAATGCACTTAGACAATAAACTAAATGAGGAAATTGACTTTACTGTTGTGAAACATTATGTGGACAATAAAAATGAAAATCAAATTTATAGTAAGAAAAAGAAATTTAAACTAGTTGGAATAGTTCAAAAGCCTGAAGCTTACTATAAAGGTTATTATGAAGGAAATGAATATTACAATGTTAGAGGATTTACTTATTTCACAAGTAATCAAAATATTATCCCAAAAGAACTTGTAACTCATAGCGGTATTTTGAAGTTTAATACAAAAACACCTAGTATATCTAAGGCTAATGAAATTATAGGAAAGTATAAATTAAACGATGGAGATTTAATTATAAATACACAACTTAGCAATGCACTAGATGATTATGAAATGTCAAAGAACACAACATTTAGTATAAAAAATAAGCTAATACCAATGTTGTCAGCAGCTTTAGTTATATTCAACATATTTAATATAATATTAATTGATATGACAAAGCAAATTGGTATATTAAGAGCCATAGGAATGGAAAAGAAAAATGTTAGACTTATGATACTTATTCAAAGTTTAATAGTTCTTATTTTAGGTTTAGTTCTAGGATTTGCTTTGGGATATGTAATTTCTTCAATAGGAATAATTAATATTTATGGAGGTCAGCAAAATATTTATATAAGCAAAGAAAGTATAATGGAACCATTAAAATTAGCATCTTTTGCAGTTTTGCTTTCTTGTATTTTCTCCACGTATAAAGGTTCAAAAATAAGCCCTATGGAGGCTATTAGAGATATAAATAACAATACAAAAAGAGGAAGAGATAAGTATTATCATAAATTAATTAGGAAAATATTTGGATTGACTGGTGAAATGGCATTTAAAAATGTGTGGAGAAATAAAAGTAGAACTATATTATCCATACTGTCAATAAGTCTAGCAGGATCATTATTTATAAGTAAGATGGCAGTTTTTAATAATGATGAAGAAATTATTGGAAGTAATAGTATGTCTGTTATGGCCATGGGAGATACTGATGTAATTTTAAGACATAATTTTTATAATACAGAAGAAGCTTATTGTAATTATGATAGTAACTTTATTAATAAAATATCTAAAATTGATAATCTAAAAGAAGTTTATCCTAGTATAAATTTAACTGCATACTTAAAAACTAGTATAAATAATATTAGTGAGGATGTTAAACCTTTTCTATCTTCTAAAGATAATCAAAATAATATAGAGATTACTACTGGAGTAAAAGGATATAACAAAGACTTTATAAGAAGTTTAGATAAATACATAGAAAAAGGTAGCAATATTTATGAGGAAAAAAAAGAAGATTACCCAAGGGCTCTAGTTTCAAACTATTTTTACTCGCCTATGCAAAGTACAAATAATGCAAAGGCTTTAAAGAAGGTTAAAGTGGGAGATGTTATTGATATAAAAGTGCCTGCAAAGAATAAAGGTAAATTGGAATATAAAAATATAAAAGTTAAAGTTAGTGGTTTGTTAAATAAAGATTATGTTGTAACTCAAGATGGAGGACTAGGTTGTTTAGCTCAAGTTATTTTAAATGAAGATGATTTGAAAAATATAACTAATATAAATGACTACAACAAAATATCAATAAAGTTAGAAAATAGAAAAGATGAAGACGTAAATAAAGCTTTAGATGAATTAACAAAAGGTTATTCTTTTAAAGAAATAGAAAGTAAATATAAATATGAAAGTAGGTTTAAAAAGCAATCAGAAGAAAATAAAAAGGAAGTATTAGTATCTGTAATTCTTACACTTATAATATCTTCCATAAATATAATATGTATAATTAAAACTAATATTATGCTGAGAATAAAAGAATTGGCAACGCTTAGGGCTATTGGTATGAGTATGAAAAACATTAAAAAAATGATAGTAAAAGAAAGTATGATATATGCCTTATTTAGTATAGTAGTATCATCTGTAGTGGCTACCATAAGTTATTCAAAATTTATTTATATGGTAAATAGCATAAGGGATGAAGGCCTAGGTTTAGAAAATAGCATGTCATATAATATACCAATAAATGAAATACTCCAATTTGGAATAGCTACAATAGTAATGTGTTTATTGTCAACTTATTTATCGAGAAATAAAATAATTAAGCTAAGTATAGTAGAAGGACTGAGAATAAATAACTAAGGAGATGATGATATGAGTATATTAGATGTAATAAATTTAAGTAAAATATATGGAAAAGACGAAAATAAAGTACAGGCCTTAAATAATATTAATTTATCTTTTGAAAAAGGAAAGTTTACTACAATAATAGGTCCAAGTGGAAGTGGAAAAAGTACATTACTTCACTGTATAGCAGGGTTAGATAGTATTACAAGTGGAAAGGTACTTCTTAATGATCAAGATATATCCAAGTTGTCAGATGATAATTTATCAAAATTAAGAATAGAAAAGTTTGGATTTATTTTTCAAAGTTTTAACTTAATACCAGTAGTTAATATTTATGAAAATATAGTACTTCCTATAAATATAGATAATAAAAAAAATAGATATAAAATATGTAGACAGTATTATAAATATACTAGGATTAAAAGATAAGATAAATAAATTTCCAAATGAATTAAGTGGAGGACAACAACAAAGAGTTGCTATTGCTAGAGCTCTTGCAAATAAACCGGAAATTATATTTGCAGATGAGCCTACAGGAAATTTAGACACAAAAACTACTAATGAGGTTATGGATTTGTTAAAAAAATGTGTAAATGAATTTGGACAAACTTTGATTATGATAACTCATAATAATGACATAGCCCAAATGGCAGACAAGGTTATAACTATAAAAGATGGTAATGTTGCTTAGTATATAATAAAAATCAATTGAAAAAAATTGCACATATATTTGTGCAAATAAGAGAGCTTGTTAATCTATTGTAGATAAATAAGCTCTCTTATTTTAATTTTGGTTATAAACTATAAATACTTACTATTATTAGGTAGTTTATCGCTTTATGAAGGAATTCAGAGGAAAAATATAATAAAAATAACAAGGGATGTAAAGTAAAGTAAAGAATTTATTATAAGTAGACTAAAAGATAAATTCACATGTGATAAGCAAAAATAATACTTTTGTATAATGAAAACTATTTATAAATAGTACTATTATAGGATAGGATTAAAAATATTAATTATGGGGAGTTAGTATTTTTAATAAGCAACAAATAAAAAATGTACAAATTAATCTATGGGGGGAGAAAATATGTACAAAGTTAGTGTGATTGTGCCAATATATAATGCAGAAGAAAATTTAAACAGGTGTCTAGATAGTATTAGAAATCAAACATATACAAATATGGAAATAACTCTAGTAGACAAAGGTAGTATTGATAATTCAAAGCAAATTGCTATGGGTTATGTTCGATTTGATAAAAGAATTAGATTACTTAATATGGAAAGTAGTAATCTTTGTGAGGCTATAAATTATGCAACGCAATATGCAACAGGCCAATATGTATTATATGTTGATAGCAAGGATAGCTGGTTAGACAAAAATATGATAAGCCTTATGGTAGAAAAACAAGAAAAATATAAATCCGATGCAATACAAGTAGATTCATATGATGTATACTTTGACAAGTTATTATATGATGATAAATATTGTGAAGAAGATGGTGAAGGATTAATACTAGATAACAAATGCTTAATGGAGGAACTAAAAATAAATGAAAGAGTAAAAAATGTTATATGGGGCAAATTGTATAAAACAGATTTAATTAAAAAGGTGATTTTAGAAAATAAAGAAAAGACTAATGAACTACAATGGATATACGAAGCAATGAATATTATTGAAAGGTACATAATACTTCATGAACCAGTTATTTATAAAATTAAATAAAGTAATTTGTAAATAGAATTAATATTTTATATTGCAGTATAAAAACAAAAATCCTTAGAAATAGTCGATTTGACAATTTCTAAGGATTTTTAATTATTTTGTATAAATATGTAGGAATTTTCATAGATGCTTTTAGTATTAATATAATATTAAAGGTGCTAATATGTACTTGAGGGGACGATATTGGAAAGGAAATACTAACTATGAAAAAAGAATTAAAATATTTTTATATAGAAGATTATTATGGTGGAAATCAAAATTGGCTTATAGATCCTATGATGAAATTAGGAGGCTGTGCAGCAGTTACAGCTTGTGACTTATGTATTTATTTAAATATACTTAGAAACAGTAAGCATCTATATCCATTTGATATAAAGGCCTTAACAAAAGTGAATTATATAAAATTCTCACATATTATGAAATCTTATCTTCGTCCAAGAATGACAGGAATTAATACTTTGCAAATGTATATAGATGGACTTGGAAAATATCTAGAGGATGTTAATGACAACGAGATAAATATGACAATGTTTTCTGGAGATAATCTATTACTTGACGGAGAAAAAGCAATTATCAAACAGATAAATGAAGATATACCAATACCATTTCTTCTATTAAAACATAAGAATGAAAAGTTAGAAGAACTTGTATGGCATTGGTTTTTAATTGTTGGTTATGAAAAAACTGACAATGACCTATTAATAAAAATAGCTACTTATGGGGATTATAACTGGATTTCATTTAAAGAATTATGGAATACAGAATATGAAGAAAAGGGAGGAATGATAATTATAGAAATATGTTCTAGTTGAAATTTTGTAAAAATAAAGAAAATTAAAAAATAATGATATGGTTGAGACATTTTATGTAATTTTAAATTATATTAATAACTAGAGGGGAATTTATGGAGGCCTTATGATTACTAAAGTTATACTAATATTTGTTTTACAGTTAATTTATGTACCTGTTTTATCTCTTAGAACAGTACTTGTTGTAAAAGGTGAGGACAAAAAAGCTCCTCTTGCCGCATTTGTAGAGGGGATAGTTTATATTGCAAGTTTAGGCATTGTATTTTCTGATTTAACAAATATGTATAATATTATAGCCTATGTTTTTGGTTATGCTATAGGAGTCTACTTAGGAGGTAGATTAGAAAAGAAACTTGCTATAGGATACAGAGTAGTGCAAATAAATTTGACTAAGGAAAATGATGACTTAATAAACATATTAAGAGGTCATAAATTTGGAGTTACTAAACTTGAAGGAAAAGGTAGAAATAATGAAACAAGATATAGATTAGAAGTTATGACACATAGAATAAGAGAGAAAGAAGTCATAAAAATAACTGAACAATTAGAGCCACAAGCCTTTATAATATCCTTTGAATTGGCACATTTTAAAGGCGGTTATTTAAACAAACATTCTACGCAATGATTATTAGAAAAGAAATACAATAAAAAGGCATTATAAAAATTTATAGGATTTTAATAAAATATGAGTAAAAGGATATGTTTATATGAAATTTAATATAAGCATATCCTTTTTATTATTTATAACAAACTTTATGTTTTCTGTTGACCCTTACCTTAGGTAAGCATATAACATTAACTTATTAATACGTAAAAAGGAGGATTTTATAATGGAAATATCTATTAAAGCAGAAAACATCCACAGAGTATCTGGTGGGAAAATTATTTTAGAAGATTTGTCTTTTAGTATAAGAAAGGGAGAAGTATTTGGTCTTATAGGTCATAATGGAGCAGGCAAATCTACAACTATTGATTGTTTATTAGGATTTAAAAAAGTACAAAAAGGAAAAATTTTTATTTTAAATAAAGATCCAAGGCAAAATAGACAAACATTATTTGAAAAGGTAGGAGTTCAATTTCAATCATCAAATTATCCAAATAATATTAAAGTAAAAGAAATATGTGAAGAAATGTGTGCTCTTTACAAAAACCCAGCCAACTACAATGAATTATTATTAAAATTTAATTTGTATCAATTTAAAGACAAATCAGTAGATAAACTATCCGGTGGAGAGAAACAGAAGTTATCAGTAGTATTATCTTTAATACCAAATCCAGAGATTATATTTTTAGATGAATTAACAACAGGATTAGATGTGGTTGCTAGAAGAGAAGTATGGAAGGTATTAAAAGGCTTGAAGAAGAAAGGGATAACCATATTTTTAACATCTCATTATATGGATGAAGTGGAGGAACTGTGTGACAGAATATGTATTTTAAAAGAAGGTAAAATAGTCAAAATAGGAGACGTAAAAGAAATTATAAATAATAGTCCTTATGAAAAATTGGAAGAAGCATATTTATGGTATTTAGGAGAGGAGTTAACTTATGAATAGATTTTTCACTGTATTAAAAATAGAAAGCAAACTAGCTATGAGATCTCCAGATGGCATAATCTTTGGAATCTGTATGCCCATGTGTATAATGATTTTAATAGGTACTATAGGAGGAGGGAAAATAGCTTTTGAAGGGGCTGATTATACATTTTTACAATCTGCTTTTGGTGCATTGATTGCTGTTGGAATATGTGCAACAGCATTTATGGGATTGCCATTATCTATTGTAGATTATAGAGACAAAAAAATATTAAAGCATTTTTTTGCAACACCAGCAAGCCCAAAGATGCTACTGTCCATACAAGTTCTCATTAATATAATTACAGCAATTATCTCAGCTGTTTTAGTATCTATTGTGGCTATTATTTTATTTGACTACAAAATGGAAGGTTCATTAATTAAGTTTGTAGGAGTATATTTCTTAGTAATGATATCCATGTATAGTATAGGTATGTTAGTGGCAAGTATTTGTAAATCAATAAAAATAGCCAATGTTGTATGCAGTCTTATATATTTCCCCATGTTATTTTTATCAGGGGCTACAATTCCTTATGAACTATTTCCAAAAGCATTACAAAATATAGCTAATATATTACCATTAACTCATGGAGTAAAATTGTTGAAGGGATTTTCCATGGGAAATAGTATAGATAATTTATATTTATCAATAGTTTTAATGGTAACAATTACAATAATTGGGTTTGGCTTATCTTTTAAATTATTTAAGTGGGAATAATATGGAGGTTTCTTATGAATAATGAATATAAATGTGAAATAAAAGAAGAAGAAAGAATTTATAAAATAGGTGTTTTCTCAAAAATGAATCACGTTACAATAAAAACCTTGCATCATTATGATTCTATAGGTTTATTAAAACCAAGTCATATAGATGAAAGTAATGGGTATAGATATTATACATCTAATCAACTGCCTATTTTACATCAAATATTAGCACTTAGGGAAGCTGGTTTTTCTTTGGATGAAATTAAGCAAGTGCAAGATGGAGTAAGTGAAAAACAATTATTAAAGAGAAAAAGAAGTGAAATTATGAAAAGAATAGCAGAGGAAACTTTAAAATTATCTAAGGTGGAAAGTTATTTATCAAGTAGCAGCATTAATGTGCAATATCCAGTTATTATAAAAGAATTACCAGAAGCCATAGTTGCCTCTATGAGAACTATTATGCCAAGTTATGATTCATTGTTCTCTCTGGTTCCACCTATGGGTGCAGAAATGGAAAGATTGGGATGTGAATGTGAAGTACCAGAATATTGCTTCAACATATATCATGATGGTGAATATAAGGAAAAAGATATTGATGTGGAAGTTTGTGAGGCTGTAACTGAGTTTAAGGAAGATTCTGAAATGATTAAGTTTAAATTAATTGCAAAAGTGGATATGGCTGCTTGTGTTCTTCACAAAGGTAACTACAAGGACTTTCCAAAGGCTTACAGTGCTGTTATCAGATTCATAGAGGAAAATGGATATGAGATAATTGATAGTCCTAGGGAATCTTATATTGATGGTGTATGGAACAAAGACAGTGTGGAAGACTGGCTAACAGAAATTCAATTTCCTGTTAGAAAGATATAGAAAATTTATTTATAAATAAAGGTGGTAACAATTTTTGGGTTTGTCAATAAAAGTGTGTAAGTAGTTTTTATTTTATAAGTCAGGTAGATAAAATTAATCTACCTGATTTTTTAATACTGATATTTTTTAACTCTTTCTTTTAAATTCTCATCCATATCTAA
>NZ_JAHZMO010000044.1 GCF_020748185.1 Terrisporobacter petrolearius | reverse complement strand
TATTACCTTTGTACTTAACCTTATACCAACCAGAAGTAGATTTATCAACAACCTCGATAGTAGTATTTTTAGGAATAGTTTCTATAATACTAGAAGAAGTAGAAGCACTCTTTCTAAAGTTAACATTGGCAGAAGTAACCCCTTTTTCAGAAGAAGAAGGAGGAGGAGTATTATCATCGCCGCCACTGCCATTTAACTTGACATAGTCCTTAGAAACATACCCAGTATTACCTTTGTACTTAACCTTATACCAACCAGAAGTAGATTTATCAACAACCTCGATAGTAGTATTTTTAGGAATAGTTTCTATAATACTAGAAGAAGTAGAAGCACTCTTTCTAAAGTTAACATTAGCAGTAGTGACACCTTGATTTCCAGAAGGTGTACTTGGCTCTTCACTACCTGAGCTACCACCAAAAGTTTTTAAGCAAGTGTAATTCATATCTACATATCCACTTATACCAGGCACAGAACCTTTTTCTGAGTATTGCCACATGGAATAGGGCTTTCCGAAAGTATTAGTTGAAGAATATTGAGCCACCCATAAATTATTAGAATTAATAAGGTCGGAAGTAAAGTATGTACTACTAAAATCTTTATTAGTATATATACCTGAAGTATATCCTTTGGACTCTACCTTATTAAGAAAAGAAGTAGCCATTCTAGATGCTAGATCCTTTGTTACTTTCACGCCATTGTTATTTGCATATCTAACACTATCATATTCAAAATCGAAAAAGACTGGGTATGTAATGCTACTTTTATAAGGTGATATAGCATTTAAGCAGGCTTGAGCTTCAATAGCAGCATTATTTGGAGTAGTAGCATAACTAAACCAGTACACACCTATTTTAAGTCCAACACTTTTTGCACCTTCAATATAAGTTTTGAATTTTGGGTCTATAGTAGAAGTCCCATATCCAGCTCTTATAATAACGTAGTCAACACCAGAATTTTTTACACTTGTCCAATTTATGTTTCCGTTCCATTTACTTACATCTATACCTTTTTCAATTGGGTTTAACCTTAAATAAGATGCTTGTACATATCCTTGTTTACCTTTGAAATCAACTTTGTACCAATCACTACTTTTACCTAGTATTTCAACAGTTTCATTAATTTTTAATGTACCAATTGCACCATTTGAAGTAGATGGCCCACTTCTTACACTTAGAGAACTTGCTGTTACACTTCCGCTACCTATAGCCTTTGAGTTAGACAAAGTTGCCTTTTGAGGAGAAAAAGCACTTCTATTAGACATAAAAGCTCTAGAAGTACTTTCTCCTATGTTACCCATACTATAAGTTTTGTTTGCTTCAGGGTCCGGTTGATACTTAGGTGACTCTTTGGAATCTTTGTTTTGAGAATTTGCACCTACTTTTATTTGGAAATCATCATCTGATAAAATAGTAACGTCCATATCTGATTTTGATTTAATTGAATCTGCATTTGCTATTGTCATTAGATTCTGAGAAGTTATAGCAATACCTAAGGACACGGCTAAAAGAGATTTGTCTTTTTTATTCATATTAATATTTCCCCCTTTCAATTAGAATAAATTACCATAAATGTAAAATATATAAATTATATAATAAAAGTATATGGTTTCGTCTAAATAGTTCAAAAGTTAACCTTTTATTTTTGTACCTATTTTATTTTACGGATGTTTTAGGTATTATTTTAGCGAATAACTATATTTTATAGATTGTATACTTTATATTTTCAACATTACAAAAACGTAATGATAATGAAATATACATACATATTTAAAAAAACAAAAGGTGTATATAATAAAAGACATGAAAGATAAATCGAGGAGGGTTACTTAAGGATGAAAAATATATTAAATGTTGAAAAAATAGAAAAATACTATGGAAATAAAGATAATGTTACAAAAGCCATAGACAATATAAGTTTTAAAGTTAATGAAGGAGAATTTGTTGGGATAATGGGGCCTAGTGGAAGTGGTAAAACAACACTTCTTAACTGTATCTCAACAATAGATACTGTTACAACAGGAAGCATAATAATAAATGATAAAGATATTACAAGATTAAAGTCTAAAAACTTAGATAAGTTTAGACAAAATGAGTTAGGATTCATATTCCAAGACTTTAACTTATTAGATACATTAACTGCTTATGAAAATATAGCATTGGCGTTAACAATAAAAGGAGAAAAAACTTCTGAAATAGATGGAAAAATAAAAGAAGTAGCAAAATATTTAGAAATTGAAAAAATATTAAAACAATACCCTTACCAAATGTCTGGTGGACAAAAACAAAGGGTAGCATCTGCTAGAGCAATAGTTACAGACCCATCATTAATACTTGCTGATGAACCAACAGGAGCACTTGACTCAAAATCTGCAAGACTATTATTAGAAAGACTAGAAAGTCTTAATCAAGAGTTAAATGCAACTATATTGATGGTTACTCATGATGCTTTTACAGCAAGTTACGCTCACAGAATTTTATTTATAAAGGACGGAAAAATTTTCACAGAATTAGTAAGAGGTAAAGATTCAAGAAAAGAGTTCTTTAATAGAATAATGGAAGTTATTACTCTAATAGGAGGGGATGACAATAATGTATTCTAAGATAGCATTTAAAAATGTTAGGAAAAGTTTTAAAGACTATAGCATATACTTTTTAACTTTAACACTGGCAGTTTGTATATTTTATAGTTTTAACTCTATTGAATCTCAAAAAGCCATGGTGGAGATTTCTTCATCTACGGGAGGTTATATAGATACTCTTACTAGATTAATTTCAGGAGTATCAGTATTCATAGCATTTATTTTAGGTAGTTTAATTCTTTATGCTAATAATTTCTTAATAAAAAAGAGAAACAAAGAGCTTGGAATTTACATGACTCTTGGTATGTCAAAAAACAAAATTTCTAAAATATTAATATTAGAAACAGTAATTGTAGGTGTATTTTCACTAATAAGTGGGTTAATTATAGGTCTTATAGCATCACAAGGATTATCAGTACTTGTAGCCAAACTATTTGACTTTAAAATGTCTGGCTATAGTTTTATAATTTCAATGCCAGCAATAATAAAAACAATTATATACTTTGGCATAATGTTTGTTCTTGTTATGTTATTTAACTCTTTTGTAATATCAAAATATAAAATAATTGATTTACTAACAGTAGGAAGAAAGACACAAGAAATAAAATTTAAAAATCCATTTGTATATTTAATTACGTTTATTTTATGTATTGCATCTTTAGGAACTGCATATAAGCTAGTTTTAGATGTGGGATTAAATATAACAGACTCTAGATTCCTTATATCTATAGGGCTTGGTATAGTTGGAACAGTTTTATTCTTCTTCTCTTTAGCTGGATTTATTTTATATGTGGTGAAAAAGAATAAAAACGTGTATTTCAAAGGTTTAAATATATTTGTTGTAAAACAAATTAATAGTAAGGTAAATACAAACTTTATATCTATGTCAGTAATTTGTCTAATGTTATTTTTAACAATAGGAGTATTATCAACAGGATTTAGTTTGAAAAATGCTATAGAATCAGGGCTTAAAGGGGCTACACCATTTGATGCTACTGGACAGATGTATGTAAATGAAGGCGACAAAATTGAAGATATAAAAAAATCTTTTGACTCTATGGGAATTAAATTTGGTAAAGATGACAAAGTAGCTTATTACAATGAATATATTGACGAAACATTAATATCAGATGTTATACCTTTAAATAAGGATGTTAAAGAAATAAATCCTGAAGTATCATATGTGAAAATTTCAGATTACAATAAAATTAGACAATTGAATAATGAAGATCCAATAAACTTAAAAGAAAATGAAGTATTAATAATGTCAAACTTTTCAAAAATGATTCCTTCCATAGAAAAGTATATGGAAAGTAATGATACTATTAAAATTAAAGGAAAAGAATACAATATAAAAGATAAAAAAATAATAAAAGAAAACTTACAAACAGTTTATATGCAAAATAATCTTTTTACTATAGTGGTAAATGATAATCTTTGTAATGGCAAAACTATATCTTCAAGCAATGTAAATATAAATTTTGCAAAAGGTGATGCACAACAAAGTGAAGAAAAGTTTTTAAAGGATTTGGAAATATATAATGGTTCAAATATAGATTATGGCAAAGTAGGATATGTACGTGGATATACTAGAGATTCTATTTATAAAGAAAGTAAAGGAATAACAACTACAATATTATTCATAGGAATTTATATAGGAATAGTATTCTTAATCAGTAGTATGGCAGTTCTTGCCCTTCAACAATTAAGTGAGGCAAGTGATAGTATAGAAAGATATGTATCATTAAAAAGACTGGGAGCAAGTACAAAGAGCATAAACAAAACAATATTTGTGCAAACTCTTGTTTACTTTAGTATACCTGTGGGACTAGCTTTAGTTCACTCAGTTGTAGGTATACAAGTAGCAAATACATTTATTTCAATGTACAACCAGCCAGATATTGGAGGATCATCTCTTGTAACAGCAGGAATATTCTTTATCGTATATGCAATTTACTTCTGTATAACTTATAGTGGATACAAAAACATAGTAAAAAATAATATATAAATTAAAAAAATCTATTTAAAGTAAAAAAATCTACTTTGAATAGATTTTTTGGTATAATTATACAAATAATAATTAATGAGTAATTTATATATTTGTATAAAATAAGTATATAAACTAAGGAGGGATAAAACCTATGGAAAAAATAATAATTATTGAAGATGAAGAAATAATTAGAGAAGAATTGAAAAACTTCTTAGGTAGATATGGATATGAAGTAGTAGCACCTACATCTTTTGACAATGTGGTGGAATTTATAATACAGGAAAATGCCAACTTAGTTTTGCTAGATATAAATCTACCAGTTTTCGATGGATATTACATATGCAGAGAAGTGAGAAGAGAATCTGATATACCTATAATAATCGTAACAAGTAGAGATAGTGACATGGACGAGCTTATGAGTATGAACTTAGGAGCAGACGATTTTGTTACAAAGCCTTATAATACACAAATACTACTGGCAAGAATATCAGCATTACTAAAAAGAAGTGGGTCAATAGCAGCTAATAGTAGCATTTTAACATATGGAGATTTTCAACTAAATCTATCAAATGCAACTATTACCTACAATAATAAAGAAATAGAACTTACTAAAAACGAAGTAAAAATACTTTCATATTTAATAAATCACAAGGGAGAAATAGTATCTAGAGAATTACTAATGGAGTACTTGTGGAGCACGGACTATTTTGTAGATGATAGTACTTTGACTGTAAATGTAACAAGACTTCGTAAAAAATTAGAAGAGATAGGGATAGAAAATGTAATAGAAACAAGAAGAGGATTGGGGTATATAATGCCATGAAAATGATTGATTACATAAAAGATAAGGTACTTTTTTTAGCTGTAAATCTAATGTTTTTTATACTTATTTCATTGTTTATGGGTTTTGCTAAGGCAGCTCCAGTTATAATTTTTCTTTTATTTTGTATATGGTTCCTTCCATTAATAACTTATATGTTGCTGGAGTATATAAAATATAAAAAATACTTTAATAACATAGAAACTATCTTGGAAAACTTAGACAAGAAGTATTTGTTGCCTGAAGTAATAGATGATGCAAATTTTATGATAGGAGAAGAAATAAATGATATCTTAAAAGAACTAAGTAGAGATATGCATGAAAATGTTAAGTACTATAAAAACATTCAAGAAGAATACAGAGAATACATAGAAATGTGGGTTCATGAAATTAAAACACCAATAGCATCTTCAAAACTATTAATAGAAAATAATAATAATGAAATCACAAGAAAAATTAATATACAAATGGATAGAATAGAAAACTTTGTGGAGCAAGTTCTATATTATTCAAGAAGTGACGAAGTAGGCAAGGATTATATTATAAAGAAAGCAGAATTATCTCAAGTTATAAAAAATGTAATTAAAAAAAATCAAAGAGATTTTATAAGCAAAAGAATAAGCTTACAATTAGATGATATTAATGAAATTATTTATTCTGATACAAAATGGGTTGAGTTTATATTAAATCAAATAGTAGGAAATGCTATTAAGTACTCAAAAGGAACAGAAGATAAAATAACAATTAAATCTAAAAAACTGGGAAGTTCAATAGTGCTAACAGTTCAAGATAACGGTGTTGGAATAGTTGAACAAGATATAAATAGAGTGTTTGAAAAGGGATTTACAGGAGAAAATGGTAGGAAGTTTGGAAAGAGTACAGGTATAGGTCTGTATTTATGCAAAAAACTATGTGTGAAACTTGGACTAGGTCTGCAGATTGATTCTAATATAAATGAAGGCACAAAAGTAAGCATAATTTTCCCCATAACAGAAAACCTAGTAGAAAAATAGAAAGGATGTATCTTCTAGGATACATCCTTTTTTAATACATAACTTTTAAGTAAAGCAAAGTTAATTTTTATTTTAATTTCAAAAAAGCTAGCAAAATAAGAGTTACTCCACTTAACCATGAAAGATTAAGTTCACTTTTCTGTGCAACTTTGTTACCTAAAAAGCAACCGAGTAATACAGCAACCATATTTATTACAAGTGAAAATATTATAATTTCCACATAATTTGTTACCATAAGCCCTGTACTAAAACCGGCTGCCAGACCATCAAGCGAAAGAGCCACCGCCAAAGAGAAAGACTCCTTAGGGGAAAGTTCATAAGACTGATCCACGTCTGCCTCTGTGCCATCTAAGCAAACCCTAAGAAAAAACTTAAAATCAAATAGTTTAAATGATAAATCGCGACTTAGAGTGCCACTTTTAATTAGAATAGCTTTCAAAGTACTATCAAATAATTTAGCCATGCCTAACATTAATAACACTGTAACACATATGCTAGTTGTAAAAGCGCTAGGAATATATTTGCTTATAATACTACCCATAAAAAGGGCAATAGCCAAAATAGTAGAGCAGACTAAGTTAATTGTCATAGCTGATTTAAAGGGAATTTTTATTTTACTTGTTCCATAAGCAAAACTTGCCACAAATGCATCCATGGAAAGGGCAGAAACAAGCAAAACTGCATCTAGTGTGGATAAGGAATTTAGTGCATGAAACATAGATGACCCCCTATTTTTATAGATTAGAAAATTACAAAGTAACATGTCAAAAGCAAATGATTGCTTTGTATTAACAATATATTGTAAAAGGAGAACTTATGTTACAATTTAAGTTAGAAATAAAAAAACAGATTTATTAATAAGCTATTTCATAATAAGTATGTATATGACAATTTTAATAATATTTCCCGAGCAATTTGGCGAAAACTATAAAATAGGATTGATAGGAGTAGGAATAAGTTATTTATTAAAAAGGGGGATTTTTCATGGAAGAAAATAAAAGTTTGAGCAGCAAAGGGAAGATAGAAAAATATCTTATGCCACTGGGCATGATTGGTGTTGTATTTTATATGGCTCATACTATGCTGGGGAATATATTGTGGCCAGAATATAACACTATAACTATGGATATTAGTTCATTAACTGCAGATGGTGCTCCAAACCAAGATCTACTTAGAATTTTCACAACTATTTATGGAGTGTGCATGATTTTATTTATTATAGGAATGATTGTCAAATCAAATAGAAAATATAATCTGGCAACACGTACAGGATATGTGATTCTTTTGGGAATGGAAGTAATATCTTTATTTGGATATGCAGCATTTCCACTTGTGGGAGACAAAACAGTAATGAACTCCCAAAATATAATGCATTTGGCAGTTACTGTTGCCGTAGTTGCAACAACTATAACATCAGCATTTACCTTAGCTTATGGTTATATTGCACAGGAGAAAATGAAAGAACTGGGTAATTTTATTTTAATAATGGCAATAATAATAACGTTATGTGGAATGATGAACCCAATTTCTATGAAAATAGGACTGAATATACTAGGACTAACAGAAAGACTAGTTATCTATTCATTGCAAATTTTAATATTTATTCTATCTTTTTATTACACAAAATGTGATAAATAGAAAGAATTAGCAATAATCTTGAGATTTTTTTCATCATATGATATACTAATGCTTATTAAAATGAAATAATAATAAAGAAGGTGAGAGTATGGCAGTAGGAGAAAAAACATTAGCTACAAACAAAAAAGCTAGACATGAATATTTCATAGAAGACACTTACGAATGTGGAATAGAATTAAAAGGAACAGAAGTTAAATCAATCAGAGCAGGGAAAGTCAACTTAAAAGAAGGCTTCGCATCTGTAGATAACTCTGAAGTTTTTCTAAAACAAGTTCATATAAGTCCATACGACCAAGGGAACTCTTTTTACAAAGCAGATCCTCTTAGAGTTAGAAAATTATTACTTCATAAATACGAAATCAGAAAGCTAATAGGGGCTACTACTATAAAAGGTTACTCTTTAGTTCCACTGAGAATGTATCTGAAAAATGGTAAGGTAAAACTTGAGCTAGGTTTAGCAAAAGGTAAAAAACTTTATGACAAACGTCAAGACCTTGCTAAGAAAGATGCACAAAGAAGAATAGAAAGAGAAATGACTGGTAAATACTAAGAAGATTAGTAAATTTATTCTAGTTGATTTTTATCTTAAAAAGATATATATTATATATACAGCACAGCTAGTTAATAGCAGATGCTACTAAAGGGGGTAACAAAAATGTTACTACCTTGCCAAAATAGTAAATAAGGGTGTAACAATTTTGTGTACTCCTTCATATAAAATTAAATATTGAATTGGTGAAAGTTTGCAAATTGAGCAGTCTCAATGACTTTAAACTCCTATGGGGGTGTAAAGGTTTCGACGTGGGTTCGGAACTTGGGGCAGCGTGTCGTGTTACTCTGGGTCACGTAAAAACTGGGGAACTTAAAACAAACGCAAACGATAATTACGCTTTAGCAGCTTAATGCTGCTTGTCCCGCCTGAGCCCTCCTGCCGGCTAGGCCTGGACATCATTTATGCAGGGAACTACTATTAGGGTGTCTCGACTATTAGTGGATTAATTGGGACTGGCCAAAGCCAGAGTTTGTCACTGGACGCTAGCTAAGGCGAGATACTAAAACAGCTGACTACACACGTAGACGCAACGAGGAAAAAGCTTGCGGACAGGGGTTCGACTCCCCTCATCTCCACCATTCAAACCCTCGAGAAGGTATTGATTAGTAAATCAATACCTTTTTAGTTATTATAATATAAAAAATACCTAGAAAAAAATATAAATAAAATGATATAATACTATACTATAACAGTTAACATAAGAAAAAAGAGGTGGAATAGATGAAAAAAGATTCATATAGTGTAGTTTCACTTTTTAGTGGTTGTGGAGGATTTGATTTAGGATTGAAAGAATCTGGGTTTAATATTATTTGGGCAAATGATTTTGATAAATCTGCAGTGGAAATATATAGACATAATATAGGTAATATTATTCAAGGTGATATAAGGGAAATAGATGAAAAACAAATACCTAATTCTGACGTCATAGTTGCAGGATTTCCATGCCAGCCTTTTTCAAGTGCGGGGAATAGATTAGGTATAAATGATGAAAGAGGAAACTTATATTTAGAATGCTTGAGAATAATTAATGAAAAAAAGCCAAAGGTAGTAATATTTGAAAATGTAAGAGGTATTTTAACCAGTAAGAATGATGATGGATCATTGCTAATAGATTCAATAAACAGTATGCTTGAGGATATTAAACCTGGATATACTGTAAAACATAAATTAGTAAAAGCTTCAGATTACGGAGTTCCACAAAATAGATATAGGGTTATATTTGTAGCATTTAGAAATGACTTAGGAATCGAGTATGAGTTCCCGGAGCCTACACATAACATAGATGATAAATTATTAACTGTAGGAGAAGTAATTAAGATAAATTCAGATGTAAAAAATCAAGATGAAGTATGGGAATTTTCACCTCAATCTAAACTATTAATACCTTTTATAAAAGAAGGTGGATCGTGGAAGGACATTCCATATGAACATTTACCTCAAAGATTAAAAAATATAAGAGATAATATGAAAAAATATAGAGCACCAAATTTCTATAGAAGATTTGCTAGAAATGAGATAAATGGAACAATAACAGCAGCTGCAACACCAGAGAAATGTGGCATAATACATCCAACTGAGGATAGAAGGTACAGTGTAAGAGAAGTTGCTAGAATACAATCTTTTCCAGATGAGTTCGAATTTATAGGTGATTCTATTCCTAATAAGTACAAAGTAATTGGAAATGCAGTACCACCATTGCTTGGAAAAGTAATAGGTAACTCTATTAGACAAAAGCTAGATAATGTAGGGACTAAAAAAAGAGAAGAACAATTATCGTTTGATATAAAAATATAAGCTTATCTAAATATAGATAAGCTTATATTTTTTTTGTATAATCTTTATATAGGGAGGGAGAATTAAAATGAGAAAATATATAGATAAAGAATCAGTACGAAGTAGTATAAAATATTTTGAAGCTAATAGTATAAATGCTCCAGAGCAATTAGGGCTTTTCTTTTTTTTCAAATCATTAGATATTAATACATGGGACTATATATCATTTAAAAAAACAAGTCAAATGAGTGAAGAAGAAAAGAAAATATATAATGAAAATTTATATATATTATCTTCGGTTTTTACAGAAGATGAAATAGGAGATAAAAGAACATGTTTATTTCCATTTTCAATACAAAAAAGTATAAAACAAAAACAATTTTACAATGGGGGGTCTACATTTAAACAACTATTAAGTAGGATTACAGATACGGTAGATAATACATTAGTTGATAAATTTTTAGATAAATATGACAATGATACCGTTAAATTAAAACGTAATTATCTAAGTTACATAAAAGAAGAGTATTTAAATGGTAATAAAATTTCTCTTGTTAATTTATCGATATGGATATGCAGGTTTATAGGATTTGAAGTTGACGATAATATTACTCAAGAAGAATTTACAAGGCTATGTGTAAAATATACATTAAAATATTTAAATATAAATGAAAAAGAATTACAAGAAATTTTCTATGATGATTGCATGACTAATAAGATTGAATATAATGATATTAAAATAGAAGGAACAGAGTTAAGGGGATTAATAGATTTTATAGATAAGCCTGAAGTTAAAATGAAAGAAGAATGTGACAATAATGAAGACGGAATAATTATAAATATACAGAACACAAGGAGATTAATTGAATTGAATGACAAAAATCCATCAAGTGAAGAAATAAAAAATATATTAATGCTTAAGAAACAGATTATTTTATACGGAGTACCTGGTATAGGGAAAAGTAGATTTATATCATCAATTGAGAATGAGTTTGATGAAGTGGTTAAGATACAATTTCATCCAAATACAGTATATGAAGACTTTATAGGTGGTTCAACTATACAAAGTGGTAATATAGTAACTAAAGCAGGTAAGTTTTTAGAAATGTGTAACGAAGCAGAAAATAATTCAGGTAAGAAATATTTATTTGTAATAGATGAAATCAATAGAGGTAATATATCAAAAATATTTGGAGAAACTATACTAGCACTGGATAGAGAATATACGGTAGATTTGATTAAAAGTATAAATATTAATAATAAAGAAGTAAATGAGTTTAGAATACCAAGTAATTTATTTATAATAGGAACAATGAATTCTGCAGATAGAAGTATAGCTGTATTAGACTATGCAATAAGACGTAGATTTGCATTTATAAAATTACAACCTAATTATGAGGTTATAAAAGAATTATCTAATATAGAGGAAATAAAGATAGATATATATAAGTTATTCAAATCTTTAAATGATAGGATAAAGGATACATTGGGGGAAGAAGAATTGATGTTAGGACAAGCATACTTTTTGTCTGATTTTGTACAATGGGTTGATGGTAAAATAAGATGGACTAGTGACAGTTTAAGATTAGTTTTTAATTACTCAATAATACCAATACTTGAAGAATATACATATGCAAATATAAATGATCTTGTTTCAATTTTAGGAAATAAAATTTCAAATAGAATATATGACAATAATGAATTTATAGAAGAACTTAAAAGTCAATTCCCAGAGATTGTTGAGTAATTATGTTCAATAATATATCGATTAAACAAGGTCATTCAATATATATTTATGAAGAAGAAATAGAGTTCATATTAAAAGTACTCGAAAGCAAAGGTATAGGTATAGAGTGTTTAGATATAAGCCAAAATATATTAAATTTAAATAAAAGCTATGTTGGATATATAAAAACTAATAAAAGAATTATAGAGTTGACCCCAAAGCATGAATCAATAACATTAAATCATATTATTAGGATGTATTATTTTGTATATGGGAATTTTAAAAACTTTGAAGATCCTATATTTGATTTAAATTCATCTGACAACTACATAAACATAGTAGATATGTTTATTAATGAATTAAAGATTATAAAAAGAAAGGGACTGAGTACAGAATATATTTCAAAGAAAGAGTATTCGAATTATATTAGAGGATCTGTTGATTATGTGAATAGCTATAAAAATATTATAGCTCTTAAAAATAACCCTTTTGAAAATTATATAGATGAATTAACAGTAGATAATATATTGAATAGAACCTTAAAAAAAGCTTTCGAAAAGGTATGTAATATAAAATTTGATTTTGAGGACTTAAGAAGTATAAAAAGTATGTTTAATAATGTGAATAACTTAGAATCAAAAAATAAAGATGTTCATTTTAGTAGTAAGAATTATTATTGTAAAAACGCATATTTCTTAGCGAATCTTATTTTAGAAGAGAGTTATTTTGATAGTAGTGGAGATATAGGAGGAGAAAGTTTTTTAATAAACTATGACTTACTCTTTGAAAAATTTATAAAGGAAATATTATTCAAAGTATCAAAAGATACTAGGTTTATAGAATGGAATGCTAAACAAGTATATGGACAATGGGATAAAAATGATAAATTGTATATTCCAGATATATTATTTAATTATTCGTCAATAAGTAATGAATGTACGGGCATTATAGACGTGAAAAATAAATTAGATGGAAATTTTAAAAATGCAGATATTTTTCAAATGTTATTTTATTCAGGTATGCTAAATTGTAAAAAAGCTATATTGTGTTATCCATCTAACAGAGATGAAAAAAATAAAGTATTAGAGATGTATTCAGATAGTTTTATTACTAATAAAATATATTCTGTATATATAGACATATCTGTAGAATCAAAAGATGATTTTAAAAAAGAAATATTTACCCTTATAGATAAAATATATTGTTGTATAGAAGCCAATTAATTAGTATAAATACTAGTAAAAATTTATTTATAATAATTCATTATCCAACAGATATAAAATTAATATATTTAAATTAATAGCAACAAGGACTTCGTCCTTGTATGACCCCCAGTGGTAAAAATCATGTAGAAAAGTGTAAAATGAAATGGTGGATATGATTGTTGCGAATCATCTCCACCATTCAAACCCTCGAGAACGAGGATAAGGAACTACTAAGTTTATGGCTTAGTAGTTTTTTAATTACAAGGAGTTTATATTAGATTCAAACCTGTGGAAAACTTGTGTATAATAGTGATATGAGTAAGTGTAGAAAATATAAAAGTAACAAAATTATAAATATAATTTTGAAAAATCACTTTGAAGATTTCAAAATATCAAAGTTACCGAGAGTTAGAAAAGAAATGCGTGAGCATATAGTAAATACAGTTCAAAAAGCATTAAATTGTGGAAGTAAATATTCTTTAGAATGGGCAGATAAACAAGCTAATAATATGTTGAAAATAAAACATAGACATGCAGTATTTACAATACCAGAATTTCTTATTGAAGAATTTAGACAAGATATAATATTTGGTTTTGGAGCGGTACCTTCGCTAGAAGATGAATGAATGCCAGAATTAGTTTGTCCAAACTGTGGAAGTAAATTTAAATACAAAAAAACTGACAACCGTTAGGTGTCAGTTAAGGTGATCTCTTTATAGGTCATTTTTTACGAGTAAGAAAACTATATTACTTGAAATCTTGAATAATTTAAGATATCTACATAGAAACATATAGAAAAATTAAATTATTTAAGTTATTATAAAATTGAGTAGCACCAAAGAAAGTGAGGGATTTAATGCTAGATAAACATATTAAGTTAGTAAATAATATAACGAACTGTTATAAGGGGTCCATATTAATACTTCCAAATGAAAAAAATGATAGAATAATTTCGATTAAATTAAATAACTTTGGATTAATAAAATTGACTTTGAAAAACAACAATAGAGAAAAAATTTATTATGACTCTGAAAATTACCAGTTAGTAAATGATGGCCCAATACAAATACATAAACAAGATAAAGGGTATTTAGTCGCATGTAGAGGAGAATATAATGAAGAATCTGTTATATTCACTTATGATTGTGAAGAGATTGAATACAGTTTAGAATTGTATGATTATGCTTCAATAAAAGTATATGACAAGGAGATTATATGCGATTATAGAATAAAGTTAGGAGCTAAAATAGCATACAACTTATTAATGAAACATGCTGTTTTAAGAGATGAGGGACTAAATGAAAGAGAAATAGATGCTATTCCAATGGCTATGTGGATTGCATTTATGGACTTTAGTAGAGACGTTGAAAATACAGGTGGACCAATTATATGTAAAGCTTCAGATATATTTTTACAATATAATAATAGATACGAAAAAGAAGAATTCTTAAGAGAAGCTTGTAAAATTACAAACTTATATGAGGGAAATGAAGAAGTAAGAGTAGTCTGTGATATTATGAAAGAAGGCTTCGAAAAATTAATAGAGTCAAAAGAAAAAAGCGTTTATTCAGATATAAGTGAATCATTAAGCGAACATATAAATCAATGGGATTATAAAAGTGAAGCATATCAAATATATGTATACTTTACTAATTTCCTAATAAATGCTTGCAAAGATTTTGATATAGAAGAAAAAACTGAAGAAACAGAATTAGAAAAATACATAAAAGAAGAAGTTGTACCTTTACTTAAGAAAAAAGGATTCAATGGTGATTATCCTACTTTAAGAATGAAAACAGAAGATAAATTATATATTATTAATTTTGAAAAAGATAAAGATATTATAATTAATTTTTCTGATGAATTATTAGAGAACAAAGATATTGAGATATTATTAAAGAAAATGCACTATGAGGATATGAAAATAGAAGATACAATTGCATGGGATGTATATAATTGTAATTCAAAGGATGTAATTGATGATGAAATAGAAACTATTTTAGATACAATTGTTGTAGATAAATCTATGGGTGGTGACTTACTTAAAAAATGTATAGTTCAATCTGTTGGATTTGCCATGACTGTAGAGATGATAGTATATGCAATATGGCAACCAAATACAAAAACTTGTGCTATATTAGGTCTTGTTTGCTTTGCTTTATATCTAGCAGTTTCATATGTAGGCTGTGCGTTTATAGCTATAGGTGAAGATGATATTGAAGAGGAGGAAGCAGAACATGGAAATGAGTAAAAAAGATTATGTAAAATGTCCTATGAAATTTCTTTATGATGAGACAGACGATTTATTAAAAGTATATGAGATGCAAGAAGAATTTTTTGAAAAAGGACAGTTCGCGCTAGGATGTATTGTTCAGGCAAATGTTAAGCTTTTTAGTAGAGGAATACTAGATTTACCAGCTGCAATAATTTATACTTTTGATGAATATTATGATGATAAATTTGAAGAATTAGAAGAATTGTCTTCAAAAGTTTTTAACTTAATGCATACTAGACAAGAAAATAAAATATTAAGAGAAATAGCTTATAATTTAGAAGCAGAAACAGAAAGATTATACGGAGTAAGATTACCAGACGAATTCACAGGTGGTAGAGAAGTATTTTTCTCTGCTGTTATGATAAATAGAAAATACCTTCCAAAGAAGATGCTAATAGGAAGTGTATATCCATTAAATATTCTAAGAGGAAGAAAGCCAGATGCAATGCTTATACCACATTGGTATTGGTAAAATAATTAAATTCCTATTATTACATCTAATTAGTTAGTAAACGAGAGTATATTGTACTCTCGTTTTTATTTTGCTTATTTTTATAGCAACAAGGACTTCGTACTTGAAGAACCCACAGGGGTGAAAATTATGTAGAAAAGTGTAAAACAAAATAGTGGGTATGATTGTTGTGATTCATCTCCACCATTCAAACTCTCAAAAAAGAGGATAAGGAACTACTAAGTTTATGGCTTTGCACTGAGACCTAAAAGTTGGACTTAACACTGGAATGATAATTTTCATTCCAGTGTTATTTATTTAATTATACAAAGTTGAATTATGTTTAATTCTATAAGCAAAATTTGAGTAAAATCCCATGTTATAGTTTTTGTCTAAAAGATATTCATATACACCATTCACTATTATTCCGTTCTATATATATTTATATAATTTAACTTATTTATTAAGTTTAAACAAATATAATTAGCATACATCCAGGGGTGACTTAACTAAGTATAAAAATATGATTATACGCACAATTTTAAAAAAGTGTATTGAAAAACGTTCTCATAAATATTATAGTAGTATTATGGAAAAAATGTTAAAAAATGGAAAGAGGAGGGTCGGATTTTTTATTAAGCGAGTTTAACAGTTTTTCTAAGTGAATTTTTAAGTAATTATAATAGTGGGGGGAAAAATTTGAAAAAGAGTACATTTATTAAAATTATTTCGTATATGCTGACCATATGTATAACTGTAACAAATATACCTATATCAGTATTTGCAGAAGAAATCTCAAAGTCTGAATCTACAGTAGAAGAGGGCGTAGAAGAAATGACTGAAGGGATAATTGAAAAAACCGAAAATAAGACTGTTTATCAGTTAAAAAATGGATTAAAAAAAGAAGTTATTCATGATTCTAATATAAGATATTATGATGATGGAAAACTAATTGATAATGATCCATCTTTAGTGGAAATTAAAGAAGATAAAACAGGTAGTAATACAGATTTAGCTGATTATGCTTATGAAAATAAAGACGGTGAAAATAAACATTACTTTCCAGAGAAGGTATCTAATGACACACCTATATTATTAGAAAATAATAAATATCAAATCTCTATGCATCCTATTATGGATGAAAGTAAGAAAGTAAAATTAGGAAAAGAAAAAACTACTAATATCTATGATGAAGAAGTAAATATACCAATAAAGGCTTCTTATGAATTTAATGAGTTAGATAGTGAAATAGAGTATATATCTTATGATAATGGAATTAAAGAAAATATTATTCTAAACAAAGTTCCAGAGTCAAATAAATTTGAATTTGAAATATATGCAAAAGACCTAGAAGCTAAAAAGTGTGAGCTAGAGGAAAGTATAGTATTTTATGATAAGAATACAAAGGAAGTAGTTGCAAGCATAGACGCACCGTTTATGAATGATGCAACTAACAAAGCATACAGTGAAGATATAACTTATAATATAAAACCTAAAGAAGATTCAAAAGATCTATATATTTTAACTATGACAGTAGATAAAGACTATCTTAATAGTAAAGATAGACAATATCCAGTTAAAATAGATCCAAGCGTTACATGGACAGGAGATAGTAATATAATCGATACTTATATAATAAGTGGTTCATCATATGCAGGTATAAACTTTTATAATAGTGGAACTACAGCTTTTCCTGTAGGTAGAGGTAGCCAAGGAATAAATAGAAGTTTAATCAAAGGTAAGAAATTATTTAGCACAGTTGAAGGTAAATATGTTGAAAAAGCAACATTAACATTATGTGAAACTAGCAATAACCAGTCATCAAACAAAATAAATGCATATCGTATTATTGATGATTGGAAGGAAAAAACAGTTACTTGGAATAACAAACCAAGATACAATACTAGTGATGGTGCATATGGTTCTTTTACAACAACAGGTACACTATACAAAGAAAGAAATTTAAACTTAACAACTTATGCACGAAAAATTGCAAGTAATCAAATAAAAGATTATGGACTTATGTTAAAGGCAGAGAATGAAACTACATCTACAGGTAAATACTCTAAATTTTATGGATCAAGACATTCAAATACATCTCTAAGACCAAAGTTTACATTAGAATATTATGATGGACCTCAACAGCCTACAAGTGTAGATATTAGTCATCAATATATGAATGGAAGTCAAAGTTTAAAAGTTTCTTGGGAAGGAATTACTTCAAAATCTTTAAATCGTGTACAATATAGAATTGCTAAATGTGATGATAATGGTAATGTAACTGATTCAGAGTATATACCATATAAAACATTGAAAACTACAAGTAGTTCAAGTGGAAGTGCAACAATATCTGATGCAAAAAACTGGGCATCGGGAAGATATAGGATCTATGTAAGGGGAGTTGACAATGGGAACATAAATGGAATTGGAAGGTGGAGGTCTATATATATAGATAAAGCAAATCCAGTTATAGAATCAATGTCAGTAACACCAACATCTTCTTCAACTAATCCAATAGGTCCTAAAAACATATCTATATCATGGAAAGTTAATGAAAAATATTTGAAAGATGTACAGTATAGTATTGATGAAGGAAGCTATTCTTCTGTAGGTAGCACAGCCATATCAAATTCAAAGTACACTATACCATCATCCAAGTTTAATGATTCTAAATCATATAAAATAAAACTAAAAGCTATAGATAAAGCGGGAAATATTAGTCCTATTAAAAGTGTAGATGTACACATTGATAAAACTGCTCCCCAAATAGGCAAACTTGAACTAAAGGATTCTTCAGGAAATACTATAACAGATACTTGGACTAGAGAAAAAAAACCTCAAATATGCTTTAGTAATGTAACAGAAGAAGGTTCTGGTATTGCCATAGAAAATATAAGATATGCTGTAGTAAAATCAGGAAATGATGAACCAGAAAGTTATTCTTCTCCTAAAGATATAAAGTTTACATCTAGTGTGAATCCTTACGAAGGTTATTTCTATAGAAATACGGAAGGTTATTCTGGTGCTTATGACATATATGTAAAAATTACAGATAAAGCTGGAAATGTAATTATAGAAAGAGTTACATCAAAAAGAGATACCATAGGACCAACTGGAAGTATAGGAGTTGAAAATTTAACAAGTTCTACAGATTTATTAAGCAAAACTATAAATATTACAGGTATTGTTAATGATAAAGAAAGTGGAATAAAGACAAGTAATATGAAGTTATACAAATTAGATGACAATGGTAAAGAAGATGGAAGTTTCGAACCGGTGGTAATTTATGAAAATGCGACTATGTCAAACTCAACAGCTTTTGATACAACAAAACTAGAAAATGGAAAATACATATTAAAACTTTATGTTGAAGACAATGTAGCTTACAAAAAAACAATTACAAAAGAAATTACTATTGTTAATAAAATAAAGGCTCCTAAATTAATTAGTAATCCAATAAAAGATAACCCAGCAACTATAAGTTGGCGTTATGATGATAGTAATATGGTAATTTCAGGAATTCAATATAAGCTTGAGGATAGTGATGAATGGGTTGATGTGAAAGATTCAAATAAAGTCACAGGGGACTTTACAGTCAACTTGCCAGAAAAAAACGGAGAATACAAAGTTAAAGTTAGAGCTATAGATAAATATGGATTTGAAGGCGATGAGAGTACTGTAATATGTATCGTAGACAGGCAAAATCCTACAGTAAATATTACATCTGTTGACAGGGGAATTGTAAAAGGAACTGTAACAGATGAGAATTTTTCAGGGTGGAAAATCTATATAAAAAAAGAAAAGGAAGAGGATAGTTCATACAAATTATTACTAGAAGGTAAGAATAGTGTAGAAGATAAGATAATAGGTATTTTAGATTTACAACATTTTGAAACGGGAACATATAACATAAAACTTGTTGGAAGAGATATTGTTGGTAACGAAGGTTCTTCTGTTGTAAAATTTGAAAAGAATGAGCATTTTACAAATGTAGAATTAATACAACCAAGTTTTAGGGTGGAAAGAGAATATTATCAAGACTATACTAGCGATAGTATTGTTTTAAAGTCTACTAAAAAGGAACTTTCATTGAAGTATGAAGGATTAAACTTATTAAGTAGACTTACGGGAACTACTAATTGGTATATTAATAATAAAAATGTAGGAACAGGTTCTAAATATGAAGATGATTTTTCAAAATATGAAAGAAATAAAAATTATCAAATATCAGTAGTTAATAAAGATTTATTAGGTAATGTTAAATATAGTATGCCTTTAATAAAAAATTATGAAATGAAGAATATTTCATTATCTGATGCAAATTCATCTAGTAATAGTATAGTTAAAAATATCAAATTTGGCGATAAAATAGCTAGTTTTAGATTAATAGATACTAATATAGCCAAAAAAGTAAGTTATGAAATTAAGATTGGTAATGGTGAATACACTAAAATTAATCCAGAAGAAACATACAATATAATTGATTTATCTGATGAAATTGAAACAGATAGCATTTTTATTAGAGTTAGTGGTACTAATAATTCTGATATACAAAATTTAAATGATATAAGTTTACAGCTTGACTGTTTAAATAAAGAATATTTTAGTATTTCAGATATTGAAAATTACAGACCAGAAAATTTATCAGCAAAAGATAAAATTAATTATAAGACTTATATTAAGTGGGATATACCAGAAGGTGAATTTCCTAAAGATATATATTATGAAGTATACAGAGGAACGGAGCCTAACTTTAAACCTTCTAATTATACATTAGTAGCAAAAGATGTACAGGCTGGGTACTGGAGTGAGCCTAATATTAATTATTCCAGCACTTTCTATTATAAAATACGAGCAGTAAAACGTAATAAAGATGGTAGTATAATTGAAGCAAGCTCATATTCTGATGAAGTCTCTAGTACAGTCGTAGATTCAGATGAATATACAAAGAGAATGGGAATAAAAGAATATTGGGAATATGTTGATGTTGAAATGCCTAATGGTACAGGTCATATAGAAAAAAGTGAAGGAAACTTTGTATATCAACAAAAAGATGCAGTTCTACCTAACGAAGAATTAGAAGTAAATTTAAATCGTACATATAACAGTAAATCTAGCGCAAAATCAGCTTTTGGTATTGGATGGAACCATGACTACGATATAGAAATACTTAGCTTATGTGAAAAGGATAAACTAGATGAAGGAAAAATTGCATTAAAAGACAGTACAGGAACAATATATTATTTCCATAAAAAAGATGATGGAACTTATGTATCATCCATGGGTAAATATATTAACTTATTAAAAGAAGATATAACAGATGAAATCAAGATACCAGATAGAAGTGCTACATCACAAGGAAATGCTGAAATAACTAAAACTATTAATAGTTCATATACAATTACTACAAAAGATAATGGTACATATAAATTTAATAGTGGTGGACAGTTAATATATATGTCAGATGCAAATAATAATTTCTTACTATTCGAATATGACAATAACAAAGGTTTAATAAGCAAAATAACTACAAGTAAAAATATCTCTATAGAGTTTGTTTATAATGATGCTCCAGGGAAAGATTTATTAACAGTAAAAGAAATTATTCTTCCTGACGGTAGTAAAATGCAATATAACTATAACGATGAATCAAGATTGGTTAGTGTAGATAAAGTTGGAGATAGTGAAAATATAACATATAATTACGAATATGATAAAAATGGAAATGTAAATAAAGTATTAGATGCAGAAGGTAACTCTTATGGAATAAATTACGATTCAAAGGACAGAGCTTATGAAATAGTATATCCTCATTCTAGGAATTTGTTTGCAGAAACTATAAAGCTTGAATATTCGGATAAGGCTACAAAAACTACGACTAAAAAATTAGTTAATGGAAATGTAAGATCTAGTGAAGTTGACGAATTTGATTCTGCCTTTGGTAATTGCTTGAGAAGTACAGATGCTGAAGGATTCACAACTACTTATGAATATACAAATAATCTAAGAACTAAAGAAACTTCACAAGTAGATTACCAAGCATTAGAAAATGGAAAAGTTGTTTGGAAAAAAACAGAAAAGTCGGAAACTACAAGTTATGATAATAATGAAAATGTAACTGAAGAAAAAGATGAAGATGGTTCTACATCTTCATATCAATATAGCAATAAGAGAAGTGACGAAGCATTAAATGACTTGCCAACATCATTGACAGAACGTGACGGTGATGGGAATCTAATAACTGATGAAATATATGAGTATGATCAATACGGTAATACAACAAAGGTATACGATAAAATCACAAATACCACACTACTTACAACATACACTGAAGATGGGGAAGTTGAAAATGAAACAGAAATACTAGGTTCACCAAGTGATGGAAAGGTACAAAGTGAAGCAAAATATACTTACTCTTATGATGAAAAAGGAAATAAAACAGAGATAAACACAGAAGTAGCTGATGGTACTAAGGTTGTTACTACTACAGTATATGACGTAATGGGAAGACAAATATCTTGTGAAGAAGTATTTACTGAAACTAGCGGAAAAACAAGTAAAAAAATTACAACTAATACTTTTGACTCTTTTGGAAGACTGATAAAAACAGTATATAAAGAAGGGGATAAGGAGACTACAACTGAAAAATCCTATTATCCAAATGGAACTACAAAAAGTGAAACATCAGAAGATGGAACAATTACATCGTATACTTATGACGAAATGAATAGAGAAGCAAGCGAAACTGTAAAAAAAGATGGATTAGTTAAAACTTGGGACACAACATACAGCTATGAAACTGTAGAAACATTTACAGGTAAAGGAACTAAAAGAACTGAATATTCATTTATAAGTACAGAAACAAATCCAGATGGTGACATTATAGGTCAAACTTATCAAGATGCATTAGGAAGAACTATAAGGGAAAAAGAAAATGGAGTTTATGTGGACTTAACTTATGATGGCCAAGAAAACATAATAACTAAATATGAAGCAGGTCAAAATGCTGGTAGTGAAAAAGGCATTCTTTCAGTATTTCTATATGATAGTCTAGGAAATCAAACAACAACTATGCTTAATCCAGCTTATGATTCAAATGCAAAAACATTCTATGTAGATGGTGATAATACAATAACTACAACAAAGAAATATGATTCATCAGGAAATGTAATTGAAGATATAGATGGAGAAGGAAACTCTACAAAATATGAGTATGACAAAGAAGCAAGAATATCAAAGGTAATACTTCCTGATTCAGAAAATAATATAACTAGTTTTACTTATGACAAAGAAAATACAGATGGTACAACAAGTACTATAGTTACAGATGCAAATGGGAATAAAAGTGAGACAATAACTAATTCTCAAGATCTTGCAGTATTAATTAAGGATCTTGGTGATGGTTCTATAAAACCAATAGCTACAGCAACAGAATACAACTCAAAAGATAATGTGGTTAAAGAAACAAACACAGAAGGAAATTACAAAACTTATGAGTATGATGACAAAGAGCGTTTAAGTGCAGTAAATTACTATGATTCTAAAAAGAATAGAACTCTAAGAACAGAGTATGAGTATGATATATCTGACAATATAACAGTAATGCGAGATTATAAGCAGTCAGGTGGCAAATTAAACTTATATAGATATACACGATATAGTTATGATAGTCTTAAGAGATTAGTAGGATATGCTGAGTTAGATGCTGAGCATATATCAGGAGATTCGCCAACAGATGCTGAAATAGATAGTCAAAAAATTACTTATGAGTATGATATAGACGATAATATAACAAATGTAACATATCCTTCCTCTACATCTAGTGATGTAAAAGGACTAAAGTTCACTTATAATAGTGATAAGTGGTTACAAAAGATAGAGGCAAAAGTTAAAGTAGGGCACAAGCTTCTTAGAGAATACAACTACTTAAACGATGGAAAAGTTGCAAGTATAAAAGATTACAGAGATTTTGCAAATGGAAGTAAAAGTACCTATACACTTAGAAGTTTTAAGTACGATAGCTTTGGAAGAGCTATAGACATTACTTATACTGATAGTGGAAAAGAAGAAGTGCTAGAAAAATATGAATACACTTATAATAAAAATAACCATATAATGAGTGAATATTTATATAATAACTACACTAGCACAACTCAGCGTGACGAAGATTCACCTAAAACAACAGTGGATGAACTGCGTGAATATGAATACGACAAACTTGGTAGACTTACAGAAACAAATATAAGAGATAATATCTCAAATTCAATAAGCAGCACTGTTTATACTTATGATAAAGTAGGTAACAGAGTCAAAGAAGCTAAAGATGGAAAAACAACTACATACACATATAACTCTTTAAATCAATTGGTTTCAAGTGTTGAAGTTGGATCAGAAGATTCAAAAGATGGAAGTGAAGAGTCATCTGAGGATGAGGGAGAGTCCAACACCACATTATCCAATAAAGCTTATGCTTATGATTTAAATGGAAATCAGCTAAGAGAATCAGACAGTGTAACAAATGAAGTAAAGTGCTACACTTACGATGCAGCAAACCGCATGGATAAGGCCATGTTTACAAAGGCTGGTATAGTAACATTAAACCAAGTAAATACTTACAACGGAAATGGACAAAGAATTGAAAAATCAGAAAATGGTCAATCAACTAAGTACTATTACCAAGACGATTCAGTACTTTACACAACTGGAAAAGCTGATACGTCAACAGAATTAGAAGAGCCAGAGAATGTTGAAAAACTTACTGGAGTAACTAGCCTTAACCTAATGGGAGCTAGTGGAAATGCTATTGCTACAGTTAGGGATATTTCAAGCACTGAAGGTGAAAAGTACTATTTCTACAACAAGGACATGCGTGAAAGCACAACAAACCTAGTAAACGTAGAAGGTAAAAGTGAAATAGCTTATGAATACACTGACTTTGGTGAAACTGAAATAAACGGTGATGAAAACTTCTACAACGAGATCTGCTACACAGGTGGAATTTACGATAATAAAACAGGACTATATTATTTGAATGCAAGATACTACAATCCTGAAGATGGAAGATTCTTAACAGAAGACACTTATCGTGGAGAATTCACAGACCCGAGCAGTTTACATCTATATGCATATTGTAAAAACAACCCAATATCATATACAGATCCAAGTGGTCATTTCCCAATTTTGCTCGCATTTGATGCTGCATGGGGGGCATATGATGGATATCAATATGCGAAGAAGAAAAATCTAAGAGGTTGGAAAAAAGCAGGAGCTATAGTTGGAGGAGCAATACTTGGAACTATAAATCCATTTAAAGCATTAAAAGTAGGTAAAGTTTTCAAAAAGGTTGCTAAAGTAGTTAAAAAGCGTAAGAGCACAAAGGCTATAGCCAAGAGAGTTTATAGGGTTGCAAGGAAAACTAAAGTAGTTACAAAAAGGTCTTATAGAAAAGCAAGAAGAAAGGCTACGAGAACATATCGTAGGGTTAGATGTAAAATAACTAAAAAAGGTTGTTTTACAGCAGGAACTTTAATATCAACTGAAGACGGATTAGTTCCAATAGAGGATATTGAAGAAGGCGACCTGGTATGGGCACAAAATCCAGAAACAGGAGAAGTAGCCCTTAAAAAAGTAGCACAAACTTTTGAAAAAGAAACAGATACAATACTTTATATTAAAGTAGCTGGAGAAGTTATTGAAGCTACCGAACAGCATGTGTTCTATATTGATGGTGTAGGCTGGATACCAGCAAGTATGATTGAAGAAGGAGACGTAGTAGTTCTTCAGTCAGGTGATAAGTCTGCAGTTGAGACGATAGATAAAGTAGTTCATAATGAACTGATAACGGTATATAACTTCGAGGTTGAAGATTTCCATACGTATTTTGTATCTGATGCAAGTGTGCTTGTACATAATGATTATTCAGGAGTAAGAAGAAAAAAAGGTAGAACAGGTAAACAGAAACGATTAAGACAAATGGCAGAAGATGATAAATTGTCAAGTTCCTTAAGAGGGGAAATAAAACAAGATATTAACCAAATAAAAAGAAAGAAAAGAAAAAATATAAGGGTACCTAAAGGGCATCAAATGGCTCATCAAAGAGGATATGAGGCAAGAAAAGGCTATGGATATGAATACAGTAATTTAAATACCATAAAAGATCATAAGCGCCAACATAAATTTGATAACAACGGTAAGAAGAGGTGATAAAATTGAAAAATGAAATAAATGGAGTATTAAACTCAAGTGAAGAGAAACAATATGAATATTTTATAAAAAAAGTTGTAGATTACGAAGAAATATGGGGATTATATTTTGAACAATGGTTTACAATTAAAGATGGTGATAGGGTAATAATTCCTTTATGGCCTAAAGAAGAATTTATTCAAGATAATATAAAAAAGAGTGAAGAACAGTATAAATCAAAATCTATAGATACATATGATTTTATTGATTTATGTATTCCGAAAATTATAGAAAAACAACTTTCTATTGCATTATTTTGGGATGGAAAAAGGTACTTAAATGTTGATATTGAAAAATTTGTTAGTGACTTAGAAGATGAGATGAATAATTATTAAATTAGGGAGGAAAACAACTTATGAAACACATTTTAAATCTAAAAATAAATTCGGATAAAAGATACAAAAAATTTATTGATGATGTAATTGAAAATAAAATTGTATGGGGATTGAAGTTAAAGAATGAAGATGGATGGGCAGTCGCTATATCTAATGAATATGAAGATACAGAGGTTATGACTTTCTGGTCAAATAAAATTTATGCGAAAGCATGTTTAAAAGAAGAGTGGGATAATTATGAAATATGTTCCATTACATTAGATGATTTTTTAAACCATTGGCTTACAGGGCTAAATGAAGATGAATTATTGGTAGGTGTAAATTGGGATATGAATTTAATAGGACTAGAAGTTGAACCGCTTGATCTATTGGATGATATTTTAAAATTAAAAAATAAGTAATTAATTACTTATAGAAAACTAATGGACTTGATAGAAAACTTAATGTTTTTTATTAAGTCCATTCTAATTATGATAAAGTTAAGAAACTATTAGGCTACATTGAATAATTAGATGCTGATCATATATCAGGAAGTCTGCCAACAGATGCTGAAAAAGATAGCCATAAAGTTACTTATGAGTATGATATAGACGACAATATAACAAATGTAACATATCCTTCCTCTACATCTAGTAATGTAAAAGGACTAAAATTCACTTATAATAGTGATAAGTGGTTACAAAAAATAGAGGCAAAGGTTGGAGTAGGGCACAAGCTTCTTAGAGAATACAACTACTTAAACGATGGAAAAGTTGAAAGTATAAAAGATTACAGAGACTTTGCAAATGGAAGTAAAAGTACCTATACACTTAGAAGTTTTGACTACGATAGCTTTGGAAGAGCCGTAGGCATCACTTACACTGATAGTGGAAAAGAAGAAGTACTAGAAAAATATGAATACACTTACAATAAAAATAACCATATAATGAGTGAATATTTATATAATAACTACACTAGCACAACTCAGCGTGACGAAGATTCATCTAAAACAACAGTGGATGAACTGCGTGAATATGAATACGACAAACTTGGTAGACTTACAGAAACAAATATAAGAGATAATATCTCAAATTCAATAAGCAGCACTGTTTATACTTATGATAAAGTAGG
>NZ_JAHZMO010000043.1 GCF_020748185.1 Terrisporobacter petrolearius | reverse complement strand
TTTATTCCAAATTCATTTTCTAATGTCATCTTTATAGACCTAGAGCCTCTTTTATATCCACGGTGATTAAATGCTTTTAATATAATATCTCTTGATTTTATATCTCTATCTTCTTTTATATCCCTATAATCTTTTGTTTTAAGGAACCTATAATAACCAGAAGTGGATACATTAGCTATCTTACACAAATGCCTTACCATTCCAGTTAAATTAAAATTATAAATCAAACCTTTTATCAGTCCAAATATTTTAGATGCTTGTAATTTACCTTTTTTCACCTGCCTTTCGCTCCATTCTAACTTTTTTATGAATTCAAGCTCCGCTTTTAGATATTCTATCTCAGCATCTTTTTTAGCTAAATTTTCTTCCATTGTTAACTCTCGACTAATAGGTCTTCCAGAATTTAATGATCTTTTATCTTCTAATCCTGTCACACCTCCACTTTTAAACATTTTTCTCCATCTATAGCTAGCCTGTTTAACACGAGCAGTACCAAGTATTTCTATATCAAAACCAGCACCTTCAAATATTTGCCTTATATTTTTTCCTCTCTCATACTCACCTATAAATAATAGTTTAAACTCATCAGTATATGTAATTGCATTTTCACTTACGCTTTTAACATACTTATTTTCAGATAATTTATTAATCTCTTCTTTAGAAAATAGTTTTTTGTTCATAATTACTCAACTCCTTAATGAATATTTTACACAAAAATAAACCCTATACAAGTAAACACTTTTTCTAGTATCCACTTTATAGGGTCCATTTTAATTTTGTGTAGTAACTCTTTTTTTCTGTCAGGAGTTTGTCAGAAGTAAAAGATATTATATAAGTATAAAATTTATAAGGAGGTAAATAGCTATGAAAATGAAAAACAAAGTTATTGTAGTCATATTAGTATTAATTTCAATTTTTATTTGTTTTAACTTATACATCAATTCTCATAAAAAAGTAACTAAGATAGATAAATATTTTAAAAATACTATTGTAGTCGAAGATAATGCAGTAGTAGATCATGCAGATATAAAAATTAAAGGAACTTTATCTAACACTCATTTTATATATAGATATTTACAATTTAGCAAGGAGTTAAAGGGTACTGTAAATATAGGAAGTAAAAAATATTATTTAAGTTCCTCTAGTGTAACAAAAGATGGAATTGTACAAGGAATGATAACAAAAGAAAAAGATGAGCTTATATCTGATTATGGAATTGCTTTTTCAAAAGATTTAGATAAAATTTGCATTTATAAAGGCAATTATATAATTTCGGGTCCATCGAAATCATTAGACGAAGCTATAAATATTTATAAAACAATTGTTGACATACCTATAAATTAAATATTTATATTTATGTCAGAAGATTGTAATAAATGTTTACTAATATATAAATTATAAAAATAAATTAAGAGGTGGATAAAATGAGTATATTAAAAGGGATAAATTTAGTTAAGATATATGGACAGGAACCAAATATAGTAAGAGCCTTAGATCATGTAAATATTGATATAAATGAAGGAGAGTTTGTTGCTATAATTGGAACATCAGGAAGTGGAAAATCTACCCTGTTAAATATGTTAGGCGGTTTAGATAGGTTAACTGAAGGATACGTAATTATAAATAATAAAAAATTAAGTGAAATGAACGATGAAGAAGTAACTATTTTTAGAAGAAGAAATATAGGTTTTATTTTTCAAAATTATAACTTAGTACCTATACTAAATGTTTATGAAAACATAGTTCTTCCTATAGAATTAGATGGTGTAAAAATAGATACAGAGTATGTTGATTCAATAATAAACACTTTAGGATTAAGTGATAAATTGACCAATATGCCAAATAACTTATCCGGGGGGCAACAGCAACGTGTGGCAATAGCAAGAGCCCTAGCTACTAAACCAGCTATAATTTTAGCAGATGAGCCTACTGGAAATCTTGATAGTAAAACAGGAATGGATGTAATAGGTCTTCTTAAAATGACTAGTCAAAAATTCAATCAAACAATGGTAATGATAACTCACAACGAAGAGATAGCACAATTAGCAGATAGAGTTATAAGAATTGAAGATGGCAAGGTGGCGAGAGGTGATGAATGATGAAAATAGAAAACAATAATAAAAATATAATAAAGAAAATCACAAAATCATCTCTTAAATCTAATAAGACTAGAAATATTTTCGTAGTGGTAGCAATTGCTTTAACTACTTTTATGATATCTTCTGTATTTACTTTAGGAATGAGTTTTGCAAAAAACTACGCAACAATGAACTTAAGAGATCAAGGAACAATAGCAAGTACTTTTCTGTCAAATCCAACAGATAAACAGATTAAAGAAATTATAGATTTAGATGTGGCTAAAAATATTGGTAAGGAAATAAATGCAGGTGTTGTAAGTTCAAAAGAGTTAAGTAAAAGCAAAACTACTATATCACTTAAATATTTAGATGAAACAAACTGGGAGAAACAGCTTAGTCCCTGTATAAGTGATATAGAAGGAGATTATCCTGCTAAAGAAAATGAAATTATGATATCTAAAATATCATTAAAATTTTTAGATAAAGAAAATGCTAAAATAGGAGATAAAATAAAAATACCTTGTGATATAAGTGGAAAAGTAAGTGAAAAGGAATTTATAATAAGTGGATATTTTACCTCTTATGCTTATATCCAAGATAGTGGAGAAATATTTGTATCAGAGGCTTTTATAAAAGATAACAATTTAACTTTAGAAAAAAATGGGCAACTTTTAATTACTTTAGGAAAAAATAAAAAAAATGAGGCACCAGAGCTTTTAGAAAAAGAAGTATCTTTAAATAAAAATCAAAAATTTGAATATAACTATGATCTGGAGCAAGATTCAAAAAGCATAATGCTGGCATCTGTAAGTATTGTAGCTATTATAGGTGGATTTATAGTATTTAGTGGCTATTTACTTATTTACAACATTTTATATATAGCAGTCACTAAAAATATTCAGTTCTATGGATTACTTAAAACTATAGGAACATCACCAAAACAAATTAAAAAAATAGTAAGAGGACAAGGTCTTAGATTAGCAGCCATAGGCATACCAATAGGGGTAACTTTATCAGTCTTAGTTTCTTATTTAATTGTGCCATCTGCCATTGAAGGAATGAGTATGGGAACTTATTATGAATCTATGATGCCTAGTAAAATATATTTTACTCCGCTAGTATTTGTAGGGACTATATTATTTGCACTAATTACCATATTAATAAGTTGTAAAAAGCCGGCTAAAATTGCTAGTAGTATTTCGCCAATAGAAGCTATGAAATTTAGTGGGAAGAAATCTAAAAAAGAAAAGAAAAATAGAAATTCTACTAAGGGTGGAAAACTTTATAAAATGGCTTGGAACAATGTTTTTAGAGATAAAAAACGTGCAATATTAGTTTTTTTATCTTTATTTATGGGGATCATGACATATTTAAGTGTAAATACTTTTATGGATAGTATTAGTTTAGAAAATTATGCTAATAAATATTTATATAATGATTTTGAAATACAAAATTATTATGATGACAATTCAACTTTAAATAACAAATTTATAGAGGAAATAAGGAATATAAAAGGTGTTAATTCTGTAGAAATTTTAGCATCTTCATCGATACAAATGGACATGAATAAAAAAGTAATGATGCCTCCTTTAGAAAGAGGATATAGCATGCATGGTGGTGATTTAGGAGAATTAGATAAATATTTAAAAGAAATAGAAAAAGATCCTAGTAAATTATCACCAATGGTAGTTGGATTAGAAGATAAAACTATAGAAAGATATGACGATGCAATTAATAAAAAAATCGATATAGAAGCTTTTAAAAAAGGAAACTTAGCTCTAATTGATGGATTCTATTACGATGATGAAGAAAAATTAGATTTTTCAAAAGAAACAATAACTTTTAGAAATACTAAAGAACATAAATCTAAGGAAATAAATATAGAGCTAATGACAGATGAAAATGCAATTTTATCTATAGGTTCAAGTCAAACTGGTATGCCAGTAATATATGTCAGTTCTTCTACTTTAAATAAATTGACTAAAGATACTAGAAATCATTTAATATATGTTGACGTGGAAGATAGCTATGATAGTGAAGTAAAAAGTAAATTAAAAACACTAGCCAGTAAAAATCGATTCTACCTTAAATCTAAAACAGATACTATGAATAATTATGAAAAAAGTTCTATGATAATGAATTTAGTAGGTGGAGGAATTGCCATAATTTTAATAATTATAGGTCTATTAAATTTCATTAATGTTATGGTTACTAATGTAAATGTTAGATTAAAAGAACTTACCATAATGGAAAGTATAGGTATGACTAAAAAACAAATTATAAAAATGTTAACTTTAGAAGGTGCATATTATGCAGGAATAACTACTTTAATCACATGTACCTTAGGTATGGAAGTAGTATATCTTATTGCACAACTTACAAAACAAATTGCTGATTATGCAGAATTTGTTTTTCCTACAATACCATTACTTTCTTTAATTACATTAATATTTGCTGTCTGCTTAATAATTCCAAGTATAGTTTACAAATACAGTAGCAAAGCAAGTGTAACAGAAAGGTTAAGAGAAATAGAAAATTAGAAAATAAGTAATAGTGGTAGGTATGAAAAATCTACCACTATTGTTATAATTAGATAGGAAATTTGATTAAAGGGGTGATTATTATAGGTACAATTTTAATAATAGAAGATGATAGGGTATTAAATAAGGGAGTTGCCTTTGCATTAAAAAAAGAAGGCTACAAAATCATAAGCGCATACAATATGGAAGAAGGGAAAAATGCTATTTTACAAAATGAAATAGACTTCTTACTTTTAGATATTAATTTACCTGATGGAAGTGGGTTAGATTTGTGTAGAAGTATAAATGACAAGATGAATTTTCCCATAGTATTTTTTACAGCAAATGATACAGAAAAAGATATGATTCAAGGGTTTGAGTGTGGTTGTGACGATTATATTTCAAAGCCTTTTTCTATGGATGTCTTAAAATTAAAAATAAGTGCTATTCTAAAAAGAAACACTTCTCCAAAGAAGGATATTTTTAAATACAAAAATATGAAAATTGATTATATTAGTAGAAAAGTTTATAAAAATGATGAAGAAGTTTATTTAACGGTTACAGAGTATAAATTATTGGAAGTGTTAAGCAGAAATAAAGGTAGGGCTATGACTAAGGAGATTTTATTAGATAAACTTTGGGATAACAATGGAAACTACGTAGATGAAAACACTTTATCAGTAAATATAAGAAGACTTCGTAAGAAAATAGAAGATGATGGGAAAAAACCTGAATATATAGTTACCTTATTTGGTATTGGATATATTATGGGAGAATAATTTATGGATAAAAAATTTAATAGAAAAAATAATGCATTTAAAATATGTCTTATAATTTTTTCTTTAATTTTTAATGTACTAATTGGATTTTTAAGTAAAAGTTTTAAGATTAATTTAATTATTTTAGTATTTAATTTAATTATAATTTTCATGTTTTTTATTTATGAAAGAATGTTTCACAACTATATGAAAGATATACTAATAAAACTATCAGATATGTTAGCTACCATATCTGATATGAGGAAAACTGAAGTATTTTCTATGATAGACGATTCTCTATTTTCAAAACTACAACATCAGACTTTAAGATTAACTAATATTTTAAAAACTCAAAACAGTAAAATAGAAGAGGATAAAAATGAAATAAAATCATTAATCTCTGATATAGCTCATCAGTTAAAAACACCTTTAACAAATATGAAAATGTACAGTGAATTTTTACAAGATGAAGATTTGACAAAAAAAGAGAGACAAGAGTTTAATGAAATTATTCTTTTGTCATTAGACAAACTTTGTTTTTTAGTGGAAAATATGATAAAAATGTCTAGACTGGAAAGTTCAGTAATTAGTATAAATCAAAAATATGAAGATTTAAATGATACAATTTTAATGGCTATTACGCAACTTCATAAAAAAGCTGAAATGAAAAATATACATATTGATTTTAGACAAAAAGATAAAGTTAATCTATACCACGATAAAAAATGGACATGTGAAGCTATTTTTAACATAATTGAAAATGCAATAAAATACTCCAAAGAAAATAGCAAAATAAATATAGCCATACAAAAATATGAGATGTTTACTCGAATTGATATTGAAGATCATGGAATTGGAATAAAAGAAGAGGAAATTCCCAAGATATTTTCTAGATTTTATAGAGGTCAAAATGTACAAGATAAAGAAGGAATAGGAATAGGTCTTTATTTAAGCAGACAAATAATTACAAAACAAGATGGATATATAAAAGTGAAATCACAAGATACAGGTAGTACTTTTTCCATATTTATGTTAAATGATATAAAGAATAAAATATAATAAATAAAAATCAGATTAGAAGTAAGAAAATATCATAATCTGATTTTTTTTATGTAAGAGGATTGTCAGAAGTATTTATTATTATATAACTATAGCATGATGAATAGATAGAGGAAAAAGGGTGGAAGAGATGAAGTTCAAAAATAATAATAAAAATATAGTAAATAAGATAACAAAATCATCATTAAAATTTAACAGAGGTAGAAAAATATTTGTAGTCCTTGCTATAGTACTTACTACATTTATGACGTGCTCAATATTTACTATAGGAGTTAGTCTTGTAAATAATTATAATAGGATGAATATTAGAATAAGAGGAACAACATCAGATGCCATGTTGTCAAATCCTAAAAAAGAGCAAATTGAAGCTATAAAGAATTTGGGTTTAACCACATCAATTGGGGAAGAAATTTTAGTAGGCAATGTTATTAATCAAAAATTAGAAAAAGACAATAATAAAATATTTTTAAAATATTATGATAAAGAAAACTGGGAAAAACAAATTACACCTACAATAAGCAACGTAGAGGGAAACTATCCAATAAATGAAGATGAAGTTATGGTATCTACTAAAGCATTAGAGTTTTTAGGAAAAGAAGATGCGAAAATAGGAGAAAAAATTAAGCTAGAATATATAGATGAAAAAGGAAATAAAAGTAAGAAAGAGTTTATATTAAGTGGTAAATATAAGACTTATTCAGTTACTGAAAAAATAGGATACTTAGCACTATCAAAAGATTATATAAAAAATAATGATTTAAGTGTATGCCATGATGGTTCAATTACTATTAGTTTTAAATCTGGTAAAAAATATAATGCACAACAGATTTTGAAGTCTAAGATTAAATTAGATGATATGCAAGAATTTGATTACTATAACGATGTTGATGAAGATGGAAAAGAAGTAAAGAAAAATCTTATTATTGTTATGGCAACTATAGGGTTATTTGTAGCATTTAGTGGATATTTACTTATATACAATATAATGTACATATCTGTTAGTAAAGATATACATTTTTATGGATTAATAAAGACTATAGGTGCATCTCCAAAACAAATTAAGAAAATAGTAAATGGACAGGCGTTTAAACTTGCTATTATAGGTATTCCAATAGGACTGGCTTTAGGGGCAATGGTGTCGTTTGGAGTTGTACCTATGATTCTTGGAAGTTTTTATTCTGATGCTTATGCTAATGCAATGCCAGGAGACATATCCTTTAATCCCTTAATATTTATATCATCAACCATATTTTCAATACTAACAGTAAGTATCAGTTGTAGAAAACCAGCAAAAATAGCAAGTTCCATATCGCCAACAGAAGCACTTAAATATTCCATAGGAAATAAACAAAAGAAAAATAATAACAATGGTTATAGAAAAAGTACTAATGGTGGAAAAATTTATAAGATGGCGTATCACAACGTATTTAGAGATAAAAAACGTGCAACTTTAGTATTTTCATCTCTCTTTATGGGGATTATGACATATTTAAGTATTTATACTTTTACTAGTAGTTTAAGTGTGGAAAATTATATTGATACATATATAAGCAGTGATTTTAGAGTGCAAAATATTCAAGCTATAGACGAAAAAATGAACGACGATTTTATAAAAGAAGTAGAAAATATTAAAGGTGTGGAGTCAGTTAATAAATTTAAATTTTCTAATTTACAAAGTGATACAAATGAAATACCACGTTTATTGAGTAAATTTGTATATGATAAAGATGACATACAAGAAATAACGGATTTTCAAGGGAAAATGAAAATTGAAACACCTCTGTATCATAGGTCTTTTATAATTGGAGTGGATGATTTAGCAATAGAAAAATTTAGTGAAAGGAGTAATGTTAAAATTGATTTAGATAATTTTAAGTCAGGAAAAATTGCTTTAATAGATACTTTATCTTATTCAAAAGAAGAGAAAAATAACCTAGATAATACAATTACTTTAAAAGGTAAATATAGCAAGTCCTTGACTTTTAAGACGGTAAAATTTGAAAATGATTCTAATTTACTACCAGATATAGGGTTGCCTGTTATTTATATAAGTTCAACTCAGATTGAAAATTTAGATAAAAAAGCCGTTAATAGTATGTTGTATATAAACGTAGATAAAAAATATGAAGAAGAAATATATTCTAGGCTCAACGAAATGATAGACTCAGAGTATTTATTTGTAGAGTCAAGAGCACAACTAGTTAAGGAGTTTAGCAATAATGTGACAATCATGAATATTATATCTACTAGTATGTCTGCAATATTGATTTTGATAGGAGTGTTAAACTTTATCAATGTTATGGTTACAAGTATCAACACGAGACGAAAAGAATTAGCAATAATGGAAAGTATAGGAATGACAAAGAAACAAATTAAGAATATGTTAGTGTTTGAAGGAGGGTATTATGCAGGAATAACTACTTTTCTTGTATCAACTTTTGGAATGGCAATTATATTTGAAATAGCAAAAACAACTAAGAAAATTGCTAGTTATGCAAAATTTGTATTTCCTACATTACCTGTTATATGTTTACTAGTTTTTATATTTGTAATTTGTTTAATTTCTCCATTAGTTGTTTATAAATATTCCAGTCTAAAAAGTATTACAGAAAGGCTTAGAGAAATTGAAAAATAAATGAAAGTAAAAAAACAGATGAGTCCCAAGGAAACTTTAGGATTCATCTATTTTTTTTTAATTTTCGATATTTCATAAAAGTTGGTATATTTACAGTAAAAACTATTATGGCTATTAAAATTAACAACAATGCAAAAACTTTATCTGTAGATCCTATAGGAGAATATAAAATATTTAGTATTGAAAAACAAACTAAAAATATAAATGCAAAAAGCCTAAATAATAATATTCTTCTAAAATAATCAATCTTAGATTCCAAATTAGAAAACATACTGAATTTACCTAACATTTTTTTTCGTCTAAAAAATACCCAATTTCTATAGTCACATACATATTCAACGCCCCACTCATCTTCTAAGTAATTGAGAAAATCCTCTTGGTTAGGAGAAGAAGAAAGATTTTCAAATAATTCAAGAAAGTAATTATATTCACCAGGATTGCATTTTTCAAATTTATACTTACAAAAGTTCCAACTTTTTAAAGCGTAGCCCTTGGAACACATTATGTTTATCCATTTTTCTTTTTTTTCATATTCACCAAGTGCGAAAAATTTATAAATAATCATAAGAATCCTCCAATTAAAGTTTAAGAATAGTTAAATATGTTATATTAATATGATTTTTTTCATTTTATACAATAAGTATAGAACCATATTTAGGATATGTTAAGCACAAATGATTTAATTTCAAAATTAAATTAAAATAAAGACTTTTTACATATAATGATTTAAAATTGAAATATAGAATAAGAGTGGATAATTAATAAAGGAAGTGAGGTATTGTAATGATTTGTAAAGAATGTGGTGGAATGATTAAACATGAGGAAGAATACTGTAGAAAATGTGGAGCTTTAGTAATTAATTTTAAACAAAATGAAAACAAGAGTTTGAAAAATATATGTATAGAAAACAATGCAAGAGGTAAATGGCAAAGTTTTATAAATAAAATTGGCAATAAAGATACAAGAGATTATAAGGTGAAAGAAACTAATAAACACAATTTAAATATAAATGATTTAGGTAATTTAGTTAATAAATATAGTGAATCGGTAAAAAACATATTATCTGAAGATAATAATAAAAAATAAAATAAGCTAAAAAATAACTAATTAAAATTGAAAATGATTTAATTTATAAAAATAGAGAATAATAAACTAAAAGTATTGATAAAATAATCAATACTTTTTTTAAGTTCAAAAAGGACAAGATATTACAATTTACTTGGACAAATTGTTTAGAAAAAAATAAGAAAATTTAAATTTATATTAAATGAATTTATTATTAATATTAGTATATATCAACATTAAAAATCATATTAAATAAGAAAACAGTTAGACATACTAAACTTTTAAATAATTAATATAAACAATTGTAAAGATTGAAACAATATAAATAAGTTACCTACAGGCTTTTAAAGTTTTGTATGAGAGATAAAAAAATAAAAAAACTATTGAAAAATAGCTCGGAATTTTATATAATAGCTATTGTTGTTTAGAAATTATAAACTTAATGTTTACATATAATAACATGAAAAGTAAAAATTAAGTTCAATATACTAAATTAAAAATTTACTAATAATAAAAACAAAAGTCGACATAAAAGGATAAAAACAAATTTTATATAATAAAAGGGAGGTGTTGCTATGGATATAGGTGGAAAAATTAAACGTATGAGAATAGAAAAACAACTGACCCAGGAAGAATTGGCAAACAGATGCGAACTATCTAAGGGATTTATATCTCAGCTTGAAAACAATTTAACTTCACCCTCTATTGCAACCTTAATAGATATATTAGATATCTTGGGAACGAATTTAAGAGAGTTTTTCAATGAAATAAGTGATGAAAAAATCACCTTTACAAAGGATGATATGTTTGAAACAGAAGACGAGGATTTAAAATATACATTGAAATGGCTAGTTCCAAACTCACAAAAAAATGATATGGAACCTATAATAATAACTTTACAACCAGGTGGACAATATAAAGAAGATAAGCCACATGAAGGAGAAGAATTTGGATATGTTCTAGCAGGTTCAATATTCCTTCATCTAGGAGATAAGAAAAATAAAGTAAGAAAGGGCGAAAGTTTTTACTTTAAACCTAGAGCTAATCACTATATATCAAACCCAGGCAAAAAAGAAGCAAAAGTTGTTTGGGTAAGTACTCCGCCAATGTTTTAAGCAACGTATATATCTGAAGAGAAGCGAAGATATCTCGTTGGCGCATGAGTGAAGCAAATTTTAAGTAACGGAGTTGCCTGAAGCTATAGCGAAGACATCTCGTTGACGCTATGAGCGAAGCGAATTTTAAGTAACGGAGTTGTCTGAAGCGAAAGCAAAGACATCTCGTTGACGCTATGAGCGAAGCGAATTTTTAGAATAAAAGAGGTGTTTACATTTGAAACAAGAGAACATAATTGAATTAAAAAATATATCAAAAACATATGAAGACAATGAAGTATTAAAAGACCTTAATTTAGATATAAGAAAAAATGAATTTTTAACTTTACTAGGACCAAGTGGATGTGGAAAAACAACTACTTTAAAAATAATAGCTGGATTTGAATTTGCTGATGGTGGAAGTGTTTTATTCCAAGGTAAAGATGTAAATGAAATACCTCCATATGAAAGACCAGTAAATACAGTTTTTCAAAAATATGCTTTATTTCCTCATATGAATGTATATGAGAATATAGCTTTTGGATTAAAAATAAAAAAAATGGATCAAAAAACTATAAATGAAAAAGTTAAGAAAATGCTTAAATTAGTAGCGCTACCAGGATTTGAAGGTAGAAGTATTGATTCATTAAGTGGTGGTCAACAACAAAGGGTTGCCATAGCAAGAGCTTTAGTAAATGAGCCAAAGGTACTTTTACTAGACGAGCCTTTAGGAGCATTAGACTTAAAATTAAGACAAGAAATGCAAAGGGAACTTAAAAATATACAACAACAATTAGGAATAACATTTATATTTGTTACTCATGACCAAGAGGAAGCATTATCAATGTCAGATACTATTGTTGTTATGAATAAAGGTAAAATACAACAAATGGGAACACCTCAAGATATATACAATGAACCTGAAAATGCCTTTGTTGCTAGATTTATAGGTGAAAGTAATATAATGGATGGTGTAATGCACGAAGACTTTTTAGTTGAGTTTTGTGGAAAAAGTTTTGATTGTGTGGATAAAGGATTTAAAAAGGATGAGGAAATTCAAGTAGTAATCAGACCAGAAGATATAAAAATGGTTAAACCAGAAGATGGTATGTTAAGAGGAGAAGTTACTTCTTGTGTATTCAAAGGAGTTCATTATGAAATGACAGTTAAATCTAGTGGATTAACTTGGTTACTTCATAATACTAAATCAGCAGAAGTTGGAAGTGACTTAGGTTTAGATATTTATCCAGAAGACATACATATCATGAGAAAAATAGGGGATGATGAGTCCGATGAACAATAAAAATAAGTTAGGCTTAAAAATATCTTCTCCATATATAATCTGGAGTGGATTATTCATTGTAATTCCTTTATTCTTAATTGTATTCTTTGCTTTTACAAAAAGTACCAATGAAGGGTACACTTTCACTTTACAATATTTTGAAGAACTAATGCAACCTATGTATTTTAGAATATTTTTTAGGTCAATTAAACTAGCAGTATTATCAACAATATTATGTTTATTAATAGGATATCCAACTGCTTATATAATATCTAAAACAAAAGCAAGCAGACAAAATACATTGCTTATGCTTGCAATAATTCCTATGTGGATGAACTTCTTACTTAGAACTTATGCATGGTCAGCAATTCTAGGAAGAAACGGAATATTAAACACAATAATTACAGGGTTAGGATTTAGTTCTGTTAATATACTTTATACAGATACAGCGGTAATGCTAGGTATGGTTTACAACTTCTTACCGTTTATGATACTGCCAATATATACAATCTTATCCAAAATGGATCAAGATTTAATAAATGCAGCTAAAGATTTAGGTGCTAACGGAAGACAAGTGTTTACAAAAGTAATATTACCACTGAGTATGCCTGGCGTAGCGTCAGGAATAACAATGGTATTTATGCCAGCAGTATCTACCTTTGTAATTTCAAAATTACTAGGTGGTGGACAATTCATGTTAATTGGTAACTTAATAGAACAACAATTTATGTCAGTTGGTGACTGGCATTTTGGTTCAGCAATATCAATCTTCATGATGATAGTCATTTTAATTTCAATGGCAATACTTAATAAATTTAGTGACGAATCAGATAAGGAAGGCGGTGGATTACTATTATAAAGAAATTCACATCAAATATATATTTAACTCTTGTGTATGTATTTTTATATGCACCAATAATATCACTAGCAGTGTTTTCATTTAATGATTCTAAATCCATGGCAAAATGGAATGGATTCTCCCTTAGATGGTATCAAGAATTATTACAAAATGAAAGAATACTAGATGCACTTTATTACACAATTTTTATTGCTGTAGTAGCATCAGTAATAGCAACTATAGTAGGAACAATTACCGCTATAGGAATTCACAAAATTAGACAAGGAAAAGTAAGAGGTTTACTTTTAAATATAAACTATTTGCCAGTATTAAACCCTGATATAGTAACAGGGGTGGCATTAATGTCACTATTTGTCTTTATAAGATTAGAGTTTGGTTTTACTACAATGTTATTAGCACATATAGTATTTGATATACCTTATGTGATTTTATCAGTACTTCCAAAATTAAAACAATTACCAGCTAATATAGAAGATGCTGCAATGGATTTGGGTGCTACTCCTTGGTATGCTCTTAGAAAAGTTGTTCTTCCTCAAATTAAGCCAGGTATAATATCAGGTTTACTTATAGCATTTACCATGTCTATAGATGACTTTGTAATAAGTTTCTTTACAACAGGAAATGGTGTAACAAACTTGGCAATAGAGGTTTACTCAATGACAAGAAGAGGATTAACTCCTGAAATAAATGCCTTATCAACATTAATGTTTGCTGCTGTTTTAATATTATTGATTTTATCAAATATAACGGCAAACAAAAAGGCATCACAAAGATCATAATTAAAGGGAGGACATAAAATGAAACTTAAAAAAATAATTTCAATAGCTTTAACAGTAGTAATGTCATCCGCTTTATTAGTAGGTTGTGGTCAATCTAAAAAATCTGCTGAAGTTTTAAACATATATAATGTAGGTGATTATATTGATACAGATTTAATAACAAAGTTTCAAGAAGAGACAGGAATTACTGTTGTATATGAAACTTACGACACTAATGAAGCTATGTATCAAAAACTTAAAAGTGGAAGTACTAAATATGATTTAATATTCCCATCAGACTATATGGTGGAAAAACTAATGGCAGAAGATTTAGTATCACCAATAGATTATTCAAAGATACCTAATTACAAATATATAATGGATGATTTCAGAGATCCTGCTTATGATCCAGGAAATAAGTTTTCAGTTCCTTATATGTGGGGTACTTTTGGGATATTATATAACAAAACTATGGTAGATGAAAAAGATGTTAAAAGTTGGGATGTACTTTGGAATTCTAAGTATAAAGGTGAGATCCAAATGTTAGACTCAGTTAGAGATACAATGGGAATATCTCTAATAAGACTTGGACATTCAATTAATACACATAAAACTTCAGAAATAGAAGCAGCTAAGAAGGAGCTAATAAAACAACTACCTCTTGTGCAAGCTTATGTAAATGATGATGGAAAAGATAGACTTATAGTTGGAGATGCAGCTATGGGTATAGTATATAATGGAGATGCATTAGTTTTAATGGACGAAAATCCTGACTTAGCTTATTCTGTTCCTAAGGAAGGGACTAATAGATGGGTTGATGCTATGTGTGTTCCTAAAATAGCAGAAAATAAGGATTATGCAGAAAAATTTATAAACTTTATGCTAGACCCAGAGAATGCTCTTCAAAATGTAGAATATATAGAGTATTCAACACCAAACCAAGGCGCTTATGATCTTTTAGAGGATGAAACTAAAAAAGATTCAACTGCTTATCCAGATGAAAAAATATTAGATAAGTCAGAAGTGTTCTTAAATTTACCACCAGACGTACAAAAAAAATATGAAGATGCTTGGACGGAAATAAAATCACAATAGTTTATGATTATAGAGCTAACACTTATAAGATATAAAGTCTTACAAGTGTTAGCTATTTTTATTTTTAAGCAACGGATATATAGGAAGTGAAACTTAGTTTGATTTATTAATAGCTGATACAATATTTTTATAAAAAGTTTCTTGTTTATTTCCAGCTATATGAAGACCATCACGAGTAAATTTCAAATATCCATCTTTAGTAATTAGATTATGCGTTGCATTTATATAATAAACATTATCATAACGGTCACAATATTTTTTAGTAGCTTTGTTATTATTTTTTATGGATTTATTAAAGGATTTTGGGTTTGCATTTGAAAATTTTTTTCCAACAGGGAAAACTTCTTGAACATATATGGTTTTATTTTCATATTTTTTTGCTAAGGATGAAATAAGTTTTTCTTTGTTTGGAATATTATTAGAATATGTAGCGCCATTAACGCCAATTAATAAAACCACACCTTTAATATCATCGTTTTTAGGTAAATCACTAAAGTTGTCTATCCAATAATCAGGTTGAACACCTTCTACAGCTTTTATAATAGCATTTGGATTATGTTTTTTTATAGTATCCTTAAGTAGCACAGTATAAGAATCACCTAAAAATAAGTAACCATCCAGATCAATTTTTTGGGGAACTTTTTTAGGTTGCTCCGATACTACATATTCCATGTCATCAATATCAGTATTATTAGATAAAACTGTCCAATTTGTTTTAGATATGCTGACACAATTACTTATCTCAGGAAAGATAATTATACTTAAAACTAATATAGCTATTATTGCAAATGAAGAAATTATAATAAAACTTTTTTTCTTTTTTTGTTGAAGTTTATGTTTATTTAATCTACTCAACTTTATCTACCCCCTTTTGCTTTACTTTACTAATATATTAATTATAATATACTTTATAAGTATTAAAGCAAAAATGAAGAAGTTTTTTAATCGTATGCTATAATAAAAAATATTTATGGTGAGGAGGTAAGTCCTATGCTAATAGAATTAAATAAGGAAATAATGCAAAGTCTTACAAAGACAGAAAGTGAAATTATAAAATTTATAAATGATAATGAAGAAAGAATGTCAGAGTTATCCATTGTAGATATTGCTTTTGATACTTATTCATCACCTGCTACTGTTTCTAGAGCAATTAGAAAATGTGGAGTAAATGGATTCAATGAACTTAGATATAGAATTACATCTAAAAATAATGATGATGAAATTCAGAACATGGGAGAAATTATCAACAAATCTTTTGTGGAAGCTAGACAGGTTGTTGATAGAATATCTGTTACAAATGTATTAAATATTATAAATTGCTTAGCAAATGCTAAGAGAATTTATGTATTGGCGAGAGGCCTTACTGAGTATGTAGGACAAGAATTTACTCTAAAACTTCAACTATTAGGATGTAATGCCATTTTCATAGATGATCCTAATATTATGCAAATAAAAACTAAAAGTTTAAACTCTGATGAAGTGGTTTTCATATTTTCATTAAATGGAGAAACTAGTGAACTTATAGAATCTGCAAAGAATACAAACTTATGTGGAGCAAAAGTTATAACATGTTGTTGTAGTGAAAATTCGCCACTTTTAGAACACTCACATTACAATTTAGTAGGATTTAAGCATAATCACGTCTCTATTAAAAAGTTTGAAGTATCTTCTAGAGTTTCATTGTTTATGATGTCTAGAATTATAATTGATTATATGGCTGCAAATATAGAATTAGAAAAATAATGAAAAGGGAATGAAAAATATTTTCATATTATGAAAAGATTTTCATTCCCTTTTTTTATATAATCAACTTATAAGATAGAGGGAGGAAAGATGAATGATTTACACTTTAACTACAAATCCTGCCATAGACATGAATATTTGTACTAACTCAATAGAAAGAAAAATTGTAAATAGAACCCATGATGCTGTGTACTCGGCAAATGGAAAGGGATTAAATGTAAGTTTTGTACTTAAACATTTTGGAGTAGATTCCAAGGTACTTGGATTCTTTGGTGGATTCTCAGGAAAATATATAATTGAAGAAACTAAAAAGAAAAATATAGAAATATTTCCAGTAGAAGTAGAAGATACAACAAGAATAAATATTTTTCTTAATGATGGTGAAGGAGAATTTAAATTTGTTAACTCTGGTTCTTTTGTTGAAAAGCAAAAACAAGAACAAATGTTACAGATGATAGAAAGCTTTGATGATCTTGAGTATTTATCCATAAGTGGAAGTCTTCCACCAGGAATAGACCCTTCATATTATGAAGAAATACTAAAGATTTGTGAGAAAAGAAATATAAAGGTAATTTTAGACATTAGTTCACCAAAACTAAAATGTCTATTAAAATATAAACCATTTTTAATTAAACCAAATGATGAAGAAATAGAAGGTATTTTTGGAATTATTGTTAGAGATGAAGAAGATATAAAAGACGTTGTGAAATATTTACATGAACAAGGAGCTCAAAATATTTTCTTAACTCTAGGTGAAAAAGGGTCTTATTTTTATAATGGAAAAAATATCTACTATGCAAGTGCTCACGAAGTAAAGCTTTTAAGTTCCGCTTGTGCAGGAGATTCGGCATTGGCAGGATTTTTAAGTATTTGGCTTGATGATATTAACAATGAAAAAAATATTGAAAAAGCTCTAAAAAGAGCATCAGCAACAGGTGCCAATGTGGCAGAAAGTAATGCCATTGGTGATTTAAAAAAGGTTGAAGAATATATGAATGAAATTAAAATCAGGAGGGTGGAATAATCTATGAGTAAAAAGATATTAGCAGTTACAGGTTGCCCAACAGGAATTGCTCATACTTTTATGGCTGAAAAAGCCTTAAAGTTAGCAGCGTTAGAGTTAGGCTGTGAAATAAAAGTAGAAACAAATGGAGCAATAGGCGTTGAAAATGCTTTAACAGCAAGAGAAATAGAACAAGCAGACGCAATAATAGTGGCTTGTGATAAAAATGTTGATATGGACAGATTTAATGGAAAGCCAGTAATAGAAGTATCTGTAAGTGAAGGAATAAACAAAGCAGAAGAATTAATACAAAGATGTTTAGATAATAAAGCTCCTATAAGAAAAGGAGATATGAGAAGAAACAATGAAGCTGAGGAAAAGGTTTCTATTGGTCATCAAATTTATAAACATTTAATGAATGGAGTATCTCACATGCTTCCACTAGTTGTAGCTGGTGGTGTACTTACTGCAATATCATTCTTATGGGGTATATTCTCATTTGACCCAAATTCACAACAATACAATGTAATAGCGGCAACAATAAAATCTATTGGTGGATTCTCAATGGGTCTTATGGTTCCAGTGCTTACAGCTTTCATAGCTCAATCAATATCAGGAAGACCAGGAATGCTTGCAGGTTTTGTTGCAGGTATGATGGCAAATGATAACGGTTCTGGATTTATTGGTGGTATAATCGGTGGTTTCTTCGCAGGTTATTTCACATTATTAATAGTTAATAGTTTAAGAAAACTTCCTAGACAACTAGAAGGTTTGAAATCAATATTTATAGTACCAATAATAACTGTATTTGCTTCTGGATTATTGATGATAGCTTTAGGTGGACCTTGTGCATCTCTTAATAAAAGTATGATGACATTCTTAGCAGGAATGCAAGAATCAAGCCCAATAGTACTTGGATTAGTAATAGGATGTATGTCAGCATTTGATATGGGTGGTCCAGTAAACAAAGCAGCTTATGTTACAGGTACCATGTTACTTGCTCAAGGTAACTACTTATTTATGGCTGGAGTATCTGCAGCATGTATAACTCCTCCACTTGTAATAGCCCTTGCTGCAACATTCAAAAAAGACAGATTTACAAATGATGATCGTACAGCTGGTTTATTAAACTATGTGCTTGGATTTACTCATATAACAGAAGGTGCAATACCATTTGCAGCTAAAAATCCATTAAAAGTTATACCAGTATTAATGATAGGTTCGTCTATATCAGCAATATTAACTTATATGATGAAAATAGAAGTTCCAGCTCCTCACGGTGGATTCTTAATACTAGGATTAGTAAACAAACCAATGATGTGGGTATCTTGTATATTAGCAGGTTCTGCAGTAGGTGCTTTGCTTTATGTATTAGTTACACCAAAAGTAGAAGTTAAAAAGGATAATAAAATAAAAGAAGCTGTAAATAACAAAGGAATAGATAAAGTTGTTGCATCTTTATACAATGAAAATACTGTAGCTTTAGAATTAAAAGGTAATACAAAAGAAGAAGTTTTAAGAGAAATGACTGATTTATTATACAAAGATGGTGTTTTAACAAACAAAGAAGAATTCTTAGTTGAAATAAAGAAAAGAGAACAAAGTGGATCAACTGGATTTGGTAATGGTGTGGCAATACCTCATGCTAAAACTAAATCAGTAGTAAAACCAAGAGTTGCAGTGGGAATATCTAAAAAAGGTTTTGAATTTGATTCGCTAGACAAAAAACCAGTACACTTAATATTTATGATAGCAGCAGGAGAAGGAGATAATGACTTACATTTAAGAACTTTATCTTCATTAGCTCAAAACTTGATGGAAAAAGAATATGTGGATCAAATATTAGCAAGTAAGGACGCAAAAGAAATAGTTAGTTTATTGGCATAAAGGAGAGAAAAAATGGCTTTAGTTACTACAAAAAAAATGTTATTAGATGCTCAAAAAAATGGATATGCAGTAGGAGCATTTAATGTGGAAAATATGGAAATGGTAATGGCAGTTGTAAGTGCAGCGGAAGAAACAAAATCTCCAGTTATAATGCAAACAACTCCATCAACAGTAAAATATGCTGACTTTGATTACTTTTATGCAAATGTAAAAGTAGCAGCACAGAAAGCAAATGTTCCAGTGGCAATACATTTGGACCATGGAAATAGCTTTGAATTGGCAATGAAAGCTTATAGAACAGGGTATACATCAATAATGATAGATGGATCTCATAGTAGTTTTGAAGAAAATATAGCTTTAACAAAATCAGTAGTAGATGTTTGTAAAAATGGAAATGTTCCAGTAGAAGCTGAACTTGGAAAAGTTGGTGGAAAAGAAGACGACTTAGACGGTGGAGATGGAGGATACACAGACCCTCTAGAAGCAAGAGAGTTTGTCCGAAGAACAGGAGCAGATTCTCTAGCAATTTCTATAGGAACAGCTCATGGAGTGTATAAGGGAGAACCTAAGTTAGATTTAAATAGATTGTCACAAATAAGAGAAGTAGTAGATATTCCTCTAGTACTTCATGGCACATCTGGAGTACCTGATGAGATAGTTACAGAGTGTGTAAACAGAGGAATTTGTAAAGTAAACTATGCAACAGATCTAAGAATAGCATTTACCAAGGGAGTAAAAAAGGTATTAGAAGAAAATTCTGATACAATAGATCCTAAAAAATACAACTCTCAAGGTAGAGAAGAAGTAAAAGAATATGTTAAGTCAAAAATGATAGTTGTAAAAAGTGCAGGACAAGCTAATTAATAATATTTAAGTTTATATAAATGCTGATGTAAATAAGAACAGAACTTTTTATTTACATTGGCATTTTTTATTTAGATACATAAATGCATAAAAAGTATAAAGTTGGCCATATTAAGTATTTTATTTAAACATGTCTAATAAGTCTATAAATACATAATCTTCCAAAAATTTTGGAGGCAATTGTAAAAAATATTTTTTGAGTATATAATGTGGGAAAGTGGCATAATTTAAGCATAAGTGTAAAAGGAGTGGATTATATGACAAATACTAAGCCAACTATGTTACATAGTAATAGAGGTTCTGTTTTTTCTGTATTTAGTGAAGATGAATTAAAAAACATGACCCAAAACAGCGCAAGAAAAGTGGCTATATGTGGAAGAGTAAAAAACAGTGGGATTGTTGATGTTCCAGAAGGTGCCACACTTTCAGATATTATTGAATTAGCTGGGGGTATATTAAATAAAAAAGATTTCAAAGGTGCCCATATTGGAGTTCCACCATATGGAAGATTTTTATGTAAAAAAGATTTAGATAAAGAATTAGATTTTGCACTATTTGATAACTATATTAGAGCAATCAATGTATTATCCGAAGAAGATTGTATAGTTCAATATTCCAAATTCTATATGGATTCTGTAATAGGGTCAATGCAAAATGGAAAATCATTAGAGGATTACGCTAAAGTAAAAGAACAAATTGAAAGAGTTTGTAAAATTTTAGATAGAATAAGTAAGGGAAAATCAAATATGCGTGACGTTTACTTACTTAGAACTATAGCAGAACAAATAAAAGAAGATTTAAATCAAGAACACAATATTATGGAAGAAATTTTACAAAATTTCTACGATGAAATTAGTGAACATATAGAAGAAGACAAATGCTACACTCTGCAATGTAATAACTTAATAAAACTTACTATTACTGATAAATGTATAGGATGTGGAGCTTGTAAAAGAGTATGTCCAGTAGACTGTATAGCAGGTGAGCGTAAGCAACAACATAAAATAGACTATAATAGATGTACTCATTGTGGTAGATGTGTATCAACATGCCCAGTGGATGCAATTACAGCTGGGGACAACACTTTAAAATTTATAAGAGACTTATCTACTCCTAATAAACTTGTAATTACACAAATGGCACCTGCAATAAGAGTTACCATAGGTGAAGCTTTTGGTTTTGAACCAGGAGATAATGTGGAGAAAAAACTTGCAGCAGGTCTTAGAAAATTAGGTGTAGACTATGTATTTGATACAAACTGGGCAGCTGACTTAACAATTATGGAAGAAGCTGCAGAACTTCAAGATAGATTAGAAAGACATTTTGCAGGAGATGAAAGTGTAAAATTACCAATGCTAACATCATGCTGTCCAGCATGGGTAAAATTTATAGAGCAAAACTATGGTGATATGCTAGACGTACCATCAACGGCAAAATCTCCCATGCAAATGTTCGCAACAGTAGCTAAAGATATTTGGGCAAAAGAAAAAGGCCTTAAAAGAAGTGAAGTAACATCTGTTGCTATAATGCCTTGTATAGCAAAAAAATACGAAGCATCTAGACCAGAATTTTCTCGTGGTTTAAACTACGATGTTGACTATGTAATAACTACAAGAGAATTAATAAAAATATTCCAAGATTCAAAAATAGATTTAAAAGAGCTTGAAGATGAAGAAATAGACCAAATACTTGGTGAATACACAGGTGCAGGTGTAATATTTGGTAGAACTGGTGGAGTTATAGAATCAGCTCTTAGAACTGCTCTTGAAAATATGACAGGAGAACAAATTCAAAATGTAGAATTCCACTCACTTAGAGGATTTGATGGATTTAGATCATGTGATGTGGAAGTTGGAGATATTAAACTTAGAATAGGTGTAGCTCACGGATTAGAAGAAGCAGGAAAAATGCTTGATAAAATAAGAAGTGGAGAAGAATTTTTCCACGCGATAGAAATCATGGCTTGTCCTGGTGGTTGTGTTGGTGGTGGTGGCCAACCTAAAGTTAGAAAAAACAGAGATGAAATTTTACAAAAACGTGGAGAAGGACTAAATAACATAGATAGAAGTAAAGACATGAGGGTTTCTAAGGAAAATCCAGCGGTACAAGCTATTTATGACAAGTATTTAGATTATCCACTTAGTCATAAAGCACATGAATTACTGCATACTAGATACTTTGTAAGAAGAAAAAAATAAAATTATAAATATAAGATAGGGTATTTAATATCCTATCTTTTTTACTTGCTAGGATATTAATTGACAAAAATTAGGCTAATTTAAGAGATTGTGATATTATATATGGGAAATAATTACAATTATGAGGAGGGGTTTATGAAAAAATCATTACGAATTATTTTATTAGTAATATTAGTTATATTATTAATTGGTCTACCTTTATTATGGAAAAATATATCACAAACAAGTCAAACATCAGAAAACAAAACATCTAGTAAAGATACATCAACTTACAATTATATTAATAAAGATGGTAAAACCTTAGAAAGTAGAATTAATACTCCAGAAGGCTTTACTCGAATTTCATCTGATAAAAATAGTATGGGAGAATTTTTACGTCAATATCCATTAAAAGAAGATGGTTCACCTGTATTACTTTACAACGGTAAAGAAAAGGCTAATCAAAGTGCTCATACAGCTGTGTTTGATATGCATCTTGGGGATAGAAATTTACAACAATGTGCCGACTCTGTAATTAGAGTATATGCAGAATATTTTTATGAACAGAAACAGTTTGATAAAATCAAATTTCACTTTGTAGATGGTTTTTTATGTGATTATGAAAAATGGAGAAATGGATACAGAGTTAAGACTAATGGAAATAGCTCATCATGGGTAAAAACAAGTAAATTTAACGATTCCAAAGAATCTTTTGAAAGTTATCTTAATATGGTTTTTGCTTATGCAAGTACCTTATCTCTTGAAGAAGAATCGAAAAAAATCAAATTGGATGAAATGCAAATAGGGGATATTTTTATTACTGGAGGAAGCCCAGGCCATGTAGTAATAGTTGTTGATATGTGTGAAAACGATAAAGGAGAAAAGGGATTTTTATTAGCCCAAGGATATATGCCTGCTCAAGAGTTCCATATATTAAAAAGTAATAGAGGAGACAATAATCCTTGGTATTATGTGTCTGATATTAAATATCCATTTAAAACTCCTGGATATACTTTTGAAAAAGAATGTTTTAGACGATTAGATTATTAAAAAATAAATAATGAAAAAATAGTCCATCTATAAATTTAGGTGGACTATTTTTTTATATGTTAGGAAATAAAATAGTTCCATTTACGCTGTTAATAAGCTCTGGAATTGAGTTATATAAACTCATTTAAAAAGTTGTAATAAAGTAGTAGTTTATTAGTATTACTACTCTAGTGCTACTCCAAAATCATACTGAATAGACATGAAAATACAATTACAATTAAATAGTAACAAAATAGTAGAAGGGGGATAAATATGAAGAGGGTATTTAAAAGTTTTATATCAGTATTAACAGCACTAATACTTACAATTTCAGCATGTTTTATAAAAGTACCTACTGCCTATGCAGATGAAAAGAAGCCTGTAGGACAGGTTACAGTAAGCATGGAAAAATTCACTCTAGGCCTTGGTTATATTATTGAACCAGTTTTGGTGCCTATATATGAAGGTGATACAGGAGCAACTGTAATAACTAGGATGATGGACAAAAATTTGGGAAAAGGTAGCTATGAATATACAGGAAGTATAGGTGATCAATCAGGAGTAGTAGGACAATCATTCTACCTAGCAAGTGTCAAAGATAAAGATCATAGAGATGCTAAAATACCAGAATATATTCTTAAAGAAAGTGATGAACCATATGGAAGAAATAGAGAAGACTGGTTAGGGGAGTTTGACTATACTTCTATGTCAGGATGGATGTATGCCGTTAACAATTGGTTTCCAAACTACGGAGCTGGACAATATAAGCTAAAAGATGGAGATGTAATGAGATGGCAATTTACAACTTGGGGATATGGTAGTGATTTAGGGTCAACATTTATGGGTGGAGGAGACGCACTAGTAAATCCACCAGTAAAAGACAAGTTAACTATAGCGATAGCAACAGTTAATAGCTCAGAAGAAAAAGAAAAATTACTTCAAAATAAAGAAGTAAAAAAAGCATATGATGAGGCTATGAAAGTGCTTCAAGATATGGAAACTACTGAAGCAAAAGTAAAATCTGCAACTGAAAACTTGCAATCTAGTATAAAAAAATATGAAAACGATAAAATAAACAAATCTGTTTCTAATGCAATAAAAGAAACAGGTGCTTATTTATTAAAAACTGTACCAGAAGCTGGATTTGGAACATTCAGCGGAGAGTGGACTGTTTTAGGTTTAGCTAGAGGTGGAATAGAAGTACCAAATGGATACAATGAAAAATACGTAGATAATGTGAAAAAGGTTGTAGCTGATAAAAAAGGTGTACTTCATAAAGTTAAATATACTGAGTATTCTAGGCTTATATTAGGACTTTCTTCAATAGGATTAGATGGTACTGATGTGAGTGGATATAGTATGATAGCACCACTTGGAGATTTTAATGGAGTTAAAAGACAAGGGATAAATGGACCTATATTTGCTCTTATAGCGCTAGATTCTAGAGGATATGAAATACCAAAAGCACCAGAAGGAAAAGTTCAAACTACAAGAGAAATGCTAATAGATTATATATTAGGCAAAGAAATAACTCAAAAATCAGGAGAATTTGGGGGATGGGCATTAAGTGGTAGTACACCAGATCCAGATATAACAGCTATGTCTATTCAATCTTTAGCACCATACTATAACACTAATGAAAAAGTAAAATCTGCAGTAGATAGAGGGTTAACTCAACTTTCAAAATTACAATTAGACAACGGAGCTTATAATAGCTGGGGAACATTAAATAGTGAATCTACAGCTCAAGTTATAGTAGCTCTTACAGCCCTTGGAATAAATCCACTAGAAGATGAAAGATTTATAAAAGTGAATAGTAAAACAGGAAAAGAAAGTAATTTATTAAGTGGAATAATGCAATTTTACAGTGAAGGTGGAGGATTTAAGCACGTACTAAATATGAATACAGATGCTATGGCAACAGACCAAGGAATGTATGCCTTAGTTGCTTATGAAAGATTTTTAGATGGGAAATCTTCACTATATGATATGCAAGATCAAATTAATTATACATTAGATAATGTAGAGTTATATGATGATGAAACAAAACAATTAAAAGTTAAAGGGGCTCCAGGCTGTTCATTAGGTAAAATAACTTGGTCAGTGGGCGACAAAGATGTAGCTACAATATCAGAAGAGGGGATATTAACAGCTAAAAAATCAGGAACTACAAAAGTAAATGCAAAAATAGGAAGTAAAACAATAACAGCAACAGTAACTGTAAAGAAAAACCCTGCTAAAATAGTAATGGAAAAAATAGATGCTTTAGGTGAAATTACTTTAGAAAAAAAAGAAAAAGTAAAAGAAGCTAGAAAAGCTTATGAAGGTTTAGGTGATGAATTTAAACAAAAAGTTACTAATATAAATATATTAATTAATGCTGAAAAAACAATAGTTGCAATTAAAGAAGAAAATCAAAAAGTAGTAGATGAATTTGTTTCAAAAGTTAATGAAATTGATTTATCAGGAGGATTTTCACAAGAAGCAAAAGGTTATGTTTTGGGATTAAAAGAAATATATGATAATTTAGATAAAGATAAAAAAGCCTTAGTACCTGAAACTAAATTAGATAAATTAAATAACTCTTTAAGTAAAATTGATAAATTAGAGGTTGAAAATCTTATATCTATATTAGATAGTATACAAAGACCTGCAACTGAAGATGATTTAGATAAAGTAACTGGATTTTTAGCAGCATATGATGCTATGAGTGATTCTCAAAAATCTAAAGAAGAAGTAAAAAATGCAAAAGCTAAGATAGATGAAATATTATTAGAAATTGATGAAGAAAAAGCCTATGAACAAATGGCAAAAGAACTTGCATCAGATGTTAAAAAGCTTAAAACACCAATAGATAAAAAAGAATTAGAAACTGCTAAATCTTTAGTTAAAAGACATAAAGAGCTAAATGATAGAGCGAAGTTATATTTTATTGAAGATAAAGAAGCAGTGGCAAATTTAGATAAAATAAAAGTAAATATAGAGCAAATAGCTACAGCAGATAAATTTGATAACTCTATAAGAGATTATGTGGTAGACAATATTAACAGTAAAGAAAAACTGAAATCAGCTAAAAGCAAACTAGATACATATAACAAATTAAGTGATGAAGTAAAATCATATGTAATAGAAAAAGAAAAAGTTGAGTCATTAAAAGCTGCCATATCTAAAGCAGAAGAAAATTTAGCAAAAGCTAAAGAAGTTGAGGATTTAATAAATGTATTACCAAAAAAAATAACTGAACCTGACTATGAAGCTGTTTTATCAGTAAAAGAAAAATACCATGAATTAACAGATGATCAAAAATGTTTTGTAGAAAATATTGAAAAATTAAATCATGCATTAAGTCAAATACTAAAAAAATTTGAAAAAGAGTTAAAAGTAAATGATATAAAATCTACAGACCAAGTAGTAACAGGCAAAGGTGAAGCTGGAGCTAATATAGAAATCTATGTTGATAAAACATTAGTAGGAAATGGACCAGTAAATGAAGATGGAACTTTTGAAGTAAAAATACCTGAATTAAAAGAAGATAAAACAGTATCTATTAAAATGACAAAAGAAGGATATGAAATTTTAGAAGTAACAAAAACAGTTGTAAATGGTAATGACCAAGCAAATCCTGGAGATGGAGATCAAGGTAATAATAATGATAATGATCAAGGCCAAGGTGTAGATGATGATCAAAAATCAGATTCGGAGGATAATCAAGGTGCAGATAATGACCCAAATATAGATAATGACCAACATGTAGATGATGGTCAAAATCAAGAGGTGAATGAAAATAATGACAATTTAAATGGGAATTCTTCTGGAAGTGGAAGTAATGTACAAACAGGAGACCCTTCATCAGTTGGTTATTTGGCAATGGGAATATTAGCAGCAGGAGGATTATTCTTTATTAGAAAAAATAAAAATAACTAGAAGTTAATATGATTAAGAAATAAGCCGAAACAGAAAATTATGTTTCGGCTTTTTTTACATATAAGGAAACTATAGTTCAATTTACGCTGTTGATAAACTCTGTAATTAAGTTATATCAACTCATTTAGGAAATGTAAAAAATGTATTTTTGAGCAAGGTCGTTGCCTAAAATTTCATAGCGTCCACGCAGTGGCTTAAAGCGATAGCAAAATGATTCGCCAACACGTTGCTCAAAGGCATCTCGTTGGCGAAATGAGCGAAGCGAATTTTTTATAAAATTAAAAAAAGTTCTTGACCAATATTTATTATGATGATATAGTTATACATGTCCTCAATGAGAGGAAAACACCAAAGAAAAACAGAAAAAAAGGTGTTGACATAAAATTTTAAATTTGTTAAACTTAAAAAGTCGAAACAAAAAGAACTTTGAAAATTAAACAGTAGGTTAACAATAAATTAATTCTTAAAGAATTAAACTGAAACAACAAACAAACCAAGCCAGATATTCAGATAATGATTAGTCTGAGCGATGGACAACTTTTGAG
>NZ_JAHZMO010000042.1 GCF_020748185.1 Terrisporobacter petrolearius | reverse complement strand
GCAAAAATGGAAAATTTAATTACAAAAGGCCATGATTATGAAAATCATGGCCCCTGAATATAACTAAATTATTACTATTTAATTTGTATTTTTTTTGAAGAATACACAATTATGTTTCCAGACTCTTTGATTGAACAGATATAATTATATAGTTTAAAATACAGCTTGCTTTTTAATATATTTAATTAAAATAATCAGTTAGATTTTTCTGAAAGTAGGTTTATATAGTAGTTTTAGTTAAGGTATGGATCAAATAAACCATACCTTAACTTTTTATCTACACACCTAATATGGTTTAATAAACATTCCACAAATTTGCAAGAATCCAATTTCAGTTTTAAATTATAGCTTCTTATTTAACTCTTCCTTATAGTTTTTTAAATGCTTCAGATATTCCTCTCTTCCCAATCGCATTACAAAAATAAATTTTTTCTTACCAATCAATTCTTCATTTCTTTTTCTAATATTTTCTTTTAATAACTCATACTTAACAATTATTTCATTGTCATTTGCAAATTTCCTTATGTGAACCATAATTTTCAAAGAGTAGCATACATCTATTACAAATACACCGTAGAAAAATCCCATTATAAAAGAAAATGATAAATGATTTGATAGCCAATAAAGAGATTCTAGTATATAAGGATGAATCAAAAAATAATATATTGCACTTAAAATTACCCAAAAAAACGAAAATTTAAGACAAATAATACCTTGTATATTACAATGTTCATCTGTATAATCCCATAACTTTATATTCATCTGTTTAATAAAAATAATTCCAGCTAAATATTCAATAAAAGTAACAACTAAGGCCATAATAGTAAACAGAACTAATTCCTCTACATACTCATCGTTTATAAATTTAATATTTATTTGAGCCAATAAAAACAATATACATAAACTAATTCCATAAAGAGGCAAATACGGCCCTATTAAAAATCCTGGATTTATCCATCTTCGTTCTGGGTTTGCTCCAGAGAAAAATCTTCTAAAAATTAATTCTATTACCCACCCTACAATACTTCCAATAAAAAATATAAATTCCAATATTAAAAAATAACTCACAATATTCACCCCATTTTTTATAAGTTTTATATAATAGATAATTATTTAAATCTTTTTATACTTAATATATTTTAAATCTACTATTTCCATATAAAATTTGTTTAACTTATTAATAACATAATCCACATGCTTTGTATCCCTTTGATTTAGCTTGTGATTCAGTCATTTTAATAGCTCCCTTCATTCCGTGTGCATGTTCAGAAGAATGATATTTATTTGAGCTTGAATTGCCTCCATTTGCATATACAGTTTCATCTGAATTACTCTGACTTTTATTATTAATAGAGCTACTATTACTTGATATAGAGCTCTTATTATTATATGTATCTACATCAAAACCTTTGTCTGTAACATATCCATTTACTGACCATATATTTAGCTTGCTTACCTTAGCTTTATCTTGAGCTTTATATAAAGTGTCTAAGTGCCTTCTTTGAGAATAAATATAACCAACTCTTGCAAGGCCTTCTTCTACAATTTTTTCATTGAACATCTTCCAACTTTTATCTTCTTTGTCGTAAAACCATAAATAGCATAAATGTCTATCATATTTATCAGTTTTATCCCCTTCATCATATTCAATATATACCTTATCTCCTACTTGAAGCAATTTTTTGGCAAAATTTGATGCATCTATTGAATATGGTTGTGGATCTACACCAGGCTTTACAGACTCCGGCGTATCTATTAATAATAATCTTAATGTAACTATCCCTTCAGAATCTTTTAATTTTACCTTCATTGTATCACCATCAACAACTCGTTCTATAGAAGCTTCCGCTGATCCTTTTGGTACTGAACTATTATTATATGTGCTGTAATTATTATTTTTATCTTGAGTAGTGTTAGAACCAGTTAGCGTACTTAAAGTTGTCGTACTACTAGAACATCCTCCAAAGAATAATGATAAAGACAATGTTCCCCCTAATAATAATGATTTAAATTTGTTTGTCTTAAATAATTTCATCTGTCTCTCCTTATCATTTCTACATTTTTTCACATTTTTTTAATCAACAATATAAGTATAGCTTTTTTATGACAAATACTGAATAAGGTTTTGTTATAAATTTCATTTCAAAACTTAAAAGAGCCTAAATTAAATTAGGCTCTTAACATTATTTTTATTAAATTTATTATAAATTTTTTTAATGCTCATCTTACTTAGAGTAAAGTCTAATTCCAACCAACAAACATCCATCTATGTAATCATAATTATTTTCATCTAAAAATTTAATAATTTCATCACTGCCTGCTCCTGGTTGTATAACAACACCTTTAAATTTCTTTTTATTTTCTTTTAATAATTTTATTCCTGCAGGAGGATTAATACATAAATCAATTATATCTATTTCTTCATCAATATCATTAATAGACTTTAGTTCTTTTCCAACAGAATATACTTTATAATTGCTATTTATCAGCTCATGTTTTATCTTATAAGCATATTTTTCTTCATTTAATGTATCTCCTAACACTACAAAAGTATTATATTGCATTATTTCTTTTAAATCCATAATTTTTTCCTCCTAAGTTTTATGTACTTTATTATAATTAGTATTATTCATTTCAGTTTATATATAAATAATAATTTAAAATGTAATTAAAATTTTCAAAATAAAAAGTCATATGGATATATACCCATATGACTTAAATTGCTAACTATTTTTCAATATTTTATTTCTTATCTGCTCCATACGATTATCAAGGTCAGCGCTAATTTCAGCACATTCTACTAAGTTTTTAGCAAGAATATCTGCTTCTTCTTGAGGTATATCCTTTTTATAACGTAACTTATGCTCTAAGCTTGCCCAAAAATCCATAGCTATAGTTCTTAACTGAACTTCAACCTTCATATTTTTCTTTTCATTTTCTAAAAAAATTGGAACTTCTATAATTAAATGCAAGCTTCTATATCCACTTTCCTTTGGATGTCTTATATAATCCTTAACTTCTACTAAAGTTATATCATCTTGTTGCAATAAGCATTCGGCCAGTAAATATATATCTTCTGTGAAAGAACAAATTACTCTTATACCTGCAATATCATTTATATTTTCCTCTATTGATTCAAGAGAAAATGGATATCCTTTACGCTTTAATTTTTTTACTATGCCCTCAGGGGACTTTAGTCTTGATTTTATTGTTTCTATTGGGTTTCTATCATATTGAAGGGAAAATTGTTCATTCAATACTTTAAATTTTGTTTCCACTTCCATAATTGCACAACGATAATAAGACATAAGCTGGTTAAGAGGCATCATGTTACGTTGAAATAAATCTATAACATTATCATCAGTTAATCCTTTTATAAGTTGATCTCTTATTTGCGCTTTTATCATTTGTAAGTTCTCCCTCCATACTAAAACACACTTTAAATTATAATAAGTATAAATATTCTTTAATTTTTATACCTTATTATAATATCATAAATTTAAAATCTGTTACATAAGTAAGTTAATTAATAGTATTGTATTTATAATTAAAAATAGGATTTTTTTGAGATATAAATAATTATAATTTTCTTTTATAATAAAAAAGAAAATATCTTAAAATTAAAAATAATTTTAGGATACCTTCTTTTTCGTTAATTTATGTTTAACTTATTTGATCAAATATATGAATTCATATTAAACAATTTTTTTGAATTTTTCTTTTTTATTCATTTTTTGGTTTATATGGTCAACTACCGCTGCTATTGCATTATCTCCTGATACGTTTGCAGCTGTTCCGAAACTATCTTGAGTTAAGTATAATGCTATCATTAAACTTGCAAGACCACCATCAGATGGTATTCCTATCATAGGTAAAAATGGTAATGCACTCATTATAGCTCCACCTGGTGCACCTGGTGCTGCAACCATAGCTATACCCAACATTAATATAAATGGTAACATTACTCCAAATCCAAAGTCCATATTATTCATCATTAATACTGCTACTGCAAATGATGTAACTGATATTATTGATCCAGATAAGTGAATTGTTGCACATAGTGGCACACAAAATTCTCTTATTTCTTTACTTATTCCATTGTTTTTTGCACATTCAACGTTAACTGGAATAGTCGCTGCAGAAGACTGTGTTCCTACTGCTGTTAAATAACCAGGTATTTGATTTTTTAGCATTTTGAATGGATTTTTACCAGATATTGTTCCTGCCACTGTAAATTGTATTACTAAGTATATTAAATGCATTGGTATTACTATAAGGAATACTTTCCAGAATACTCCTAAGATTGCCCCAACTTGTCCTGCATAAGTTATATTTGCAAAAGTACCTGCTATATATACTGGCAATAATGGTATTATTACAGTTGCTAAAGTTTTTGTTACAATCTCTTGGAATTCTTGGAATACTTTATGTAAAGCTTCGCCTTTTCCATTATTTCTAAGTGATGATATACCAAGGCCTATTGTAAATGCAAAAACGATTGCTGCTGTCACATCTACCATTGGTTCTAGTGGTATAGTAAAGAATGGAGATAGCATTCCTGCCTCTGGATCTCCTATTTGTGATGCTACACTTGAATCAATAAATGCTGGGAATATTGTTGATGCAACTAAGAAAGCTGCTGTACCTGCTACTATTGTAGATCCATAAGCTATCCCTGTTGTTATTCCTAATAATTTCCCTGCTCCTGTTGCTAGGTCGGCTATTCCTGCTGTTACAAATCCAATTATTATAAATGGTATTACAAATTTTAAAAATGCTGAAAATAAAGTACTAGCAGTAATTAATACTCTAACCAAAACCTCTGGAGCATAACTTCCTAATAAAATCCCTACAATAATTCCTAAAATCAGTTTAGGCACTAATCCTATTTTTTTCTTCATAATTATCTCTTCCTCCTCAGTTTTTATTTATTGTCACGTGTTTAATTATAATAACGTTTTCTATTTATGTCAACGTTTTCTCTCCTTTTTATTACTTTATGTCAATCTAACTTCACTTATTAGTCTAAACTATTCTAAGTAAAATTATTAGTAAAATTTAAATTTAAATTTAAGGTTCTAATTTGCTCTATTATTTAGATGCAAAACACCATTATACTTAATGCTTATATAATAATACAATTGTTATAATTATTATGTTCATTTGCTTATTTTACCTTTTTTTTATATTTCAACACCTTTCCATGTATTGTAAATATCCTTGTTATAAAGCTCTTCATTATCTATTGTAGGAAGGTTCAAAGTACAATTATTTTCTCCATTAATATGTAAAAATCCTCTTTCTAAATCTTCAACAGTTAAATTCATTTTGTACATATTTTTTTTAAATAATTCTGGTCTCATTAAATAAACTGCAGCAGTAACGTCCCAATTATACGTTCCATCAATTCCAAATTTATCTAAATTATAATCAAACCAATAATCTACACTATTTTTTATATATGGTACTATAGGATTTGTATAATCACTTAACTCTCTTTCGTAGTCATCTCTCGTAACAAGAACCTTCAAACAGTTATTTCCAGTAATTACAGAAACATTATTACCTTTTGTTAAAACAGTATACGTTGCTATCGGATCACAAGAGAAATTTAACTCATCCATTTGTCTTTTAGCAAATATTAATGGCTCAGTTATTCCTCCCATTAAAACGATTTCTTTGACTTTTTCAAAAAAATTATTATCTTTTAGATAAGCTCCATAGAGATTAGTCAAAGACCCTGTTGCTAGTATAGATAATTCTCCGTCATATTCATTTGCCATTTTCACTAAATAATCACTTGCCTTATTATCTAAATCATTTGGATCCTTTCCTCCTTCAAAAACAGGCAGATTATCAACTTTTAATTCTTTTATCATCTTTAAAGTATTTGGATAAACTACTTCCACCTTATTATTTCCATAAGTAGTAGTTACTCCTAATAGATTTGCATCTTTATTTCCCAGTAAATATATTAATGTAAGTCCATCATCTACATCACAATCTGGTACTCCATAAGTATTGTCACAATCAAATATTATATTTTTCATAATTAATCCTCTTTTATTCAAATTTAAAGAAAGAAACTTCTTCCTCTCTTATTTTTATTCCTACTTTATTATTTACTTTTATATTGTTATTACTTAAAATTTTAGAACTAGATTTCACCAATATTTTTTCCTTGTTTTTCCTTAAAACAAATTCCACAAAATCTCCTATATATATAATTTCATTAATTTCATAGTCTTTTTTCTTTTCATCTATTTCTATACTTGATGGTCTAACCATAATTTCATACTTACCATCTTTTTTATCACAATTTAATTTAAAGTTACGGCATTTAAAAATATTTTTCACAACTTCCCCTACAAAGTAGTTATTTCTGCCAAAATAATCAGCCACTTCTTTTGAAATAGGTGAACTATAAATATTATAAGGTTTATCATACTGAATTATATCACCGTGCATCATAAGAGCTATTCTATCAGAGAGCTGTAATGCCTCATTTTTGTCATGAGTAACTAATATCATTGTCATATTATTTTCTCTTTGAAGTTTTTTCACAAGTTGCCCCATTTCAAGTCGTAACTTTTCATCTAAACCAGAAAATGGCTCGTCAAGAAGCAGTATATTGGGATTTGCAGCAAGTGCTCTAGCAAGGGCTACCCTTTGCATCTGTCCCCCTGACAGTTCTTTTATTTTTCTTTTTTCAAATCCTTCTAACTGAACGTTTTTAAGTAATTTACTTACAACTTCTTTTTGCTTTTGTTTATTAATTTTATTTAAATCCATGGCAAAGGCAATGTTTTTTTCCACTGATAAGTGAGGAAATAACCTTAAGTCTTGAAAAACTATTACTGTTCCTCTTTTTTCAGGAGATATGTTTTGAATTTCATTTTCAAGTAAAACCACTCTACCTTCTTGTAAATCATTTAATCCTGCTATAGTTTTTAACAAAGTACTTTTACCACAACCTGAAGGACCTAAAAGAGAGATAAACTCTCCACTGTTCATATCTAAATTTATATTATGAAGGATTTCATTTCCTCCCATATTTACTTTTAAATTTTCTAATCTTAAACTCATTTATTTCACCTATTTCCTATATACCATAAAAGTCTCTGCTTATATTTTTATTAATTTTAGAAACTGCAACTTGAAAAACACTAAATATTATTATTGTTATACCTAAAAATACTAAAGAATACGTGGATGCCATATTTCTATCTCCTCCTGATAAGTATGGAAACATTACAATGGCAAAGGTTTTAACTTTGCCACCACCTATTAGCAATGTTAAAAAATACTGACTAAAAGATATTATATATGACATACTAATGGATGATAAAATAACTGGAGACAAAATAGGCAAAGTTGTTTTAGTGAAAGCTTGAAATTGTGTAGCTCCAAGAACCTGAGCTTGTTCTTCAAGTTTATTACCAATAGCCATTGTTCCATCCATCAAGAGTCTTGTTGCATAAGGTAGAGAGTAAATTAAGTGAACAATAATAACTCCCAAAATACTATTACTTAATCCCCATTTTATAAACATTACATGTATTCCCATAGCAAACACTGTGGATGGTATTAAAAATGGCAATAAAGTCGAAAAATAAAGTTGTTTTTTAAATTTAAAATCGTAAAATACAAAAGCTCTAGCAGTCATAATACCAATTATAACTGACAATATGGCAACTACAAAAGAAAGTAATATGCTGGATGCAAATAGTTGAATCATTTCACTTTTTCTAGAAAAAATTTCATTTAGTGCCCTTAATGAGCAACACTGTGGTAATAAGTCAGGCCAGGCCCATCTTTCCGTAAAGGACCATATTATCAAATTTATTATAGGCAAAATTATACATATGCTCATTATAATTAATATAATCTTATTAATTTTATTATTTTTCACCTTATCACCTACTTTTTTTTCATTGATGGTATATTATTTTTTATTAAATTGTAGTAAATAATTGCAGCTATTAAAGAAATTATAATTATTATTCCATTTAGTGCCATAGCATATGGTCTGTTCTGTAAATTTGGATGAATATATTGAATATAAGAAAGAACAGGCAAAGCTTTGGGCAGTGTAGGACCTAATAATTGAGGTATTTCATATGCTCCCAGTGAAAATACAAATATGATTAAAAATCCACTTAGTATTGTATTTTTACATAAAGGTAGCGTTACTTTTTTAAATGTTTCATACTTACTAGCACCCAAGTTTATGGCTGCTTCTCCTAAACTATCATTAATATTTGACATAATAGATAGTACAAAATAAATTATAAAAGGTATCTCCTTCCATAAATATGCTAACATTATTCCTATTCCATATTTATCATAAATCAAATTTAAAAATTGATCTGGCGAAGAAATAATACCAATAGATGCTAAAATTCTAGCCATAAGTCCACTTTTAGAAAAAATGTTTAATATAAAAATGGCCACAACTATATGTGGAACTACAATCGGTATCTCAATTAACTTTTCATAAAACCATTTAGTTTTTTTGTTTATTACTATTATTACACAAATTAATGTGCCTAACAAAACAGAAAACATTGATGATAAAAAAGCTATATATAAACTAAACATAATTGAAGATTTCATCTGTGGTGACGAAAGTACTTCCATGTAGTATTTTAATGTGGGCTTCTCTAAACCAAAAGTAGGAATCACCCCAAAACTTTGGGTGATTCCATTAATAAGCCCTATTATAAATATTATTAGAAGTAATATTTGTGGTATTAACAATATATAAGGCGTATATTTCTTTTTCATTATTTTCCAACAACCTCTTCTAACCATATTTCTTCAATTATTGGAACTAAACCAGCTGGCATTTCAGGAAGTCTTTTTGATAATAATTCATCTTGAGGTATTGCACCTTTTCCTATATCAACTTTATCAAATGCTGCTTTTTCCTCTTTACTTAATTTACTATTGTCAACTACAGGTATAGTTTTTAACTTTTCAAGTCTTGATGCTTGTATTTCTGCACTTATCATTTCATTTATAGCTACCATTGCCCCAGCTTTATTTCCACTATTTTTAGCTATAGCCATATAATTTGTATTCCCTATAGTTCCTTTATCAAATAAGAAAGTTTTTGTAGTATCAGTGTAACTTCCATTTTCTATTCCTCTAGCAACTGCATAAGCTGAATAAGTCATATTCATTACTACTTCATTATCTTTAAACATATTATCTAATTGAGTTGAGTCTGCTGGGAAAGATTTACCTTTATTCCATAAATACTTGTTTAATTCAACTAAATAGTCAAGTGCTGGTTGTATTTCTTTTTTAACAGTTTCTTTGTCCTCTTTCATATCTTGGAATTGTTCATATCCACATATATCGTATATTACATTACGAACAAAAGCACTTCCTGTAAAATCAGGTAGAGCTGGATATGTAACCTTACCTTTGTTTTCTTTAGCAAATTCTAATAATTCTTTTGTACTACTTGGTGCATTTTTCGTAACTGCACTATCATTCATAAATACTAACTGAGCTTTTCCGTAAGGCGCTTCATATCCTTCAGTTGGGAATCCAAAATCATTTTTGTTTTCATCTGCATTTAAATCAAGATATTTCTCTGCATTTGGAAGTTTTTCTAAAAATGGTCCGTAAAGCATGTTATTTTCTTTAGCTGACTTAAAGTTTTCACCATTTATCCATATCATGTCTATACTTCCATCTTCTTCGCCAGCTTGTATTTCACCTGATAACTGACTAAGTACTTGGTCTATATCCATTGGAACTCTTTCCATTTTTATATCGTATTTTTCTTTCATTTTTGGTGCGAAAACATTATCTAACCAAGCATTTAACTCTTCGTCTCCACCCCATCCATAAAATGTAACTGTACTACCTTTTGCTTTTTCTAATACTTCTTCCCATTTCATATCATCTACATTTGTAGCAGTATTATTGCTTTTTCCACAAGCAACCATAGATAACATTATAATTGCACACATTAAAATTGATATAATTTTTTTCATACCCTCACTCCTTTATCTTATAATTAAATAATATTTTTTTTATTTTCTAAATTTAAACATAGCTCTATTAAACAAAGATTTCATGCCTAAAGGTACTTCTTCTTCTACATTTAACACTAATGGAAGCAGATGATAAGAATTTAAAAATCCTTTTCGTCTAAAATTCCCAACGCAAGATGCACAATAAGTAAATAGTTTTTCTTCTCCTGCTAAGGATACTGATTTTGCAAATTTTGTCGATAATTCACTTTCTTTAGAGCTGGCACACCCTCCCAATCCACAACACTGAGTATCTTTAAATGAATTTTTTATTTCTCCTTCTAAAAAATGTTTTATTGTATTAAAAAATAATTGCTCTTCTCTGTCTGGGCAAGGATAGTAAATAGGAAGAGTTTCTTCCTTTATACTTTTCCCTAGATTAAGTTCTTTTAATTTTTCATAAATAGTTATTATCTTTATATCTAACTTCTCATTTAAAAAATAATAACAGTTTGGACACACTACTATTATTTCCTCAATATTCTCTTCTTTTATCTTATTTCTTAAAGATTGTAAATTTTTATTTGCATCATCTTGTAAACCTAATTCTTCTATTGGTTTTTGACAGCAATCAAAAATAACACCAATGTCATATTTTTTAAGCTCATCTATTAATACTTTTCCTGTTTTAGGAAAAAATGATACAAAATTGCATCCTGGAAATAATACTGATTTTTTATTTGAATTTTTATAGTTTGCAAAAATATAAGGATTTTTTTCTTTCAAAAGCATATTATAATCCTTATCCATTATAGCATTATTATTATTCTTAATCTTTTCTTTTCTCATACTTAATGCAATTTCTTTTCCATCAATATCTTTAGGACAAACAGATTTGCATTTTCCACAAAGAAAACAATTATAAGCCAAATCTTCTCTTTTTGAGAAACCTTCCAAATCCATATTATATTTATTTAAAAAATCACAATTTTTAGTACATAATTTACAATGAATACAGTCTTGTGCTTTATTCTTCATTATTCTATTACCTCTTTACTATCTCCTAGATATTTTCTTTGAATAAGTATTCCTGCAAGTGTAACAACTATAGCTAAAACTCCTGCTATAATAAAGTATTTCCATTTGTTATCACCTGCTGTAAGTCCTGCAGAACCTATGGTAAAAAATGATACTCCTGGAAACATAAAAACAAATGTATATATTGTATATTTCCAAAATCCGATATCTGTTATTCCATAAGCAAAATTTTGCAAGTTATAAGGAAATATAGGAACCATTCTAGTAATCATTAAAATTATTAAGTCACTTTTTTCATTATCAGAAAAAAGAAGTTTTTTCAAAATTTTATTTTTCTCAAGCATGGGCTTTATCATATCTTTCAAAAAAAATCTTCCTACTAAAAATGCCATGGCCGCACCTAAAGTTGTAGCAATTAAGCAAGCAAATATACCTAAAATTGGTCCAAACAAAATCCCAGCAAAGACAGCAAAAGTTACCCCTGGAATAGCTAGTACAACACATCCTACAATGGTTAAAATCATATAAATGCTCATTGCCAGTAATATATTCTCCGTAACCATTTGTTTTATAAAATCTAAGTTTTTGGTATCACTTATATAATCTGACCATCCATAATGATTATTTAATAAAATTACAAGTATAATTATAGCTATAAATAAACTTGTTTTTATAATATTGTTTTTATTCATATTTTTCTCCAATCATAAATTATTTCTTAAGGGAATAATTATTGTATAGAAAATTAGCTCTTATACTCTTTCCTATCTGAAAATAATATTAAAAGCAATCCTAAAATTAAAATAATTAACAATATCAAATTTATTTTAGAGAATGGTACTCTCGTAATATTTATCCCCTCTCTAATAATTGATGCTGGTACAACTTGTAGTCTTTTAAATCCGTATACAAAATTACCATAAATAAAACAAATAACAATGTTTATTATAGTAAATTTAAAACCCAATTGTAAATTTTTTTTTCTTAAATAAATACTAAATATTGCAGTTAATACTCCAAAAGCAATAAATAAAATATATCCTATATTAACCCTCATTTCTAGCCATTCACTTTTAAAGCATGTTATTGCAAATACTAATGCCCATAAAAAAGCATTGTACATAATTTTTAAATATTTCATATAACCACCCTATTTTTATTTTTCTTTTAAAACGCCTTTTTCCATGCAATACGTTTTGTTTGTATAGTCTAAAAACTCTAAATCATGTGTGCTTATTAATACAGCTTTATTTTCTTCACTAATACTTTTAAGCAATTTCATTACAATATGAGAATTTTCTAAGTCTAAGTTACTAGTTGGTTCATCTGCTATTATTATGTCTGGATCATTTATCAAAGCTCTTATAATAGAGACTCTTCTAAGTTCACCACCAGACAAACTACTTGGATATTCATTTTCCATACCTTCTAATCCTACTTTTTTTAATAGACTTAATGCCCTATCATAAACATCTTCATTTTTATCCGATAAATAATATGGCATACACAGGTTATCTATTATTGTAAAATTAGATAATAAATTTTGACCTTGAGTGATGTATCCTATCTTCTCATTTCTAAGTACTGATAACTGATCTTCACTCATAGAAGTTATACTCTTATGGTCTATTAGTATTTCTCCATGACTTGGCTTACATAATCCTGTTAGCAAATGAAAGAAGGTGCTCTTTCCAGACCCTGATCTTCCAATAATGCCTATAAAATCACCTCTATATACAGATAAGTTTACGTTATTAACAGCTTTAAATACTTCATTTCTTCGCTTATATTCTTTTACTAATTTTTTGGCTTGTAAAATCATTATTCATTCTCCCTTATAAGTATATCAGTATCCTCTTTACTAATTTTATATACACTTATAATTGATGCTATTAATCCTGTAACTACGGAAATAGCTAAACACATAATTGATATTTTTAATGTTTCTATGTTAAATGTATTTAAATAAGGTATATCCATACTCATGCTTATTAAATTTTTAAACAATGTAATTAGCGTTAATGAGCATAAAGCTCCAATTATAGACCCTATAGTTGTAATGATTAACCCCTCTAACAAAATCATTAAAGAAATTTGTTTTTTCTTGGCTCCAATAGTATATAGTATACCTATTTCTTTTTTTCTTTCATTAATGGTAATTATAAAAATGCATATTATGGCCATAGCTGTGACTATAAACAATAAAACTGAAAAAATTGTGCTATATACACTAAATTGCTTAACTTTATTAATAATTCCACTAAATAAAGAATTTGATGTGTATGCAGTAATATTTTCATCATCAAATGTTGTGTTTATATCAAATGCTAATTTTTCATTTGAATACTCATCATTTACATCTAATAATACCATTGATATGGTATTTTCCATATTATCCAGTTTTAAATTATCATTTGCAGTTTTAGAGTTTTTCAATTCATAGGCAGTCTCATAGCTCATAAATACTGAGTTATCATTGCCAGTTCCTGTTTTATCTAGTTTGTCAACTACATTAAATTTAGTGTTGTAAAAAGTAATAATATCACCTGGTTTTGATGCTACATTATGTCCTACAACAACCTCTCCTTTTTTCAAATTGATGTTTCCTTCTTTTAACCAAGGTTTAATAACAAAATCTGTTTCTGGATCAAATGCAATTAATTGAACTGGTGCATCGCAACAAGTTGCTTCCATTGTTTGAATGTAGAATTGTGTTGACATTTTATCTATATTTTTAATACTACTTAGCTTATCTGTCCATTCTCTATCAAAATACATAGTACTTGGTTCACCCATAAATAGTGACTGCTCAAGCTCTTTTGAATATTCATTTGGAATAACAATAACATCTGCACCCATTCTTTGTGTAACATTTTCTATTCCATTTTTCATAGAGCTCATTAAGAATGTACTTGTAAATAAAGAAAATGATTGTATTATAACAAATAAAACTAAAAATAAACTTCTTACTTTTCTATACTTTAAATTATTTAAAGATATTGAAACAATGTTTTTCTTTTTATTTATATTGTTCATAATTATTTATTTCCTTCGATTTTTTTCCTTAAATATATAATATTTATTATAGAAACAATAATTAGAACTCCACATATTAAATATATTGAAGGAAATTCTACTGATAAACATGGCATAGTGTCTTTTTTACATCCACCTATTAAAAATTTTGGTATAGCTATAGCGTACATACCTATAAAAATACTCATTAAGGATATTCCAAGATTTATTCCTTTTGATTTTATCAATATATAACAAATCCCTACTATTATAAGTAAAATTCCTATGCCTAGAATTGCTTGAGTTGACCACCAACACTTCATTGGACGTTCTGGATTAAATCCACACCCAACAAAAATATATTTTGGTCCAAGAAACATTAAAAGACCAGTTATTATATAAAGCATTGCCATTCCTACTCTATTTTTCATTTTTTTATCTCCTCATTTATTTTAAGTCTTTAAATAAGAATATCTCAAAGTGAAACTACAACACCTTGAGATATAATATTATTATCTTTGCTATGGTTTATAAAATTACTTAGCTATACGGAAAGTTACCCAAACTTTAGTCCCATCTTCTGGTAGTACACTTTCATCGCCAAACCATTGAACTTCTTTATTTTGTGATGTTCCTGTTGCATAAGCTGCATCACTAGTTATACCAGTTGCACAACTATCTAAACAAAGCACACAACCAGTGTTATTAGTTTTAGCACTTCCTAAATTCCCACCAAAACGTAAATCCATTTTTCTTTCATCACTTGATTTTATTATATCTTCAAAAGGTATTTCTTTGTCTTGCCCTTCCCAAGTTACAACTGCTTCTAATTTTTCTCCTTCTACAGTTGCTCCTTTATCTGAAGACGACGCCTTCATATCTTCAGCAGTTAAATTATCACCTGGTTTAGCACCTATATCTAATAAAGCTTGATGGAATTCTTTTTCATCAGCTAATCCACGAAGCACTGACTTTTCTCCATTTGATCCATCTTTAAACACTACACCATGACGAGTTGACTCTGTAAAATATTTCCCATTTACTTCCGTCAACATTTTCACTTCATTATTTTCTACTATTAATGTTTTTTCATCTGACGTTCCCTCTTTAGATTTTGAACAAGCTGTTATAGCAAACATTAATGTACCAACAGCTAATAAAGATATCATTTTTTTCATTTTCATATTTTGTGTCCCCCATAGTTTTATTTTATTTATTAAATAGATAGCACTATTTAAAATTCTTTTTAATTTTTCTTTGTCTGTCACTATATATTTGTTTCATTAAGAAAATTAATATTGTTAAGGCAAATAGTATTAATAACCCTGTTACTAATAACTTAGCTCCGCCAGTTAGCATTCCTCCAACATAAGAATAAACTATCGTTGCAGGCAATTGACCTAGCCCAGTTGCTATAAAGAATCCCCAAAATCCCATACCAGTTAATCCTGCTGCATAACTTACAATATCGAATGACATAAATGGTAAAAGTCTAGAGATTAATATACTTTGTTTCCCGTATTTAGTGAAAAAAGTATCTACTTGTTCCAAACCTCTTCTACTAGTCAATTTTATAGCCACATCACGTCCTAGTATTCTAGCAATAAAGAAACAAACTGCTGCTCCTGCCATTGCACTTGACCATGATAATATAGCCCCTTGCCACCAACCGAATAAGTTAGCGTTTGCAAAAGTAATAAGAAAAGCAGGAAGAGGTGCAGCTATAGATTGAAATATCATTAACATGAATGATACTAGTGCTGCATAAGGACCATAAGATTCAACAAAGTCTCCTACCTTTGTAAAATCCCCTGATTTAAACATAAAAGCAATATTATCAATTGTTGTTTTTATAGATGGAACTAAAAAATAACTTAGTATACATATCAATAATAGAATTATAATTGCTATTTTCCCATAAACATTACTTTTTTTATTTTCCATAATTCGACCTCCTTATATAAATTTTTACATTTGTAAATTCATTTTATCATGTGCCATAAGTTAAATCTAATTATAAATTTTTATATAATTTTTATTATATAGTTTTTTTCTATAATGAAAATTATAATTCTCATTTTAAGAAAGTTCACCCTCATTATTAAAGCCATCATATATATTTATCATTATTTGTAATCTTCTTATTGATAGTAAAAAAAGCATGCTAAAGTTAGCACGCCTAAACAATAATCTTATAAATTTTTAAAATATCTATTTTCTACCATATCTAAGAAATCTTTTGATAAGTAATCATCCAATTTTTTAGCTGTGAAGTCATTTCTTATTAATTTATCAGGATCTTTATATTGAACCCAAGCCATAGCACACCAAGTAATTCCTCTTAAACACGTTATTGGAATATATAAATTTAATCTATTTGCTATGTCATTAGTATTAAAATTATTTCCAATAGCTTTTATATATTCTTCAGTAAATTTTTCAATTTTCTCCTGGGATAAAATAACATCCGTTTTCCAAAATGTAGTTGTTGGTGCTAGAAAATGTCCTAAATCTTGTGCCGGCTCTCCTAATATTGGTTTTTCCCAATCTATTATATAATTATTACTATTTTCACCATTTATTAAGAAGTTACTTGAATTTAGCTCTGTGTTAATAATGCATCTTCTTCCCTTATACTCTCCTGTACTTTTTATCATCTTTTGCCCTAAGCTTAACATTCTTTTTATTTGTTTTTTCTTTTCTTCATCCCCCAAGTCACTATTATAGTAAGTTTGGATCATAGTTTCACATTCATCAATTATTGCTTGTAGTGGATTTTTAGGGCACAGTAAATGTGAGTTTTCTTCTAATTCTACACTGTGAATATCACCTAAGCAATTTGCCGCTATATACAAATCTTTTCTATAATCTAAAGGAGCACCTTGTAAAAAATTCATAACCAAAACACCATAGTCCAGGTGTTTCTTGCTTCCATCTACATATATTGGTATTGGAGTTCTATTACTTTCTTTTAATTGCAATAATGATTTATATTCATATTCAATTTGATTGCTTAGGTTCATTTGACTTGCTGTATTTACCCTAAGAATCAAGCTATCCTTAGTTACTGGATGAGTAAATAAATAATTTATATTATATTCACCTTGTGCAAGCAACTTAAAATCAATTTTACTATCTTTAGGAATATTTAATGCTTCTAAAAATTCCTGTCTCTTTACATACTCTTCTAAACCGTTAATTGTAAACATCCTCTTTCCTGCTCCTCAATAACTTTAATAATGTATTTTGATGTGTTCATATTTTTACTTACATTTTCTTTTTTTATCTCATTATAAAAATAAAATAAATCATCTTTTTCGTCTATATCAATATTTTTATTAGTTAAATCATAAGTCAAGTTTGAATTTTTTATTGATGCTATAGTATCATCTAATACATTTCCATAACCATATTGAATATTTTCAAATACTGCTTTAGTAGTGTTTTTCATCCCTACTAAATAATATCCTTTGTCAACTGTTGGTCCTAAAACAATATCTTTATCTTTTAAAATTTCAAAAGCTTTTTTTAAATCTTCTTCTTTTAAAAAAGGTATATCACTTCCTATTAATATACAAGATTTATATTTTTCCCCTAGAACATATTCTATAGCATTATACATCTTCTCACCTAAGTCTTTTCCTTCTTGAATTTTATACTTGAATTTATATCCAAAAATATCTTTCAGTATGTTATCTTTATCTTCCGGTGTATAGAATATAAAAATATCCCTTTTTAATTTTTCACAAGTACATTTAATATCTTTTAAGAAGTTTTTGTGAATTTGTGCACATTGTTCTTTTGTAAGAAAGCTCTGTAGCCTTGTTTTTGTTTTTCCTGGTATAGGAACCCTTGTAAAAATAATAATTGCCTCTTTCATTTTATCACCTAATGTCTCTATATTCTTTGTTAATTTCATTTATATCTCTTCCACACAAATATTGAAGTTGTAGTTTTTGCATTTGAGTCATAGCCTTAAATATACCTTTATCCAAAAACCTTCTAGATGAAGTTATTATTTGGCTATCTATTTGTTTAAAGTAATATTTTTTTCTTTTTAGCATTAAAGAAAATTCTAAGTCTTCCATTATAGGTAAATTAGGCATTCCACCCATTTCTTGAAATAATTCTTTTGTTATAAATATTCCTTGATCTCCAAAGGCTATTTTTCTTAGTTTAACTCTTAAGTTAGACATATAACCGCAAATCTTCATCCATATTATTTCATTATCAAATTTTAGTTTTAAACAGCCTAATTTACAACCTCTATCTATTTCATTTTGAATTTTTATAATTACATCTTCTTCTATTACACTATCACAGTGAAGAAAAAATAGTACATCACCATTTGATATTTCACTCCCATAATTCATTTGATTTGCTCTACCCTTAGGACAATTAACAAGAGTAAAGGTAGTTTTTATTAAATCTTTCGTTTTATCGCTACTTCCTCCATCGCAAAATATAACTTCAAAATTTCCCTTTAATTTAGATAAATTGTCTTGAAGTTTTATAATGTTTTTTTCTTCGTTATAAATTGGAATTATTATTGAAATCATTCTTCCACCTTTGAAAATTTATTTTTTTCTATAATTCATATTAAAAAACTCATTGATGTATTATCAATGAGTTTTGAAAGTGACCCATCTGGGACTCGAACCCAGGACCCCCTGATTAAGAGTCAGGTGCTCTACCAACTAAGCTAATGAGCCATAAATATTTAATTACAAATTAATTATAACTAACATTATTTAAAAAAGCTACCCTTAAATAATCATTTTATCATTAAACTTTTCCATATAATTTTTTTAATATAATTTTAATCTATTTATAAATATAATCAAAAAATGGCATTTTCCATCTTTTGATTATATTTAACTTTTAACATTATTTCTTATATAGTTACTACTTTATAAACTATATTTAATTATTCTTCACTCAATAGTTTGTCAAATCAATAATTAATAATATGTTATCTCTAATTTATTTAATCTTCTTCTAATAAAGGAACTACATTTCCTCCATATGGAATTATATATATCTCTTTATTTTGGCAATTAATTTTATTTAACAACTCTTCAATATTGTTTGAAGCTATTATTTTCATATCTTTTAGCACGTCTGGATCTATGGAACTTAGCATATAAACATTACATTTTGCTATAGCCTCACAGGCTGCATAAAATATATATCCACCTATTGTAAAGCTTCCTCTAAGTTCTTCATCTAAAACTCCCCTCTTTAATGGTTCAATCCAGTTAAAGAAATCTGGTGCTCCTCCACCTTCACTACACTTAGCAAGTAATATTAATGTTCCTCCTCTTTTTACTGCTCTAGTTGCATTAAATAAGGATTTTGTTGACTGATATAAGTTAATATCCTTTGGATATCCTCCACGACTGGCAATAAATATATCTGCTTCTTTTTTTATTGGTAATCCATATGCATCATCTACATATTTGCAGCTTTTTAGCCATGCATCATAGAAATTGCCACATATTAATTTACTATGCTTTGATGATGAATTTACTACTATATTTATTCCAAAATCTATATCTATCAATTTTGCAGCTTCATTCATATCTTCATTTATTGGGTTATGATTTAATAGTCTTGTTCCAACTAGAGGATCTGATCGTTTTTCTGTTTTGCTTAAACTTTGTATATGATTTTGTTTTATTGTTTGTCTTCCAGCCACACCAGGTATTACACTTTTTCTACCTCCTCCAAATCCTGCCATTATATGATGTACTGTACCTGTTATCATTATTACTTTTCGTCCTACAACTAAAGGATTAACATAAACTTCAGTTCCTGAAGGTGTAGTTCCAACATTTATTAAATCATCTGCATCACAGTCATGATTTACAACTTTAACCTTATCATAAACTGATTTTGAAGCTAGTTGACAAAGTTCTTTTTCTCTTTGCTTTCTATGGCTCCCAAGGGCCACAACTACTACTATGTTCCTATACTTTACCTCCTATATTTATATTTTGTGTATTTTATTATCAACATATCATTCTTTAATTTATTTTAATGATTAATCTATTTTTTATTTAGTTTTAATTTTACTAATCTATTTATGTCTTGCTAAATTTAAATTATCAATAGTGTTTTCTTTATCATATATAATCACTTTATTTTTTTCCACTAGGCTTATCACTGCAAAAGTAATCCCACTAACTGCTATCATCCAATACCCAATATCTTTAAATATGTTATGAAATGTCGGACATACTAACCATGCTATTACAGCAAATACTGATGATAATATGGTGAAAAAGCCTGCATTTTTACTTGCGAATTTAGGACACCAAAGGCCTGCTATTACTAGCATAGAGGTTCCTATTGCCATAGATAGACATACTTTCATTGCACTTAATATGCTACCAAGTTGCGATGATAATATATAAGTTAAAATTCCAACTACTAATATTATTATTTTATTTATCATAAATGATTTATCTTTTAATCTATTTCCTGCTTTAGTTCTAAAAAATACATCATGGCTAACTGTAGTAGAACATCCTATTAACATAGAACATGCTGTAGACATGTCTGCCGCCCATAATGCTGATAATGTAAGTCCTGCCATAATTGGTGGTAGACTCATTATTATCATTGTAAGAGCCTGAGTTGCTTCCACATTAGGGATTAATGCTTTAGATGCTATGCCAAGCATTGCACATATAAATCCTATTGGTATCATTAAAAGTGCTCCTATTCTAAAGCCATTTACTGCACTTTTATCATCCTTAGATGTTAAACTTATTTGTATAGCTCCTTGTACTGAGTTTGTATTCCCACACATAACTATCATCCATGCTATAATTGCTGGTATTCCCATTCCCGAAGTTAAACTCATGTATGGTACATCTGGTGTTGATTCAGCCATAATTTGAGCTACCTTCCATCCACCTTGGTAAAACAAAACTAATACTGCTGATGATACTACTCCTATATAAATTAAAGAAATATTTAATATATTACTTACACTTGCAGACCCCATTCCTCCAACAAATCCTACTAGCATAAATATTATAAAAGAAAAGAATGTGGCAGTCTTCATATCAAATACATTTGGTAATAAACTAGACAATATTGATCCACCTGCTATTGTAACAGCTGTAACCAGTGTACTATTTTTATTTTTATATAATTAAGAAATCTTCTCCACCATCTTTTTTTGATTTAGTGGATACGACAACACTAATTACAAGTAGCATTATAACGTATAAAATAACAATTATTAATGGTGTATTCATTGCAATTTCTCCTTTTAATATAATAATTTAAATGTTTTTGTACGTTGTACTTTCATAAAGGTTGCAACTACTTTATGAAAATATACATACTAAGATTTCAATATTAATTTACCAAATATTCTGTATTTTAAACTTAAAATTTATCATTTATTTCTTAGTGGTTTACACAAAAATAAAAAAGCCCTCGCCCTCAAAAGGACGAGAGCTTATCTCGCGTTACCACCTTAATTTATAAGTAATTTACATTACTTACCTCCACAAGTACTCTTTAGAATACTCTGTCACTATAACGTGTGAATACGTCACATCCTACCAAGCTTTGCTCTTCAGTGTGAAGCTCAAAGATGTATTCATAATTAAATAAGTATGTACCTCTCATCAACCGGTAACTTTCTGTATACCTTTCTTTTAATTATTACTTCTTCTTATCATCGCTTTTGTTTTTTAGTTTGATTTAATAGTAGTTTTATTTTTTTGTATTGTCAACTACTTTTTTATAATTTCAAACTCAAATTTTGTTTTTTAAACAAGTACAATAAAAAACTTAGCACTTTTTAGCGCTAAGTTCTTTTTATATTAACTATATTTTATTGTAATAATTCAAAGTATCCTGATGGATGGAAGAAATATACTGATCCACTATCTTTATCTACTAAGTAAGCTAAATCAGTTTCTATATTTGGTAAAAATACATATCCTCTTATTCCTTTTTTGTTAATTGCTTTAAAAGTATTTTCATTACCTTGGTATGTGTAAGTAAAGTCAACTTTCTCAACTTCTTTTAAATATTTATTTAAAATTGCTTCAGCCTGTGATTTTGTCATTCCTGTTTTAACTTCTTCTTTATCTTTATCATCTTTTACAACTGTGTTATTAGCTGGCTTAGTAGTTTCTTCTTTTTTAGTTTCTTCTTTTTTAGTCTCAACTTTTACTTTTGCTGGTTTTTTAGTTTTTACAGCTACAGTTTCAACTTTTGCTGGCTTTTTAGCTTCTTGTTTTTGTGTTGTTTTCTCTTCATTATTTTTTACAACTTCTGTTTTTGCAGTATTTGTAGCTTGTTCAACTTTTACTGGCGCTACATTTTCTTGTTTATTGTTTTGTGAAATTGCGTTTGCAATTGGAGTTATTAATAATACTCCACTTACTAATAATGTTATTGCGATAATTCCTTTTTTCATATTTCAACACTTCCTCTATAATATATTTTATAATTGCTTAAATTTTATCTTTTATTATACTATTATAATATCATTACCCCTTGAAAAATTACAGTTACATACTTGTTACTTTGTATTACAAAATAGTAACATAGGTAATTACAGATTGTTACTAATTCTCAATATTATGTAAGATTCACTCTCTTTATGTAAACATCTAAATGTTTTTGGCTACAAAGTTTTTAAATTAAAAAACAGAGTCTTATATTAAACTCTGTTTTATTATGAAAAATAAATTTTTTTATTCTTTATTTAACTTTAAATACGTTTCTAAACCTTCTTTTAAAAGTATGGCTGCCTTATGCAAATCCTTAGTGTTTAGAATATATGCCAGTCTTATTTCATCAACCCCAAGTCCAGATGTTTGATAAAATCCCTCAGCTGGACAAGGCATCACAGTTTCTCCATCTTTATCAAAATCACTTAATAACCATTTAGTAAAGTCATCTGCATTTTTTACTGGTAGTTTTGCTACTATATAAAAAGCACCACTAGGTTTTTTACAAATAACACCTGGTACTTTTATAAGTTCATCGTAAAGAACGTCTCTTCTTTGTCTATATTCTTCATTAACCTCCGTTAAATAAGAATTATTTGTTTTGTAAAGTTGGATGGCTCCTAATTGTTCTAAAGTCGGCACAGATAATCGCGCCTGACATAACTTAAGTATGCCTTCCATAAAAGACTTATTTTTAGAAGCTAATGATCCTATTCTTGCTCCACAAGCACTATAACGTTTTGATACAGAGTCTACAATTATTACTCTGTCCTTTACTCTTTCAATAGTACCCACACTAGTGTACTCACCATCATAGATAAATTCTCTGTAAACCTCGTCTGCTATTATCCATAAATTATGTTCAAGTGCTATATCTGCAATCATTTCTAATTCTTCTTTCGTGTAAACTACACCCGTTGGATTTCCCGGATTAGAAAATAGTATAGCCTTAGTTTTATCATTAATTTTTGATACTATTTCATCTTTATTAGGTAGGTGGAATCCACTTTCAGCTAAGGTAGTAATTGGATTGATATTTACTCCTACAGATTTAGAGAAATTAAAATAATTTGAATAAAAAGGCTCTGGAACTAGTACATTATCTCCTTCATCACAAATAGTAAGCATGGTGAATAATAGTGCCTCGCTACCACCATTAGTAATTAAAATCTCATCATTTTCAAAATTTAAATTATAATTTGTATAATACTTTCTTATAGCTTCTATTAGCTCTGGTAAACCTTCTGATAATGCATATTCTAAAACTTCTCCTTTATATTCTCTTATAGCTTTAAAAAAACCTTCTGGTGTCATAATATCTGGCTGACCTATATTCAGATGATATACTTTTTTGCCTTGATTTTTTGCTTTCGCTGCAAAAGTTAATAATTCCATTATAGTTGATGGTGGAACTGATTGTATTCTTTTTGAAATATTCATAAATTATCCTCCTAACTTACTTCTTCAAACTTAGAATTTCCATATATCACAAATAATATTTTGTAAATAATGATATAAATATAAAAAAAAACTAAGAATATGTAATTTACACATTCTTAGATTTCTTTTATAAATTTTTTTCAAATTTTTCTATGTTCTTTTGTAAATTACTTATTATGAATTCAATGCAATTATTATCAAAAGGAGATATTAAATTCCCAGTTTTAACTATTTGTATAAAAGACTCTGTTCCACCAACTTTACAAATTCTCAAATAATCTTCCCATCCTTCTTCTCTACTTTCTTCCATTTTTTTAAGGAATTGAAATGCACAAATTTGTGCTAATACATAGTCAATATAATAAAATGGATCTTTAAATATATGTCCTTGTTTAAAGAACCAACATCCTTTTTCCAATATTTTATTTTTTTCATAATCTCTATGTGGTAAATATTTCTTCTCTAAATTGCGCCATACTGTTTTTCTTTCATCCTTACTCATATTAGGATTATCATAAACAATATGCTGAAACTCATCTACTACAACTCCATAAGGCAAGAATTTTATAGCAGAGCATAAATGAACAAATTTGTATTTATCCGTATCTTCTTTAAAAAACATATTCATCCAAGGATAAGTTATAAATTCCATACTCATAGAATGAATTTCACAACTATCTAAAGTTGGAAAGTTTATTTCTTGCATGTCTATGTGTCTAGACATAAATAGTTGGAATGCATGTCCTGCCTCATGAGTTAATACATCCATATCTTCACTAGTTCTATTAAAATTAGAAAAAATAAATGGAGCTTTGAAATTTGGTATATATGTACAGTAACCTCCAGAAGATTTATTATGTTTAGTTTCTAAATCCATAAGATCATTTTCCAACATAAAATCAAAAAATTCTTTAGTCTCTTTTGATAACTCATTATACATTTTTATTCCATTTTTTATTATATAATCTGAGTCACCCTTAATAATCGGGTTTCCATCTAAAAATTCTAGATTTTCATCAATATAAGTTAATTTATCTAAATTTAATCTTTTAGCTTGTTTTTCATATAGCTTATTACAAAGAGGCACTATGTGTTCTAATACTTGTTTTCTTAAATTAACTACCATTTCTGGATTGTAATCTGTTCTGTACATTCTTATATAGCCTAATTCTATAAAGTTACTGAAACCTAGCTTTTTAGCTATTTCATGTCTTATTTTTACTAAGCTATCATAAATTTCGTCAAATTCTTCTTCATGTATTTCAAAGTAGTTATAATAAGCTTTAGATGATTCTTCTCTAACTTTTCTATCTTGAGATAACATATATTTGTAAATACCAGATAAGTTTAGCTCTTCTTTATTAAAGTTAATTTGGGCTGAAGCTAATAGCTTTGTATATTTGGACATTAGTTTATTTTCTTCTTGTAACTGTGGTATTATCTCTTTTGAAAAAGATTTTAAAGAGTATTCACATATTTTATAAAATTGTTGACTAAAATCATTTATTATATTTTCTTTAAATTTAGAATTAACAATAGCATTATAAAAACTTGAATTTAATTCTGTATATAGCGGACCATATTCATCCCAATAACCCGTCTCTTTTTCATAAAACTCATCTGCCGTATTTATACTATTTCTTATTGAAGCTATAGTGGACATGGTTTCAATTTGTTTTCTAATATTATTTAAGTCCATTATGTACCCATGTTGATTTTTGTAATCGTCAGCATATTTTATTTTATTTACTAAATCTAAAAATGATTTTTTTATTTCTTCATAGTTAGGTCTTTCATATTTATAATCTTGAAATTTCATTTTTGCCTCCTAAATTTTATAATAGTTATAATTTATCATATACAAGGTTACTTTGCCAATTATTACATCTTTATCTAGTGATTTTTCTAGCTAAAGTAGCTGTCCAAACTCCCACCATAGTAACTCCTAATAACATTTCCACACATGAAAATAGCACACTATATCCTATGGGAAAGATATCTCCATATCCTACTGTTGTAAACGTAACTAAACTAAAGTAAAAACAATCTATAAGATCCATATACATTAGTTTCCTAGGCAGATAGGATAATATATTTAAATTATAATGAATTATTCTTTCATTTACACAAAGACCAGAAAACATATATATTATAGAAAATATTAATACAATCTCTAAGGATGATATAAGAGCAAATGTTGGTCTTTCTCCATATCCACAAGTATAATAAAAAACATTTGATTTTAGCCTTTCTAATCCTTTTAAACATTTTCTTTCTGCGCATTTAGCAAGATAGTAATACTCTCCAGAATAATTAAATAACCTATTTTTTTCAAACACTGATGATATACTTTTATATGTTTTAAATATATTATAGTAAGAACTTTTATTCTTATTATTTAACTTTAATAAATCAATAAATGTATTTTCATCCACCTTACTTGTAAATTCATCTTCAAAAGCCAGTATATTTATATCAGTTCTTATTATTTTCATAGATTTCAAATCACAATCTGAAAAAATTATATTTTCAATAGAAGATTTGTTAAAAATACTATTTCTAAGGCTACTTAGATAAAATTTAACTTCTATAAATTTAGTAAATTCAAATACTATATTTTTCATATTAGTGGTGTAAAAATTACAACTTTTAAATTCACATTTTTCTTTAAATAATGCTATAATTTTTTCTTCATCTTCAAAATTACAGTTATGAAAGTCCACATTATAAAATCTACAATTTTTAAATTCACTTCCAATAAAAGTACAGTTTTCGAATTTTATATTATTAAAATTACATCCAACAAATTTACTGAATTCTATATTTTTATTGGATATACTTTTGTATATGTGTTTTGAGTCAAGACTTTTTGTTCCTATAGTTTTGTTTTTTATATAAGTAAAAGGGCTCTTTACTTCATCAATATTTAGAATTTCTTTATTGTTACCATATATTTCACTTATCTTATCTTTATTATCATTCATATAACTTGATATTTTTTTATTTATTTTTTCTTTACTTATCATAATCCTATCTTCTAATTCTATATTTATTATTTTTCTATTTTTATCAAAATCATAAATTCGCATAATATCACCTTAATTTAAGTATTTAATATATATATTGATTTTTATTTTTTAAAATCCTTTATTGTTAAATATTTTTGTTTTTCATTTTGTAATAATATAAAAAAATTTTTAATATGTATTATATATAAAAATTTACTCCTTTAGAAAATTGGAGGGATATTATGAAAAAGGATAATAAAATTTTAGAGGATAAATTACCAAAAAACTGTTGTACTTTTTGCTCTCATTTAACTTTGGAAGGTCCTGATGAAAACTTTAGGTATTATATAAAATGTGTTATTAATGATAAAATTCCAAGACCAACAGACTGTTGTCAGTTTTTTGATCAGGAACACACTAACTTAACAACTTGTGATTTAGATTATTTATATTTAGACTTTTTAGAGACTAGTCTTAGAATTAAATATGAAGATTATCTCGACTCATTATATTGGCAATTATTTAAAGATAACATACTAAAAAAACACAACTATACCTGCTCTATTTGCAATAGTATGGAAAATGTAGATGTATATCATATAAATAAAAAGTTAGGCCGAGAAACAGATGAAGATGTGGTTGTTTTATGTAGTAAATGTTTTCCAAATAATAAAAAGTAATTGTATAAAATAATACAACTTACATATATTATCTTTAATATAGTTTGTTAAGGAGGTCTAAAATTGGATACTAGTTTGAGATGCGATGCAACTAGATGTATACATAACAATGATAATCATTGTTATGCTGGAAGAATAAACATAGATGGTTTTCTTGCAGATGATATTGATGACACTTACTGTTCTACTTTTAAAGAAAAGGATTATCAACAGTTTACTAGTTCTATATACGGTGAAAATAAGAATAAGTTAGATCCTACTACTATACAAAATATAAAATGTGATGCAATAAAATGTTCCTACAATGATAATAAATATTGTACAGCAAAAAAAATAAAAATAAATAGCGGTAATGCTAGCTGTGATACATTTGTTGAAAATTAAATATTTAATATAAAAATTTCAAATAAAAAGAAGCTACCTAATTGTAGCTTCTCTTTTTATTCCTCATCAGCTTCCATGCAAGTTTCAACTTGAATTCTATTTCCATTTTTCAAAGATTTTATACTTTCAATAACACTTTCGTGAGTTAGTAATTTAGAATCAATATGGCTTATTTTAAAAGCAATTTGTATAGCATAACCCAATCCAAATCCACTTATTATTGTCCCAATTCCTACACTTCCTCCTAAAAGCCAACCTACTGTTAAAGCCGTTAATTCTATAATAGTTCTTATTGTTCCTACAGATTTTGATGATCGTTTATTTATGGCTAGCATTAAACCATCTCTAGGCCCACTACCAAGAGCTGGTTTCAAGTACAGTACAGTTGCTATAGCAGCTAAAACTATTCCTATTAGCATCATAAGAATGCCCATAAATAAATTATTTGCATAAGGTACTATATTAAGACCTTCAAATAAATCTAAAAAGGTACCTATAAGAAATACATTTCCTAATGTTGCAAATCCAATTCCTTCACCCATAAATGCATCAATTATTATAATTATAGCTCCTACTCCTATGGATATTTGCCCCATAGTGAGACCAGTTTTTAAAGAAATTCCTTGATGTAATACATCCCAAGGACTTAGCCCAATATTTGCATGTATCATTACTACTATAGCTAGACCATATATTATAAATCCTAATAATAACCTAGCTGTAACTCTAATTATTTTATTCATAATATTATTCCCTCCCTCTCAAATTAATCATAACAAATAAATATAAAAAATAGTAATCTAATTTAAATATAAAGATTCACTTAGTAAAGAAATTTACTTTGCTCATATGACCAAGGATATGCCTTTGACCAACATTTGGCCAGTCATTTTGCTACCACTTTAAACCACTGCGAAGGCGCTATGAAATTTCAGACAACAACCTTAATCAAAATACATTTTTTACACTTTCTAAACGAGTTGATATAACTTAACTCCAGAGTTTATCAACAACGTAAATCCAACTATAATTTCCTACGAAAATGATTTTAGCCAAAGGCTGTTTTTTGCAACACTAAACTAAACCTACTATAAATAGGTTAAATTTAGTGTTGTTTTTACTTTTTTATACCCCCTCTAGACTACATCTTTCTACAAC
>NZ_JAHZMO010000041.1 GCF_020748185.1 Terrisporobacter petrolearius | reverse complement strand
CTAATTACGAACTATTTTCACAGTAAATCATCAATTTTTCGTTGAAATTTGATAGTCTATTAATTGTGTCTAAAAACACATAATATAAAATTCAATAAAATATGTTGACTTTAACTAGCTGGTCTTATTGTAGTTACATTTAGCATCATTATACGATGCCTTTTTTTATGTGTCTACTATAAGGGGATTATACTACATAAAAGGAGCCTTAATTATCATATCTATTTTTCATAATTTTAAATTTTAATATTACATATTTACTTTAACATCATATTTTTCTAAAGCATCTTCTAATAGCGTGCTTTGCTTATCATTGCTTAAAGTTTCTATTAGAGATTCTTTTACATCATCAAAATCACTATATTTTTCACCAGTCTTTTTAATAATATGATATCCATAATTAGTCTCCACTACCTTAGGATAAATTTCATTAGTTTTTAAAGAAAATGCTGCTTCTTCAAAGTTATCATCCATTTTTCCTTTGCTAAAATACCCTAAATCACCACCCTTACTAGAATTATAAGAGTCATTAGAATATTCAAGGGCTAAATCATCAAAATTTTCTCCTTTTAGGGCTCTTTTAAGTAGTTTTTCTGCTAATTCTTTATTTGCTTTCTTTTTATCATCACTTAATTCTTTTCCATTTTCATCGTAATTACTAATTAAGATATGAGATGCCCTTGTTTGGAAGAAATCTTTTTTATTATTGCTATAATAATTTTTAGCTTCTTTTTCACTTACTTTAGAGTTTTTTTGTAGATAGGTTGTTGCTATCATTTCTTTTTTTAAACTTTCTTTCATATAGTCTTTAGTAATATTAAACTTACTTAGATACGCATCCTCCGTCAAATTAAATGATGATTCAATTGATGACATAGTTTTAGAATAGTTACTATCAACTTCATCTTCTGTTACTGTAATCTTTGCTTGTGTTCCAGCTTTGTATAATGCTTCTAAGTTTGTCATATAATTTATTGTACTTGCTTCTTGAGATTCAATTTCTTCATTTGATAATTTCTTTAATCCTTGGTAATAGAAGTAGGGTTCCATTTTTTTTGCGAAATCTGCTCCTGTTATTTTTACATCTCCGACAGTAGCTAATACTTGTGATTTATTATAGGATTTATGAGTAGCAGGTAAAGTTCTTCCCATATCAATTCCTACATAAAAACCTGCTCCCATACCTATAATTGCTACAAATAGAATAATTAGTATTGTCTTACCTCTTTTACCTCCTATGTACTTTTTTAGTTTACTTTGCTTTTCTTCACTATTTTCTTTATGTGAATGATCTACAGTCTCGTCTGTAGTTTCTACAATATCAATGATTTCACTTTCTTTATTTGGTTTATCTTGAGACATTTGGATCCTCCTAAATTTATTTCTTATTTATATATTACAACATATAATATTTTTTGTGTGAATAGAAATGGAAAGTAACATGAAATTTATATGAATTTTGAAATATATTTATAGTTTTTGCAATAAAAAAGGAGTATTAATTACCGTTTCAATTAAGCCATCTACCGTATATTTAGTACGTCGTCATAATGATTTATTTTTTCATACTATTGTCCCTTATAAATTATAATATTTTAGGATCAATTTTGTTTTTACCTTTATCATAAGTCTTTAGAGGTCTCAGTGCTGGTCCATTTATAATCTCACCTTTATAAGAAAATCTACTTCCATGACATGGGCAATCCCAAGTCTTTTCACCACTATTAAAACGAAGTTCGCAGCCTAAATGGGTACAAGTAATATCTAGTATAAATAAATTGCCATTTTTATCTCTATACGCTCCACATCTCTTTCCATTTATACTTACTACTTTTCCTTCATCTTTGCCAGGCAGTTCACTACTTCCTGATATAAACTTTCCTTTTATATAGTCAAATGCAACTTCTATATTAGTTTCTAAAAACTTCACATTTAAATAGCTTTTTAATCTACTTGGATTATATAATTCCTCATATTTAGAATGGTTTTTAGTTATTAAATCTTTAATTAAAATAGCACCTACGCTACTATTACTAAGTCCCCATTTACTAGTTCCAGTTATAATATATACATTATTTTTTTCATTATTAATCCTTCCAATGTAGGGTATATTATCTAAGGAAACATAATCTTGGGTAGACCAGTCAGCTATAATATCTTTATCTTTCAAATGAAATGTCCCCTTAGCAAAGTCTTCTATGGCTTTAAAGTTATCGCACTCATTATTACATTTTCCAGTTTTATGATCATGACCCCCAGTTATTAAAAGCTCTCTTCCCTTATCATCTTTACAAGTTCTAAAGGTTCTAGTTGGCATTTCTACACTAATATAATTTCCTTCTGATATTTTATTTTTTAATTCTCCACATAATAAATATGATCTTGATGCTTCTTCTTTTGCAAAAAAAAGTCTTAAGCCATCATACCATGCATTACATGATGCTAATATTAAATTTTTTGCTCTAATAACATTGTTATTTCCACATTTAACTAAACATTCTTCATCAATATCTACATCAACTACAGGGGTATTTTCGTAAATTTTTACACCCATTTTTTGATTTATTTTTCCTAAAGAGTCTACATATCTTTTAGGATTAAATTGACCTTGATTTTTAAAACATAAAGCTCCTTTAATGCTTAGTGGTATTCCCTCAATAGAGCTCATATACTCACAAGGTATGTTTAATTCTTTACAAATTTCATATTCTTTTTTTATATCTTTAATATATTTTTCTTCTTCTGTATAAACAAAACTTGGAACTATTTTAAAATTACAATCTATATTATTGTCTTTTATTATGCTTTCAATAAGTTTTAATCCTTCCTCATTCGCATCATAGTAAAGTCTAGCTTTTTCACTAGAATACTCTTTTTCTATTGTAGAATATATAAGACCATGTTGACTGGTTACTTTCCCAGTGTTTCGTCCTGATACTCCAAATCCAATTTCATCAGCTTCTACAATGGTAACTTCCTTATTTTCTTTAGCTAATAAATATGCTGTAGTTAGTCCAGCTATACCACCACCTACTATTAAATAATCTGTGCTTATATCACTGTTTAAATCTTCATAGCTTTTCTTTTCTTCTGATGATAAAATCCAATATGAATTCTTCATTTTTTTCATCCTTTCATAGTTAATAATACTTATTATTAACTATAATTTACTAAAATATTTTCCATCTTTGTATAAATTATTTTATTCATATATATTTTTTATAAACTTGCTTTTTATAAATATATTATCTATAATTAAATTATAAAATTGGTATATACCAATAGGTATATACCATAAGGGAGAGAATGATGAAATTAGTAGATAAAAATTCACAAATACCTCTTTATATTCAACTTATAGAAATAATAAAAGATATGATTAATAAAAATGAATTACAAGAAGGACATTATTTAATGTCAGAAAGAGATATTTGTAAGATCCAAAATGTAAGCAGGATGACAGTTAATAAAGCTATTCTTAACTTAGTCAATGAAGGAGTCTTAGAAAGACGACAAGGAAAAGGCACCTTTGTTTCATATAAAAAACAAAAACTTACCTATGAGAAAATGCAAAGCTTTACAGAAATAGCAAATGAAAAAAAGCTTAAGGTGAAAAATGAAATTTTAAAATTTAAATTAGACAAACCTAATGATGCAGTTAAGGAGTACTTGCAAATAAAAGACGATTCTTTACTTGTTTTTCATATAGAAAGAGTCAGATTTGTTGATGAGGATCCTACAATACTAGAAAAAATATATATTCCTAAATATATGTGTCCAGATTTAAATGAAGATCTTATAAATAAAAATTCTTTGTATAAATTATATAGAGAAAAATATATGCACAAAACTCAATGTGCTAAACAAATTATTAATCCTATTGCATTAGATAAAATTCAATCAAAATTATTAAATGTTGATTTAAATTCCTTAGCTTTAAAAATTGATAGAGTTGTTTTTACTGATAAAGAAGACATTTTAGAGTATACTAGTTCTTTATTTATTACAGATAAACATCAGTATGAAGTAATACTTAATGAGGATTAACCATTTGGAGGGAGTAATGAAGGCTATTATCAATGGTAAAATAGTTACACAAAATAAAATAATAGAAGATAAAATTCTTTTATTTAATGATAAAATCATAGGATTTTATGACCAAGTAGAAGAAAATATAGAGATAGTTGATGCTAAAGGTCTTTACATTTGTCCTGGTCTAATTGATATACATGTTCATGGTAGTTGCAATTGCGATGTAATGGATAAATCTTTACAATCCATAACAACTATAGGTAATGGAATTAAGGAAAATGGTGTTACTTCTTTCTTACCAACTACAATGTCCATGTCAAAAGAAGATATATATGGCGCCCTTGATACCATAAGAGAAGCCATGAATATAAAATATGATGGTGCTCAAATTTTAGGAGCTCATTTAGAAGGACCTTTTATAAATAGTAAATATAAAGGTGCTCAAAGTGATAAGTTTATTCAAGTTCCTAACTTTTCTTTTATAGAAAACTATATAGATGTAATTAAAATAATATCTTATGCTCCTGAGGTTGATGATAGTTTAAATTTTACAAAGGATGTAAAAAATAAAACTGATATAACATTATCCATAGCTCATACTAATGCTACCTACGAAGAGGCTAAGCTTGCTATAAAATTAGGTGCATCAAATGTAACTCATTTATTTAATGCTATGACACCTTTGAACCATAGAAATCCTGGCGTAGTTGGAGCTGCTTTTACTAGTGATGTTTTCTGCGAAATAATTTGCGATAATATTCACGTAACTCCAGAGCTATTTCAATTTGTATTGAATAACAAAGGTAAGGATAAAGTAATATTAATAACTGATTGTATGAGAGCTGGTTGTATGGCAGATGGAAAATATGATTTAGGTGGTCAAGATGTTTTTGTAAAATGTGGTGTGGCAAGACTTGCTTCTGGTACTCTAGCAGGCAGTGTTTTAAGATTAAATAAGGCAGTCTATAATTATAAAAAACGCACAAACTTATCAATAAACGATGCAATAAATTTAGCTTCACTAAATCCTGCTAAATCAATAAATATGCATAAGACAAAAGGGAGCTTAGATATAAATAAAGATGCTGATATAGCATTATTTGACAAAGAATTCAATTGCTATATGACTATTTCTCATGGAGAAATTATTTTTAACAATTTAAATAAATTACTATATTAATAAATTACTAAATATATTATAAAATTTTGGAGGGATATATTATGAGAATAATAGTTTGTGAAAACTACGAATCATTAAGCAAAAAAGCAGCACAAATAGTAGGAAGTCAAATGATTTTAGAACCAGAATCAGTTCTTGGTCTTGCTACTGGAAGTACTCCTATAGGGATGTATAAAAACTTAATAAAGATGTATGAAGAAGGATTAATCGACTTCTCAAAAATTAAAACTTTTAACTTGGATGAATATTATAAACTTCCTATAGATAATGATCAAAGCTATCATTATTTTATGGACGAAAATTTATTTAATCATATAAATATAAATAGAGAAAATATATATATACCTAATGGTATGTCTGATGACATAGAATCTGAATGTGTTTTATATGACCAGTTAATTGATAATAATGGAGGCATTGATATACAAGTTCTTGGTATAGGAAATAATGCCCACATAGGATTCAATGAGCCTACTATAAACTTTAAAAATGGAACTCACGTAGTTACTTTAGATGAGTCTACAAGACAAGCTAATGCAAGATTTTTCAATAGCTTAGATGATGTTCCAACAAAAGCAATAACTATGGGAACAGGTTCAATATTCAAAAGTAAAAAAATATTACTTTTAGCAAGTGGCCAAAATAAAACTGAAGCAATTTATAATACAGTTCATGGAAAAATAACACCAGAAGTACCTTCATCTATATTACAATTACACAAAGATGTAATCATAATTCTTGATAAAGAAGCTGCTAGCCGTTTAAATGAAAATGATTATGAGTTAATTAAAGAATATGCAAAAATAAAATAAACTTTTTAATAAAAAATCAGTAGCAATATGCTACTGATTTTTTATAGATATTCATATAATAAATTACTTTGTATTTAATCTTTCGTATAAATCAACAAATTCTCCTGCTAGCTGCTGAAATGTCATACTTGTCATTAAATGATCTTGAGAGTGAACTAACATCACACTCATATCAGTTTTTTCACCACTAGCTTCTCTTTGTATTAATTCTGTTTGAAATTTATGAGCCTTAACCATAACAGCCTTTGATTGTTCAAGTTTTTCCCTTGCTATATCTATATTTCCTTTTTTAGCCTCATCTATAGCTTCAAAAGCTAAAGCTTTAGCATCACCAGCAAAGCCTATGATCCCAAAAGTTATTTCTATCATTTTTTCATCCATATTGTCTTCCCCCTATAAGTCTTTATAGTTTGTTAATAAAAAATTATCTTGTATGAAAGCTTTCGTATCCTTAGAAGTTAATATTTTATGTTCCTTAATTCTTGCCATAGAATATGATGTTGTTTTCATTAAAAAATCATCAATATAAGCAGGATGGCACATTATATCAGATATTTCATATTTTCTAAGATGATTGATTTTTTTTACGAAGTAATCTTCACTTACATTGTCACCATAAAAGGAGTCTACCAAAGGTATAATCTTAGAATAATTAAAGTCATACTCAAATCCACCCCTTATTGGCAAATTATATCTTTTTAAAATTTTTTCTATAACTGGTCTTAGATTTTCTAAAGTGTGAACATGATGATGACTATCTAAATGTGTTATAACTGTTTTAGATTTCACCTTTTCAATTTGAGCACATAATTCATTGTATATTTCATCTAAATCCATATTTTTAATCACTTCGTTGGTTATTCTTCTTATAAAATATCCATTATCATCTACTATAGTCTTTGAATTTGAAAGTAATGGTTTATAACAGCTTAAGGTCATATGAACACCACAACCTAAATCTTTATTTTCTTTCAAAAGATCCATGGCATGCTCTAATGATGGCATATTTGCCATGGCACTAGTAGATGTGACTACCCCAGATTTGTGTGCTGAAATTATACCATAATTAACTGCTTCAGATAAACCAAAATCATCTGCATTTATTATTAGCTTAGTCATTTTATCACCTACTTATTAAATTGTGGTAAATATTCTTTATGAACTTCCATCATTTCATCTAATACCACTTTAGCAGTATCATCTGATGGTACTAGTGGGTTTATACAAAGTGCCAGCAGTGCCGTTTCATAGTCACCAGTGACTGCAGCTTTTGCTGCTAATGATTCGAAGCTCTTAATTTGACTTACTAATCCATCAGTACATTCTGGAAGATATCCAATTGAAAGTGGTTTTGGACCTTGGGTAGTTATTATACTACTTACTTCTACAGCTTGATTATCTTTAAAATTTCTTATGGCACCATTATTCAATGTATTTACCACTTGAATATCTTGTTTGTCATTATATATTGAACTTATTAAATTACATGCTGCATCACTATAGTATGCTCCACCTCTTTTTTCTAATTGTGGTGGTTTAATATCTAGGTTCTCATCTTTATAAAGTTCAAATAGCTGATCTTCCAATTCTTTAACTACTTGACCTCTAGATTTTCCTTTTTTAAATTCATCTAATTCTTCTACTAACATTTCTTTAGTCTTATAATAGTATCTATGATATGGACAAGGTATTGCTCCCAATGCCCTTACAAACTCTGGATTAAAATCAATAGCTTTTATATTTTCCATACTAATTTTCGTTGTAATAAATCTTTCAATAGCCTCTTTTGTTACATCTTTTCCATCTAAGCATACCTTCAATCCATACACCATATGATTTAGCCCACCAAACTCCATATAAATTCTATCTGGTTCCGCCTGAAATAATTTAGCTACATCATTTTTTAAATGTATTGGTACATTACAAAGACCTATATATTTTTTAAAGTTTGTATATTTAAATACTGCTTCACTTATTATTCCCGTTGGATTTGTAAAGTTAATCAACCACGCATTTGGACATAATTCTTCTATATCTTTTATTATATCAAGTACTACAGGTACTGTACGAAGAGCTTTAAAAAGCCCTCCTGCACCATTAGTTTCTTGACCTATTAATCCGTGAGATAGTGGTATTCTTTCATCTTTTATTCTAGCATCTAAAAGTCCTACTCTAAGTTGCGTTGTCACAAAATCGGCACCTTTTAGAGCTTCTTTTCTATCTAGCGTAAGATGAACTTCCATATCTATCCCTGCTTTTCTAACCATTCTTTTGGCTAAACTGCCCACTATTTCTAATTTTTCTTTTCCTTCTTCTATATCAACTAGCCATAATTCTTTTACTGGCAATTCTTTATGTCTTTTAATAAAACCTTCTATTAGCTCGGGAGTATAACTTGATCCTCCTCCAATTGTCACTACCTTCAAACAGTTTTTCATGTCATACACCATCCTATCTAAATATCTATATGTTTAGATATCTTACAAATTACGCAACTTACACTTTATTCAATTAAATTATTTTTAATTATACATTCTCTTGCATCTTTTTATTTAGCGCTCTCTTGTCTGCCATAACAAATGGTAAATAAATAAGAACAGATAATACTATATTAACTAGTGCTAATATTCCTCCTTTTAAACTTCCAGTAGCCATCACTGCACTAAATATTGGTGGAGTTATCCACGGTATCTTAGCCATTATTACTGGTGGTACAATTCCCGAAGATATAGCTAGATACGCTACTATTGTACATACAATTGGCGCTAATACAAAAGGTATCATATACATTGGATTTAACACTATTGGCATACCAAATATCATCGGTTCATTTATATTAAAACATGCTGGTGCTGTACCTAAAGCTATCATATCTTTACGATGTTTTCCTGCTAAGAATAGTGCAATTACAAGTCCTATTATCATTCCTGATCCACCTAGATAAACAAAGGCATCTAAGAATGCTCCGGCAAATACATGATATCCCTCTGTAGCTCCTGCTGCTAATAACTCAGCATTTTTTCCACCAAGGTCCATTAGTATAGGCTCAACAACTGGTAGTGCTATGTTCGCACCATGTAAACCAAATATCCATAATACATGAACAAATATTGCAACGAATATTGCTCCACCTAAAGAATCTGCCACACCTGTTAAAGGCTTAGATAAATAAGTTTGTAATAAATCATTTATAAATTTTCCATCTGAAAGAGCAGATATTACAACTCCGATTATTGCCATTATTGTCATTGCTATTAGACTTGGTAATAGTTTTGCAAATGATCTTGAAACTGCTGGTGGTACACTATCTGGCATTTTGATAGTTAACCAGGATACATTTGATAATTTAATATATATTTCAGTAGTTACTAAAGCAACTATCATAGCTGTAAATAATCCATTTGTAGAAACATAAGTCCAATCAATAAATCCCCATCCAACTATTGCTTCTGTTGCACCTTCTGGTGTTATTGATGCTGTTTGTGGACTTAATATTAAGAATGTACATAAAGATATAAGGCCTGCTTGCAAACCATTTCCATCATAAGATTTTGCAAGAGAATATGCAACTGAAACTGCTAAGAATAAAGACATTAGTGCTATAGATCCCCACCATAAATTCCCACCTACTGCTCCTATGTGTCCACCTATTGTAGTGCCTGTTATAAATTTTTGATAAGGTTCAAAAGGTAAGTTTTTAGCAAGGTTACCAAATGCTCCTATCATTGCTATTGATATAATTCCAACAAAACCATCTCTTATTGCTACCAAGTGCCTTTGTGATCCAAACTTTGCTGCAATAGGAACAAAATAACGTTCCATGAAAGACATAAATTTTTCCATAAAATTTCCCCCTTAATTTTTATTTTAAATTTGCTAGCTCAATTGCTCTGTCTAATACAGCTTTGCCATTGCATGTTCCATAATGCATCATATTGATTACTTCAACTGGAACATTATAAGGTTTAGCTATTTCTGTAGCTTTGTTTAGCATAAATCTTATTTGTGGTCCAAGTAAAATTACATCTGCATCTTGAACCTCCTTATCAATATTAGCCTCAGATATGGCCCATATTTCAGCTTCGATACCTGATGCTTTTGCTGCTGCTTCCATTTTTGTTACCAATAAACTTGTTGACATCCCTGCTGAACAGGCTAACATTATTTTTATCATTTTATAATACCTCCATAAAATATTAGTTTTTATTTATTTTTGTGTAATTTATATTTATATATCTTGCCTTTCATCATTTAAATAAAATATATAAATATATAAAATGTCTATACATTTGTTTTATTAATATAATTGTATATCAAATGTATAGACATTTCAAGAAAACATTTTCATTTTCATCATAAAATTTTTATTTTTAAGTTTTCTATTGTTTTGTTACAGCGCTCAAAGTTAAAGTATATCCATAATGATAAGTATGAGAATACTCAAATACATGACCATTATCAAATCTACTTACTTGTTTTATATACAGTATTGGCTCTTTCTTATTTAAATCTAATTGCTCTTCCAATTCTTTTGTTGATATTATAGCTTCAACTTCTCTTTCTGCAATAGCAATTTTATATCCACAATCTTCTTCTATATATTTATATAGTGAATCTTCACAATCCTTCTTTGTTAAATTTGGAAAAAGCTTAACAGGCATATAAGTAACCATGTAAGATACTTTCTTTTTATCTGCCAGTCTAACTCTACATATTTCCCATACATTTTCACCTAAATTTAAGCTTAGATTCTTCGCTAACTCTTCATCTGCCTCAAGCACCTTTATATCAATTAATATGTTAGATACTTCTTTATTTTTGCTTCTCATCTCCTTCGTAAATCCACTAACAGAAGATATGTTATCATAGATATTTCCACCTAATACAATACTTCCAATACCCCTTCTTCTAGTAATATATCCTTCTTTCACTAAGTTACTTAGAGCTGACCTTACGGTCATTCTAGTCACATTAAATTCTTCACATAATTGATTTTCAGAGGGTATTAAGTCTCCTTGACTTAACTTACCTGAGTCAATTAAATTTTTAACATACTCTTCAATTATTTTGTACATTGGTTGCCCCATATTTTACACTCCTTTGATAATTGTGTTTACAATGAATAGCTTACATTTATACTATAATCATCCTAATTATATACAATCAAAATAAATATATATACATATACATTATATTAATGTACATTTTAAATCAAGCAATTACTTCTAATTTTTTACAATAAAAAACACCTTTTAAAAGGTGTCTCTTATTTTGCCTATACATTATATTATTTTTTAATCCCATAATTTTATTTAAAATTGTAAACTTATTTCACTTTATCTAATGGTTTTTTTAGAATTGCAAGTAAAATTGCCCCTACTACTGAACCTACCACCAATGCAACAAGATACATTAACGGATTTATTATTGTTGGAAGTACAAATATTCCTCCATGAGGAGCTCTCAGTCCACATCCAAATGTCATTGATAAGGCTCCAGCTAATCCCGAACCAACTACACAAGCAGGTATAACATGAAGTGGATCTGCTGCTGCAAATGGGATTGCACCTTCTGTTATAAAAGATAATCCCATTATATAGTTTACTATTCCTGACTTTCTTTCACTTTCACTAAATCTATTTTTGAAGAAAGTTGTAGCAAGAGCTATTGCTAAAGGAGGTACCATACCACCTATCATAACTGCTGCCATTATGGCAAATTGCTCTGGTCCTGCATTTACTACTGTAAGTTGAGCTGTGCCAAATACATATGCTGCTTTGTTGAATGGTCCACCCATATCTATTGCCATCATTCCTCCAAGAACTGTTCCAAGTAATATTTTACTAGTCCCACTCATTGAAGCTAAGAAGTTGTTCAATGATGTATTTATAGAACCAACTATTGGATTTAAGCTTATCATTATTAATCCTATTAAAAGTATTCCAAACACTGGGAATAATAAAACTGGTTTAATTCCTTCTAAAGAATTTGGCAAATATGAAAATAATTTTTTAAGTAATAATACTAAGTATCCACCAACAAAACCAGCAAGTAATGCACCTAAGAATCCTGCACTTATAGCAGTTTTTGCATCATAATGCATAAGATTACTAAAAGTATATCCTGCACTTGCTATAACACCACCAACAAAACCAACTGCAAGACCTGGCCTATCAGCTATACTCATTGCTATATATCCAGCAAGAACTGGTAACATAAATCCAAATGCTTGACCACCTATTGTTTTGAAAAATGCTGCAAGAGGCGTATTCATACCAAATTTAGCTGGATTAATTGTGTAATCATCAAATAAGAAGGCTAGGGCTATAAGTATCCCTCCACCAACAACAAATGGTAACATATGAGAAACACCATTCATTAGATGTTTGTAAAATTGTCTTCCTATACTTTCTTTTTCATTTGATGATTCTTCTGTATTATTTCCTTTAGACCCACAAAAAATTTCAACATCACCTTTAACAGCTTTGTCTATAAGTTCATCTGCCTTATGTATACCATCGGCAACTTTTGTTATTATAACTTTCTTACCATTGAATCTGTTCATTTCAACATTTTTATCAGCTGCTACAATTATACATGTTGCATTTTCTATTTCCTCTTTTGTTAAAGCATTTTTAATACCTGCTGAACCATTAGTTTCAACTTTTATACTTATTCCTTTATTTGCAGCTTTTTGGCTTAAACTTTCTGCTGCCATAAAAGTATGAGCTATTCCTGTTGGACATGCTGTAACTGCAAGAATTGTAGGTAGGTCAGATTTTTTATCTTCAACTACTACTTCTTTTGCTTCCTCTTCCTCTGGGAATTTTTCTTTTTCTTTTTTATTTATTAAGTTTAAAAATTCATCTATTGAAGATGCATTTATTAAGTCATTTCTAAAGTTTTCATCCATTAAGATAGTAGAAAGTCTTGATAAAACTTCTAGATGAGTGTTATTTGCCCCGTCTGGTGCAGCTATCATAAAGAATAAATGAGATAAACTATCATCAAATGCTTCGTAATCTATTCCTTCTTTTGATATACCCGCAGCTAAACAAGCTTTGTTTACAGCTTTGTTTTTTGCATGTGGAATCGCTACACCTTCTCCTATGGCAGTAGTACTTAACTCTTCACGAGCGAGGATTGCCTCTTTATATTCTTTTTTATTATTTAAATTTCCACTATTGTTAACTAAATCAACTAATTCATCTACTACATTCGATTTATCTTTTGAAACTAAGTTTAGCTTCACTGAGTTTTTATTAATAAGATCAATTATTCTCATTTTTTATCTCCTCTTAACACTTATTTTTTTTATTAATTCTTCAATAAGTTCTTTCTTTGCTAAATCTGATGAAAATGCAGTTGCACTTCCACTTGCCGCTCCTAGTTTTAAAGCTTCTTCATAAGAATTGCTATTTATATATCCAGATATAAAGCCAGCAACCATAGAATCTCCAGCACCAACTGAGTTTACAACATTTCCTTTTGGTACATTACTTATGAACACTTCTTTATCTTCTGTTATAAGAAGAGCACCATCTTTTCCTCTTGAAACTAGCACATTTCTTGCTCCCATTTCTTGAAGTTTTTTACCGTAAGTTACCATATCGTCTATGCTTTCTAGTTTTACATTAAAAATTTCTTCCAACTCATGATTATTTGGCTTTATTAAAAATGGATTATATTTTAATACATTTAAAAGTAATTTTTTAGTTGCATCAACTACAACTTTTACGTTATTTGCTTTTACCTGTTCCATGATTTTTTCGTATAAGTCTTCTTTTAAAGTTGATGGAATACTTCCAGCAAGAACTAAAATATCTTCCTCTTTTAATTTACTTAGTTTATCAAATAATTCTCTAAGTTTTTCATCGCTAACATGTGGTCCACCACCATTTATTTCAGTTTCTTCATCACTCTTTATTTTTACATTGATTCTAGTAAATCCATTATCTAATTTTATAAAATCTGATTTAACATTTAAATCAGATAAAGAGTTTGTTATAAAGTCTCCTGTAAAATTACTTACAAATCCAGTAGCTATATTATCATGTCCTAAGTATTTTAATATTCTTGAAACATTTATTCCTTTTCCTCCTGGATATACATGTTCACTATTTACTCTGTTTACATGTCCTGTATTTAAATGTTCAAGATTAATAACATAATCTATAGAGGGATTTAGGGTTACGGTGTATATCACTTTATTTCCTCCTTTACTTTTCGTATATATTATTTTACTCTTTAATTTACTTTTGTATCCTATGACCATAATATATGAAAAGGGTTTCTCCAAAAAGACAAAAAATTTCTCTTAATTAAAAGAGAAATTTAACTTTGTCTGAATTAGGTCCCTTGCTTAAAATTCATTATACTCATGACCCCAACGAACTATTTTCGTTTCCACTTCAAATAGCTCCGTTGCTTAAAATAGTTTTATAAACTTTTCATAAGATTTGTTTTCACAAATATTCACCACTTTTGATGTGGTGTCTAATTTATTATAAATACTTGAAAATACTTGTTCATAGTCAAGTATCTTTTCGTTGTTTAATGCTAGCATTATTACAAGTCTAACTTTTCCATACTCCCAGTCTATAGGTTCTTTTAAAATACCGACAACTATTTTGTTTTCTTTTATATTACCTTTAGATCCATGGGGCATTGATACCATATTTCCTATTTCTGTTGTAGCGATTTGCTCCCTTTCAAAATAGGATTTTTTCATTTCATCATCAATAATGTCTTTTTTTAATAATACATCACTCATAAAGTCTAAAACTTCTTCTTTATTTTTACAATCCAAATCTGTAAAATATAATTCTCTATCAAAGAAATCTTTCACGTTTACATCTTCATAAACATATCCTGTGTCCATGAACTTTTCTATTATTTTAATTTCTTTTTCAGTTAAAAATGGTGATACATTAATAATAGGTATTTTGTTGTATTCCAAAGGCATTGTTGATATTAAAAAATCTACTACAGCAGGATCTATATACTCAATTAAATAAGAAGGAATAATTTTTACTATTTCTATTCTATCTTTAAATAATTGCTGTAGCTTAGTATTTATTAACATAGAAGTCCCAGCTCCAGATGCACAAACAATAATAACTTTAAATATTTTTCTTTTTTTATTGCTTGAATATCTCTCTACTGCTCCTCCCACATGAACGGCAATATTTGATACTTCATCCTCGCTAATTTTCAAATCTAGTTCATTTTCTATGGCTTTTTTAGCTATTTTAGCTAGTTCATAAGCATAAGGATATTTAATTTTGACATCATTATTTATCACATTATAGTTGCAAATTCCCAGCTTATCTTTTTTAATCAAATTGTTTATATGGTTATATAAACACTCCATAAAGAACTCATCTTTACTAATATCTATAGCTGTAGCTAATTTTAAATTTTTACAAAATAAAGCAATAGCTTTAGTTATTTTTTCTTTATTTACATTATCATTCATTATTGCTTCACGTTTAATTTTATACTCTTTGATATAATTTTTAATAAACTTATAATAATCATTATAATTATTTCTACTTAGTTTAATAAAAATTGTACTACATAAATTTTTGAATTCTATATCACTTAAAATTAAATTTTCATTGTTTAAGTATTTTAATATTTCATTTTTCAAGTTAAATACTTTATTGCTTATCTCTTCAGTTAAAAAATCATGCAATATTAGTTCATTATCTTTTCTAGAACATAAATCTATTATGCACCTTACAATCTCTGATTCATCAGCTTCAACACCTATTCCATGTTTATGTTTAGATACAATATTTATATTATATTTACTTAGAATTTCTTTTACTTCTTTTAAGTCATTTTTTACAGAAGAAACACTAATAAACATAGCATCGGCCAACTCTTCTAACTTAATACTATTTTCTTCTTGTAAATTTAAGTTGAGCATTGTTTTAATTATAAATTCAATTCTATCTATGTTTCCTAAAGTATTATTATTACATGCGGATACATCAATTTTTCCTTCTAATTTATAACCTACTCCCCTAATAGAAATTATTTTTGTATCCTTAAGTTGTTTATTAATATCTTTAATTTCGCTTTGAATTGTTTTTGTTGAACACCCAATCTCTTCACTTAAAGCTAAACTACTTACAGGATGATTTAAATCTTTCAATATTTCTATTATAGCTAAGGCCCTTGTACTTAAATTATTCATACTCACACCTCTTTTGCTCATAGATTTCAATAAAATTTCCCAAATATTATTTACCCATTTTTTATCTTTAATATTTTATTTTTTTAATTTAGCTAAAGCTTCAGCAAATGGATTGTTGAAACTTTCTTCTTTTTTATTTTGGTTCTTTAAGTATTTTTGTATATCTTTTTTAGATCCTTTTTGCTTTTCTTCTTGCTTTCTTTTATTAAAAGCAGATAATTTTTCTCTATATCCACAAGCACATGCAAATAGTTTATTTTCTCCTTCTCCTCTAAGTTCTAATTTTTTGTGACAATTAGGACATCTAGAATTGGTTACTTGTGATACTGTTTTTCTTGTATTACACTCTCTATCTTCACAAACTAACATTTTCCCTTTTTTACCATTAACTTCAAGCATAAATTTACCACAGTTAGGACATTTATTTTTTGTTAAATTATCATGTTTGAACTTACTATCACTTTTATTTATATCTTTTACTATTTCTTTTGTATAAGTTTTAATATCTTCAATAAAAGTCTCTTTATTATCTTTTCCATTAGATATATCTGTAAGTTTCTTTTCCCACTGAGCTGTTAAATCTGGTGTTTTTAATTTTTGAGGAGCTAAATCTAATAATTGTCTACCTTTTGAAGTAATATGCATTTCTTTATTATTTTTCTTTTCAACTGAGAAAGAATTAAATAATTTTTCGATTATATCTGCTCTAGTTGCAACTGTTCCCAAATTATTTTTTTCCATTTCTGTAAGCAAAGTTCCTTCGTTTAAATATGGAGGTGGATTAGTTTTTCCAGTTTTTACTTTTACTTCTTCGATTTTTAATACATCATTCACTAAGATTTCTGGAATAATATTTAGTTTTTCTTCTTCATCATCACCATATCCTTCTGTAAATCCTAGGTTAATCACTTTATTCCCTTTAGCTCTAAAGTTCTCTCCTTCACAACTACCAGTAATAGTAGTTTCCACATATTCGAGTGGAGGAGAAAGTATGCTTAAAAATCTTTTTACTACTAAGTCATAAATTTTTCTTTCTTTATCACTTAAATCACCAAGAAATACTCTTTCTTCTGTGGGTATTATTGCATGGTGGTCAGTAACTTTAGAATTATCTACAAAGGATTTATTTCCTTTTATATTAGTTTTTAATAATTTATTACAAACTTTTGAATAATCACTTACATTAACTGCTTTAACTCTATCCTTTAACGTTTCAACTATATCCGTAGTCAAATATCTAGAATCTGTTCTTGGATAAGTAAGAACTTTGTGATGTTCGTATAACTTTTGCATTATTGATAATGTTTCTTTTGCTGAGAAACCAAATTTTTTATTTGCATCTCTTTGTAACTCAGTCAAATCATATAGTGGTTTAGAGTATCTTTTCTTATCTATTTTTTTAACATCTATAATTTTTATTTCTTTATTATTTAATTTTTTTGCTATATTTTCTATTTTCTCTTCATTAAAAGAAGTAGTGTTGTTTTTTTTATCTATCCAATTCATCTTAAAATTAGAGCTACCTTTTTTAGTATAAATATCTATAGAATAATACTCCTTTGGCACAAATTTTCTTATTTCTTCTTCTCTTTTTAATATCATTCCAAGAGTTGGAGTTTGAACTCTACCGCAAGAAAGTTGAGCATTATATTTTGTAGTAAGAGCACGAGTACCATTTATTCCTACAATCCAGTCAGCTTCTGCTCTTGCTATTGCTGAATAATATAAATTATTATAGTGCCTTCCATCTTTTAATTTTTCAAAACCTTCTTTAATTGCTTTGTCTGTACTTGATGAAATCCAAAGACGTTTAATCGGCTTTTTTACATGAGCCTTTTCTATTATCCATCTGGCAACAAGTTCTCCTTCTCTCCCTGCATCTGTTGCTATGACTATTTCACAAACATCATCTCTGTTTAACTGAGATTTAACAGTGTTAAACTGTTTAGATGTTTTTTTAATAACTACTGTTTTTAATTTTGGAGGAATTATTGGTAAATCTTCCATTTTCCAAGACTTGTATTTTTCCCCATAACTTTCAGGATCAGCAAGGGTTACTAGGTGTCCTAATGCCCAAGTTACTATATATTTATTTCCTTCTATATATCCATTTTTTTCTTTATTACAATTTAATACTCTAGCAATATCTCTTCCAACTGAAGGTTTTTCTGCTAATACTAATATTTTTTTCATTTTAGTCCTTTCTTATTTTAAATACATTTTAAAATAATATATTATACATATCTTTATCTTTATAACTAATAATTTTACCATAAAATTCACTTTGTTCATAGGTTCAACAAAATCTATCACATAATACTTCATATAACTTATTAGATTATAGATGTTATTGTGCTAAAAGATTTAGTTGAACTAATAGAGCTAATTAAATTTTTTTCTTGTATATATTTACATAATAATCTTAAATATGACAAACTAATTATTTTTAATATTGTTATGTAAAAAAAATTTTATGTATTTTTGTCGTTATATGTATACTAATTTAACAAAGATATTAATTTTCCTGTGATACAATTTATTTAACAAAATAAGGGGGTGTGTAATTTGAACAAAAAATTACCAAAAGAGGCTTATGGTGGTGTAGATGGAAAGAACTATGTTCCATATATTACTGATAAGTCAAGAACTGGTGGAAATATCGCTGTACTTATTATAGGTATCATTTTTTCTGCCATATTTGCAGCTTCTACCGCATACTCCGGTATGAAAGCAGGTCTTACTGTTGCTGCCGGAATTCCTGGTGCAATAATAGGTTCAGCATTTGTTGCTATCTTTGCAAAACAAAAAGGCATACTTGGTAAGAACTTAATTCAAGGTATGTCAAGTGGTGGTGAATCTGTTGCCAGTGGTCTTATATTCGTACTACCATCGGTTATATTAATAGGTAGTGAAGTTTCTTTCATAGAAGGTCTTGCTGTTGGTGTTGGTGGTGTTTTATTTGGTATTGGTACAGCTTCACTAGTTTACAATTACCTAATTATTGATCAACATGGTAAACTTGTTTATCCTGAATCTATGGCCATATCTGAAACTTTAGTAGCTTCAGATAGTGGTGGGGACTCTATAAAATACATGGGTGTTGGATTTGTTATAGGTGGTGCTATAAATACACTTACAAGTGCTTTTCTAAATATAACAAACAACGTAATGTCTTTCACAGGAAAATCTTGGTATAAATGGAAATTTGATTTGGAAGTTAATCCACTGTTATTAGGTATTGGATTCATAGTAGGTCTTGATGTCTCTTTAACAATGTTTGCCGGTTCTATACTATCAGTATTTGGTATCACTCCACTTCTTGGTTACTTCACTGAAATGGCTGGAGACGGTATCATGGTGTGGAATAATGCTTCATTGGCAGTAAATCAAATGGCTGTTGCAGATATTTCTAGCGCTTACGTTAAATACATAGGTGCTGGTATGATGTTATGTGGTGGTATAATCGGTGCTATAAAACTTATACCAACTATAATTGCTTCAGTCAAGGAAACTGCTAAAGCAAGAGCTACTGCTACTAAAGGTGATGGTTCTTCTACTCAATTATTAATTTTAATAGGTGGAGTTATTCTTGGATTCATTGCTTCATTTATTATTTCTGGAAGTGTTTCAATGGCTATTATAGGAGCTATCTTATCATTTATCTTATCTTTATTATTCGTCATAGTTGCTGGTAGATTAACAGGAACTATAGGAACGTCTAACCTTCCTGTGTCTGGTATGACAATAGCTTCTTTAGTTATAGTTACTTTAGTATTTGTTATTATGGGATGGACTTCTACAGTTGATAATAAATCTTTGCTTTTATTTGGATCATTTATAGTTGTTTCAATAGCTATTGCTGGTGGATACTTCCAATCTCAAAAAGTTACTTATGTTATAGGTGGTAACAAAAACGAGATGCAACGTTATTTTGCAATAGCAAGTATTGTTGGTGTCATAGTTGTTGTTGCTGTTATAGTTTTATTAACAGATCAATTAAAAATAACTGGTGACAACCCTCCTTTTGCACTACCTCAAGCTAACTTAATGTCTACACTTACTTCAGGTATAATGTCTGGTCAATTACCATGGGTTATGATTGTAGTCGGTGTATTTATGGCAATAGTTCTATACCTATTAGATTTACCTATTATGACAGTTGCTATAGGTTTTTACCTACCGGTCGCAACTACTTCTATAATCTTAGTTGGAGCTTTAATTCGTGTATTTGTTGAAAAGACATCAAAAGGAGAGAAAGATAAAGAGGCTAAGATTAGTAATGGTATAAGTTTATCTTCTGGTTTAGTCGCTGGTGGTTCTATACTCGGACTAATCGGTATAATATGTCAAGTAACTGGTGTAGTTGGTGGAAATGCTCCTACTGGATTTGCTGCTGGAAATGGAATGGCCGCCCTATTATTAGTTATCTTAATAGTACTTACAATTATACCTATTTTAAAATCGAAAGTTAAGGATGAGGAATAATGAATAACGAGGATGCTTTAAAATTAATATTTAAAATTTCAAACAATATAGATTACGAAGTTGATAATAAAATTGTAACTGTTTTAGAAAAGCAAAATCATCCTATACAAAAGTTTTTTAGAAAGTTAAAATTTAGAATACCTCTTTATAAGAAAATTAAACTTGATGAATATTGTAGTTTTGTTTTTTTACAGATTGACGGTGAAAAAACTGTTGAGGATATAGGCAAAAATCTTGAAAATATTTATGGCGAGGAATGTCATCCTCTTTACGAAAGATTATTAATGTTTTTAAATCATATTGAGATTAATTGTAATTATATAGAGAGAGTTGAGTAAATTTAAAGGGGCATATTTAATATGCCCCTTTATAATATTAATTTATCTACTCCATTTTAAATAAACCATGTCTATTAATTGCTTTCCATTTTCAAATATGGGATGATCATAATTGTCAACGAAAAAATTTTTTACTCTATGAGATTCTTTAAAACCACATTTTTTATAAAAGGGAATTGTTAAAGTACTATCTCCTGTTCCCACATACATTACATTGCAATCTTTATAATAATTAAGAATATAATTTATAAGCATTTTACCATAGCCTTTATTTTGAAATTTCGGAATAGTAGCTATATTTTTTAATTCATATACTCCACTACCTTCATTTGTAACAACGCATTGTGCTCTTACTTCATCATCTATCAATAAAAACATGTCTCCTTTTTCAAGATACTTATTTATCATATTTTCTTGTTCATCGGCAAGTAAAAGTAAATCCGTATATTCTTTTTTATTGCTTACTACTTTAATTATTTTCATACTATTATCCTTATTAACTTTTATTCAACATCAAGATAAGTTGTATTTTTAGGAACTCCTGTCACAGAGGCATTATATCCCTCATCTAATAAATTAATTTGCATCATATCTTCTTTAGAAATTTCAAAATCGAATATATCTAAATTTTCTTTTATTCTATTTTCATTTGATGATTTTGGTATAGGAATAATCCCCCTTTGTAAGTGCCATCTTAATACAATTTGGGCAATAGATTTTTCATATTTTTTTGATAAACTAATCATAAGTTCATTATTAAATATTTTCCCCCTCATTATTGGACTCCAGGCAATTAGTTGAATTTCATTTTTATTACAGTACTTTACTAATTCATTTTTTTGATTAGTTGGATGCATTTCAACTTGATTTACCATTGGTTTTATCTTTGCATTTTTTATTAATTCTTCCAAATGACTTTGTTTAAAGTTACAAACACCTATAGCCTTTACTTTTTTACTTTCATAAAGATGTTCAAAAGCCTTCCATGTTTCATTATTTAATTTATTTGGCCAATGAATAAGATATAAATCTATATAATCAACTTGTAAATTTTCTAATGATTTATTAAAAGCTTCTATAGTATTTTCATATCCATGATCATCATTCCAAAGTTTAGTAACCAAGAATATATCATCTCTGTTTATTTTACTAGCTTTTATTGCATTGCCTATACCTACTTCATTTCCATAAAATGCTGCTGTATCAATTTGTCTATATCCAACTTCTAAGGCTCCCTTAACAATCTTTTCAGTTTCTTCATCACTTCCTGATTTATAAGTTCCAAAACCTATTGAAGGTATTTTTATTCCATTATTTAATATTTTTTGAATTTCACTCATGTCGTTTATATCCCTTTCTCTACTCTCATTAATTTGTCGCTTATTAACTAATTCTAATCGATTATACATTTAAGCAAATCATCCTTAGTAATTTTATAAAAAATTTTGTCTATATCCAATAGACCTAAAAGTTTATATATTTCATCTTTATCATATTTACAGTTAATAAAGGCTTTTTCTACATTAGAAATATCACCAGTTAGAAAAAAATCTCCTTCTATAACACAATCTTTAATTATCCCTTTTTTAATATCAAGTTTAAAATCTACTCTTCCACCATCAAATCTTTTCCATCTATTAATATTAAATACTGGATTTTTACCATAATTCCAGTCCCATGATTCAAATTTTTCTTTTTTAATTTTATTTATAGCTTCAATATCTTCATCAGTAATAGTATAGATTTTACTATCTTTTAACAAACGCTTTAACATAATATCTTTAAAGTCTTCACTAGTAATCTTTTTATCCATTACTTCACTAATATTTATTACTCTTTCTCTAACAGATTTTATACCCTTTGCTATAATTTTATCTTCTGCAACAGTTATACTTTCAACCATTGCTTTAATGTCTGTATTAAATAAGATAGAACCATGGTGCAACATAACATCATCTTTTCTATATTGTGCATTTCCAGAAAACTTTTTATTTCCTATTAATAAATCATTTCTACTATTAAAATATGCATCAATATTTTGTTGTCTAAGAGCCTGAACAATTGGTGTTGTAAATTTACCAAAAGATATACCGTTTTCTTTATGATTTTTTTCTATAAATGTAAATTGCCAAGCCCCCATATCAGTGTAAATAGTCCCTCCACCAGAGTTACGTCTTACTACGTTTATATTATTTTCTTTTACATATTTTTCATTAATTTCACAGTATGTATTTTGATATCTTCCAATCATTACTGTAGGATTTGTTCTCCAAAATAAAAATATTTCATCATCTTCCAAATCCTTATATGTCATCAAATATTCTTCCAATGCAAAGTTAAAATATGGATTAGTTGAGTTACTATTTATATAAATCATGTTTTATCTCCTCTCTACTGCTTTTGCTTCTAATGCCTCTGCAGCTTTATAAGAACTTCTAACTAATGGGCTACTTGCTATAAATCTAAATCCTCTTTTTTCTCCAACCTTTTTATATTCTTCGAATTTTTCAAGGGATACATATTCTTTGACATCCACATGTTTTCTACTTGGTTGTAAATATTGACCTATGGTAAAGATGTCACATCCAACTTGTAAAACATCATCCATAAGCTTATATACCTCTTCATCTTTTTCTCCAAGACCTACCATAATTCCAGTTTTAGTAAGAATTTCTGGTGCATTTTCTTTTACATATTTTAGTACATATAAAGATCTCTCGTATATAGCCTCAGGTCTAACTTTTTCATATAGTCTTTCTATGGTTTCCACATTATGATTAATAACATCAGGCCTTGCATTTATTATTATATCTAAATTTTTATCTTTCCCTTTTAAATCAGGAATAAGAACTTCTATTGTAACTTCTGGATTTAATCTTTTAACTTCTTCAATAGTTTTTGCAAAATGATTTGCCCCTCCATCTTCTAAATCGTCTCTCGTAACACTAGTTATAACTACATGTTTTAAGTCTAATTTTTTAGCTGACTGAGCAACATGTAAAGGCTCTAATGGGTCTAAATGTGTAGGTTCACCATTACTTACATTACAAAATTTACAATTTCTAGAACATTGATTTCCCATTATCATAAATGTCACTGTTCTTTTTTTATAACATTCACCCCTATTAGGACAATTTGCTTCTTTACATACTGTATGCAGTGAATCATCTTCCATCATTTTTCCTATACTTCCTACTTCACTGTCATAGGTAACTTTAAACCAATCAGGTTTTCTAACCCTTTTTCTTTTATTCTCCATCATCATTTCCCCTTTTGACATATTTTGTCTTACACTTTTTATTGTATAAATATAAGTAAGAGCTGTAAATAAATTATTTACAGCTCTTACTTATATTTGCAAATTTTATTCACTTTCTGCAAGTCTCCAAATTCCCATCTTTGGACTTACAAATAAATCTTTTCTATATTTAAGTACTTTGTCAACTTCATAACTAGAATTAACTAAATTTGAGTGTATAAGCACCTTCGCAATCTTACCTATTCTCATTTCTTCTTTTTCTTTTAGCATTTCTACTATTTTTTCACTTATTATATCCATTTCTTCTTTAGTATATTTCATATTATTCTCCTTTATATCTTTACTTATATCTTATTATATAATATGAAACATAATATTTATACTAAATATAAAATGATAAAATTAATATTTTATATCCAGTTTATTTCTGCTTCTTTTCTTGGAGTTGTTCTTTTATATTTAACATTTGGATATCCTACAACCATGCATGCAGCAATTTTTTGATTATCTTTTATCCCTAGTAAATCTAATATTTCTTTATTATTCTCAGATGCTATTTTTAAAAATCCACTATAAAAAGTTCCAAGACCTAAAGCATCTACCATAAGATTCATATTTGAAGAAGCTATTGCTCCATTAAACTCATTATTAGCAGTTACAATTATTACTACTGGTGCATTAAAAATAATTTATAATATCTCTTTTATCCTAAGGCTACATCTAAAATCATCATTATTACAAAACCTAATCCAAATCCAATAGTTCCTATATTGGAATGTTCTCCCACAGATGCTTCTGGTATTAATTCTTCTACCACCACATAAATCATAGCTCCAGCAGCAAAAGATAAAAGATATGGCATTAAAGGTTGAATAGTCTTTGAAAATAAAATAGTTAATACTGCACTAATAGGCTCCACTACACCAGATAAAAATCCATAAAAGAATGCTTTTGATTTACTCACACCTTCACTTCTTAAGGGCATGGAAATTATGGCTCCTTCTGGAAAATTTTGAATTGCTATCCCTATTGAAAGTATAAGTGCTCCAGCCATAGTTATTGTACTTTCTTGACTTATAACTCCTGCAAACACTACTCCAACTGCCATTCCCTCCGGTATATTATGAAGAGCAACTGCTAATACCAGCATAGTTGTTTTTTTTATTTTTTCACTTTTTAATCCTTCTGGTTTATCATTATTGTAGTGCAAGTGAGGAATAATCATATCTAATATAAGCATAAATCCTATCCCTACAAGTATGCCTATTGCCGCCGGAACAAAAGCTAATTTGCCCATATCATTACTCATATTTATAGCTGGTATTATTAATGACCATACTGAAGCAGCAATCATTACACCTGAAGCAAAACCAAGTAAACCTTTATTAACTAATGTATTAATTTCTTTTTTCATTATAAAGACACAAGCAGCACCTAGTGTAGTACCTACAAGTGGTATTAAAATTCCAATCATTGTATTCATTATTCTATACCCCCATTCTTTATATAATTTAAGTACTTATGAAATTTTCTAAAAATCATGCCTATATAAAATAATTCTGGTCTATTATTTATAATATTTGTATACACTTTTTCATATCTATAATAACTATATCATTTTATTCATACCCATAATTGATAATTGTTATCAATTATAATCATATAAACATTACTTGTCAATAAATTACATTACTTTTTCTATTAGAAGATTACATATTTAATATTTTACAAAGAAAAAAAGCCAGTAAGCACTTGCCGACTTTTAATAAAACCTACTATAAAATTTCTATATCTTTTAACATTTCAAATTTTTTTAAATTAGTCATTTCAATATTAACAGGTGTTATGGAAATATAACCATCATTTATACAAGTAATATCACTGTCTTTATCTTGATCTAATTCTCTAATATTTCCTCCGATCCAAAAATATCGTTGCCCAAAAGGGCTTATCCTTTCTTCCATTACATTATCGTATTTTCTTTCTCCCAACTTAGTTATCTTACTTCCTTTTATTTTTGTATTAGGTAGATTTACATTTAATATACAGTCATTAAGTAAATTCAATTTATCTTTAATATTTTCTACAAGCATAGCTACATATTTAGTTGCATCTTTATAAACTTCACTTTTAACACTAAATTCATTATATGACACTGCAATTGATGGTTTATTTAAAACAAGCCCTTCTATTGCTGCTGACACCGTTCCTGAATATATAACATCTGTTCCCAAATTAGGACCATTGTTTATTCCACTTAAAACTAAATCAAATTCTATATCCTTAAATATAGCCTCTATTCCCACTTTTACGCAATCTGCTGGTGTTCCTGATATGGAATAGGCCTTTATATTATCTGCAATATACGCTTCTTGTACCATTATAGGGCTATGTATTGTTATAGAATGTCCTGTAGCACTTTTTTGACTTTCTGGCGCAACTACATAAACATTTGCTATTTTAGATATTTCTTTTGCTAATTCTATAATTCCATCTGCAAATATTCCATCGTCGTTAGTTATTAATATATTCATGAAAATTCCTCCTTTATCATATTATTTATTTTACCATAATAATTATTACTTATTAATTTTTCATAAAAAATTCACTTCACTCATGTCGCCAACGAGATGCCTTCGCTATCGCTTCAGGCAACTCCGTTGCTCAAAAATATATTTTTTACACTTTCTAAATGACTTGATATAACTTGATTCCAGAGTTTATCAACAGCGTAAATTTAACTATAATTTCCTTAAATGTAAAAAAAGGATGAGATTGATCCTCATCCTTATATATTGCTTTTTATAAGTAAAAATTCCTACCCTTTTATTTTACTTAAAATATTTTTCTTTAATTTTATTTATTTCTTTCTTATCTAGCGTTGATGCTATTCCAATTTGTCCATCTAGCATATGCCATACATAATTATGTACTTCTACTGCATTATTAAAGTTTCCATTTTTCCATTTTGTGAGTTCTTTTTCTAAATACTTTCTAGCTTCTTTATTGTTTATATGATTTATTGAATTTAGTGCTATTTCAATATTTTTAGGAGTTATATTTATCTCTCCAAATTTTTTACCATCTGCTGGGTTAATAATTTGATTAGACATTTGGTGTATAAAATTAACTACTCCATACTCATCATATACTATATTTTTATTATTACTATCTTTATTACTGTCATTGCTTTTTTTCGTTTTATCTACCTTGTATCTCGTTATTTTTACAAAGTGAATTTTGTTATCTTCTACTACCGCCTTTGGAATTATTGTGTCCAACTCTAAGGCTGCGCTTATTTCATCTATTTTTAAAACATCATTTATTTTTTGCAAAACTGTCATTACCGGCTTTACATAATAAGCCAATGCTGGATTATATAATCCTATAGAAAATAAAATAACTATACTCGCTACTATTTTAACATATCTTTTCTTATTTTTGCTCTTAGATATCTCCGCCTCTGCTTTATCTATAGCATCCTTTATAATGCTTTCTTTATCAAAACTATATTTTATATTATCTATTTTTTCTTTATCTATATAAAAATCATTCATTTCTTTATCAATTTCTTCTATTTTCATATCATCCATATTCTCATTATTTAAATTAATATCTTTTTTACTTTTAGTCATTAATGTAATCCTCCTTTAGCAGGTTTTTCATGTCTTTTATTGCCTTTCTAATATGTGTCTTTATAGTATTTATTGGACGCTCCAAAATTTTGGATATATCCTCAATTTTTAAATCCTCTACATATCTAAGAATAATTACATCTTTATATTTATCTTCTAACTCATCCATGGCATTATATAAATCAATTTTAATTTCAACCTGGTTATCATTATGTATCTCTTTTACATAATGATTTTCATCATGTTCCAAATCTATCATTCCATTTTTACTCATATAATCATTTGATACATTTATAAGAATTTTACTTAACCAAGTTTTAAAGTATTTTGGTTCATTTAAACTTTTTACATTTTTATAAGCTTTGTAAATTGTTTCCTGTACTATTTCTTTTGCATCTTCTTCATGTTTACATCTTAAATATGCCTCTTTATATAATCTATCAAAATACATATTTATTAAATCTTCAAAAGCTTTTCTATCACCTTTAATAGCTTTTTTCACTAAAAGTATATCTTCCATGATTACTCCTTTCATTTTTGTTTTCAACTGTTAGACATAAATTTATAATAAAAGGTTTTAATTTTTTTAAACTTTATTTTGGATAATTACGAATTTTTTATAAGTTTGTGATTGGTACATAAGTTTAGGATGTAAATCACTTCATAAATATTAGGAATTTTTCTTAATTATTAAATATAATTCATAGCTATCAATTTATTGTTGGAAATTTAAAAGTAATATTTTTATAAGAAAAAAATGAATTAAAGAAAGTCAGAAAAGAACTTTGCATGTGGAAGTTTTTAATATCTTTTCTGCTTTTTGTGAGTGGTTAAATAACATTGTTTATCTAGGTAATGGTTTATTTAAATATATAATTATACACATATTTATTAAAAACACCCCGTATAATCTATATTTTAACAGAAAAATTTGTAAAAATATAGACTTACAATAAAAACATTTTCATACTACTATAATAGTATAAATGTAAATCATTTTAAAAGTAGATAAATACCTTTTACAATAACGGTAGTTATCTACACTAAAGATATCAACAAACAACTAAATTTTACTATTTTCTATATGTATGAAATTAGTAAAATAAACATTTAATATTGGAGGTACATATTATGAAAATTAATATCATCACAAAAAAAATTGAATTAACAAATTCTATTAAAGAAAAAATAGAAAATACTTTTTATAACTTAGAAAAGTATTTAAGCAGTGATACAGATGTACATGTAAAATTAGATGTTACTAAAAGAAGTCAAAAAATCGAAGTGACTATATTTACTAAGAATGGGACAATAATTAGGGCAGAAGATTGTAAAAATGATTTATATAATGCTATTGACGAAGTTTATGACAAATTATATAAGCAAATAAGAAAATTAAAAACTCAACTTCTAAATAAAAATAGATCTAATGATAGTATTAGATTCAATAACATAAATGAGTATTATAACATGAATATTGAAAGTGAAAATAAAATAAAAAAAGTCAAAAAATTTAATCTTGATAAGCCTATAACTGCTGAAGATGCTATTATGCAAATGGATTTACTAGGACATAACTTTTTTGTATTCAGAAATTTAGATTCTGAAGATATAAATATTATTTATAAAAGACATGATGGTTATGGTTTGATTGGGGTCTTTAAAATAAAGTGTGTATTCTTCCATAAAGTGGTGATAATTTAGATATTAAAAATCATTACAAAAGGAAGGTGCACACTTTTTATGTTTAATAAAAGCGAAATATTAAAATCACTATTAAA
>NZ_JAHZMO010000040.1 GCF_020748185.1 Terrisporobacter petrolearius | reverse complement strand
TTCTTTTTTATTTTTCATTTTAATACCTCCAAAAGTTTAATATGAATATTATTCCAAACTTACCAGTTTTACATACAAAAAAGACTGTAGGTAAGTTTGTTTTACACAAATCTACCTACAGTCCCGTTATTTAATTTTACTATTATTTCTTCTGTTGGAGTAACATAAATTGTGCTATTAGTTTCATAAATAACCATACCAGGTTTTGATCCACTAGGTTTTTTTACATGTTTTTTCATAGTGTAATCTACAGGAACTTGAGAAGACATTCTGCCTTTGCTATAAAAGGCTGCAAGCATGGCAGCTTCATATAATGTTTCATCAGGTACTTTTTTTCCTGCGCATTTAACAATAACATGAGAGCCAGGTATATTTTTAGTATGCATCCAAATATCTTCTGGATCAGCAATTCTTAATGTTAAATAATCATTTTGTTTATTATTTTTTCCAACTAAAATTGTAAATCCATCAGAAGATGTAAACTGATTAGGTTTTGTTGTAAGATCGATATCTTTTTTTGCCTTGTATCTGTAAGGAGCTTTAGCATATCCTAATTTGATTAATTCGTCTTTAATATCTGCTAATTCATCCAGATTTTCGCAGTTTTCAATTCCAAGCATTATATTTTCCAAATACTCAATTTCCTCATTACAAATAGCAATTTGAGAAGTTAATTCTATTTTTGCTGTTTTTAATTTGCTGTATTTTTTAAAATATTTTTGAGCATTTTCAGAAGGGGTTAAATTTTTATTTAAAGGTATTGTTATATTTGAATAGTTTTCATCGTAGAAGTTTGCTACTTCTACACTTTCCATACCTTTTTCTATCATGTATATATATGAAGTAAGTAATTCTCCTTTTACTTTAAATTCATCAGCATTATCTGCATCTCTTAATTCTTTTTCTATTTTCTTTTGTTTATGATAAAGTCTATCTAATTTAATAGAAATACTTTTTCTCAAATCCGAAGTTTTTTGATGAACTCTATCTTTAAAATCTTTAGTTTTGTAGTAATCCTCAATAATTTGGGATATAGAATCATTTTTTATGAACTTGTTTCCTGTTAAGAAGGTAAGATCAATACAACTAAAATCAATTACTTTATCTATATTTTCATCTATAGCGATGCAAGGATCATAGTTGTCGTTTTTTATTTTAGTAAATAAATCAGAAAAAACTTTATATAAAATAGATAATTCATCACGAGTTTTATCCTCTGCTTTGTCATTAGGGTTTAAATTAGATCTGTAACAAATTTCTTTAGATACAGAAGGACTTATACCTAAAAATTTAGTGTAGATACCTTTATATATGGGACCATCGAACTCTCTCAAAGTATTGATAAAACTTTTTATAGATGCTCCTTTTACAGGATTAATCTTATCTTGTGCTGGTGGAAGTTCATAAGTCATATTAGGAAGCAACTGACGAACTCTACTTATACTAGGAGGAATTCTTTTTATAGAATCTATTATTTTGTTGTTTTGAGTTAAAATTATATTACTATGTCTTCCCATTATTTCAATATAAATATCTTTTGTTGTTTTTTCCTTTAATTCATCGAAAGATTCAACACTGATTTTTATTATTCTTTCAAAATCAACTTGAGAGATTGCTGTAACTATACCACCTTGTATGTACTTTCTAAATAACATGCAAAACATTGGTGCCTTTATTGGATTTTCTTTTTTATAATTATTGGCTATATAAACTCTAGGGTTTGATGCACTAGAACTTAATATTAATTTAAAGTTTTCTTTATTGTTTCTTATATATAAGATTAATTCATCATTTTCTGGTTGATGAACTTTATCAATTTTACCGCCTACAAGCCTTGTGCTAAGCTCGTAAGCCAAGCTATGAATAACTAAACCATCTAATGCCATAATACTCTCCTTTCAAACATAAGTAATAAACTTATTATTACATATTATAACCAAGATGTGAATAGTGGGAACATAAAGTTTTGCATAAATATGAAAATACAATAAAATTATAACTAAGAAGAAATGTTGGAGGTGAAGAAATGGGAGAGTTAAGTAAACTACTTAATATAGGAAAAGTATTAGAAAAACAGTTAAATGAGGTTGGAATAAATAGCATTGAAAGTCTATGGGAAATAGGAAGTAAAAAAGCTTGGATAAAAATTAAAAATATAGACGAAAGTGCTTGCTTAAATCGTCTATGCGCCTTAGAAGGGGCTATAAGAAATATTAAATGGCATGACTTAGATGAAAGTATTAAGAAGGACTTAAAAGAATTTAAGCAAAATTATGATAAAAATAATTTATAAGAATTATTATATAATAAGGTAAGAGACTTATTCATATTTATTTTTTTAAAAAAATATTGTATAATATGAAGTTAGAACTGTTTGTATAAAAGGGGAGATATGAATGAAGTTTTGGAAATTACAAGGTATAGGTAATGACTTCATAGCAATTGATGGCAGAAATGACAGTGTAGCAAGTGACAACTACGGTAAATTAGCAAAGAAGGTTTGCCATAGAAAATTTTCAGTTGGAGCTGATGGTTTACTAATTGTAAAAAATAGTAATGTGGCGGATATAGAAATGGTATACTATAATTCTGATGGAAGTCGTGCATCTATGTGTGGAAATGGACTTAGATGTTTTGTTAAATTTGTTTATGACAATAATATAATTAAAAAAGAAGAATTTAATGTTTATACATTAGATGGCATAAAAAGGATAAAGATTAACACTAATGACAATAAAATAGATACAATCACAGTTAATATGGGTAACGGAAGTTTTAAATCTGGTGATATACCTGTTAACACAAAAAAAGAAGTTTTCATAAATGAGAATATTCAAATCTTAGATAAAGAATTTACTATTAGCTCTATGTTGATGGGAGTTCCTCATACAGTTGTTTTTGTAGACGAGATAAACATGGAAGATATACATAAATATGGACCATTAATAGAAAAACATGAAATTTTTGTAAAAAATACTAATGTGAATTTTGTGAAAGTTATAGATGAATCAAACATATTTGTTAGAACATGGGAAAGAGGTTGTGGATATACATTAGGTTGTGGTACAGGAATGACAGCATCAGTTATTATAAGTAATTATTTAAACAAAGTATGTAAAAGTGTGAATGTTATTTCTGAAGGTGGCAGTATAAAAATAGATTTAGTTGATGAAAAAGCTTATATGAGTGGAAGAGCAGAAAAAATATGCGAAGGAATTTTGGAGGTATAATAATATGGCTATAAGCATGACAGGTTTTGGTAGGGGAGAATTTAAAAATGATAATTATCATTTTTTAGTAGAGTGTAAAACTATAAATCATAAATATTGTGATATAAATGTACGCCTACCCAGAAAGATATCTTTTTTAGAAGATAAAATAAGAAATTACGTAAAAAATTTTGTAAAAAGAGGAAGAGTAGATTTATATATAAAGCTTGACTTAATCGGTTCTGAGGATGTAAACTTAAAATTCGATGATAAATTGGCTACTCAATACGTAAATATTTTAAAAGAAATAAAAGAAAAATACGATTTACAAGATGACATAAGTGTTATGAGTGTGGCGAAATTTTCTGATATTGTAAAATGTGAGGAAAAAGAAGAAGATGAAGATTTATACTGGAGCATGTTAAAAGAAGCACTTGATATTACATTAGAAAAACTTGGTCAAATGAGACAAGAAGAAGGTAAAAAGCTTGCAGAGGATACGTTGAAAAGATGTGACGTATTAAATGGTTTAGTAGATGAGATAGAGAAATACTCAAATACTATTGTAGATGAATATAAAGAAAAGTTAAATACTAGAATTGGTGAAATATTAGAAAATCCAAGTATAGTAGATGAAAATAGATTAGCCCAAGAAGTTGCAATATTCGCAGATAAAAGCTCTATAACAGAAGAAATTGTTAGATTTAGAAGTCATATTGAACAACTTAAAAATACTGTAGTGAAAAATGACTCTATAGGTAGAAAAATTGATTTCTTAATTCAAGAAATGAATAGAGAGGTTAATACAACAGGTTCAAAATCATCTAATATAAAAATAACTAATTTAGTAGTAGAAGTTAAAAGTGAATTAGAAAAAATTAGAGAACAGATACAAAACATTGAGTAGTATTAAATGTGATAAATGCTATAAAAATGTATAATACTAATAGATAAGTTGAAAGGATGAAATATTAATGGTTATAAACAAGAAAGGTCTTTTATTAGTTGTATCGGGGCCATCTGGTGCAGGCAAAGGCACAATTTGTAAAGTATTAATGAACAGAAATCAAGATTTAAAACTTTCTGTATCAGCGACAACTAGACAACCTAGAACTGGAGAAGTTGAAGGTGCAAACTACTTTTTCCTAACTCATGAAAAGTTCAACGATATGATAAGTAAAAATGAGTTTTTAGAATATGCAAAGACTTATAGTAACTTCTATGGAACCCCAAAAGGACCAGTTATGGAGTGTTTAGAAAAAGGACAAGATGTTGTTCTTGAAATAGAAATGCAAGGAGCAAGACAAGTAAAGCAAATTTACCCAGATGCAATTTTAATATTTGTCTTACCGCCAACTCTTAGCGAATTACAAAGCAGATTGTCTTCTAGAGGAACAGAAACTGAAGAGCAAATGCAAGAAAGATTAAGTTGTGCTTTAGAAGAAATCAAACAAATTAAAGATTATAACTATTTTATTTTCAACGAAACTAATAGAGAAGTTGAAGCTGCAATAGAAATTGAAAATATTATAAGCGCTGAAAAAAATAAAGCTGCAAGATATGAAGATGAAATAATAAGAAAATTTAAGGAGGAATTATAAAATGAAACCATCTATAAATGAAGTATTAACAAAAATAGACAACAGATATTATTTAGTAGGAACAGTAGCAAAAAGGGCAAGAGAAATAGTTGATGGAAGTGATCCATACCTTGAGAGTAAAATAAACAAAGGTAAACCAGTAATGCTCGCTACTGAAGAAATATCAGAAGGAAAAATAACTTATAGATTATTAACTGAAGAAGAAATAGAAATACAAGAAGCATTACATGCAGAAGAACAAAGTAAATTAATCGAGGAGTAAGTTATGTTAAAGAATAAAACTGTAGTAATTGGTGTTAGTGGTGGAATAGCAGCATACAAAGCATGCGATATTGTAAGCAGATTAAAAAAACTAAATGCAAATGTTCATGTAATTATGACTAAGGGTGCAACTGAATTTGTTACACCTCTAACTTTTCAATCATTAAGTCAAAATTATGTAGTAAGTGATATGTTTGAAGAACCAAAAACTTGGGATGTTGAACATATATCTTTAGCAAAAAAAGCTGATATATTTTTAATTGCTCCAGCTACTGCAAATGTAATTGGAAAAGTAGCAAATGGTATATGTGATGATATGTTAACAACTACAGTTATGGCAACTACAGGGAAAGTACTTATAGCACCTGCTATGAATACTAATATGTACAAAAATCCCATTCTTCAAAGAAATATTAATACATTAAAAGAATTAGGTTATAATTTCGTTAACCCAGAAAGTGGTAGACTTGCTTGTGGTGATGAAGGAGAAGGAAAACTTGCTTCTCCAGAAGTTATTGTTAATAAAGTGATAGAACTGTTTAACAATGAAGATAAAGACCTACAGGGTAAAAAAATATTAATAACTGCTGGACCTACAGTAGAAAGTATTGACCCAGTAAGGTATATAACTAATAGATCTACAGGAAAAATGGGATATGCTATTGCAAAAATAGCTGCTAATAGAGGAGCAGATGTAACTTTAGTTAGTGGGCCAACAAATATAGACCCACCATCTAACATAAAAAAACTAATAAAAATTCAATCTGCTGAAGATATGTATAATGCAATTATAGACAATTTCGATGAAAATCAAGTTATAATAAAAAGCGCAGCTGTTGCAGATTATAAACCTAAGACTTATAGTAATAAAAAAATAAAAAAAAGTAATGATGATTTAGTTATAGAATTAGGTAGAAATAAGGATATTGCCTATGAACTGGGAAAAATTAAAAAAGATAAAATTTTAGTGGGATTTGCTGCTGAAACTAATGACCTTATTGAAAACGCCAAAGGTAAAGTTAATAAGAAAAACTTAGACTTTATTGTTGCTAATGACCTAACAGAAAAGGGTGCAGGCTTTGGGACTGATACAAATATAGTAAAAATAATTGACAGAGAAGGCAACATAAATAAATATCCTCAAATGAAAAAGGATGAAGTTGCAAATGTTATATTAGATAAAGTAAAATCATTATTGTAAAAGTAAGCATCTATTTATAGGTGCTTATATTTTTAAGTAATAGATTTGCAGCATATGATATGAGTAAAGTGAATTTTAAGCAACGGACTTGTCGTTGGCGATATGAGTAAAGCGAATTTTAAGGAGCAATCTATGGATAGTGAAAAATACGCAAAAGTGATAGTGAAAAATAATAGCATTTATACAGATAACTTGTTTACATATAAAATACCAATGTTTTTATTGGAAGATATTCAAATAGGGCATAGGGTTTTAGTTCCTTTTGGAAGGGGTAATAAACCTATAGAAGCCTATGTGTTTTTGATTTCAAACAAAGTGGAAGATAACATGGAATTTAAAGAATTATTTGATATTCTTGATGAACATCCTATTTTTAAAGAAGAAGATATAAATTTAATTCAGTGGATAAAAAATAGATATCTATGTACTTATATGGACTGTATATCTTTACTTCATCCTAAAGGTTATAAGGTAGAGAGCTTTAAAGAAATAAGTTTATCGAAAGAAATTAAAGATCTAGATGCTAATAGTTTATACATGAAAATAGATAGCTTAAGTAGAAATAAACAATTTGTTATAAATAAAATAATAGAAAATAAAAATAAGATAAAATTAGATAAATTAATAAAAGAAAAAGCAATAGAAGAAAATACTAACCATAAAGATCTAAAACTTTCATCTACTTTAAATAATCTTTTACTAAAAATGAAGGAAGATAATCTAATTGATATAGAGTGGAATTATAAAAGTCAGAAAAATGAAAAAAAAATTTGCTATATTTCTTTGAGTATGGATCCTAATCTTATTGATGAATATGTCTCAGATAATAAAATTCGATTGGGAGATAAACAAAGAGATATTATAGAATTTTTAAAATACAATGAAGAAATAGAAATTAATGATTTAATTAAATTATTAAAAGCATCAAAACCAAGTATTACTTCTTTGCAAAATAAAAACTTAATAGTCTTTAATATAAAAGATTATTATAGAAGTCCTCAAAGTTGTTATGATGAAAATAAAAAAGAAGTCATACTCAATGTAGAACAAAAGACTGCTGTTGATAAAATTACATCTCAGATGTTTGATGAAAATAAAAAGCCGTATATGATTCATGGAGTAACGGGCAGTGGTAAAACAGAAGTTTATATGGAAATAATAGATTATGCTTTAAAACAAGGCTTAGACAGTATTTTTTTAGTTCCGGAGATTTCTCTTACTCCTCAAACCATATCTAGATTGAAAAATAGATTTGGTGATATAGTAGGAGTTTTTCATAGTAGATTGTCTGAAGGAGAAAAGCATGATGTTTTTAAAGCTATAAAAAACGGTAAAATAAGAATATTAATTGGCGCTAGGTCAGCTTTATTTGCACCGTTCAATAGTTTAGGTGTAATAATAATTGATGAGTTTCATGAAAGTGCTTACAAATCAGAAAAAAATCCAAAGTTTTCTGCTATTGAAGTTGGAAAATATATGGCTTTAAAAAGAAATATTACATTAGTTCTTGGTTCTGCAACACCATCGGTAGAAGAATATTATAGAGCAAAAAATAATGAATATAATTTAATTGATATCAAAGAAAGAGCAAATAAAAAGCCTCTTCCTAAAATAGAGCTGGTTGATATGAAAAATGAATTAACCTTAGGTAATAAGAGTATGTTTTCTTATGACTTGCAAAATGAGATTAAACAAGCTTTAGATAATAATAATCAAGTTATATTATTTTTAAATAGAAGAGGATATGGTAATTTTGTTTCTTGTAGGAAATGCGGATATGTGTTTTCTTGCAAGAACTGTGATATATCGTTAACTTATCACAAACACCAAAATATTGGGAGATGTCATTATTGTGGATATGAAGAAATAATACCTAAGACTTGCCCAGAGTGTGGAAGTGATTATGTTAAGCCTTTTGGAATAGGGACAGAAAAAGTTGAAGAAGAAATAAAAAGACTTTTTGAAAATGCTAAAGTACTTCGTATGGATAAAGACACCACATCTAAAAAAGGTGAACTAGATAATATTTTAAATAAGTTTAAAAACAAAGAAGCTAACATATTAATTGGAACCCAAATGCTTAGTAAAGGTTTGGATTTTGAAGATGTAACCTTAGTTGGTATTTTATCTGCAGATATGATGTTGAACCTTCCAGATTTTAAAAGTTTTGAAACGACATTTCAATTAATAACTCAAGTATCAGGAAGAGCTGGTAGAAGTGATAAAGAGGGGAAAGTAGTACTTCAAACATATGATACTGACCACTATGTCATTAGAAGGGCTTTAAATTATGACTTTGAAGGTTTTTATGAAGATGAAATAAAAGTAAGAAAGATCTTCAACTACGCACCATTTAATAATATGATAAGTGTGGTTGTTAGTGGCAAAAGTGAAAAATTAGTTGTGAATAATATAAAAAATATGTACAACTCTTTAACCTATTTATTAAAAGAAAGAGGAGTAGAAGATTTTGATTTTATATTAGGTCCAAGTCCTTGTGCCATTACAAAAATTAATCAAAATTATAGATATCAATTATTATTTAAAGATGATAATATTGAAATTAATTTATTAAAAGGTATAATAAAATATATATGTTTAACGAAAAAAGAAATTGTGTTTGATAAAGATGTGAACATTTCAATAGATGTTAATCCAAACAATATTCTTTAATTATAGGAGGAAGAATTATGGCAATTAGACAAATAGCTAAAATTGGAGAGCCAGTACTTAGAAAAAAATCGAAGGTTGTAGAAAAATTTGATCAAAAACTAATAGATTTATTAGAAGATATGGCAGATACTATGTACGAAGCAGATGGTGTTGGTCTTGCAGCACCGCAAGTTAGTATATTAAAAAGAGTAGTAGTTATTGATGTAGGAGATGGATTATTAGAACTTGTAAATCCAAAAATAATAGAAACTAGCGGAGAACAAATAGATGCAGAAGGCTGTTTGAGTGTTCCAGGAGAAAATGGAGAAGTTAAAAGACCATACGTAGTAAAAGTAAGAGCACAAGACAGACATGGGAATACTTTTGAAATAGAAGGAGAAGAGCTATTAGCTAGAGCTTTCTGTCATGAAATAGATCACTTAGATGGAGTATTATTTGTAGATAAAGTAGAAAAATAGTAGGAGTGATATAAATGAAAATAGTATTTATGGGAACGCCAGACATTGCCAAAGGATGTCTAGAAAAGTTAATAAATAAAAAACTTAATGTAGCAGGAGTAGTGACTCAAGGCGATAAGCCTATTGGAAGAGGTAAAAAAATGGGTATGCCACCAGTGAAAGAATTGGCATTAGAACATAATATACCTGTATACCAACCAGCAAAAGCTAGAGATGAAGAGTTTATAAACACATTAAAAGAAATAGAACCAGATTTAATAATAGTTGTGGCTTATGGTCAAATTCTTCCTAAGGCATTACTTGATATACCTAAATTAGGCTGTGTTAATGTTCACGTATCGTTATTACCAAAATACAGAGGAGCAGCGCCAATTAACTGGGTAATCATAAACGGAGAAGAAAAAACTGGTGTCACTACCATGTATATGGATGAAGGTCTAGACACAGGAGATATAATACTTCAAAGTGAATTTAAATTAAGTGATGAAATAACAGCAGGTGAGCTACATGATATGATGATGGAGCAAGGCGGAAATCTACTGATTGAAACTATTGAAAAAATAGAAAAAGGATGTGCACCAAGGATAAAACAAAATGATGAAGATTTTTCATATGCACCTATGATGAATAAATCTTTAGGGAATATAGATTTTACAAAGACTGCAAAAGAAATTCATGATTTAGTTAGAGGTGTTAATCCTTGGCCAAGTGCTTATACAACTTATGAAGATAAGACAATGAAAATTTGGAAAACTAAAGTGTTAAATGAAAGTAGTGACAAACCAGTGGGAACAATTTTAAGGGTTGATAAAGAAGGTATAAGAGTATCAACAAAGAAAAATGTTTTATTAATAGAAGAAATACAAATGCCAAATAAAAAGAGAGTGGCAGTTTGTGAATATATAAAAGGAAATAAGATAGAAGAAAATACTATTCTAGGTTAGGTTTATTATGACTGATACAAAAAAATATGTTAAGGTAGTTAATGTTTTTTTAATAAATCTTATTTTAGGTGCCTTAATTATTCACTTATTTTTATCTAAATATATAAATATACTTTCTTTAGTGATAAATCTCATAGTCAGTGGAATAATATTATTAATATTATTTTCTACTATGATAACTTATTTTATTTTGGATGATAAGGAAGTTAATAAATATTTAATGAGAATAAACTATACAATTATAAGATATATATTTCCTGTTATAAGCAATATGGGAAAATTTGCTGGTATATCAAAAGATGAAATAAGAAAAATATTTATTAAGATAAATAATGCTTATATTTATAGCAATAAATATGCATTTAATAGTGAGAGTTTAATAATTTTAATACCACATTGTATTCAAAATCATAACTGTAAATTAAAAGTTACAAATGATATTGCAAATTGTAAAAAATGTGGTATGTGCAAAATAAAAGAACTTTTAGAAATAAAAGAAAAGTACAATACAAAAATATTTATAGCTACAGGAGGAACCTTAGCAAGGAAAATTATTACTGATAATAAGCCTAAAGCAGTAATAGCAGTTGCTTGCGAAAGAGATTTAACATCAGGGGTAAGAGATGTTAAGGGTATTCCGGTTCTTGGGATTTTTAACTCTAAACCTAATGGACCTTGTATAGATACAAATATTAACATTAAAGAAATAGAGGAAGCAATCAACTTCTTTACAAATAAATAAGGAGAGTGTTTTAAATGCCAATGTATGGATATTATGGATATGGATATGATCCAACAATGTTTTTATTGATACCAGCCATATTGTTAACTCTATATGCTCAATATAAGGTAAGCTCTACAACAAATAGATTTTTTAATGTAAGAGGAAATAGAGGATATACTGGTGAAGATACAGCTAGAAAAATATTAGATAGTAACGGATTATATAATGTTAGAATAGAAATGGTTAGAGGAAGGCTAAGTGATCATTATGACCCAAGATCTAAAGTCTTAAGACTATCTCAAGATGTTTATAGTGGTACTTCTATCACATCTGTAGCTGTAGCTGCTCATGAATGTGGTCATGCTATACAACATGCTCATGGATATGCGCCTTTAAACATGAGAAGTAGTTTAGTACCTGTTGTAAATTTTGCTTCAAATATGTCGTGGATATTTATAATGCTAGGATTTCTTACAAGAGGAATATTTCTACAAATAGGAATATTATTATTCTCTGCTTCAGTATTATTTCAAATAGTAACACTACCTGTAGAATTCAATGCTTCAAGTAGGGCCTTAACTCAACTTACATCTTTAGGAATTGTAGACGATAAAGAGGTAAGACAAAGTAGAAAAGTACTTCAAGCAGCAGCCCTAACTTATGTGGCAGCGGCAGTTACTGCAATGCTTCAATTGTTAAGATTGCTAATGATTGCAAATAATCGTGATGATTAATATTTAGGTCCTAGTTTACTAGGACCTGTTTTGCTTTAAGCAATTCAAAACTTAATTAAATTTTGATAAATAAGGAGAAAATTATGAACGCAAGAGAAATAGCATACAAAGTTCTTTTAGATATAGAAAAAAATAAGAACTATTCAAATATGGCAATAAATAAACACTTTAAAGATGTTAAATTATCAAATCAAGATAGAGGGTTGGCAACGGAGATAATATACGGTGTAATAGAAAATAAATATTATATAGATTACATGATTGATAAATTATCAAAAGTTAAGACAAATAAAATGGAGATATACGTAAAAACATTACTTAGAATGGGAATATATCAAATAATGTTTTTAAATAGTATATCTGATTATGCTGCAGTAAATGAAACAGTAAATTTAGCTAAGAAGAAAAACTCTAAAGTCTCAGGATTTATTAATGGAATACTTAGAAATGTTATAAGACAAAAAGAAACTATAGGAGAAATAAAAATTAAAGATGATATAGATTATCTAGCTGTTAAATACTCTTATGATAAGTGGATGATAAGAAACTGGATGATACATTTTGGTAAAGATTTTACAAAAGAGTTGTTAGAAGCCAATGGTCAAAGACCAAGTATATATTTGAGAACAAATACTTTAAAAATCACTAGAGATGAATTAATAGAAAAATTAGAACAACAAAACGTTAAAGCATCTAAGGTGAATGTAGTAGATGAAGCTATAAAAGTAGAAAATTTAAAGGATATAGAAAACAATATTCTTTACAAAGAGGGGTTATTTACTATACAAGATATAAGTTCTATGCTTGTGGGGAAAGTTATGAATCCGAAAGAAAAGTCTTTAGTTTTAGATGTATGTAGTGCTCCTGGAGGGAAAACTACACATATAGCTACGTTAATGAAAAATACCGGACAAGTAGTATCTAGAGATATTTATGAACACAAATTAAAACTAATAAAAGCATCTAGCAAAAGGCTTAATCTTACTAATGTAGACGTACAAGAGTTTGACGGATTATCTTTAGATAAAGACAGTATAGGAAAATTTGATTATGTTTTAGCAGATGTTCCATGTTCAGGATTGGGGATAATTAGAAGAAAACCAGAGATAAAGTATAAAGAAAAAGAAGAATTTAGAGACTTACCACCAATCCAAAAGAAAATACTTGAAAATGCATCTAAGTATGTGAAAAAAGGTGGAACTTTAATATACAGTACCTGTACTATACAAGATAATGAAAATATTGACGTAATAAATGAATTTTTACAAAAAAATAAAAACTTTGAATTAGCTCCTATAGATGAAGTTAAGGTGGATTTAGATAACCAAGAAAAAGGTTATATGAAAATTTATCCTAATGTTCACGAAATGGATGGTTTCTTTATATCAAAATTAATTAGAGTAAGGTAGTGATGAAATGACAGAAAATAAAGTAGCTTTAAAAAATATGACAGAAGATGAGCTAAAAGAATTTTTAAAGAGTATAGGTGAAAAACCATTTAGAGGTAGCCAAATATTTTCTTGGATATATAAAGGTGCTAAAACTTTTGACGATATGAACAATATACCCAGAAGTTTAAGAGAGAAACTAGAAGAAGTATCTTATATAGGAAATATAAAACAAGAATTATCATTAGAATCAAAAATAGATAAGTGCAAAAAATATTTATTTGAATTAAATGATGGGAATGTGATAGAGACAGTTATGATGGATTATGGTGATAGAATAACTGTATGCATATCAAATCAAGTAGGTTGTAGAATGGGATGTGAATTTTGTGCTTCCACATTAGAGGGTTTAATTAGAAATTTAGAGCCTTGGGAGATACTAGATCAAATTATGAAAGTTCAAGAAGATACCAATAAAAGAGTATCTAATGTAGTATTAATGGGAAGTGGAGAACCTTTAGATAATTTTGAAAATACTAAGAAGTTTTTACAATTAGTAAATGAAGAAAATGGATTAAATATAGGGTATAGACACATAACTTTATCTACTTGTGGAGTTGTTCCTAAAATGTACGAATTTGCAGATTTGCAATTACCTATTAACTTAGCTCTTTCTCTACATTCTCCTTTTGATGAAGAAAGAAAAAAAATAATGCCAGTTGCCAATGCATATAAAATAGATGATATAATAAAAGCATGTAAGTATTATATTCAAAAAACCAATAGAAGAGTAACTTTTGAGTACTCATTGATTAAAGGTGTAAATGATTCTAAAAAAGAAGCTGATGCAATTGTAAAACTTTTAAAAGGAATGTTATGTCATGTTAACTTAATTCCTATTAATAAAGTAGAAGAAAGAGATTTTGAAAGACCTGATAAAACTTATATTTATAAGTTTAGAGATATCCTAGAAAAAAGTAATATTCCAGCAACGGTTAGAATATCTATGGGATCTGATATAGGAGGCGCTTGTGGTCAGCTTAGACGTAAGCACAAGTAAATAAGGAGGATAATTGCTATGATTTATAATTGTGACTCTCATATGGGAAAAGTTCGAAAAAATAATGAAGACTACTGTATGGGGGAGATTTTACAAACAGAAGATGATTGTATAGGCGTGTTTGCTTTAGCTGATGGCATGGGTGGCCATAATAAAGGAGAGGTAGCAAGTAAAATAGCAGTAGAAAGTATTATAGATTTTTTAAAAGAGAATATTTCTCAAAGTGGCGGTATAAAAATGGATTATTTAGATGATATAATTAAACAAGGATATAATTATGCTAATAAGAAAATTTATACTAAAGCCTTAGAAGATAATTCTTGTAAAGGTATGGGAACTACTTTAGTCGTAGCTGTTATTTACCAAAATGATGTTATTATAGCTAATGTGGGTGATAGTAGAGGCTATTTATTAAAAGGTGATAGTTTTAGAAAAATAACTAAAGATCATTCTGTTGTAGAAGAATTGGTAAATGCTCATTTAATAACGGAAGAAGAAGCTAGGTTCCATCCGCGTAGAAATCAAATTACACGAGCAATGGGAGCGGAAGAAATAATTATAGTAGATATATTCAGAGAAAAAGTAGAAAAAGATGATATCTTACTTTTAGCAACAGATGGACTTACTGGTTGTGTAGAGGATGAATCAATAAAAAATATTATTAAACAAGATAAGGATATAAAAGAAATTTGCCAAGATTTAATTAATGAGGCTAATAATAATTCTGGCAAGGACAATATATCGGTTATCTTAAGTAAGATTGATTAGGATGGTGATATTGTGGGAGAAACAATTTTAGGTAATAGATACGAGATTATAAGAAAAATTGGAGATGGAGGGATGGCTTTTGTTTATGAAGCAAAGGACAGACTTCTAAATAGAGTAGTAGCTGTAAAAGTTTTGAGACCAGAATTTGTTGATGATGAGGAGTTTTTAGCAAAGTTCAAAAGAGAAGCAGAAGCTGTGGCTAATATATCTCACCCTAATATAGTAAATGTATATGATGTAGGTTGTGACGGAAAAGTAAACTACATAGTTATGGAATATGTGGATGGGCAAAATCTAAAGGAAATTATTAAATCTGAAGGAACTTTAGATGAATATACGGCTCTTGATATAACTAAGCAAATAGCAAAAGCTCTTGGTGCTGCCCATAAAAAAGGAGTCATACACAGAGATATAAAGCCTCATAATATACTGATATCAAGTGAGGGTAGAAATGTAAAAGTTGCAGACTTTGGAATAGCCAAAGCAGCTACGAATTCTACTATGACTAATATAGGGAGTATTATAGGGTCTGTTCATTATTTTTCACCAGAACAAGCAAAAGGTAAATCGGTGAAAAATAATGCGGATTTATATTCTTTAGGAATTGTATTATACGAAATGTTATTAGGTAAAGTACCTTTTAAAGGAGATAGCCCTATTTCTATAGCCCTTCAACACATAAATGAAGATATAGAATTTACCTTAGAAGAAAAAACTCAAATACCTCAAAGTATTAGAACATTAATTAAAAAATTGACAGAAAAACCTCCAGAAGATAGATATCAAAGCAGTGAAGAAGTCATTGAAGATATTGAATATATTGAACAAAATATAGATTTAGATTTTATTAAGCAATATGATGATTTTGCTACAAGAAGAATACCACCAGTTGAAGTTGTAGATGAGTCTAAATTTAAAACTCTAGGGAAAGAACAAATTAGAGATAATAAAGAAGATGATTTAATGGAGCCTGATGGGGAAGATGTTAATAACTATGATAGAAAACCTAAAAAGAAAAAGAGAAGAGGTTTTAAAGGTATTCTAGTTGGTCTGCTTGTATTACTTTTACTAGGAGCAGTAGGAGCAGGAGTTGTAACTAATGGATTTGGTCTTTTAAATAAAAATGATCAAGTTGAAGCAATAGAAACTCCTAATTTACTTAATATGAGTTTAGAAAATGCAAATAAGGTTATTAATGATTTAGGATTAAAATTAACAATAACTGAAAAACATGACTCAGAAGTGGAAAAAAATCATGTTATATCTCAAACACCACCAGAAGGAACTGAACTGGAAAAAGGAGATACTGTTACAATAGTAATTAGTTTAGGACCAGAAGAATTATCAGTGCCAAATTTAATTGGATTTTCATTAAAGGATGCTAAGACAATTCTTAAAGATAAGGAGTTAGAATTGGGTAGTGTAAGTTATAGTTATAGTGAGATTTATAAGGAAGGTACTGTAATTAATCAAAATCCAGTTGCAGGTGTTGGAAGTGTTAAAAAAGGTGATATTGTCAATATTGTTGTAAGTAAAGGAGAAAAACCAACAGAAGAAAAACCAACAGAAGAAGAAAAACCAACAGAGGAAGAAAAACCAACAGAAGAAGAAAAACCAACAGAAGAAGAAAAACCAACAGAGGAAGAAAAACCATCAGAAGAAAAACCATCACAAGGTGGAAATAAGAAGCCTGGAGAACAAGAAACTAGCAATGTTGAAAGTAAAGAAGAAAATAATGATTAAAGAATAAAAATAAATCATATATACAAAATATAAGTAAGCATTCTGCTTACTTATATTTATTTTTTTGAAAAAATAATAGATAAAAAATAATATATAAGAATTAAATTTAAAATAATAAAAATATTATGGTAATATATAATAAAGTGTTAAAAAATAAGGAGGCAATTAATGTTAGATGGAAGGATAATGAAAGGAATAGGGGGATTCTACTATGTAGATACAGAAAAGGGACTGTATGAATGTAGAGCTAGAGGCATATTTAGAAAAAATAAGCAAACTCCTTTAGTAGGTGATAGAGTGAAAATTAGCATAGTTGATGAGGAAAAAAAAATTGGTGTTGTAGAAACTATTGATAAAAGAGATAGTGAGCTTATAAGACCTCCAATTGCTAATGTGGAAAAAGCCTTAATAGTTTTTGCTGTAAAGAACCCTACACCTCATTTATCTTTATTGGATAGATTTATAGTTCTTGCTGAAAAAGAAAACTTAGAAATTGTAATTATTCTTACAAAAGTTGATTTAGATGAGGACAATACAACGAATAAAATAAAAGAAATATATGAATTAAGTGGATATAAAGTTATTCCGGTTAGCAGTAAGTCTAAAGAAAATATAGATAAAGTAAAAGAAGAGCTAAATAATAGTGTAGTAGTATTCGCAGGACCATCAGGAGTTGGAAAATCCAGTTTATTAAATGAAATAGATCCAAATTTTAAGTTACAAACTGGTGAAGTTAGTGATAAAATCAAAAGAGGAAAGCACACTACAAGACATGCCGAACTTTTAAAACTACAATGCGGAGGTATAGTTGCAGATACACCAGGCTTTTCTTCATTAACATTAGAGGATATAGAAGAAAATGAATTAAAAGAATACTTTATAGAGTTTGATGAAGTTGATAACTGCAGGTTTGGAAATAAATGCATACACGAAAATGAACCGAGTTGTGGAGTTAAAGAAGCTGTTGAAGCAGGGGAGATTTCTAAAGTAAGGTATGAAAGTTACATACAATTACTCAATGAGATAAGACAAGGGAAAAGGAGATATTAAAAATGATAAAATTAGCACCATCAATATTATCAGCAGATTTTGCAAAACTTTTAGAAGATGTTAAAAAGGTAGAAAAAGCGGGATGTGAGTATTTACATATAGATGTTATGGATGGACATTTTGTTCCTAACATAACACTGGGTCCTGGAATAGTTAAATCCTTAAGAAAAGATGTTACTATGGTATTTGATACACATCTTATGATTGAAAATCCAGATAATTATATTAAAGATTTTGTTGATGCAGGAAGTGATTTGATAGTAGTTCACGTGGAAGCTTGTAGGCATTTACATAGAACTATACAAAATATTAAATCTCATAATGTAAAAGCAGGTGTAGCTTTAAATCCTGGTACACCAATAGAAACTATAAAACATGTACTTCAAGATGTGGATATGGTACTTGTAATGACTGTAAATCCTGGATTTGGAGGGCAATCATTCATTGAAAGTATGATTGGGAAAATAAAAGAATTAAAACAAATAATAGATGAAAAAAATCTTAATGTTGATATACAAGTAGATGGTGGAATAAAACCAAGTAATATAAATCAAGTAGTAGAAGCTGGGGCGAATGTAATAGTAGCAGGATCAGCTATATTTAATAGTGAAAATATAGAGGAAACTGTAAAATTAATGAGAAAGAATGCTAGTCTTTAGGAGATATTAATGAAGGTTTGTATTATATTAAATGGCGAAATAAAAAATTATAATAAGACAAAAGAAATAATACTTAGGGAAAAATATGATTTTATAATAGGAGCCGATGGTGGATGTAATCATTTATATAAAATGAATATAATACCAAATTATATAATAGGAGATTTAGACTCTATTAATAATGGTTTAGTTGATTATTATAAAAATAAAAACGTATTTTTTAAAAAATATCCATCTCATAAGGATGAAACAGATTCAGAGATTTGTATGTATTTAGCAAAAGAATTAAAAGCTGAAGAAATAGATTTTTACGGATCCCTAGGAGGACGAATAGATCATACTCTCGCAAACATAGGTTTAATGCACTATGTTAGAGAAATGAATATAACACCTAGGATAATTACAAGTGAAGAAGAAATTACTATTATAAGAAATGAAGAAATTATTTTACATGGCAAAAAGGGAGATACTGTATCCGTTGTACCTATAATGGCAGATGTAAACAATATAACTCTTAAAAAATTAGAGTACCCATTGAACAATGCTAAAATGGGATACTTATCATCTTTAGGTATATCTAATGTTATGTTAGAAGATGAATGCATTATAAAAATTGAAGATGGATATGCATTGATTATAAGAAATTATAACTTAGCGTAAAATAAACTCCTCTTGATATGTGATCTCTTGATATGTGATTAAGAGGAGTTTATTTATTTTAAGTGGGTTCGTCAATAAGGGGTATATAACTTCTTAGAAAGCTAATGGGTGCCTTATAAACATAATTGAAATAATAAAAAGAAAAATTTAATATAATGAGTAATTTATAATTCTAAAATGAAAGACTTCTTTAATATAATTTAATATAAAGATTTTTATATTGAAGTTTTGGAGATGAACATAGGTATAAATAATGTAATGTAAGATTTAATTTTAAGGTCTATAAAAAAAATGATTTGCATAGAAATTAATAAATGTTATGTGTACAAATCTAATGTAAAATATTGAAGACTATCTAACTTAGGGGGGATAAGTATGAAAATGGTAACTGTAAAATTACCAAAATGGCTTTCTAATATTGTTTTAAAATTTATGAGGACGAATAAAAAGTAAAAAATTGATAAACTTTTAGATAAAAAAATGAGAGCCTACATTTCTGTAGGCTCTTTACTAATAAAATAAATTTATTATTAAGCTCTATCAACTTTGTTTGAACGTAAGCATCTTGTACAAACTTTTACTCTTTTTGGAGTTCCATTTTCTATAACTTTCACGTTTCTTAAGTTAGCAGCCCATGTTCTCTTGCTGTGTTTATTTGAATGTGATACTTGGTTTCCAGAAACTTTACCTTTACCACATACGCAACATACTCTTGACATTATATACACCTCCTTAAAATGATAACTATTTTAAGACTAAAAACATATTTATATTAACATAAAATTTGAATTTTTGCAATAAAAATATATAATTGTTCTTAACATATTGAAGATTTTCTCATTATCATATAAAATTATATATATAAATTTTGCTAATGTAAATATTAAAAGAAAAAATAATGATAAAAGTTTATTATCATAGTTTTGTTGTGTTGTAAATTGCTATGTTTTAAAAGGTAAAAACTTTATATCTTCCATTTATTAATACGTAGTATTGGCAATAAGTGTCTTTTTAGCTACTAAATTTAAATAACTTTTAATTATTAATTACTTATTAGTATTATATATCTTGTCTAAAATAGAAATATAAACTATAATTTATTAAAATAAAGGAAATTTGTTGAATTGGTAAAATAATAATTCAACATCGTACAAAATATTATTAAAAAAGAAAATGAGGGGGTAAAACCATGACTACTAAAGTAAATAATAAATATGGATGTATAGAAATAGATAAGCATGTTATAGCTCAAATTGCATATAGAGCTGCAATGGAGAGTTACGGATTAGTAGGTTTCTCACAAAAGATAAAAGGTATTGTTGAATTGTTAAAAGGAGACAATGCTACTAAAGGCGTTAAAATATATGAAACAGAAGATAATAAAATAGAAATAGAATTATTTGTTATAATGCAATATGGAATTAACATTTCTACTGTAGCAAATAACATAATAGACAGAGTGAAATACTCGGTAGAAAATACAACATCAATAAAAGTTAGCAAAATTGATGTTAACGTGCAAGGTATCAGGGTTAAGTAATATAGGAGGAAGAATATGATTCAATATATAGACGGAAAAAGATTTAGAGATATGTTTGTTTCAGGTGCAAATAATCTTCAAAACCATAAAGATTTAGTTGATAAATTAAATGTATTTCCAGTTCCAGATGGTGATACAGGAACAAATATGTCTTTAACTATATCATATGCAATTAAAGAATTATCTAAAGTTGAAAATGATGATATAACAGATATAGGTAAAGCTCTTTCAAAAGGTTCTTTAATGGGTGCTAGAGGAAACTCAGGAGTTATACTATCACAAATAATAAGAGGAATAGCCAAATCAATAGAAGGTAAAGAAAATTTAAATGTTGTAGATTTAGCTAATGCTCTTAAAAATGGATCTGACACTGCTTATAAAGCTGTTATAAAGCCAATAGAAGGAACTATTCTTACTGTTGTTAGAGAAAGTGGAGAGTATGCAGTAAAAGTAGCTAAGCCAGATATGGATATGACTAAATTTCTTGAATTAGTAGTAAAAAAAGCTAATGAATCACTAAATAAGACACCAGAATTACTAAAGGCACTAAAAGAAGCTGGAGTTGTAGACTCTGGTGGTAAAGGATTAGTTCTTATATATGAAGGAATGTTATCTTCGTTAAAGGGAATTAATATAGAGTCTATAGAAGGCGGAACTTCTAGTAGCGTAGAAGTTAATGTGGAACAAAACATATCTAGTGAAGACATTAAGTTCCAATACTGTACAGAATTTATTTTAGAAAGTGATAAAATAGATGACTTAGCAGTAAGAGAAATGTATATGAAGTTTGGAGATAGCCTAGCTGTAGTTGGAGATGAAGGTGTAATAAAAGTACATGTTCATACAAATGATCCAGGTCTTGCTATACAAGAAGCATTAAAATACGGACAATTATTAACAATAAAAATAGAAAATATGAAACTTCAACATGAAAATAAGGTATTAAATGAAACGGATCAAACACAAGATATACCTGTTGAAGAAAAAGAGTACGGATTTATAGCAACTTCTATGGGAGAAGGTTTAGCACAAATATTTAAAGATTTTGGTGTTGACCACATAATAGAAGGTGGTCAAACTATGAACCCTAGTACAGAAGATTTTATGAAAGCAATAGAAAGCTTACACGCTAAAAATATAATAATATTGCCAAATAATAGTAATATTATTATGGCTGCCAATCAAGCTAAAGAATTAAGTGCTAAAAACATAATAGTTATACCAACTAAAAATGTGGCACAAGCTTTTGCTACTTTAGTGACATTCGATGCAGATGCAGATGTAAGTGAGAATGAATCAAATATGATGGAAGCTTTATCTTTAGTAAAATCTGGTCAAGTAACTTATGCTGTAAGAGACACAGTTATAAATGATGTGGAAGTAAAAGAAGGAAACATAATAGGAATTGCAGAAGGCAAATTATTATCTGCAGGAAATAATGTGGATGAAATAACTACTGACCTTATAGAAAAATTAGTAGATGAAGATAGTGCTATAATAACTCTATTTTATGGTGAAGATACTTCCAAAGAAGAAGCAGAAGCCTTAAGAGATTCATTAGAAGAAAAATTTGAAGATATAGATGTGGAATTACACTATGGAGGACAACCTCTTTATTATTACTTAATTTCAGTTGAATAATGATTAACTAGTCCTGTATAATCGTACTATAAATTAGTATATTATACAGGATTTTTTATTCGTAGGGGAATAATATTTGTAGGTGATAATTATGAATAATTTAAATAAGGAAATACAATTTGTAAAAGGAATAGGCCCTAAAAGAGCAGAAAAACTTCACAAGCTTAATATTTTTACTTTAAAAGATTTAATATATTATTTTCCAAGACAATATGAAGACAGAAGTACTATAAAAAAAGTCAATCAACTGGAAAATGGAGAAAAAGTATCTATAAAAGGTATTATAAGTAAAATAGATACTTATAGTCCAAGAAAAGGTATGAAAATAACTAGAATGGATGTAAAAGATGATAGCGGGTATATTAAAATGTCATTTTTTAACCAAGAATACATTACAAAGGTGTTTAAAAGTGGAGATAGTATTTTAGTTTTTGGAAGGGTTAAGATAGAAAATAATTTTAAAGAGTTAATACCTATTGAAGTTGAGCATTATACTAATAAACCAATGTCTACTTGCAAAATTGAGCCAGTATATCCTTTGACTTATGGCTTGTCTAATAAAGAGTTGCAAGGAATGATTAAATCAGTTCTTGCCAAGGAAGAATTTAAAATAAAAGAATATATGCCACAAGATATACTAGAGAAATATAAATTATGTGGTATTGATTTTGCTGTTAGAAATATACATTCTCCAACTAACAAAGAAACTTTAAAAGTTGCATTATATAGATTAGTTTTTGAAGAATTTTTGATTTTACAGTTAGGATTATTTTATTTTAAAAGCGGGATAAATGAAGCTAGTGGAATAGAATTTGAAGAAAAAGAAAAATTAAATGATATAATAAAATCTCTTCCATTTAAATTAACTAAAGCTCAGGGGAGAGCTTTAAATGAAATTATTGAGGATATGACTACTTCTAAAGTGATGAATAGATTGGTTCAAGGGGATGTTGGAAGTGGAAAAACAGTGGTAGCATTACTTGCATTAGCAAATGCGGTTTTAAATGGTTATCAGGGGGCTTTAATGGCACCTACGGAGATTTTAGCATCCCAACACTATGATTCATTTAAAGAAACATTAGAATCCTTTAATATTAAATCTGAGTTGCTTGTAGGAAGTCTTACAAAAAAGCAAAAAGAAAAAATATTAGAAAAAGTAAAAAATCAAGAAATAGACATTCTTATTGGAACTCATGCTCTTATAGAAGATAAGGTGGAATTTAAAAACTTAGGAATTGCTATAACAGATGAACAACATAGATTTGGAGTCAGACAAAGGGGAAGATTATCAAACAAAGGGAACAGTCCAGATATCCTTGTTATGACGGCAACACCAATACCTAGAACATTAGCTTTAATTTTATACGGAGACTTAGATATTTCCATAATAGATGAGTTACCTCCAGGAAGGCAACCTGTGGAAACTATTGCTATAGAACACAAAAGAAGAAATGAAGCCTATGAAAACTTAGTAAGAAGTGAAGTTGAAAAAGGAAGACAAGTTTATGTGGTTTGTCCCTTGGTAGATGAGAGTGAAAAAATAGAAGCTACAGCAGCGGTTGATCTTGTAGAAGAACTAAAAAGAGAATTTTTTTCGGATTTAAGCGTAGGCTTGCTTCATGGAAAAATGAAACCTAGCGACAAAGATACTATAATGGATGATTTTAAAAATAAAAAGTTGGATATATTAGTATCTACTACAGTTATTGAAGTTGGAGTGAATGTACCTAATGCTACGTTGATGATAATTGAAAATGCTGAAAGATTTGGTCTAGCACAACTACATCAACTTAGAGGACGTGTGGGAAGAGGAAAACATAAATCTTACTGTATACTAATTTATAACTCAAAGACTGAAGTATGTAGAGAAAGAATGGCTATAATGGAAGAAACTACAGATGGATTTAAAATATCTCAAAAAGACTTAGAAATAAGAGGGCCAGGAGAATTTTTTGGGACAAGGCAACATGGTCTTCCGGAGTTAAAAGTTGCAAATATTTTTAAACATATTAAAATATTAAAACAGGCCCAACTGGAGGCTAGGTACATAATTGGTCAAGATGTAAGATTAAAACAAGAAGACAATAAAAAATTAAGAGAAGAAATATTGTATAAATTTAGTGAACGTGAAGAAATCTCATTAAATTAATTGAAATTTATGGTAAAATAAAGAAAGGAGACATAATTTTGAGAGTTATTTCAGGAAAAGCAAGAGGACTAAAATTGAATGCTCCTAAAAATGATGATGTAAGACCTACAACAGATAGGGTTAAAGAATCTTTGTTCAATATGATAAATCCATATATAATAGATAGCAATATATTAGATTTGTTTGCTGGTACAGGTTCTTTAGGAATTGAGTGTTTATCAAGAGGAGCAAATAAATGTATTTTTATAGATAATAGTAAGGAAAGTATAAATATTATAAAGTCCAATATAAAAAAGGCAAGAGTTGAGAATGAAAGCATAGTATTAAATTTAGATTTTAAAAGTGCTATAAATTCTCTAGCTTTAAAAAATGAAAAATTTGATGTTATATTTATGGATCCTCCATATTATAAGAATATGTTTAGTGATGCATTAGGTAGTATAGATAATAAGAACCTTTTAAAAGAAGACGGAATTATTGTTGTAGAACATGATACTAAAGATAGGTTTCCGGATAATATTGGTAGGCTATATAAAAGTAGAGACAAAAAGTATGGAAATACAACATTAACATTCTATAAAGTGGAGGAATAACATGGACAAACCAATGCGTAAAGCAATATTTGCTGGTAGCTTTGACCCAATTACCAATGGACATCTAGATATAATTTTTAGAGCTGCCAAATTATTTGATGAATTACAAATAGGAGTGCTTATAAATCCTAATAAAAAGGGGCTTTTCACGCTAGAAGAAAGAGTGGAGTTAATTAAGATTTGCACAAAAGGATTAAATAATATTAAAGTTATTGAATTCCAAGGCTTATTGGTTAATTATTGCAAAGAAAATGGAATAGATACTTTAGTTAGAGGGGTAAGAAGTGAAGATGACGTTAATTATGAGTTGCAAATGGCTCATATGAATAAAGAATTAAATCCCGATATAGAAACAATATTTTTGCCAACTAACAAACAGTACTCTTTTGTAAGTTCATCATTAATTAAAGAAGTTTTAAACTTTGGAGCCGATGTTAAAAATTTAGTGCCTATAGAAGTTATAGAGGCTATAGAAAACAAGACGAAATAGTAATTTAGGGGGATTAGTATGAAAATAGATTTAGAAATTATGGATTTATTTCAAGAGCTAGAGGAATTAATAGAAAATGCACCACTTAAAGGGCTAGCAAGGAAATCAATTAGTATAGATAAAGAAGAAATTCTTGCTATTATTAATGATATCAAAGCATTAATGCCAGAAGAAGTAAATCAAGCAATATGGATAAATAGAGAAAGACAAAGAATAATAACAGAAGCAAAAGCAGAAGCAGAACAAATTATAGAACAAGCTAACCAGGAAGCTCAAATTAAGGCTAAAGAAGGAGAGCAGTTCGAAGAAAATCTTAAACAGCAATTTGATGATATTGTAGAATCTAATGAAGTAGTAGATAGAGCAAAAGAAAGAGCTTCGGAAATTATAAGTAGAGCAGAGTCATATGCTCTTGAGATTAGGGAAGGTTCTATTGAATATGCAGAAGATGTTATAAGTTCTGTTGAACAAAATTTAATTGAAACTTTGGAAATTGTAAAAAGAAATAAAAGAGAATTAAGAGAAGAATAGAAAATAAGCTCCCAATAAATTGGGAGCTTTCCTTATTTTATAAATTAATCCTTTGTTATGTATAAAAAGTATAGATTAAATATTATATAAATAATTACAGTTATAATTAAAAATATTTTGAAGTTATAAAAATAATGATTTAAAACGTTGTTATTATAAACAGAATTGTAAATTGATGAAAAATTTGAAACAGGTAAATAATTTTTACTTAAAGGATAAAGTAAAAAGGTATATAAAGCTGCAAATATACCATGTAAAAATTTGTTAAATATGTAAATGTTGGTTTTGATGTCTGTTTTAGCTATAAAGCTACAACACTGGGCTAATATAGATAAACCACTAAAACCTATAATGAAACTGCATAAACTAGCTTTAATTGTTTCAGGAATGTATGTGAGATTAGCTATGTTATTGCAACCTATGGTTATTTCGAATAACCCGCTAATAAAAGCAGAGCAAGCTTCTTTTGTTATGCATAAGAATGATAACAAAAAGCAGATTGCTGAAGATATTCCATCTATTACATTGAATAAAGTTAGTATTTTAAACACTACAGAAAAAATTATTACAAAACCACCAACTGCTAATAAAGTATTTACACCACTTATAACAGCATTTCCAAATGAAATAAAAAAACCGTCTTTTTCAGGGATGTTAATTATGTATTTTATATTATCAACTATTGTTTTGTTTGATTTTTCTCTTTTTTCATTTCCGTATCTTCTAAAAAGTAACCCCACGGTTATGGCACCTAAGTAGTGGCAAATGAGCATTACATATCCTGAGGATGCATCCTTTAACATTCCAACAGCAACGGCGCCGATTATAAACAAAGGACCAGATGTAGAACAAAAAGATACTAATCTTTGGCCTTCATATTGAGAAATGTCTTGTCTAAACCTTAAATCAGAGGCAAGTCTAGCTCCCACAGGATAACCGGATACAGCTGAAATAGCAAAAACTAATGCGCTTTTACCGGATATATTAAAAACAAGTTGGGTTATGGGGTTTATTATAGCGCCTATAATATCAACTACTCTCAATGAAACTATTAAATTGGCTCCTATTATAAAAGGTAGTAAAGATGGCATTAATATATTAACCCATATATATATTCCATTCTTTGCAGCTTCAATGGAATCGTTGGGAAAAATTATAATCCCAATAATTAATAATAAAACTATGACTTTGGGTAAAAAATATTTTGTTAATTTATATATGTTCATAAAATCACCTAACAAATAAAGACTTTAAGGTATTATATTAATTTTAAAAGTAAAATATGAAAAATTCAGAAACTAAAAAAGAAAAGGACTATAAATAAAGTCCTTTTCTTTTTAATTATGGCAAATATTTAGGTGATAAATAATAATCCATTGGTCCTTTTAATAAATGTTTATTATTTTTATAATAAACAAGATTATACATATTACTAGATTTTAAGTCATATTTAATAAGAGTTTTAAATATAGAGTCGTCAATATGATTTATTTTTGAAAACTTAGTGATAATCTCAACATCGCTAGAAGTTTTGATTTTTTTTATAATTTCACGACCTTTATTGTTAAAAGCTAAAACCCTAATGTAAGGAACAGAATTTAAATCTTTTACCCTTATAACATCTTCTTTTGTAATGCCCAATAAAATATTATTTAAAGTTCTCTTTATTTTAGTCATAGTGTAACGTTTTGATTTTGTGGAATTTATTAAATCTTCTAAGTTAGAAGATGTAAATATATTTGAATAAATTTTATTTTCTATACCTTCGTTTACTTCAAAGTAATTATGCAAATTATCATAATCTCTAATGATGATAGATGATAAAATATTATAAAACATATAATCAAATACAGGTGTGAAATTGTTATGGATTTTACTACTTATTTCATTGAAGGTTGATTTTGGGATAACATTTTCAATACGTTTTAAATTAGCCCTATCTCTTAGAACATTTCTAATAGCTGTAGCTGAGCAAATATTGCTACTTATATCACTAGAATTATACTCGGAAGCAATTCTAGTAATAGTGTAAGGATTAATATTGCTACTTAATTTAATCAAACTTTTAATATATTCAATACCTAAAATATTATTAGAAGAATTCAAAATTTGTTGAAGTTCGTTTTCGTTTAAGTGTAAAAAATTTTGCGTTTTTATATATTCAAATAATGCCTTGCCTCTTGCTGAAGGGAAAACGTGACCATCATCTAAATGTTTTTTTAAAGCTGATTTAAATTCTTCAGGTTCTTGAACTAAAATTTTTGCTATGGTACTTAGAATTTCAACGCTACCTTCTTCACTACCGAAGCAAACTGAATTAACACAATTAAGAGAATTTAAAATACTTATAGCTCCATGTGAAAAGATTTCCGCGCTTTGACAAGCGAATAGAGTTGGAAGTTCTATTACTAAATCTACACCACTTTTTACTGCCATTTCAGCTCTTGTATATTTATCAAACAAAGCAGGTTCTCCTCTTTGTAAAAAAGAACCACTCATTATTGCCATAGTATGAGTAGCATTTGTTTTTTCTTTTGATTTTTCTAAATGGTATTTATGACCATTGTGAAATGGGTTGTATTCAACGATTAATCCTAATAAGTTCATACAATGCTCCTTTTGGTAATTTTACTACATAATAGTATATTATATTTTTTAAGTTGACAAAAATAGAGGAAATACTTAATAATAATAGAATAATATAAAATGTGTTATTAAGGCACATAAATATGTTTTATTATATGAATAATAAGTAAGACATCTTATTTTGAAAGTTAAATTTAATTAATTATCTATTATACCAAATAAATAATTATATAAAAGAGATATGTCGTAATATTTAAATATTACATACTAGGATATTTTTATAAATAGTATGTACTTTTAATTAAAAAGGTGTTATATTTATTATGATTGACAATATAAAGTTAAATAGTCATTTTGAATATTAATTTAAGGAAAATTTTTAAATTTTTAAGGAGGATTGCTAATAATGAAAGTATTAGTATTAAACTGTGGTAGTTCTTCATTAAAATATCAATTAATAGATATGGAAAATGAAGCAGTATTATGTGTAGGATTAGTAGAAAGAATAGGTATAGAAGGTTCTATACTTAAGCAAGAAAAAGATGGTGTTGAAGGTAAATACATAGTTGAACAACCAATGAAAAACCATGAAGAAGCTATAAAATTAGTTTTAGATGCTGTAGTTGACTCAACTTACGGTGGTGTAAAAGATATTAAAGAAGTAGAAGCAGTGGGACACAGAGTTGTTCATGCTGGTGAAAAATTTGCAACATCAGTTGTTATAACTGACGAAGTAGAAGCAGCTTTAAAAGAGTGTATAGATTTAGCTCCACTTCATAACCCAGCTAACATAATGGGAATAGATGCTTGTAAAGTTATACTTCCAGGAGTACCAATGGTAGCTGTATTTGATACTGCATTCCATCAAACAATGCCTAAGAAATCTTACTTATATGGTTTACCACATGAGTTATACACTAAATACGGTGTAAGAAGATATGGATTCCACGGAACTTCTCATAAATATGTATCTCAAAGAGCTGCAGAAATGTTAGGAAAAGACATAAAAGATCTTAAAATAATAACTTGTCACTTAGGAAACGGAGCTTCTATAGCTGCTGTTGATGGTGGTAAATGTGTAGATACTTCTATGGGATTCACTCCATTAGAAGGTTTAATAATGGGAACTAGATGTGGAGATATAGATGCTGCTATATTACCATTCTTAATGAGAAAAGAAAACTTAAATGCTGATCAATTAGATGCGATAATGAATAAACAATCAGGAGTATATGGAATGACTGATATATCTTCTGACTTTAGAGATATAGAAGGTGCAGCAGAAAAAGGTGACGAAAAAGCTCAAGTTGCTTTAGATGCATATGTACAAAAAGTTAAAAAATATATAGGTTCTTATGCGGCTGAAATGAACGGTGTAGATGCTGTAGTATTTACTGCTGGTGTTGGTGAGAACGGAATAGAAATAAGAGAATCTATAGCTTCAAACATGGAATTCTTAGGAATGAAGTTAGATAAAGAAGCTAACAAAGTTAGAGGTAAAGAAAGAGTAATATCTACAGAAGATTCTGAAGTTAAAATATTATTAGTACCTACAAACGAAGAATTAATGATAGCTAGAGATACTTTAACATTAGTTAAATAATTATAAAATATGTTATTTATAAATGTATTATAAATTTTAAGGTAGGCTTTGACCTACCTTAAAATAATTTTAACAACATATTTTGAAGATATTTACAAATAAAATATTAAAATCTTATTTTTAACTATCAAGTAAAAATACTTGACAAACATTGACTAGATTTGTATAATAAATTTGGTAATATAACGAGGTGAAAGTATGATAATTAGTCTAGATAAGTTAGATAGAAAAGAAACTGATAAAATAGACTTGAATTTTTCACAAAAAATTGATACTATTAATTATTGTGAGAACACATATAAAATAGCTTCACCGTTAAACCTAATAGGTAAAATATCTAGAACTAATAAAGGATATTATTTAGACGCTAATGTTAGTTTCAAAATGATAGACAATTGCGCTAGATGTTTAGATGAAGTTAAAGTACCAATAGAATATGCTATAGAAGGTTTCTTAGTGAAAGAAGATTTTGACGAAGACGAGTTTGAAGATTGTGATGCTTTTATTATTGACGGTGATGAAGTAAATTTACTTGACGTAATAGGACAAACATTAATTTTTAATTTACCAGCACAATCTCTTTGTGAAGACGAGTGTGAAGGCCTTTGTCAGGATTGTGGAGCTAACCTAAATAGGGAAACTTGTGCATGTAGCCAAATTGCCAATGACGAGGATGATATAGATCCACGTTTTGCTAAATTAAAAGATTTATTTAAAAATGACTAAGGAGGTGGCTTAAATGGCAGTACCTAAGCGTAAAACAGCTAAATCAAAAACTAAAATGAGAAGAGCGGCTAACTCAAAAATGACAGCAACAGGATTCGTAGAGTGTCCACAATGTCATGAACCAAAATTACCACATAGAGTTTGTCCAGATTGTGGACATTACAAAGGTAAAGAAATAGTATCTGAATAATGATATTTTTAAAAACATGTAGAGTAATCTACATGTTTTTTTGTTAAAATATAAAAATAAATGAAGTTGAAAAAATAAAATAATTACTGTAAAATACTAATAATATTTTGTAGTTATATATAAATTTATACATAAATGTACGAGGAGGTAATTATGAGAATAGTAGTAGATGGAATGGGTGGAGATAATGCTCCTAAAGCCATAGTAGGTGGAGTTGTTGATGCTATAAAAGAATATAATGTAGAAATAGTAATTACAGGAGATAAAGAAATCCTTGAACAAGAATTCTCATCATATGAGTTTGATAGAAGTAAATTAGAAATAGTGCATACTACGGAAATTATTGAAAATGAAGATAAACCAGTTCAAGCAATAAGAAGAAAAAAAGATTCATCTATGGTTGTAGGTTTGAATTTAGTGAAAGAAAAGAAAGCGAACGCTATAGTATCAGCAGGTAGTACGGGAGCTTTACTCACAGGAGCTACTTTAGTAGTTGGAAGAATAAAAGGAATAGACAGACCTTGTCTTTGTCCTTGCATGCCAAATATAAAAGGAAGTATGACTATAATAGCGGATGGTGGAGCTAATGCAGACTGTAAGTCTAGAAATTTAAGTGAGTTTGCAATGATGGCTAATATTTATCTTAAAAAAGTGTTAAATATGGAAAATCCAAGAGTTGGTATTGCAAATATCGGATCTGAAGAAGGAAAAGGAAATGAGCTAGTAAAAACTGCTTATGAAGAATTAAAAAATATGGATTTAAACTTCATAGGGAATGTAGAAGGAAGAGATGTTATAGAATCTAAGGCTGATGTAATAGTTTGTGATGGTTTTACAGGTAATATAATGTTAAAAACTTGTGAAGGTGTTGCAATGGGAATGATGAAGCTTATGAAGGAAACTTTAATGAGCAGTACAAAAGGAAAGCTTGGAGCGTTATTAATAAAAGAGGACTTAAGAAAGCTAAAAGCATTTATGGATTATTCTGAATATGGTGGAGCACCTTTCTTAGGAGTAAAAGGTGGAGTAATAAAAGCCCATGGAAGTTCAGATGCTAAGGCTATAAAAAATGCTATAAATCAAGCTATACACTTTGTAAATGGTAATGTGGTAGAAGATATACAATTATATTTACAAGCCCAAAAAGAAGATGAAAAATCAAATAAAAATAAAGAAGAAAACTAATAAAAAATTAAAATAAAAAACCTCCAATTAGTAAAATGGACCCTATAAAGTGGATACTAGAAAAAGTGTTTACTTGTATAGGGTTTATTTTTGTGTAAAATATTCATTAAGGAGTTGAGTAATTATGAACAAAAAACTATTTTCTAAAGAAGAGATTA
>NZ_JAHZMO010000003.1 GCF_020748185.1 Terrisporobacter petrolearius | reverse complement strand
GTCCATCATATAGGTTAAAGTCTAAACTTAATTATTTAGATAGTTCTTCTTCAGGTAATTCTTAAAAGTATATTTTTTGTACATAATTATTTTCCTCTTTTTATACAAATATATATTGCAATTTACACTCAAAGTTATGAGGACATGGAATACTTTCCCATAAATACAATAAAAGAAATTGAATTCAATAAGGCTTATAGACCATTAAGCATATTAAATGAGCCTATGGTTGTTATTGAAAGAGAAAAAAGTATTTAATTCTCAAGAACTAGAGAATATATATTTTAGTACGAAGGTATAAAAACATGCACCTATAGGAAGTTTTAACCACATCAAAATTAAGTTGGTTAAAAGGAAAGTAATCTCGCTGAATCCAATTTTGAGCTGAGTGAATTCAACGACCTTTTAAGGGGGTCGTGAAACACGAGGGGGAAGATTAGGGGAAGGTTAATGGAGAAAAGTGTGAGCTACTACCTTACAAAACCTAACATTAAAATTACATAATGGGAGTAATCTAAAATAAAAAATACCTACAGTGTTTACAGTCCCTAAAAAGGACATAAGGCAGAGTACGAATTTCGTACGCCCTAAATACATAAAAAGAATTATCTTAACATATCCAACACACTAAAAAATAAGTTTTGGGCACTTTCTGATTCTCTAAAAAAACATTTCAAATAAGCATAGTAAGATTTGTAAGCCCCTAAAAAGGAAGTCTCATAGCTCAAAGTTGAGAAGTTCCTCAAATTGTGAAAATCCAATATGGGGTTATCAGATTTAGAATCTATATAAGAGGTTGCCACAATGTTGTGGTTAGTATTAATCACCGTTGTTTTGAAAGTGGATTTTTCCGTTTTTAGAGTAATCACTCGAACGATACAAGTGCTCCACTTTTCGAGAATCCAATTTTGGATTTTCAGATTTATTCAATACTTTTGTAAGTACCTCGCATTTTGCTACCTACTTACAAAGTAACAACCAAATGGTGGTTAGTGAAACAGTAGAGTTGTATTTTCTATTAAGGTGTTAGCAATTTTGCATCTAAGCAAGAAATGAAGGCATAATGGTTCTTTAAAAGCCAAGAAGATACATAATATTTATAATTGGCCTAAAAGTACGCTTTACTACATGATAAAGCAATATGAAGAAGAAATGAAAAGATAAAAAGTAATATATTGAATAATTGAACTCTATTTATAGAGTTCTTTTTTTATGATGAATATTAAATTATGGAATTTATTTCTAAATATAAAGAATTATATTCTGTATATAAACATATAATTTACTAAAATAGGTATTCTTACGATATATACCAACAGTAGGTATATGTTCAAAAGGCTTAAAAAGCTTGTTAAAACTAGCTTTAAATGCATAATGGCTATATTGTTTGGAAATGGAATACCTATATTTATAGGGGGAGTGTTTATGAAAAAAATAGATACTGAAAGCAATTTATTACAAGATATATTTGATTTAGCTTGGGGTAAATATTCTAATTGGTATGATAGGGTATTTCAAATTAGAAACACCATAACTGATGTGTCAGAGGTATTTCCAACTTTACCAGATATGATTAAATATGAGTTACCAAAGAGAAATTTAAAAGAGGGTATTTTTATTCCTATAGGAGATACTTTTAAAAATAGAAAAATAGTGCTAGATTTAAAATCTAATCCTCATACAGTTGTTACTGGGGTTACAGGAGCAGGAAAAAGTGTATGTACTAAAGGAATGATAACTACATTGATGAATAACTACCCTAGCAGTGAAATTAACTTTTACTTCATAGATTTTAAGATTGTAGAACTAAGCCTTTTTAAAAGATGTACTAATTATGTGAAAGTTTATGTGACGGAAATAGAAGAAGCCAAGGAGTTATTGTCTGACCTTATGGAAGAATGTAAACGTAGATACAGATTATTTGATGAATTAGAAGTAACTAATATTTGGGATTACAATAAATTAGTACCTAAAGAAAAGCAGCTTAAAAAACAAATTATAGTAATAGAGGAGTTTGTTGAATTTACACAAGATAAAAAGAAAGTAGCAATGACACTTCTTAAAAGATTTTCAAGTTTAGCTAGAGCATCTGGACAATATTTAATTGTAACTGGTCAAAGATTCGATAATACTGTGATAGATTTGGTTTTAAGAAATAATTTATCTAATAGAATTGTATTTCAAATGAGTGATGAGGCTAATAGTAAATTATTGCTGGGTAGATCAGGAGCAGAAAAGATTGATGTAAAAGGAAGATGTTATGTAAAAGTTAATGCTAATATTCAAGAGTGCCAATCTTATTATATTTCAGATAAACAAGTAAAAAGTATTATAAAACCATATATAATTTCTAAAAAACAGCCTAAAAATGAAGGGCTGTCTTCTAATACAAATAAAAGTGCTTTAGAGACTTCAATTAAAGATAAGGATAAGTTACAAGACAAAGAAAATAAAATTATTTCTATTGAAGATAAGAAGGTTCAAAATATTACTAATTTGGATTTTTTAGATAACTTATAGGTGGTTTTATGAAAATTACCGAAAGAGATATGAAAATCTTAGAATTCTTAAAAGAAGTTAATGTATCTGATACTAAAACATTATCTATACTATTTTTCAATGGGAGTATTAGAAGATGTAATCAAAGATTAAAAATACTTAAGGACCATAATAAGATAAAGTGCTTTAGAGAGAATATATTATCATCTAATATTTACTATATTGGAAGAAAGCCGGCTAATTGGAAGCATAAAATTGTATTTAGTCAATTATTAGGAGTACTGCAGCTAAATAATATTAAGATACTAAAGTATAGAACTCCGTTTATATGTGGAAGTGTTATAGCTGATGGATTTATAGCAATAAGTATTGATGGAGTTAATAAGATTTATTTCGTAGAAGTTGAAAGAACAAAGAAGCTAGATATAGATAAATATGAAACATTGTATTATAGTAGAAAGTGGAAGGAGTTTTTCCCGGTTATGCCAAGGATTTTGTGTATTACTGATAGAAAAACGAATACAGATCATGTAGCGCTAGAAATTAAAACTTGTAAAATAGATTTAAGTAATTTAAGGCTAGATTAATTTCTAGCCTTTTATATATTTTTAGCTAACGAGCGAAAATTTTCGCTGGTAAATGACTTCACTTGATAGTGTGAAAATTTCGGTTGTATACTTTACATACATCCGAAAACCCTTTTAAAAGGGAAAACTAAAATATAAACATAAGAATGGCAATAATAAATACCGCATAAGTTACAGCCATTACAAGTCTATCTTGTTTATTAGTTAAATTTATTGTTTCTTTATCAAGCTTTTGTAATTCATAATATAGCTGCCAATTCTCTAATTTATCGTAATATTCTTCATTGATTACAGCTTTAGAATTAATATTGTGGTCCTTATCTTTCTTATTATATTTAGGCTTATATTTATTTATTAAGTATTGTTCAAGGGCAAGAGCAGTAGCATAATCATCACACTTGCATATTTCAACTTTAGCAGTTTTGCTATAAGCATCTTTTCCTACATTAGAGCCTTTATTAGAAAAATGTTGATTCAATCTAGTATGTATCTTTTTAGCAGAACCTATATAAATGGTGTTGTCAGTAGTATCTATAAATCTATAACATCCAGGACCTTTATATTTAATAGTTAATCCATACATAATAATCACCTCTTACTATTGAGTTTTAATTTAAATAGTGAGTTCTATACATAAAATTAAGATTAATTATTGATTATTAAGTATATATGATATTATTATATCTTAATATAATTAAAATGATAATGATTGGAGATGATTGATGTGCAAGTAAAATTAGTAGTACAAAAGAGTAATAATATAAAAGATTTCATTAATGAAACAGCTAAAAGATATAGTAATTTTACTGATTTTTATATAAGACCACATGGAATTTTAAGCGATACATATGAAATAATATTGTGTTTTAACGGGAAGACAAATGTTAATAATGAAAAGATTATGCAAATTGAAGTGATTAAGGATGTGAATTATTCTATCATACCTGATTTTTTAGTACAAATTAATGATGATTTTGATAATTTAATTGATGTCGATATCATACAATATAGAGATAAAAAACATTTAGCATTGATAATTTTAAAATTTGAATGCAATAAAGACGTTGAACAGATAATAACAACTGATGTTTATCATATGAGTTGGTCTGGAGGTTCAGATATAGGTCAAACTCAAGTAGAATTAGATATAAATAAATATTCAGATGGAGAACCAAATCCTATTAGTAGCCAGTTTGAAGAAAGTTTGCTTATAACTCATATAAGAGGTGGCATGGCTATAAGATTAAGATATTCATTAAAAAATATTGATATGTTGTTTAAGATATATTGGGATGATGATAAAAATGTTTATAAAATTATTGAGTACGGATTGAAAGATTATGATAAATGGAGTAATGAAAGAATAGTTATTCAAGAAAGAATAGTAGAAAAAATAGATATAGATGAACTATCTAAAGATGTTGTGAGAAAGTTAGAAAAAGAGTTAGGAATAATAATATCAAATAGATCTATAAATGAAGTTCATAAAGATATTGAAGAAATAAGTAAATATTGCTATAGCATACAATAAGCATGATAAAAAAGAACTCTTAATTATTCAGAGTTCTTTTTTATTTCAACTATATCAGATATATTACAATCTAAACTCATACATATCTTATCTATAATACTTAATGATACAGATTCATTCTTACCTAGTTTAGCTAGAGTACCATTACTTATACCAACCAATTTTACAAGGTCCATTTTCTTCATATCTTTATCTATTAAAGTTTTCCATAATGGATTATAAGAAATCATATATAAAATTCCTTTCATTTTTAAGTGGTTTTAAGTGCACAAAAATAAAAATCTATTTTACTGCGGTATTACTGCGGTATTTTTCTATAAAATAAAAAAACTACTAAAGATAAAACTTAGTAGTCTCAATGGTTTCGATTGTATTTAATTAAAAATTGGTGCCGGATGTGGGACTCGAACCCACACGGTATTGCTACCAACGGATTTTGAGTCCGTCGCGTCTGCCATTCCACCAATCCGGCATATTATTACTAAATTATAACAAAGACTTAAATTAAAATCAAGTATAAAGATATATTTAATTATAATAAAAATGTTTTAAGATACTTAAAAAAGTAAAGTATATATAACAGTGCACATAAAAAAACTATGATTGATAATTATGAAGATAAGGTGATTTTCTTATTAAACACCTTAATATAATTTGATTATTGTGGTATTATTAAATAATAATATCTGGGTATATAATAAGATATATAAATATATAATATTGAAAAATATAGGAGTGATAAACTTGGACAAAAGATTAATAATTATAGATGGAAACTCGATAATAAATAGAGCATTTTATGCATTACCAGACATGAGTAATAGTGAAGGATTAAAAACTAATGCCATATATGGTTTTACTAGAATGTTATTTAAAATAATAGATGATTATAAACCAACTCATATAAGTGTTGCTTTCGATATGAAAGCGCCAACATTTAGACATAAAGAATTTACTGAGTACAAAGCAGGAAGAAAGAAGATGCCAGATGAACTTGGTCAACAATTAGAGCCATTAAAAGAATTATTAGATACTTTTAATATTCATAGAATGGAAATGGCAGGATATGAGGCTGATGATTTAATTGGTACAGTTTCAAAAATGGGAGAAGACAACGACTTTAAAGTATACATAGTTACAGGAGATAAAGATGCTATACAACTTGCATCAAACAAAACAACCACATTAATCACTAAAAAAGGTGTAGGAGAAGTGGAAGAATACAACTATGATTCAGTTCTAGAAAGATATGAAATGACTCCTACACAATTTATAGACTTAAAAGGATTAATGGGAGATAAATCAGACAATATACCAGGGGTTCCAGGTATAGGAGAAAAAACAGGTATAAAACTTATAAAAGAGTTCTCTTCTATTGAAAATTTAATAGAAAACACTGAACAACTAAAAGGAAGTGTTAAGAAAAAAATAGAAGAAAACAAAGAGCAAGCTGTATTTAGTAAAAAACTTGCCACAATTATAAGAGATGTACCTATTGAAGTAACTCTAGATGAATTATCTTTTGGAGATTATGATAAAAATGAAGTAATAGAAGAATTTAAAAAATTTGGATTCAACACACTAATAAAACAAGTACTATCTATGGACTCAGGAAGTGAAGAATCTTCTGTAGAAGAAAAGATAGATCTAAATATTAATCACTTAGATAATGTTGAAGAATTTAAAAAAGAGATTGAAAAAACTAATAAATTATTTATAAAAACTGTAAAAAAAGTAGGAAATATATTAGATAAAAATATACAATATGTATTTGTAAGCTCAAATGGAACAGATATTTATTATTTAAATGGCGAGGAATTAGAATTAATAAAAGAGATAATTTCTAATGAAGAAATTAAGAAAATAGGTTACAATTTAAAAGATGATTATTTAGCTTTCAAACCATACAATATGGAAATGAATAATATTTTCTTTGATATAGCCATAGGAGAATATTTAATAGATTCAAAATCATCTACGTCTTATGAATGTAGTGATATAGCTATGAAATATTTAACTAAAAAGGTGAAATCCCAAGAAGAGATCTTAGGAAGAGGAGTTAAAGCTAAGAAATTCCAAGATTTAGACATGGAAGAATTAAGTACATATTTTGGAGAAATGATAAACATAGTTTATAATGTATATCCAATTATGGAGAAAGCATTTAAAGACATGGATATGGAGTACTTATTCTATGATGTGGAAATGACATTGGTAGAAGTATTAGGATCTATGGAATACTATGGTATAGCAGTTGACAAAAATCAATTAAAAGATCTTGGTGATAAATTTAAAAACATAATTGCAAACTTAGAAGAAGAAATATTCTCACTTGCTGGAGAAAAATTCAATATAAATTCACCTAAACAATTGGGAGTCATATTATTTGAAAAGCTAGAACTACCAGTAATTAAGAAAACTAAAACAGGATACTCTACAAATGCAGATGTATTAGAAAAACTTAGGGACAAACATGAAATAATAGACAAAATTACTGAATATAGACAAATAGTTAAGTTAAACTCAACATATGTGGAAGGATTAAGCAATATAATCAATCCAATAAGCGGTAGAATTCATTCTTCATTTAATCAAACAATAACAACTACAGGAAGAATATCATCTACGGAGCCTAATCTACAAAATATACCTGTTAAAACAGAAATGGGTAGAGAAATAAGAAAAGTATTTATTGCTGATGAAAACTCAAAACTAGTAGATGCAGATTACTCTCAAGTAGAACTTAGAGTATTAGCTCATATGAGTGGTGACGAGCATATGATAGAAGCATTCCAAAATCATATGGATATTCACTCAAAAACAGCATCACAAATATTTGGTATAGGTGTAAATGAAGTTAACTCTACACAAAGAAGTGAAGCTAAAGCTATAAACTTTGGTATAGTTTATGGTAAAACAGATTTTGGTTTATCACAAGACTTAAATATACCTGTGGCAAAGGCCAAGGCTTATATAGAAAGTTATTTTGCAAATTACTCTAGCATAAAGGACTTTATGGATAAAGTTATTGAACAAGCAAAAGAAAAAGGTTATGTATTAACCGAATTTAACAGAAGAAGATACATTCCAGAAATAAACTCAAGTAATTTTATGGTGAGAAAACAAGGTGAAAGATTTGCCATGAATGCTCCTATTCAAGGAAGCGCAGCTGATATTATAAAAATAGCTATGGTAAATGTATATAATAGATTAAAAGATGAGCAACTTAAATCAAAACTAATATTACAAGTACACGATGAACTTATTGTTGAGGCAGTAGAAGAAGAAATAGATAAAGTAAGCAAAATAGTAAAAGAAGAGATGGAATCAGCAGTAAATTTACAAGTACATTTAGATGTGGATTTAAATGTTGGTGATTCTTGGTATGAAACTAAGTAGGTGAAAATATGCTTATTTTAGGATTAACGGGAAATATTGGATGTGGAAAAAGTAGTTTGTCTGCAATATTTATTGAGGAAAATATAGATATAGTTGATGCAGATATTATTGCACGACAAATTTATGATGATGAAAAATTACTTAAGAAAGTATATGATACTTTCGGAAACCATATAAAAAATCAAGATGGTTCTTTAAATAGAAAGGCTTTAGGAAGAATAGTATTTAATAATGATGAAAAACTAATTCAACTTAACAAATTAACTCATCCAGTGATAAGGCAAAATGTAAGTAATCAAATTGATGAGTATAAAAATCAGAATAAAAAAATAGTAATACTAGATGCAGCCCTACTTGTTGAGTCAGATTATTTAAATTTTGTTGATAAATTACTAGTAGTTACTTGTAATGAAGATATACAAATTGAAAGAATAAAAAATAGAGATAATTGTTCTACTGAGGAGGCACTTAGTAGAATAAAATCTCAAATGAGTCAAGAAAATAAGGCAAAATATGCAGATTATATAATAGATAATTCAGGTACAATTGACGAGTTGAAGAAAAAGGCTTTTACATTTTTGAATTATATAAAGGAGAATTGGAGTGTATAAGAAGAGTATTATAATCTTATCTGTTATTATAATCTTAGGCGGAGCGATTTATTTAGAAGGTGGAAGAATAAAAACATTACTCTATCCAAGGAAGTACTCTGCATATGTGCAGAAATATGCAGAGGAATATAATCTAGATGAAAATTTAGTTTATAGTATTATAAAAGCAGAAAGTAAATTTAATGAAGAAGCACTATCACGTAGAGGTGCAAAAGGTTTGATGCAAATTGCGGATGTTACAAGAGATTGGGCAATAGAAGAATTAGAGTTAAATGATGATATAGATGTATATGATCCAGAAACTAACATAAGAATAGGTTGTTGGTATCTCAACACCTTGTACAAAGAATTCGGTAAGACTGACTTAGTAGTTGCAGCATACAATGGTGGTTCTGGAAATGTAAGAAAATGGTTATCGGATGAAGAGTTTAGTAAGGACGGAGAAAATTTACATACTATACCTTTTTCTGAAACTGATAAATACGTAAATAAAGTAAAGAAAAATTATGAGCAATATAATATGTTATACAGCAAGGAAGGAAGGAACTAATGAAGAAAAAATTAATAAAACTTCTAGCAATAGTTTTAACCATAGTTCTGGGAACTGTAGGATGTTCTAAAGAAAAAGAAAATAAAAATGATAATAATGATGAGATAAATGAGTTGAATATTCAAGAGTCTAACTATATTCATTTGACAATGTTATTTCCAACTACTATAAATCCTCTACTAAACAAAGATAAATCAGTAGGATACATAATGAATTTAATTTATGATGGTTTATTTGAAATTGACGAGAATTACAATGTGGAACAAAGGTTAGTTGAAAAATATACAAAGTCATCAGATGGAAAGAGTATAAATATTGAATTAAATCATGATGCTACTTGGCACAATAATAAAGAGGTAACTTCTAGTGATGTTAGCTTTACAGTTGATTTAATCAAAAAAACAAATGATAGTCCTTACTCAGACTTAGTAAAAAACATTGAATCAATACATATAAGTGACAGCAAGAATTTTACTATTAATTTGAAAGAAAATGACCCTTTTGTAATAGACAAATTAACTTTTCCTATTGTTTCAAAGGAAAGATTGGGTAACTTAAAAACTGATGAAATAAGTCAGTACAAGTACAACCTTTTAGGAAATGGACCTTATAAAATAAAAGACTATGTTGATAGAAAATATATTATACTTGAGAGAAATGAAAAATATTTCAGTAATTTGCCAGAAAATAGAAAAGAAATATTTGTGAAACTAGTTCCTGATAAGGAGTCACAAACAGAGATGGTACTTGCCCTAGATAGTGATATTACAAGCATAGATCTATCAGAATTAAGTAAGTTTGAGAAAAAGAAAGAGTTTAATGTTACTAACTATGAAGGCAGAGACTACGAAATGGTTATATTTAATTACGATAATGAATTTCTAAAAAATGTTAGCTTTAGAAAAGCCGTAATTTCTGCCATAGATAGAGAGAAGCTTTTAAAAGAAGCTTATATAGGAAATGCAACTTTATCATATTTCCCTCTTAATACAACTAGTAAATATTACAATAAAGACATTAATAATTTAGCATTTAATAAAGAAAAGGCCATAGAATACTTAACTGAGGGGCTTAAATCAGTAAATGAATCTTTAGAATCTCAAAAACAAGCTGAGTCAAGTAAACAAAATTCGCAAAACTTACAAGGTATAATAGAGGATAATTCTACAGGGGCATCTTCTAACTCAGAGCTTTCAAAAAAAGAAATGAAAGAAGTGTTAAATCAAGTAGAATTAAACATCGTGGTATCTAACAGTAACGGTGAAAGAATAAAGGTAGCAAACATTATAAGACAAAATTTAGCCTCAATAGGGATTAAAAGTGTGATTAAAGAATTAAATGAAAAAGACTTAACTAAAGCTATTGATTCTAAAAATTATGATTTAGCAGTAGTTGGTTATTCTTTATCAAGTATTCCAGATGCTAGAGATATACTGGAATCGTGCAATATAAAAGATAAGGAAATATCCACATATATTAAGTCTTTGGGAAATTCTAAATCAGAGGATGAAACTAAAAAAATATATGATCAAATTCAAAAATATGTGGCTGAAAAAGCTTCATTTATATCTTTAGGAATACTAGATAATTTTATAGTATCTAATAAGAGACTTGAAGGAACTATTCATCCTAATGATTTCGATATTTATAAAGGAATTTCTAACTTACAAATGAGTAAATAAACTAATTAACAGGAGGAAAGACTACATGAAAAGAAAGTTATCTATTGAAGGAATGAGATGTAGCCATTGTGTGGTAAATTTAAAAGATGTTTTAACAGAAGATATTGATGGTGTAGAGGTCTTAGAAGTTAATTTAGACAGAAAGTATGCTATTGTAGATATGAATGATAGTGTAGATATTGAAAAAGTTAAAGAGTTAATAGATGACTTAGGTTTTAACTTAATAAGTGTAGAATAAACTAAAAATAAAATTATTTATATTTGAGAAAAGGAATATTTACGTAAATATTCCTTTTTCTATTTTAAAATCTATAAATTGTATTAAAAAGATGGATACATTATAATATAAAGGACTTTAAAAATAGATTTAGGAGGGGAAACATGGAAAATATAAATCTAGATTGGAAAAACTTAGGGTTTGATTATAGACAAACTGCTAAAAGATATGTATCTAATTATGAGCATGGAACTTGGGATGAAGGAATTTTAACAGAAGATTCAAATGTTGTAATTAATGAATGTGCAGGAGTTTTACAATATGCACAGACTTGCTTTGAAGGCTTAAAAGCTTACAGAACAGAAGATGGAAAGGTAGTTATATTTAGGCCTGACCTTAATGCTGAACGTTTAGCAGATTCAGCGAGAAGGCTGCATATGCCAATAATATCACATGAAAAGTTCTTAGATGCAATAGAACAAGTAGTGTTGGCAAATATTGATTTTGTACCACCATTTGGAAGTGGAGGTACACTATATATAAGACCATATATATTTGGAAGTGGATCAGTTATAGGAGTGAAACCAGATACTAGGTTCCAATTCAGAGTATTCACAACGCCTGTTGGACCATATTTTAAGGGCGGAGTTAAGCCACTTAGTATATGCGTAAGTGATTTTGATAGAGCTGCGCCATATGGTACAGGTCACGTGAAAGCAGGGCTTAATTATGCTATGAGTTTACACCCACTTCAAGTTGCTCATGAAAATGGGTTCGATGAAAATATGTATCTAGATGCACAAACAAGAACAAAGGTTGAAGAAACAGGTGGAGCAAACTTTATATTTGTAACAAAGGATAAAAAGATAGTTACGCCAAAATCTGATACTATATTGCCATCAATAACACGTCGTTCTTTAATGTATGTAGCAAAAAAATACCTTGGACTAGAAGTTGAAGAAAGAGAAGTACATGTAGAGGAATTAAAAGATTTTACAGAATGTGCTTTATGTGGAACAGCAGCAGTATTATCACCAGTTGGGAAAGTAACATATAAGGATGAAGAAATATGCTTCTCAAATGGAGCGACTGAAATGGGACCAATTTGTAAGAAATTATACGATACATTAACAGGAATACAAATGGGTAAAATAGAAGCACCAGAAGGTTGGATAAAAGTAATATCTGAGTAATTGAAAATATAAAAATATTAAGATAAAAATAATTTACTATGAAAACTATTTTGAATACATTTGGCTTTAGGCAAGGTTCAAAATAGTTTTTTATTGCATAATTAGAACTAAAAATGTATTAATATAAAAACATTTGATTATAAATTCTGTGATTACAATATAAAATATAGTGATTTTATGACGTATAATTGACTTTATTAAAATATAATGATATTATTTTGGTAACATTTTACAAAATAATTATGGATTGAGAGGGAGAGAAATGGCGTATAAATTGTCAGATGATTTATTAACAGGAAATATGCAAATTGATACAGAACACAAAGAATTAATAAGAGCAATTAATGATTTGTTAGAGGCTTGTAGTAAGGGGAAAGGTAGAGATGAATTAGAAAGAACAGTTAAATTTTTATCTTCTTATACAAAAACACATTTTGCTCATGAAGAGGCCTTACAAATGAAATATAGTTACCCTGACTATAATAATCATAAAAAATATCATAAACATTTTGTGGAACAAGTTGAAAGTATACATAAAAGACTTTTGGCAGAGGGTTCAAGTATTGTTTTGGTGGGAGATATCAATAATAAAGTTGGTAATTGGATAATTAATCATATAAAAAGAGAAGATGTGAAAGTTGCACAACATATAAAAACTAAATCAAAATAATTTAATGAAAATACCTAGAGAAATTCTCTAGGTATTTTTTATATAACAATTTATATATTCATAAAATATTTATATTTAATTTAACTGTAACTTATGTATAAAAAACTATACCTTAAGCAGACTTATTGATATTATATTTCTTAAGTAGATATAATGAAAATAAGCAAGGGGAGAGGTAATTATTAATGATTAAAATAGCTATTTGTGACGATGATTTAATCATCCTTAATCACACAAAAGAAAAAATAGAAAATTACAAGATAAAAGATTTGCAAATATACTCATATAAAAGTGGAGAAGAATTGTTAGAAGGTGAAGAGAAGTTTGACATTATATTTTTAGACATAGATATGGGAGGGATTAATGGAATAGAAACAGCTAAAAAAATTAGGACTTACGATAAAAAAGTGAAAATAATTTATGTGACAAATTATACAGACTACACATCTTCTGCTTTTAGTGTTCACGCTTTTGGTTATTTAGTAAAACCGATTAAGGAAAAAGATCTTTATGAACAACTTGATGAAGCTTTATCCTATATGAAAGAAGAGGAAGAATTTTTAATAGATTTTATGACAGAAGATGGATTAGTAAGAATAGATGTAAAAAAAATATACTATTTTGAATATACATCTAGAAAAATACTTATGAAAACAAATGAAAAGACTCATATCATAAAAGATAAAATTTCAGCAATTAGTGATAAAATGAAAGGTTTTGGTTTTGAAATGCCTCATAAAAGCTTTGTAGTAAATTTGTATAATATAAAATCTATCAAAGGTTATGACATTTATATGATGGATGAAAGTGTAATACCTTTATCTCAAAAAAAATCAAGTGAGTTTAGAAATTCTCTCAATATTTATCTTAGTAATCATATTGAGAAATAGATAAGGGGGTAGTGGAAATTAATAATTATATTGACTTAGCTGCATACTTAATATTGCCAATCATAGGAAGTGTATTTATTGTTTATGCTTGCTTTGATTTTATGAAAAAAGTAGATAGAAAAATATATAGAAAAAAGATAAGTTATATATTTGCATTTGTACTATTTAATATGGCTTTATCATGTAGTGCCTTATCAGGAAGTATTTTAGTAAATGTGATTACATTTTTAAGTGGAATATTGATAATAGGACATTTTTTATATAATGATTCAAAACTTTATTTATTATATTATTGTATATTTGCTCTTTGTTTTTTATTTATAGACTTACTGGTTAGTTTTTTTATATCTTTTGTAATATCTTATGGAGGATTTTATTTTTCAAGTTTAGTTTACTTGCAAATAACTGTAGTATTTTTAATTAGAATTATAGAATATGTTTATATAAAACTTTTTACGAATTTCATAAATAGACGAGAAGCTAAAATTATAAGCAAAATTCAAAGTTTTAATTTTTTAGTTATTCCTTTATTTAGCGTAATTTATATAATGACCCTAGTTTACTTATTACAACTATACGCTGGATTTGTAGAAAGTGTTTTGCTAGTTGCAAATGTAGTTTTAATATTGACTTTAAATATATATGTAACTCATATTTTTGATACTGTATCAAAAAATAATACTTTGCAAAATGAAGTTAAATTATACCATCAACAAAGTGAGCTACAACACAAGTATTATGATAATTTGGAAAATAAATATAAAGAATCTCGAAAACTAATTCACGATGTAAGAAATCACTTACAATCTATAGAAAGGTTGTATGAAAATAAAGAAAAAGACTTGGCTAAGAAATATACAAATGATATTCATTTAATGTTAAATGAATTAAATCAAAAGTATTATACAAGTAATAGAATATTAAATATTATCTTAAATGATAAATATCAAATTATAAAAAATACTAACATAGATTTTGATTGTAAAATAGGGGAGATAGACCTTGGCTTTATAAGAGAAATTGATATTACAACAATATTTGCAAACCTTTTGGATAATTCTATAGAAGCAGCAAAAAAAGTGGAAGATAACAGTTATATAAAATTTCATGTGAATAAATTCAATGATTTTATAGTTATAAATATAGTAAACTCCATGAAAGAAAAACCAATTATGAAAAATAAAAAAATTAAAAGCACAAAAATTAATCATGATGGCTTAGGCTTAGAAAACATAAGAAAGACTTTAGAAAAGTATGACGGAAGTTTAGTGATTGATTTTAATGAAGATGAATTTAAAGTTAATATTGTAATTCCAAATTAATAATTAGGAAGTGAATAAAGTGATTGAATTAGGAACTAAAATAGGTTTAGTAATAAGTGTTATAATTTCATTTGTGGTTCCAATAGTAATGCTTATTTATTACATGTTTTGCAAAAAACAAAAACTAAAATCTTTTATAGTAGGTGTTTTAGTATTTTTCATATCTCAAATTATATTAAGACTCCCCTTATTATCTTATGTGTTTCCAAATCAAATTTGGTATATGAGGCTAAGTTTAAATCCTTATTTGTATAGTATTTTTTTAGGATTGACTGCAGGTATTTTTGAAGAAGTAGGGAGATATATAGGATTTAAATATTTCCTGAAAAATAATCACAAATATGATGATGGAATTAGCTTTGGTTTTGGACATTGGGGGATAGAGGCATTATTTATAGTAGGAATAAATGCAGTTATTCTTTTATTTAGTCATAATTTACCTGAAGCTTCAGGTTTGAGTTTAACAAATGCTTTTATGATGGGAATGGAAAGGTTATTTGTACTAAGTGTGCATGTGGGATTTTCCATAATTGTATTATATTCTGTAAGACTAAACAAAATTTCTTACCTATTTATTGCTATTATACTTCATGGAATAATGGATGCAGGAATAGGTATTTTACCACAAATATTTAATATGGAAACTATAGGTATTGAAATATACTTACTAATTTGGGGATTAGTCTTTTTATATTTAATACATAAATTAAAATTGAAGTTTACTAAAATGGAGGAGTAAAATGAAAAAATTAAGATTACTTTTGATGATAACTTTAGGTTGTGTAATGTTAGGAGGATGTTCTTCAAACAAATTAAGTGATGATTTTAATGAAGAAGAGTTAAAGACAACTACAAAAGAAGTTATTCAAATGTTATGTAATGAAGAATATGACAAAATAAAAGAAATGTCAGGACAAGAATTTATAGATGCAGGAGTAACAGAAAAGATAAAGGAAGCTTGGGAGCCTATGGCTAAAGATTTGGGGAAATTTGATTCTTTTGATAAAGAAGCAGTAGTAGGAGATGGTGACCAAGCTACAGTTGTAATTATATCTAAATTTGAAAATGGAAATGTTAAATTTACAATAAGTTACAATAAAGATATGAAACTTACAGGATTTTATATTAAATAAATTATAAAATAAAAAAGTACCTTATACAGTTAAAACATGGTTGACTATATAAGGTACTTTTTTGTAAAAAAAGGCTTCTATTTATGGGGGAAAATAGAAGCCTAAATGGGGGAGATTGAGTATGTTTGATTTTATAGTACTAGTTTTACCAAAACAAAATAGTTTATACATAAATTCAAAACAATTTAATAATTTTCAATAAAAATCATATAATTGAATAAACCATAAATAGAAAATATTTAGTAAATTCACCAATTTAAAATTACTTGAATATAATAAGTAAGTATAAGATTGTTGATAATAAGGGGGAGGTATCATGGAATCTAGATATTATAAAGAAGATTTGAAAGATATGATACTTGATATGGCCCACAAAGAACTTGAAAATTATGTATCTCAAAAAGGCGCACAAAAATACTTTGAAGGAAATATAGATAAAGTCATAAATAATTATATAAAAAAAGTAAGCAAAGACTCAAATATTCAAAAAACCTATTTAAAAGTATTAAAAAATGGTGCATATCAAGAAAATATGGTTTCAGTAGCAAAAATTATTAGAAATCAAGAGCTATTTAAGTCAAAAGGAGAGTTAATAAAATTTGCTAACTACTTGGGAATAAGTGTAAATAAAAAAAATTCTTACAATCAAATATTAAAAAAGGTTTCAAAGCATATTTATGGCAATAGAGGGTCATACTCTAAAAAATATGTTTTTTATAAAAGAAATAGTCAAGAATATGTGTTAGAACCTGAAAAAATAAAAAAAGACTTAATAGAAAGTTATAAATCAAAAACTAGAGAAGATATGAAATCAATAGCAAAGCTTCTAAATATAAAAATAGTAGAAGAAGACTCTGCTGAAGACATAAGAAAAAAAGTAATTAATTATATAATAAAAGAAAAAGTTGCAAAGAAAAGTCATTAAAGTTAAAGACGCTATTGGCGTCTTTAATTTTGGGGTAAAATATAAAAAATTGTGTAAAAGGAGTTGATCAAATATTAAGTTAAAAAAAACTTTTTTATTAATCTTAATTATAATTTCTAGTGTAATAGCAAGCAGTGTTAATACAAATGAAGGCAGATTAAATACAAATTTAAAAATTGTAAGTTATAACATACATAGTGGTGTAGATAAAGATATGTTTCCAACTCTTTTTGATATTATAGATTTTTTGAAAAATTGTGATGCAGATATAATTTGTTTACAAGAAGTAAATGAATCTGCAAAGGTAGGATTTCAAGTGAGTAGTCTAAAGGAAGAATTGGGAATGAACTCTCATTTTGGTGCAAATGTAGTAAATCTAAACTCGAATTATGGATTAGTAACTTATTCAAAATATAGAATAATTAGGCAAAATCATGTATACCTAAGTAGTTCTAAGGAGCAAAGGGGTATGTTACATACAGTCATAGATGTTAAGGGTAAGAATGTAAACATAATTAATGTTCACTTGGGAACAAATAAAGAAGAACAAGAAGGGCAATTAAAAGAATTGCAAACTTTTATTGATGGACTTGGTAATGAACCTTATATTATAGCAGGGGACTTTAATGCGGCAGATATAAATCTTGATAATAACTGTATAGATGTGGCAAAAACATTAGATAAATCAAATACTTTGACTTTTTCTTTAGGGATAGAAAGAATAGATTATATCTTTGTTTCACGAGATATTGTACCTATAAATTATAGGGTTATTATAAAAAAATTATCAGACCATTATCCAATTATTGCAAAACTAAGAGTATAATAATAGAATATTGTAGTAATGTACAAAAAAATGTAATAATATTTAATTATACAAATATAGGATATTGTAACACATAAGGAGGAAATAATATGAAATTTACATTTTGCCATAATAATTTTAACGTACTAAATTTAGAAAAAAGTTTAGAATTTTATAAAAAAGCATTAGGTTTAAAGGAAACTAGACGTATAAATTCAGAAGACGGAAGTTTTGTTTTAGTATATTTAGGTGATGGAGTAACATCTCATAATCTAGAATTAACTTGGCTAAGAGATTGGGACAGACCTTATAATTTAGGAGATAACGAGTTCCACTTAGCATTGGAAGTAGAAGATTTTGATAAAGCTTACGAATTACATAAAGAAATGGGTTGTATTTGTTTTGAAAATAAAGCTATGGGAATATACTTCATAGCTGATCCAGATAATTACTGGATAGAAATATTACCAAAGAAAAAATAGAATGATAAAATTTGGGGGAGATAACTGTGAATACAAAAGTAATTACAGCTATAGGAGTTGGCACGCTAGCATTATCTTTAGGCCATTCTAGTGTTAGTGCACAGGAAAAAGGAACAGTTACAGTAAGTGCATTAAATATAAGAAATGGACCAGGTACAGATACTAGCATAAAAGGTTGCTTACAAAAAGGTGATGAAGTAGCAATATTAGAAAAAAGTGATGGTTGGTTAAATGTTCAGTTACCTAATAAGGGAACTGGATGGGTCAGTGATAAATATATTCAAATAGAAAGTGCTAGCCTAAATGCAAAAATTAAATGTAAGGTTAGACTAAATGTAAGAAGTGGACCAGGAAAATCATATGAAATTAAAACTACTGTAAAAAATGGAACGATGCATAAAATAACTGACAAATCAAATGGTTGGTATAAAATACAGCTAGTTAATGGAAATAGTGGTTGGGTACATGGATCTTATGTTGAAGAGACAACAGGCAATGTTTCTAATGATTCTAACAATGATTCAAATAAACCTGAAGGAACTCCAGAAATAGAAGTTAATTTAAATGGAAAAGTAACTAGTAATGTTAATTTAAATGTAAGAAGTGGACCGGGAACCAATTACTCCGTTAAAACTTATTTAAAACCTGGGCAAGTGGTATTTTTATTAAGTGAATCCGATGGATGGTACAAAGTAAAATTATCCAACGGCACTATAGGATGGGCTTCATCTTCATATATATCTAAAAGTGATACTTATGGAAAATCAACAGATAGTCTAAATGTAAGAAGTGGGCCAGGAACTAATCACTCTGTTAAAACTGCTCTAAAAAAGGGTGAAGTAGTAACCATAACTAACAGCTCTAACTCTTGGTACCAAATAAAAGCTAGTTCTAATATTACTGGATGGGTAAGTTCTAAATATATAAATATTACAACAGAATCACCAGGTGATAATACATCAGGTGAATCTAAAAATGAATCAGTAGTGGATCTTGCTATGGCTCAATTAGGTAAGCCTTATGTATGGGGTGGAAATGGTCCAAATTCATTTGACTGTTCAGGATTTACAAGTTATGTATATTTACATGCAAGAGGAATATCTTTACCTAGGATTTCCTACGACCAAGCAAGGGTAGGAACTTCTGTAGGAACAAGTAACTTGAAAAAGGGAGATTTATTACATTTCGCTACAGTTACACCTGGAAGCACTTCACATGTGGGTATTTATATTGGAAATAACCAATTTATTCATGCCAGTGGCTCTCAAACAAGACCAGATAAGGTGAAAATAGACTCTTTGTCTGGATATTATGGAAAAGTATTGCTAGGAGCAAGAAGATTTTAATAACATCAAAAGCTATGAAATTAGAAAAGATCTAAATTCATAGCTTTTTTTATAATTATTTATAATCAAATTCATATCATAAATTGGACATCTTCTAAATATATATTAGTAAAACCATTTAGGAGGGGACGACTTATGAGCAAAAGAAAATTCTACAAAAATTTCAATAAGAGAAAAAGATTTAATGGAACGAGGGTAGTAACTGTTACCCTATGTTTATGTATTGTTGGCACTTATGCATACATAAACTTGAAGGATAAAGATTTTATGGACAAGTTAGGAAAGGTGAACGTAGTAAGTGCAATAAAAAATGCTTCAATATGGGATGGGTTTAAAAACTTATTTGATAAAAGCAAGGTTATAACTTCATCCACAATTGAGTCTCAGTTAAATGAAGTAGAAAAAGGAGATAAAGAGGAAGCACAAGAAAATTCTCAGGTAGCAAGCGTAAATGAGATGGTAGTATATACCATACAGGTAGCATCTTTAGAAGATAAAAAAGATTTGAAAAAAATAGAAGAAGTTATGAATCAATATAAAATTCCATCATCAAGTATGACAATAGATAAGTCTGAAAAAATTCAAGTGTATTCTTCTTTTGATGAAACAAAGGTGAGAAACAACTTAGAAAAGACAAAAACATACTTTTCTGACTCTTTTTTAACAAAAATAGAAGTACCTATGTTATCTTTAGAATATACAGATGACTATTCATATATGAAAGATATAGCAACTGGTTTAAATGATTTGATTGAAAATTATCAAAAAGAAGGTCAATATTGGGATAAAAATAAAAATGATTTATCTTCTTACAATGAAATTTTAACAAATCGAAAGACGATACTAGAAAATTTGAAAAAAAATACACAAAAAATTGATTATTCAAAAATGGATAAATTTAAAAATAATTTAATTTCTTACATAGATAACACACAAAATTATATTTTAACTTCATCAAAAAATGCAAGTGAAAATAAAGGTTACGTGAGTCAAGGTTTGTTGTTATCTTCTATACAACAGTATTACTTATTTGTACAATCAATGAAATAGTTAACGTAAAAAAAGGTTGTTGTATCAACCTTTTTTTATGTAATAAAAATGAAACATGACAAAATGGAATGATTTGTAAATTCTTAATTTTTTAAATTGATATATTAGTAACGGTTTAAAATGATTATCAGAATTAGTAAATTGGGATATTTTTTTAACAATTATTAACTTTTAAAAAATTTATAGTATACTATAGTTAATAGCATAAAAGTTAAAAACAGTTTGGGGAGGTAGTAAAATGAAGCTCTTAACATTTAAAGGAGGAATACATCCTTCATATAATAAAGAGTATACAAATCAAATCGCTTTAAAAAAAGCAGAGGCTCCAAAAGTAGTCTATATACCTCTACAACAACATATAGGTGCACCAGCAAAACCTATAGTTGAAGTAGGAGAAGAGGTAAAAAAAGGACAAAAGATTGGTGAACCTCAAGGGTTTGTATCAACTTATATTCATTCATCTGTTTCAGGAAAAGTTATTGGTATAGAAGAACATGAAATTCCAGGAGGAAAAGGAATTTGTGTTGTAATCGAAAATGACTTTAAAGAAGAATTGGATGAAAGTATAGGGCCAAAAGGTGATCTAGAAACATTAGACTCAAAGGATATAATCAAGTATGTCCAAGAAGCAGGTATAGTTGGAATGGGTGGAGCGACATTCCCAACTCATGTTAAGCTTTCACCACCACCAGATGCAAATATTGATGTTGTTATTTTAAATGGGGCAGAATGTGAACCATATCTTACAGCTGACCATAGACTTATGGTAGAAAATCCTGAAGACGTAGTCTTTGGTATTAGAGTAATAATGAAGGCTCTAAACGTTAAAAAAGGATATATAGGTATTGAAGTTAACAAGCCAGACGCTATAGAAGCCATAACAAATGCTGCAAAAGGATTTAACGATGTGGAAGTAGTTGGTCTAGAAGTTAAATATCCACAAGGAGCAGAAAAACAATTAATATATGCTTGTACAGGAAGAGAAGTTCCATCAGGAGCATTACCATCAGCGGCAGGAGCTGTGGTTGATAACGTTGGAACGGCTGCTCAAATAGCCAAAACTATTAAAACTGGATTACCATTAATCGAGAGAATTACAACAGTAACAGGAAGCTGTATAAAAGAACCTGCAAACTTAGTAACAAAAGTAGGTACAGTAGTTTCTGAAATAATTGATCAATGTGGCGGATTTAAAGAAGATGTAAAAGTAGGTAAGTTTATAATGGGTGGACCTATGATGGGTATGACTCAGTATACAACAAATGTAGTTACTAACAAAGGTTCTTCTGGTATTTTATGTATATCAGCAGAAGAAGCTAAAATAGATGAACCAAGTAACTGTTTAAGATGTGGTAGATGTACAGACGTATGTCCAGCATTTTTACAACCTTTATATATAAGTGCGAATTCTTTAAAAGGCGACTTTGAGAGAGCAGCAGAACATAGAGCTCTTGATTGTATAGAATGTGGATCTTGCTCATTTATATGTCCAGCAAGAAGACCGTTAGTAGAATCAATAAGAAATGCTAAAAGACAAATTCAAGCTATGAGAAGAAAACAACAAGCGGCTAACAAATAGTAGTTAGGGGGAAAAAATATGGAAAATAAGTTTATTGTATCATCATCACCTCATATTAGAAGCAATGAAGATACGTCTTATATAATGAAACAAGTAGTACTTGCCCTTGTACCAGCAGCACTTGCTGCAGTGTATTTTTTTAGAGCTAGTGCTTTATTCGTAATGTTCTTTTGTATACTGGGTACAGTTGGCTCAGAATTTTTATATCAAAAGATAACTAAACAAAAAAGTACTGTGGGAGATTTATCTGCAGTAGTAACAGGATTATTACTTGCATTTAATATGCCAGCATCACTTCCGTGGTGGATGTGTATACTAGGTGGAGTATTTGCAATTATAGTTGTAAAAATGGTATTTGGCGGAATTGGGAATAACTTTGTTAACCCAGCTCTTGCAGGTAGAGCTTTTTTACTAGCATCATTTCCAGTAGCAATGACTGCTTGGACTAAAACTGGTGTAAACTGGGTAAGTACAGGAAGTTTAGATGCAGTATCAACTGCTACTCCGCTTAGTTTCTTAAAAGCTGGTGCAGCTGGTCTTGAACCATTAAAAGAAAGTGGAGTATCACTTTTAGATATGGCTTTAGGTAATATAGGTGGATCTATAGGTGAAACATGTGCAATATTAATACTTCTAGGTGGAGTTTATTTAATTTATAAGGGAATCATTTCTTATATAATGCCAGTATGCTATTTAGGTACAATATTTATATTAAGTTTCTTATTAGGTGGATTTAGTTTTGAATTCGCAATGTTCCAAATCTTAGCAGGTGGTGTTATGTTAGGTGCATTCTTCATGTTAACTGACTATACAACGTCTCCTATGACGAAAAAAGGACAAATTATTTATGCTGTTTTAGCTGGTGTCATTGCAACGGTAATAAGATTATATGGTGGTTATCCAGAAGGATGTTCATATTCAATATTATTAGCAAACGTTGCTACACCATTAATAGATAAATATGTTAATAACAGAGTATTTGGGGAGGTGGCTAAGAGTGAATAGTATATTAAAATTAGGATTAAATTTATTTATTATTTGTGCCATTGCTGCAGGACTTTTAGCTGGAACAAACCAAATAACTGCACCAATAATAGAACAAAGGAATGAACAAGCTAATAACGAAGCAAGACAAACTGTATTACCAGGTATAAGTGATTTTAAAGCTTTAGATAAATCAAAATATAAAAGTAATGGTAGTGTAGAGATTGTAGAGGTTTTTGAAGGTTTAAAAGGATCTGATGTGGCAGGTTATACTATAAAAGCTCTTCCAAGCGGTTATGGTGGAAGTATAGAAATTATGGTAGGTATAAAATCTGATGGTACTATATCAGGTATTAATATAGGCAATATGACTGAAACACCAGGACTTGGTGCTAAGGCAAAAGAGGAAGCTTTTTACGGACAATATGCAGGAAAACCAGCAACAGAACTTAGTGTTATAAAAAGTGGGACTCCAGGAGAGACAGAAATACAAGCAATATCAGGAGCTACTATTACATCTACAGCTGTAACAACAGGCGTTAATGCAGCAGTAGAAGTATATGAGAGCATTAATAAATAGGATAGGGGGATTAACAATATGAGTCTAGGAAAAATATTTAAAAATGGTATTATAGACGAGAACCCAACCTTTGTTCAAGTTATAGGTATGTGTCCAACTCTAGCTGTAACAAGTTCTGCCATAAATGGTATGGGTATGGGTCTTTCAACGGCTATAGTTTTGGCGTGTTCAAATATAGCTATATCACTACTTAGAAAAGTAATACCAGATAAAATAAGAATACCAGCATTTGTAGTTGTAATAGCAACATTCGTTACAATAGTACAAATGGTTTTAAAAGCATTTGTGCCTTCGTTAGATAAGGCTCTTGGATTATATATTCCATTAATAGTTGTTAACTGTTTAATACTTGCTCGTGCAGAAGCATATGCATCAAAAAATGGGCCAGTAGAATCAGCAGTTGATGGAATAGCAATGGGTCTTGGATTTACTTTGGCTCTTACAATATTAGGAGCAGTTAGAGAAATATTAGGAGCAGGAACAATATTTGGCTTTGCTATATTAGGAGCTTCTTATGAGCCAGCTTTATTATTTATACTACCTCCAGGTGCATTCTTAACTTTAGGATTTTTAATGGCACTATTTAATAAAGTAGTAAAGAAAAAAGCGTAATTAAGGGGGAAGTCATATGAATTATATATTATTATTTCTAAGTATTGTACTTGTTAATAATGTTATAACATCACAATTCTTAGGTATATGTCCATTTTTAGGTGTTTCTAAAAAAGTTGATACAGCTGTAGGGATGGGGGTAGCAGTTACCTTTGTTCTAGCATTAGCATCTGTAATAACTTTCTTTATACAAAAATTGTTAAATTTAACAGGTACTTCAGGATATTTACAAACAATAGCGTTTATACTAGTAATAGCATCAATAGTTCAATTTGTTGAAATGTTTATAAAAAAATCAAGTCCTTCATTATATCAAGCATTAGGTGTGTATTTACCACTTATAACAACAAACTGTGCTGTGCTAGGTATAGCATTAGTTAACGTACAAAACAACTACAATATAGTTGAAACGTTAATAAATGGTGCAGGTGCAGGTGTTGGTTTTACACTTGCAATAGTGTTGTTTGCAGGAATTAGAGAAAGACTAGAATTAGCAGATATACCAGAATCATTCCAGGGATATCCAATAGCGTTGATATCAGCAGCGTTAATGTCAATAGCTTTCTTAGGATTTACAGGATTAATTAAACTATAAAACAGGGGGTGATTTTGTGAGCATAATTAAAGCAATAATAATTTTAGGTGGATTAGGATTAATATTCGGAGCAATACTAGCTTATGCATCTAAAAAATTTGCCGTTGAAGTAGATGAAAAAGAAGAAGAAATACTTGCAGTACTTCCAGGAGCAAACTGTGGTGGTTGTGGATTCCCAGGATGTGGAGGATTAGCTGCTGCAATAGCTAAAGGAGATGCACCAGTTAATGGATGTCCAGTTGGTGGAGCAGCAGTTGCTGCCAAAGTTGGAGAAATAATGGGTGTAGCAGTAGGTAGTTCAGAGAAAATAGTAGCAGCAGTAAAATGTAGTGGTACTTGTGACAAAGCAAAAGATAAATATGAACATCAAGGATTAAAAGATTGTAGAGCAGCAGCAGCTTTAATAGGTGGTTCAAAAGCTTGTAGTGCAGGGTGTTTAGGATTTGGAACTTGTGTCTCTGTATGTAAATTTGATGCTATTAAAATAGAAAATGGCGTAGCAGTAGTAGACGAAGAAAAATGTGTAAACTGTGGTAAATGTATGGAAGCATGTCCAAAGGCGTTAATAGTAGAAAAACCAGCTAGTAAAGAAGTATTTGTAAAATGTAATAGCCATGAATTTGGTAAAGCAGTAAAAGTAAAATGTTCAGCTGGATGTATCGGATGTGGAGCTTGTGCTAAAGTTTGCCCAGTTGAAGCTATAACTATAGATAACAAGCTTGCAGTAATAGACCAAGAAAAATGTATAGGATGTAAAGTCTGTGTAGCCAAATGTCCAACAAAAGTTATATCAGGAGATATAAGTGACAGAAGAAAAGTTGCTATAGACGAAGAAAAATGTATAGGATGTACTGCTTGTGCTAGAGCATGTAAATTTGGTGCAATAGAAGGTGAAAAGAAACAACCACACAAAATTGACCAAGATAAATGTAAAGGGTGCCATTTATGTTTACCAAAATGTAAAAAGGGTGCTATGAGTTTAGTTGATGAAGAGATTAAAGCAACTAACCAATAAAACATGTTATAAAATAAATGTAAAAATATTTTAAATATGGTTAAAATAAAGGTATGGAAATAATCCATACCTTTATTTTTTTTGTTAAAAATCAAACTATATAAGCTTTCTAATTATTTAGAAGAAAAAATTATAAATATAACAATTATGTAATCAAAAGACTCGACATTAACATTGAAATTTTTACAATATAATGATAAACTTAATTAGTACAAAATAATAGTACAAGGTGAGGTGAGAGAATGGATATAATCTTAGCATCGAAATCACCTAGAAGAAGAGAAATCTTAGAAAATACTAAGGTGAGATTTTCCGTAAAAGAAAGTCAAGTTTATGAAGTTATCAAAGCAGATGAATCACCAAAAGAAACAGTAATGAGGCTTGCATATGAAAAGGCATTAGATGTGGCAAATAACAATGAAGAATCGCTAGTAATTGGTGCAGACACAATTGTTGTGATAAACAACCAAATTTTAGGGAAACCTAAAAATGAAGAAGAAGCATACGACATGATTAAGTTATTGTCAGGGAAAACTCATTATGTAATTACTGGTTTCGCTTTGATAAATTTAAGTTTGAACAAAAAAGTTATTGATTGTGAGGTTAGTCAAGTAACTTTTAAAGAATTATCCGAAGAATGTATAAAAGATTATTTGAATACAAAAGAGTCTTTAGATAAAGCTGGAGCTTATGGAATACAAGGGTATGGAGGATTATTAGTTAATAATATTCAAGGCGACTATTTTAATATAGTAGGTCTTCCTATATCAAAAATAAGTGACTGCTTGAAGGATCACTTTAAAATAAATCTTTTTTACGGAGGTTGATTCAACTGAAAAAGTCTTCTAATTCATTAATGACAATTAGAGAGATGACATTAGAAGAAAGACCAAGAGAAAAAATGATTCTAAATGGCGCAAATAGTTTATCTGATGCAGAGTTATTAGCCATACTTATAAGAACTGGGACTAAAGAATCAAATGCAATTCAACTAGGCCAAGCTATTATAGACAAAGCTGATAATATCAGATACTTACAAGACTTAACTTTTGAAGAGCTAAAAAGCATTCATGGTATAGGAAAAACTAAAGCACTTCAAATTAAGGCAGCCCTAGAATTAGCTAGTAGGATAGCATCATATAAGCCTGCGAAATATAAAGTCAAAAACCCTTGGGACATATATAAATACTATATGGAGAGTTTAAGATATCAATATAAAGAAATTTTTAAGGTAGTTCTTTTAAATACTAAAAATGAAATAATAACTGATGTGGACATTTCTGTGGGAACTCTAAATTCATCCCTTGTTCATCCTAGAGAAGTTTTTAGAGAGGCAATAAGAAGAAGTAGTAATAAGATTATTTTATTACATAACCATCCATCTGGAAACTGTGAGCCTTCAAAAGAAGACAAAAACGTAACAAGCAGGCTGAGAGATTGTGGTGAAATTGTGGGCATAGAAGTTATAGATCATATCATAATAGGGGACGGAGTTTATTTCAGTTTTAAAGAGAATATGTTGATTTAATAAGAATAAAAGTAAGGAAGGTGCATGAAAATGGCAAAGGAAAAGAAGGAAAAAAAAGGTTATAAATCTTTGTTTGGATTTGGAAAAATGACTAAGGATATGGGTATCGATTTAGGTACTGCAAATACATTAGTTTATATAAAAGGACAAGGAATAGTAGTAAGAGAACCATCAGTTGTTGCTATAAGAGACGATAGCAAGCAAGTTTTAGCAGTTGGTGAAGAAGCAAAAAGAATGATAGGTAGAACACCAGGAAACATAGTAGCTATAAGACCAATGAAAGATGGAGTTATAGCTGATTTTGATGTTACTCAATCAATGTTAAGTTACTTCATACAAAAGGCTGCAGCTAAAAAGGGTGTAGTGTCTCCAAGAATAGCTATATGCGTGCCTTTTGGTGTAACAGAAGTTGAAAAAAGAGCAATAGAAGAAGCTGCAAGACAAGCTGGAGCGAAAGATGCATTCTTAATAGAAGAACCAATGGCAGCTGCAATAGGAGCTGGACTTAGAATAGAAGAACCAGAAGGAAATATGGTAGTAGATATCGGTGGTGGTACTTCTGAAATAGCTATAATATCACTAGGTGGTATAGTTACAGCTAAATCAATAAGACTTGGTGGAGATGAACTAGACGAAGCTATAGTTAGTTATGTAAAAAAAGAATACAGCTTAATGATAGGTGAGAGAACTGCTGAAAATGTAAAGATTACAATAGGTTCAGCTTACAAAGAAGGCGAAGAAGTTGAAATGGAAATAAGAGGTAGAGATTTAATATCAGGACTTCCAAAAACTATGCAAATATCTTCATCAGAAGTAAGAGATGCTTTAAGAGAACCTGTTAATTCTATAGTAGATGGAATCAAATCTACATTAGAAAAAACTCCACCAGAATTAGCTTCAGACATTATGGAAAATGGAATAATGTTAACTGGAGGAGGAGCCCTACTTAAAGGACTTGATAAATTAGTTAAAGAAGAAACTGGAATGCCGGTTAAAATAGCAGAAAATCCACTAGACTGTGTTGCTATAGGTACAGGTAAATCAGTAGAAGATGTAGAAATATTTGAAAAAGTATTAATGATGAACAATAAAAAGTAATGAAGTAGGTGCTGACCTTGAAGTTTGAAAAGAATAATAAAAACAAGAAAAAGGTTAATTTTAAAGTGATAGCAACAGGTGTAGTTGCTATCACTTTAATTGGAATTGTAGCTATGTCTATTGGAAGAACTGGTGGGAGTAACCCTGCAGGCTCAAATGTTGGAATGACTACAATATCTACTATAGGAAGTACGATAAATAGTGGATTTACCTTTGTAAAAAGTGGATTTGAAAATATAATTAATTTTCAAAAAAATGCCAAAAAGGCTGAAAGTTTAGAAAAGGAAAATAACAAATTACAACAAGACGTAATTGATTTACAAAGCAAATTAGATGATGTTCAATCTCTACAGAGTTTAAAAACTGCACTAAATTTTGTAGATGAAAAATATGTAGCGAAAACTTTATCTGCCAGAGTAGTTAGTAAGAATGATGGAAACTGGTATACAAGCTTTGTTGTATCTGCTGGTAGTAAAGATGGTGTAAAAAAAGACAGTTTAGTTATGAATGGTAATGGTTTAGTAGGTATAGTATACGAAGTATCTGAAAACTATTGTAAGGTTATTTCCTTACTAGACACAAAATCATCAGTAAGTTTTAAGTTAGCAAAGAACTCTGAATTTAAGGGTATTATTACATATGGTGAAAGTGTAGACGAAAAAACAGACTATAGAGATAGTGGGTTGCTACAAGGACATATGTTTGATTCTACTTATGATGTATTACCAGGTGACGTAGTTACAACATCAGGCCTTGCACTATTTCCAGAGGGAATTGTAATAGGTAAAGTAGAAAAAGTAATTGAAAATAAAAATAACTCATTGAAATATGTAATAGTAAAGCCAAATGTTGATTTCAAAAATATAGACGATGTAGTAATCGTTGAGCCAAGAAATATAAACTAGAGGGGGGTATCTAAAATGAAAAAAATTTACCTTTCTCTTTTGGGAATAGCTATACTGATATTAGAAAATAGTATAACAAATTATATAAGTATATTTGGAGTAACAATAGATTTTCTTTTGATTTTCCTAACAATTATATCTTTGTATCTAGATGAGCTTGAGATAGGTATAATAGGAGCCATATTAGGTTTATTGAAGGATATAACTGTTGGTGGCATATTTGGATTAAATGGTTTAGTTTATTTTTTGATATGTTATACAATTAGTTACTCAAGAAAAAAAATATACAAAGAAAGTAAAGTTACTATATTTACGCTGATTTTGGCAACGACTATATTTAGTTCTGTGCTTAATATATTAGCATCTATTGTTGTATATAATAGTTTCACTCTTACTAGATTAATAATAAGAGGTATAGTAATATTACCAATTTTAAATAGTATAATAGCCTTAATCTTATATAAGGCTTTTGATAAGTCAATATTAAAACTTAAAGAAGATTAGTTGGTGATTTAATGGATGAAAAGAAAATTAATGAAAGATGTAGGATAATAAAAAATGTATTTCTTTTTGCCTTTGCAGCTATAATAATCAAAATTTTATATATGAATATAATTAAATATGATTATTATACAGATTTAGCCGATAATAAAACATATAAAGAAATTACCGTAAAAGCGGCTAGAGGGGAAATAAGAGATAGATACGGAAGAATATTAGCAGGAAATGAAAATCAGTTTACTGTTCAAGTATCAATAAATGAATTAACAAAAAATGATACAAAGGAAGATAAGTCAGAAGGAAATAATATTTCTTTAAAACTTATCAATTTATTAGAAAAAAATAAAGAAAAGTATACAGATGAGTTTCCAATAATAATAGAAGATGGGAAATATTATTATACTTATGATGAAAATATAAAACAGTATAAGGAAGAAAATAATATTCCACAAGATTTAAATGCTAAGGAAACATTTTATTATCTAGTAGATCAATTAATAGCAGATGGAAAATTAACAGAAGAAAATAGAAACTTAAAGCCATCGGATCTACAGAAAAAAGTGAATGAAGCAGGATATTATCCTCCAATACTTGTATCTGCTTGGATATTTACAGAAGATAGAGAGAAGAATGACTGGCTTGAAGGATACAAAGTAGATAAATGGATGAAAGAAAAGAAAATAGATTCTAGTAAACCTGATGCAGAGGTAGCATTTAAAGCAATTAGAGATTACTACTTAATAGATTCAAGTTTAAGTGATTCAGAGGCTAGAAAAATGCTTATAGTTAGAGATCTTATAAAATCTCAGGGTTATACAAAATATAAACCAGTAACAATAGCAAAAAATATAAGTGAAAATACAATAGCAACAATTGAGGAGATGGCCCTTGAGCTTCCTGGAATATCTGTGTCTAATGAACCAGTTAGGACCTATCCTAACGGAAATTTAGGATCTCATGTTCTTGGATATTTAGGAAAAATACCTTCAACTCAAGAAAAACAGTATCTAGAAAATAAGGAAGAAAAATATTCTAAAGATGACATAGTAGGCCTTGCTGGAGTGGAAAAAACTCAAGAAAGCAAATTACATGGTTCAGATGGATATAAAAAAGTTAAAGTTGATGCTGTTGGAAACATAACAGAAAATCTAGAGGTAACTGAGCCTATCTCAGGAGATACAGTATATCTTACTCTGGATAAAGATTTACAAGAAGTAACAGAAAAAGCTTTAGAAAAGACACTTAAGGCATTACGTGATGGTGGAGTTTATGAAAGTGATTATGGAGATGTAAGTGTTGCAGGAGGCAATCCAAATGCAAAATCAGGTGCTGTTATAGTTACAGATGTAAATACTGGTGAGGTTTTAGCTTCGGCGTCTTATCCATCATATGATCCGAATTTATTTGTATCTGGAATATCTTCAAAGGATTATAATAATTTACAACCTAAAAACACAAATGACTTGCTTGCACCAGCACCACTGTTAAACTTAGTTACTCAGGGGGTGTTCCAACCTGGTTCAACATTTAAAATGATTACAGGAATGGCAGCATTAGAACATGGATTAAACCCAGAATATAGCATAAATGACACAGGTGTTATTTGGATGGGAAAAGGACCATTAAAAAAATCTTATGGTGATGCCATATGGAATAAAAGTAGAGCCAATCATGGGATTGTAAATCTTTATAAAGCCATACAAGAATCTTGTAATATTTATTTCTACACTATAGGTACAGGAGAAAATAGAATTGGTGGAGCTGATCCTAATGCAAAAATAGGTCCACAACAAGTTATGGAATATGCTAAATTATTTGGTTTAGATGATCGCACTGGATTATATGAAGACTTAGGTAGTGAAAGCAAGGGTACAGTACCTAGTGAAGAAGCTAAAATTGAATCTACAAAATCTATGTTAAAAACATATTTAAATAAAGTTATGAAAAATAGTTTTACTGACATAACTAAGGATAAAAATCCTGAAGAATTTGCTGCAAGAATTCAGCAAATAGCAAATTGGTGCGAAGAAAAAACTACACCAAGTAAAGCTGAAGTTCTAAAAAGATTATCAGAACTTAAGGTAAAAGAAGATGATTTAGAACCTTTAGCAGATCAAATAGTATATACTTATCTAAATTTCTCTAAATGGACTGTATCAGATGCATTTAACTTGGCTATTGGACAGGGGGAAAATGCTTATACGCCTGCTCAAGTAGTTAGATATATTTCAGCTATAGCAAATGGAGGGACTTTAAATCAACTATACGTTGTTCAAAAGTCTATATCACCTGACTATAGTAAAGTAGATATAAAAGAACCTGAATCTGAAAAAATAGATTTTAAAGATGATGATAACCTAAAAGATTTAATTATAGGTATGAAAAGAGTTGTTACTGAAGGTACTGCAAATAAAGTGTTAGGAAATCTTGGTGTGCCTATAGCAGCTAAGACTGGTACAGCACAAAAGAGTACAAAAATACCAACAGATAATGAGTATGAATACTTAATGAGTCATTTATCATCATACAATGTAAATAAAGATGAAGTGTTAGATGTATATCATAAGTTAAGAGCAGAAAGAGAAGCAGAATTAACTAAGGCTAGAATTGCTGAAATTAAAGAGCAATTAGGCAGTAAAGATATTGATGATGAAACTAAGGAAGCATTAGAAAAAGAATTAAAAGAAGGTGTTTCTGAGAAATTACCTGAAGATAATGATAGAATAAATGCAGCTTATTTAAGAAGGGCAATAAAAGAGCTTAATCACAAAATTACAGATGAGGATATAGATGCATTTAAAGAAACATATGGAGACTTTGGTTGGGCAGTATCTTACGCTCCAGCAGATGATCCAGAAATAGCAATATGTGTTGTAATACCGCAAGGTAACTCAGGGACTTATGCAACATTGCCTATGAAGGATATTATAGGACATTACATGGGTCTAAGAGGTAAATCTTCTAATGATACAAATAATACAACAGGCAGTAAAGACAAAGAAGACAACAATAATTCAGAAGAAGATAACATAAATTTTTCGACACAATTGAAAAAATAAAAGGTGATTAAGATATTTATGAAGAATATATAAATAAACTAATATCACTCTGGAGGTTGTTATGTCTTTTAGTGAATATTCCACAGAAGAGCTTATAGAGTTTAAAGGAAATAAAAAAGGGCTTATTATTAATATTAAAAAAGTAGCACCCTTTGAACATGTAAAAAAAAGTATAATAGATAGATTGGAAGAAAATGTTGGGTTTTTTAATGGGGCAAAAATTTATCAGATTAATTGTGACTATCTAAATGATATTCACATGATGATGATTAAAGAATCTATTACATCTAAATTTGACATAGAGTTTGTAGAAGAAGAAAAAGAAACTTATATTAACGCTTTCGAAACAAAGTATGTGGATGCTATGAGATCTGGGGAAAATGTAGTCTTTGATGGAGATGTTGTAGTAATGAGTGATATGAACCCTGGTTCACATGTTAGTTCCACTAGAAATGTTGTTATTATGGGTAATATGAATTCTGGAGCTAAAGTAGTTGCTAATGGGAATATTGTAGTAATGGGTGAAGTGCGAGGGTTTGTTCATGCAGGAGCCAAAGGAAATAATTCGGCTTATGTTATAGCAAATAATTTAAATCCTAAAATACTGCAAATAGCAGATAATATTGCAGAGGCGCCAGAGGATGATTATGAGGAATCTAAGAATGATAAAAAAATTATTCCTGGAATAGCCTTTGTGAGTAAAGACAGGATTGTTATTGAAAGCTTTTTACCTAAAACTTTAAAAAACAAGGAAATATATAGGGGGTAGTATAATGAGCGAAGTCATAGTTATAACTTCAGGCAAAGGTGGAGTTGGAAAAACAACAACGGTAGCTAACTTAGGTACAGCACTTAGTTTAGAAAATAAAAGAACTGTTGTAGTAGATGCAGATATAGGGCTTAGAAATTTAGATGTGGTTATGGGTCTAGAAAACAGAATAGTATATGACATGGTAGATGTAGTTGAGGGAACGTGCAAGTTAAAGCAAGCATTGATAAAAGATAAGAGATTCGAAAATCTATACTTATTACCAGCAGCACAAACAAGAGATAAAAATGCAGTATCTGTTGAACAAATGTCTGAGCTTTGTGAAAAATTAAAAGAAAGTTTTGATTATATAATAATAGATTGTCCTGCAGGAATAGAACAAGGATTCAGAAATGCCATAGCAGGAGCAAATAGAGCTATTGTTGTTACAAATCCTGAAGTTTCTGCTGTTAGGGATGCAGACAGAATAATTGGGTTATTAGAAGCTAATGAAATCAGTGACATTAGGCTGATAATTAACAGAATAAGACAAGATATGGTTAAACGTGGGGATATGATGGACAAGCAAGATATAGTTGAAATATTGGCTATAGACTTAATTGGTATAGTACCCGATGATGAAAGTATAATCATATCAACAAACAAAGGGGAACCAGCAATACTTGATACTAAATCAAATGCAGGTAAAGCATATAGAAACATTGCACAAAGAATATTAGGTAATAATGTTCCTATTATGGAAATGGAACAAGAAACTAACTTCTTTGGAAAAATCAAAAAAATGTTTGGCGTAGCTAAATAGAATAGGGGGATATTCATGTTTGATCTTTTTAAGGCTTTTTCAAGCGAAAATAAGACTAGCAAAAATGTAGCAAAAGAAAGGTTAAAATTAGTTCTTGTGCATGACAGGGTAGATTGTTCTCCACAACTTTTAAATATGATTAAAGATGACATATTAAAAGTTATATCTAACTACGCTGATATAGAAGAAGATGGTTTAGAGATAAAAATGTCTAAAACTAGAAGTGATAATGGAGACAGAGCAGTATCTGCCTTAGTTGCAAATATACCACTTAAGAATTTAAAAGACAAAAAAATATAAATTAGTCTTAATAAAAGGGGGATATACATAAGGTATATTCCCTATTTAGTTCATGACATTTTAATATGAATTTCTATACCAGAAAGACGGTGATGAATTGGTTAAGTATAAAAATAGTTTAAAGTTATTGAAACAGTTAGATTGGAAATTAATAGCTACACTTTTAGTAATTTTTACTTTTGGTATTGTTATTCTAAGCAGTGCTACTCATGCAAATCAAACTGGAAATTATTCTAGACTAATAAAGCAAACTGTAGCTTTTGTTTTAGGTCTAGGGGTAATTATGTTCATACTGATTTTTGATTACAACTTTTTAGGACAATATTACAAGGAGTTGTATGTTGCAAGTGTTGTATTATTAGCAATTGTTCTAATACCTGGGATAGGAGCTATTAGAGGAGGAGCTAGATCTACTTTATCCTTTGGTCCTCTTGATTTACAAACAGCAGAAGTAGTTAAATTTACATTTATATTAAGTTATGCAAAGATTGTAGAGATCAAAAAGGGAAAAATGGATAATGCAAAAGACATTGTAAGATTATTAATGTATGCAGCACCTATAATTGGTTTATTAATTGCACAACCAGATTTAGGTACAGCTATAGTATTTTGTTGCATAATTGCAGGAATAATATTTACAGCTGGGATTGACTACAAAATATTAAGAAAAGCAATGATAGTTGGAGTTGTAGCTCTGCCTATTGTATATCTATGTATAGATCCATATCAACAAGACAGAATAACAGGATTTTTACATCCAGAAGACACAAGCATAAAAGGAAACTATCAGGTTATGCAGTCTAATATAGCTATAGGTTCAGGTGGATTCATTGGAAAGGGTCTATTTAAAGGAACACAAAACCAAGAAGACTTCCTACCTATACAAGATAGTGACTTTATATTTGCAGTTGTTGGAGAAGAATTAGGTGTAATAGGGATGGTAGTCTTAATAAGCTTATTTGCTTATTTCTTATATAGAATGTTAAGAATTTCAGCTGAATCCAAGGATGAATACGGTGCATTGATAGCAGTTGGTGTAGCTTCCATGTTTGCATATCAAATTATCCAAAATATCGGTATGACTGTATCCTTAATACCAGTAACAGGTGTAACACTTCCATTCATAAGTTATGGAGGAAGTTCTGTTTTAACATCTATGGCAAGTTTAGGTTTAATATTAAATGTTTGTATGAGAAGAAAAAAAATAAACTTCTAGAGAAAGTAGGGTGCAAGGGAAATATGAAAATGAATATAGCATTAGTAGCACATGATGAGATGAAAAATACTATGGTAGGTTTTTGTATTGCCTATGAAAACATATTAAAAAAATATGGCATTTATGCAACAGGAACTACAGGTAAAAGAATAATGGATGAAACGAACTTAAAAATAAATAGGTTAGCATCTGGACCTCTTGGGGGAGATCAACAAATTGGTTCACTAATTGTTAATCAAGATATTGATTTGGTTATATTTTTGAGAGACCCACTAACTTCTCAGGCTCATGAACCAGATATACAAGCATTGATTAGGCTTTGTGATGTATATTATGTGCCAGTGGCAACAAACTTAGCTAGTGCAGAAATTTTTATTAAAGCATTGGATAGGGGAGAGTTTTCTTTTAGAGAAGTAAGAAAAACTACAAGTCAAAGAGTTTAAAATAAAAGGTTAATGTGAGGAATTAATTTTCAACACATTAACCTTTTTAATTTTTTTATTTAATATAACTAGCAAATTCTATACCGTAATCTAAACATTCTTTGAATGTATCATCACATGGGAAGAATTTCTTTTTAAGAGCTGGTTGAGGAAGTTTAAATGACATAGCTTTGAATATATTCTCTGCCATAGAGATACCTTCACCACTCCAACCATAAGAACCAAATACACCTGCAATTGTTCCTTTATTAGCCATTGGATCTATTGCTGAGAATAAATCCCACATAGGTTTAACCATTGTTCTATTAATTGTTGGAGAACCAACTAAAACTACTTTTGCATTTAATACAGCAGTATGCATTTCTTCTAAAGATAATTTTTCTAAGTCAAATAACTTAACATTAACACCTTGAGATAGAGCACCTTCTTGTATTTTTTTAGCCATTTCAAAAGTATTAGCATAAGCTGATAAGTAGAATATAGCCATTTCACATTGGTTAGTTTCTTCTAAAGCTTCTTTTGACCATTCTACATATCTAGTAACTTGCTCCATTGGTTTTTCAGAAAGAATAGGACCATGAGAAGTTAATATTGTGTCAAAGTCTAATCCTAATTCAACAACTTTGTTTACAGCGTCTAAAACATATTTTGCATAAGGTCTAACTATGCAATCATAATATAATTTTGCTGAATCTAAATATCCTTCACCATGTATAGCTTTTGCATCATAATGAGAATAGTGGCATCCAAAAGCATCACAAGTTAATAAAATTTTGTCTTCAGGAACATAAGTAAACATTGTATCTGCCCAATGTAAGAAAGGAGCTTGAATAAATTCAAGATTTCTTTTACCTATGTTTAATTTGTCACCAGTTTTAATAGTAGTACAATTAAATGGTCTATTAACTTGGTCGCTTAAGTATAATTTAGCTGCATTAGTACATACAACTTCTATGTTAGGATTTATATCCAATATATACTTTAAACAACCAGAGTGGTCTGGCTCAGTGTGGTGAACAACCACACAATCAATATCTTTAATATCTACTACTTCTTGTAAATTACTTAAAAATTCATCTTTAAAACAATCTTTTACAGTATCAAATAAAACAACTTTTTCATCTTTTATTAAGTAAGAATTATAAGTTGTTCCATATTTTGTTTCCATTATAATATCAAATATTTCTAAATCCTTATCTACTACGCCAGTGTAAAATATATCTGGCTTAATTTCAAAAACATTGCTCATTGCAAACCTCCTAAATATAAAAAATCATAGCACAAATTGTATATACCCAATCTGATTCAAAATAAAACTAAAAATATGATTAAGATTATTATCTTAGTTATTTGTTATTTTTACTCAATAAATAAGAAAAAACTAAAATAGTATAAATAATCTTACTAAATAAATTATATTATTATAAAGAACATTTTACAAATTAATATTTATAATAGATAAAGTTGTTGAAAAACAAGTATAATGAATAATAATAACGCGATAATATAAGTAATGAGTTAATATTTGGATTTTTAAAGTAAAAATTTTTGATACCGAATATTTTATAGTGTATAATAAAATTTATGTTAATTACAATTAGTTTATCGGAGGTTTCAATATTAGATGGATAAAGCAGAATTTAGAAAAATTTTAAAAAAAGTAGAAAAACCAGCTAGATATTTAGGAAATGAAATAAATTCTATACATAAAGATACTAGCAAAGAAGGTTTAATAAGATACGCACAGTGTTTCCCAGACTTATACGAAGTAGGAATGAGTCACTTAGGAAGTCAAATCTTATATAGAGTATTAAATAGCGATGAAAATGTTTATTGTGAAAGAGTTTATTCTCCAGCAGTAGATATGGAAGAAATATTAAGAGAAAAGAATATACCTCTATTTGCAATAGAATCAAGACAACCTATAACAAATTTTGACTTTGTTACATTTACCCTTCAATATGAACTTTCTTATACAAATATATTAAACATATTAGACTTAGCTAATATAGAGATATTTGCCAAAGATAGAAAGTTAGATGATCCATTCATAATGGTTGGAGGACCTTGTGCTTACAACTCAGAGCCTTTAGCAGATTTTGTGGACATAGTAATACTTGGAGAAGGCGAAGAGGTTAATTTAGAAGTACTAAATGAGTACAAAGAGTGGAAGAAAAACAAAACAACTAGAGAAGACTTCTTAATGAGAGCATCTAAAATAGAAGGTGTTTACATACCAAGTTTTTATGATGTTACATATAATGAAGATAAAACAGTAAAAGAAACAGTACCAAATAGAGAAGGAGTCCCTACTAATCCAAGAAAAAGAATAATAAAAAACATGGATGAAGTTCCATATCCAGAAGCTTTAATAGTTCCATATATAGAAACTGTTCACGAAAGAGTAGTTTTAGAGCTATTTAGAGGATGTACAAGAGGATGTAGATTCTGTCAAGCTGGTATGATTTATAGACCGATAAGAGAAAAAAGTATAGATACGCTAAAAACATCTTTAGACAAACTAATAAAAAGTACAGGATATGATGAAATATCTCTATCTTCACTTTCAACTAGTGATTATTCTAAACTAAGTGAACTTACAGATGTTTTAATAGATGAATACGCAAGCAAAAACATAGGTATATCATTACCATCACTTAGACTAGATAACTTTACAATGGAAATTGCGGAAAAAATACAACAAGTTAGAAAATCAGGACTTACATTTGCACCAGAAGCAGGAACTCAAAGAATGAGAGATGTTATAAATAAAGGTGTAAGTGAAGAGGATTTAAAAAATGCTACTACAAAAGCTTTTGAAATGGGATGGCATAGTGTAAAACTTTACTTCATGATTGGTCTTCCAACAGAAAGATACGAAGATTTAGATGGAATAAAAGATTTAGCATACAATGTAATAGATACTTATAGAGAAGTACACGGCGGAAAATTATCTAGAAAGTTTGGAGTAACAGTAAGTACATCAACATTTGTACCAAAACCATTTACTCCATTCCAATGGCATCCACAAGATACAGGAGATGTAGTTAGAGAAAAACAACAATACTTAGTTAAAGCTCTAAAAAATAGAGATATAAGATATAACTATCATGATTCAAAAACTAGCTTAATGGAAGCTGTTGTATCTAGAGGAGATAGAAGAATAGGTAAAGTCATTTACGATTCATTTAAAGCTGGAGCTAAATTTGATGGATGGTCAGAATACTTTAACTTAGATATATGGACTGAGGCTATGGAAAAAAACGGACTGGACGTAAGCTGGTATGCTCATAGAGAAAGAAGTTACGATGAAGTATTTGCATGGGACCACATAGATGTAGGTGTATCCAAAAAATTCTTGATGAGAGAAAATGACAAATCAAAAGAAGATGCAGTAACACCAGACTGTAGACATAAATGTAATGGTTGTGGAATAAATATAACGGACTTAGGAAGGGGGCTATGTTAATTATGAGTAAGTTAATTAGAGCTAAATACAAAAAAGAAAATGATATGATATTTATATCTCATCTTGACTTACAAAGACTTTTACAAAGGGCATTTAGAAGAGCAGAAATAAACTTATCTTATTCTCAAGGATTTAACCCTCACCCAAAGATGAGTTATGCTAATGCTTTAGCACTAGGAACAGAAAGTCAAGGAGAGTATGTAGATATAGAAATAGAAGATGATATATCGGTTGAAGACTTTTTACAAAGAATAAATGAAGAATTACCAATAGGTGTGGAGTTTATAAAAGCAGAAGAAATAACTCCACAAACTCCAGCTCTTGCACAAGAAATAGTTTATGGAGAATATTTATTTAATATAGATTTAGAAACTCCTTTAAGCAAAGAGCTTGTAAAAACTAGAGTACTTGAGTTTATAACAAGTAAATCAATAATGATAAGTAAGAAAAATAAAAAAGGTAAAATAGTGGAAGTTGATATAAGACCAATGATTAAAACTTTTGACTTAGTTGCGTTAGATGATAGTAGAGCTACTTTTGAAGCTATTATAGCTACAGGATCTAAAGCTAACTTAAATACTAATATATTTGTACCAATCTTACTTGAAATATTAGGGATACAGATGGATCCAAAAGAAGTTGAAATAATAAGAAGAGACCTTTATAAGATAGTAGATGGAGAATTAGTAACTCCATTATAGTGAGGATAATAATGAAAAAAATAATAATTGAAACTTTAGTATCATCAGAGAAAACTGCCATAGTTGAAGATGATAAACTTGTAGAATTATTAATTGATGAAAATGAAAATAATAAATTAGTATCTAACATATATAGAGGAATAGTCAAAAATGTAAAAGCAGGCCTAGAGGCCTGCTTTGTAGATATAGGCATGGAAAAGCTAGCTTATCTTCCTCTTAAGAAGGATTCAGACATAAAATCTGGAATGGATATTATGGTTCAAATTAATAAAGACGCAGTAGGTACAAAAGGTCCTAAATTAAACTTAGAAGTTAGTTTATCAGGTCGTTACTTAGTTTATATACCAAGCAATGATAGGATAACCATATCTAATAGATTGCAAGATGAACAAGAAAGATTTAGACTTAAAAAAATTATAAAAAAACTTGTTGGAAAAGACTGTGGAATTATAATTAGGACAGAAGCTAATGGATGCAGCGAAGAAGAATTAGAAAAAGATTTTTCTGACTTAAAGGAAAAGTATGATTTAATTTGCAAAGAATTTAAGTTAGGCATAGGGCCTAAGCTTTTATATAAAGATCTAGATGCATCTACAAAATACATAAAAGACAATGTAAATGACCACACTAGCGAAATAGTTGTAAATGATAATAATAAATATGAAGAGATAAAAAGTATTTTAAAAAGTATTAATAAAGATTATATAAACAAACTAAAGATAATTGATAATGTAGATATTTTTGATTTATATAAAGTTCAAAGTCAAGTAGACAAAGCTCTGAATAAAAAAGTATGGCTAAAAAGCGGTGGTTATCTAATTATAGAAAAAACAGAAGCTTTAACTGTTATAGATGTTAATACAGGAAAATTCACTGGAAATTCAAGCAGAGAAGATACAGTATATAAGACTAATGAAGAAGCATGTATAGAAATTGCAAGGCAGTTAAAACTTAGAGATATAGGCGGAATAATCATAGTTGATTTTATAGATATGATTAAAAAGAAAAATAAGGAAAATTTACTAAAAATCTTAAATCATGAGATGCAAAAAGATAAAAGAAAATCTGAAGTATTAGGACTTACAAGACTAGGACTAGTAGAAGTTGCGAGAAGAAGAGAAAAAAAATCAATAAATGAATATTATTTAGAAGAATGTAGTACATGTAATGGAGATTCATCAACAAAATCAATAAACTGTATTATGGATGATTTGGAAAAAGAAATAAATAGAATAAAACATCACACATGCTATAATCATATTATTGTTGAACTTAACTCCACAGCACTTAGTAAAATTAAAGTTAATTACATGGGCCTAATTAATAAAATAAGTAAAAAATATGAAATGAACATTTTGTTAGAAGAAAATAAAGATATATCCTATGAAAAATATAAAATTATTTTTGTAAGCTAGTTGACATTTTGTTCAATAAGTAGTATTATTTATAACTGTAATGCCGCACAGAAAAGGTTCAAACTTTCCTTTGGAAATACCTTGATGGCGAGTTCTTAGACCGAGGAGGTGTATATTAATGTACGCTATAGTTAAAACAGGTGGAAAGCAATACAAAGTTGCTGAAGGTGATGTATTATTCGTTGAAAAGTTAGAAGCGCAAGCTGGTGAAGAAATAACTTTAAACGAAGTATTAGCTTGTACTAATGCAGAAGGAGAACTTAAAGTTGGAGCTCCAGTTGTAGAAGGTGCTTCTGTTACTGCTAAAGTAGTAGAGCAAGGAAAAGCTAAGAAAATAGTAGTTTACAAGTATAAAGCTAAAAAAGACTACAGAAGAAAACAAGGTCATCGTCAACCATACACTAAGATAGTTGTTGAAAAAATAAACGCTTAGTAGTAGGTTAACAAAATGATAAAGATAAAATATCATTATACAGACGAATTTAGACGTAAAGGTTTTACAATAAAAGGACATGCTGATTTTGCTCCAATAGGACAAGATATTGTTTGTTCCGCTGTGACATCTAATGCTATTGGTGTTATCAATTCATTAGATACATTAGCAAAAGTAAAATTCGACTCTGTAATAGGCCAAGAAGGTTTTATTGAATGTCTAGTTCACGAAGAAAGTTTAAATGAAAAAACTGATTTATTACTAGAACATTTTGAGTTAACAATGAAATCAATCCAAAAGGATTATCGAAACAATATAAAAATCTTAAAAAAGTAGGGGGTGACTCCAAATGTTAAACATGAACTTACAATTATTAGCATCTAAAAAAGGGGTAGGATCATCTAAAAACGGTAGAGATTCTATAGCTAAAAGATTAGGTGTAAAAAGATATGACGGACAAATAGTTACTGCTGGTAGTATAATAGTAAGACAAAGAGGTACTAAAATACATCCAGGAACTAATGTAGGTAAAGGTGGAGATGACACTTTATTCGCATTAATAGACGGTACTGTTAAATTCGAAAGAAAAGACAAAAAAAGAAAAAAAGTAAGTATATATCCAGTACAAGTTGCTGAATAATAAAGGGAGAGGAGTGTATTTACACTCCTTTTCTTTTTAAATAATGAGAATTTGAATAAAATGCAAATTCCAATAGGAGGTGCCACTTTTGTTTATAGATAAGGCAAGGATATTTGTCAAAGCTGGAAATGGTGGAAACGGTGCAGTATCATTTAGAAGAGAAAAATATGTTCCTGCAGGTGGACCAGATGGTGGAGACGGAGGAAGAGGCGCTAGTGTTATATTCGAAGTTGATAACGACTTAAGAACACTAATGGACTTTAAATACCAAAGAAAATACGTAGCCACTCCAGGTGGAGATGGAAGTAAAAAAAGACAAGCTGGTAAAAATGGTGAAGATTTAGTGCTAAAGGTACCAGCTGGAACAATAGTCAGAGATGAAGCTACAAATAAAATAATAGCTGACTTAAAAAAAGAAGGAGATAAAGCTGTTGTTGCAAGAGGTGGTAGAGGCGGAAAAGGAAACCACAATTTTGCAAACGCAGTAAGACAAGCTCCAAACTTTGCAAAATCAGGAACTGATGGTGAAGAAAAATGGGTTATATTAGAGCTTAAAATGATAGCTGATGTAGGACTATTAGGATTTCCTAACGTAGGTAAATCTACATTCTTATCAGTTGTTACTGCAGCTAAACCAAAGATAGCAAACTATCACTTCACAACTTTAACACCAAATCTTGGTGTGGTACAAACAAAATTTGGCGATAGCTTTGTTTTAGCTGACATACCAGGACTTATAGAAGGTGCAGCTGAAGGCATTGGTCTTGGCCATGACTTCTTAAGACACGTTGAAAGAACTAAAGTATTAATACATATAGTTGATATTTCAGGACTAGAAGGTAGAAATGCTTTAGAAGACTTTGATAGTATAAACGGTGAACTTAAATTATACAATGAAAAACTAGCTACAAGACCTCAAGTTGTAGTAGCTAATAAAATAGATATACTTGAAGATGAATCAGTTTATGAAGAGTTTAAGACAACTTTAGAAGAAAGAGGATACAAAGTATTCAAAATGTCTGCAGCAACAAGAGAAGGTATAGATGATGTAATAACTTATGTTTCTCAAGTGTTGAAAGATGCTGAAGAAATAGAACTTGTATCTGAAGAAGAACTATATGTTCCTGAATTAGACTCTGAAGAAGAAGAAGCTTTACAAGTAGAAATAGAAAATGGAGTATATGTTGTTACAGGTAAGGCACTTAGAAGAATTATGTACTCTGTTAACTTTGAAGATATGGAATCTATTCAATTCTTCCAAAAATCTATGGAAAGTCAAGGTGTATTTGACAAACTTAGAGAAATGGGTATTGAAGATGGAGATACAGTTAAGATATACGAAATAGAATTTGAATTCTATGACTAAAATTTAATACAAAAGAGGTGACAATATGTTAAACGGAAGACAAAGGGCGTATTTAAGATCTTTAGCAAATACTCTTAAGCCTATAACTCAAATAGGAAAAGACGGTGTAACTGAAGGTTTTTTAGAACAATTAGATGTAATGCTAGATTCAAAAGAATTAGTTAAAGTAACTATATTAGAAACTGCTGGTATAGATACGAAAGAAGCAGCTAATGCTATATGTAAAGCATTAAGAGCGGAATTTGTTCAAGCTATAGGTTTTAAATTTACATTATACAGAAAAAATGTAGAAGAACCAAAAATATTATTCCCAGGTCAAAAAGCTTCAGTTAAAAAGGTAGCAGAAGAAGGTATGACTAAAAAAGGAAAACCAACTAAAAGATCTCAAAGAAGATAATGATATATAATTTATAATAAAATAATGTCAGAATTATATAAAAAGAAGCTATTATTAAGTGACTAAGCTAGTCATTTATAATGGCTTTTTTTATTTCTAATTGATTGATTTGAGAAAGGTAAATTTTAATTTTTATATAAAGTATGTTATACTGTAAAATGATATTTGGATTTATAATAAATATTAAGTAAGGGAAATATAAAAAACAGTTTATTAAAGACAAATTTAGATATAATAATTGGTACTATATGAGTTTATAAATTTGTGTTATTATTTACTTATTTAAAATATAATTGTAATAAGTTATATTTAATTTGGTTTTATAACTCATAGATAAATTAAAACATAAAATATGAAAGGAAATTAAAATATGAAAAAAATAGCTAAATTATTAACCTTAATAGTATGTTTAACAACAGTAAGCGTATTTTTTATAGGTTGTAGTAAAAAGGATAATTATCCTGAAGAAATAAACTTTTTTAACTATGGAGAAAACATAGATGATGAAACAGTAAAAGAGTTTGAGAGAAAATATGATATAAGAGTTAATATTGAAACTTTTGATGATATGGAAGCTATGTATTCAAAGGTTAAAAGTGGTGCAGGAAAATATGATGTTATTTTAGTGTCAGATGCTTTAATGCCAAGAATGATAGACCAAAAGCTTATACAGCAAATAAATAAAGATAATATAACTAATATATCTCAAATGGACAAAGAATACCTAGATTTGGAAATAGATCCAGGTAATAAATATTCAATACCTTATATGTTTGGAACAGTAGGACTTATTTATAATAAAGATGTGGTGAAAGAAGAAGTAAAAAGTTGGGATATATTATGGAATGAAAAATATAAAGACAAAATATTTATGTTTGATACATATAGAGACACAATAGGTGTAGCATTAAAGAAATTAGGGTACTCTTTAAATTCAACTAATCCAAAGGAAATAAAAGAAGCAAAAGAATTACTATTAGAACAAAGAAAATTGGTTAAACCATTATATGGTGTAGATAACGGAACGACAATGATTCCAGCAGGAGAGACAGATATAAACATGATATGGTCTGGGGAAGGATTAAACTTACAAGATGAATATCCTAATTTGGTTTATGTAGTGCCTGAAGAAGGAGCAAACTTCTGGATTGATAGTTTATGTATACCTAAAAATGCTAAAAATGTGGAAGGTGCTGAACAGTTTATAAACTTTGTAAGTGATAAGAAAAGTGCTCTTAGAATAGCTGATGAAATAGGATACACGACTCCTAACAAAGAAGCGAGAGAAGAACAACCAGATAATGTGAAAAATAACCCGAATGCATATATGCCTACAGAAATAATGAACAGATGTGAAATTTACAAAGATTTCTCATTAGACGTTAAAAAAATGTATGATAAAGCATGGATTGCAATAAAATCAGATGAATAATAAAAATAGAGGTAGATTAGTCTACCTCTATTTTTGTGCAATTAAAAGTTTGATATATTAATCTTTTATAATAAAAACATATTAAAATACAATATTAATTTATTGAAATTCGATATAGTATCTGCTATTATTATGTTATAAAAAGGAGTGATGATAGATGTTTAAAAATTCAATGAAAACAAAAGGGGTATTAAGTACTACATTGATAATATTATTTTTCGTATTAGGTTTAATTCTTATCATAGGGGTGATTTTAGGCATTCCTTATATTATTAATAATATTGGTGATAGGACTAAGATATTAAATGCTATAGGTGGATTTATTATAGGGATTACATACTTTATAATGGTAGCTCTTTTATCAGATATAGTAAGTAGTTCTAGAGTTAACATATTCGTGAAATCAAATGTATATAAGTTTAGGAAAATAGGATATTTACTACTTATAAATTTAGTTATACATTACGCTTTTGGTACAATTTATGGTGTAAGTGGCATGAGATTTTTGGACTTAGCTCCAGGAGTTTTTATAACACCGGGAATGTGTGTGTATTTTATATCAGGGTTATTATGTTTTGTTATAGCAGATGCGTTTGATCAAGCTATCACAATAAAAGAGGAAAATGAATTTACTGTATAGGAGATTATTATGACTATTATAGTTAACTTAGACGTGATGATGGCAAAGAGGAAAATGTCTCTGAAAGATTTGGCGGAAAAAATAGAGATAACTAATGCCAATTTATCTATACTAAAAAATAACAGAGCTAAGGCTGTTAGGTTTACAACTCTAAACGAAATATGTAAAGTTTTAGATTGTCAACCAGGAGATATACTTGAGTATATAGAAGACGAGGAAGAATAATTAGGGGGAAAATTTATGAGGTGGAGAATATTAATAATATCTCTATTAACATGTCTAATTACAGCTGGATGTTCAAAGACTAGTACTTTAACTTTAGAAGAAAAAGTGGCTGATTTTGAACAATTATACAATGAGGTTAAAGAGGGATATCCTTATTTAGAAGTTAATAAAAGGCTATATAAAGAGGATTGGCTAGCGAATAAAGAAGAATTTAAAAAGAGAATTGAAAAAACATCATCTGATGAAGATTTTGCTAATGAGTTAAATTCTATAATGAGAGAATTGCATAATGGCCACACAGAAGTGATTACGGATGCTTCATACTTTAATATGTTAAAAGATGTGTATGAACCTTTAAAATGGTATGGTTTTTTTGATGATAAAGATTTAAGCCAGTTATATAATGATAAAGAAAAAAGTAATGTATATGGAATGGGAAGTGGTAAAAGCATAGAACTTAAAGACTTAGTTGAAGATAAAGTGGGATATATCTATATACCTCAAATGAATTCAGCAAGTGGAAGCATTGACAGTGATATGAAAAAAATTAGTTCCTATATAAACGAAATAAAAGAGTATCAATCTCTTGTTATTGATATAAGGGGAAATATGGGTGGTAATGATCAATACTGGATAGACTTAGTATCTAATATTTCTGATAAAAATTATAAATGTAGGGGATATCGTTTATTTAGAAATTCTTCAAATGTTATACGAAGCTACACAAAGGCGAGAAACGTAAAACTTAATGATATTGATGAATTACCTATGTTAAGTAATGCACCCAAAGAAGCTACTGATATGTTTACACATTTTGAATATAATGAAGAAATTGTAGAAGGAAAATCAAAATCACCTTTTAAAGGAAAAATATATTTATTAGTAGATAGTGATGTATTTTCTGGAGCTGAGTCCTTTGCTATATTTTGCAAAGAACAAAAATTTGCTACTATAATAGGATCTGAAACTGGTGGAGATGGATATGTGTATGATCCAGTGCTTTTCAAACTAAATAATAGTGGTCTTATTGTTAGAATGTCATCTACAATGTATTTGACAGAGAGTGGTATATGTGACGAAGAGAAAAAAGTTACACCAGATATAGTGGTGAATAATACTATAAGGTATGGTATACGAAAAATAGACCCTTGTATAAATAAGGTATTGGAACTTGAAAATATTAAATAAAAATAGTGCTCATTGTATTGAGCACTATTTTTAATCTTCGTAATTTAAAGATAAGGACAATCTATCTTCTCCAACTATAGTATTTGGGAAAATCCTTGTGGCATTTTCTAAATATTCATGAGGATTTTCTAAAGAAGGACTAAAATGAGTTAAAAGTAGTTGTTTAACTTTTCCTAAGGATGCTAGATTAGCAGCTTCTGTAAAGGTCATATGTTTATTTTTTACAGCTTTAGAGATATCCATATCATCTCCATACATGGCCTCGCAGACAAATAAATCACTATCTTTAATGAAGTCAGGAATAGTAAGTAAAAATTGTGTATCAGTTACAAAGCTAACTCTAATACCTTTTCTATCATCCCCAAAAACCATATCAGAAGTATACATTTTTCCATCATAAAAAACAGAATCACATTTTTGTAGTCTGCTCCACAAATGTTTAGGAACATTATTTAATTTTGCCTTTTTTGCGTTAAACTTGGGAGATCTTTTAAAATACAAGCTATAACCTAAGCATTCAGTGGAGTGATCGAGGTCTAGTGTAGATATTTGTAAGTCTTTAAAAGTAGGGTGATCTTCTAAGGTGAAATTTTTATCTGGGTTTTCTATTATTATTAATTTATAAGGCAAATATTCCACAAGGACTTTTATAGCCTTCATAGTTTCTATAATTCCTTTAGGTCCAACAATAGTTAAGTCTTCTGTTTTACCGCTATTACCCATAGTAGACAAAAGACCAATAAGACCTATTATATGGTCACCGTGGAGATGAGTTATTAAAATCAAATCTACATCTTTGAAACCACAATTTTTCATTCTCATAGATACTTGAGTACCTTCACCACAGTCTATTAAAATTTTTTTCCCTTTATAATTAATAAATAAAGAAGAAAGGTTTCTATTAGGCATGGGCACGTTACCGCCACAGCCTAGCAAAACTAAATCTATCATATTAATTCTCCTTATGTATAATTTATTTTAAAATAACAATCACTAGTTATAGTCTTAACAAAATATCTTTTATTTAAAAAAGAGATTATTAAATAATCTCTTTTTTATCTATCTTCTTTGTATAATTGTTTAATATTGTAAATTGATAATAGTACACAAAGTATGGCTATAGCAGTTTTCATATTACCTCCTAAAGTATAATATATATACTTATATCTTAATAATCATCATTGTAATCATTTTTAAAAATCTTATTTAATACGCTTTTAATTATATCATAATTAAAGCCTTTATAAGCAAGGTGATTTGCAACTTTAGCATAAGCTTTTTTAGGGTCTTCATTTTTTACTCGTGCATACCTTTTTTCAGCCAAATAAAGAGCATTTTCAAACTCTGCATCTACATCAATTTCAGAAATAGCTTCATCGATGGCTGATTTCTCAATTCCTTTATTATAAAGATTTTGTTTTATTTTATTTTTACCATATTTATTTAGATTAACATTTGTAGTTACAATTTTAGAAGCTAATTCGTTATCATTGATAAAATTGTACTTTTTTAAAAAATCTAGAACTTCGTCTATAACGTCCTCTTCAAAATCGCTTCCTAATTTTTCTCTAATTTTTTTCTCAGATTGGCTAGCCTTTGATAAAATATTTAAAGCTTTATTTTTACCTTTTAAAAACATTTCATCTTTTAAAATTTGTCTAAGATGATCTTCTTCTATGTTGTCACCTTTTTTTAAGTTAAAAGTAAATACTAATTCTTTATAAATAGCCATGAAAAATTTTTCATCAACATAGATATTTACTCTGTCTTGGTTTTTCTTTTGAACCTCAATTTTTGTTATTACAGACATATTTTGTCTCCTTTGAATTAAATTTATTGCTTAAAGTTAAATAAATGTTAAAAATCACTTGTTATATAATTGAAATTATTATATATATTAATAGTGAACAAATTTTTGCAATTAAAGTATAAATATAGATAATTTAGTTAGTAAAAATATATATTTATGATTATATACTAAAAAAAGGGTTTTTATATAATAAACTTAATTGTTATAGAAAAAGGGAGTAAAAAGGAGAATAATAATGAGGATTGAAGATATAGTTATTGAATCTATATTGAAAAATAATGAGAAGATGGCAAAATTTAGGGACAGTGCTCATAATTTAAGAATAGGAATATTAGGCGGAACATTTGACCCTATACATTATGCTCATCTAGCAACGGTGGAGTTTATAAGAGGCAAATATAATTTAGACAAAGTTATTTTCATACCTTCTGGTAATCCTCCTCATAAGTTTTGGAATATAACTGATAAAAAAGATCGTTATGAAATGGTAGTACTTGCTACTGTAAAAAATGAAAATTTTGTAGTTTCTGATATGGAAATTAAGAAAGATGGAAAGACTTATACTATAGATACTTTGAGGGAGTTAAAAAAGACTTATCCAACTTGTGAATTATTTTTTATTACAGGAGCAGATGCTATATGTGATATAGAAGCATGGAAAGATGTTGCTGAAAATTTCAAATTAGCCACGTTTGTAGCAGCAACAAGACCGGGTATAAGTCTGCTTAGAGCTCAAGACTATATAGAAAAATTAGAAAATAAATATAATGCAAAAATTATAAATGTATATGTACCTTCTTTAGATATATCATCCACATATATTAGAGATCAACTGAATTTAGGGAAGTCGGTTAGGTACCTGATACCTGAAAATGTGGAATCATATATAAAGGAAAAGGGTTTATACAATTTTGGAGTTGAGTAAATGGATATAAAACAAATAGAAAAAACACTAAAAGGGATGTTACCTGAAAGAAGATTAAAACATTCTTTAAATGTATCAAAATGTGCAGTAAAGTTAAGTGAAATATATAAGTGTGACAAAGAAAAGGCCCAGATTGCGGGACTTGTTCATGATTGTGCTAAATATTTTACAGATGAACAAATTGAAGATAGCATAAAAAGATTTAATGTAGAACTAGATCCTTTGGAAGTAAACAATATAGCTCTATCTCATAGCGTTATAGGTTCTTATGTAGCTGTAGATGTATTTAATATTAAGGATGAAGAAATTATAAATGCAATAAAATATCATACTACAGGAAAGGAAAATATGTCTCTTTTAGAAAAAATAATATATATGGCGGACTTAATAGAAGAGGGTAGAAACTTTCCAAAAGTAGAAGAGTTGAGAGAACTAACATATAGTGGTAAATTAGAAGAAGCATTACTTTTATCTTTCAATAATACTATAAAATTTATCATAGATAATAACCAGTTAATACACCCAAGAACTATAAAAGCTAGAAATTATATCTTGGAAGAGTTGATTATAGGTACTTTTAACTAGAATAATTATATTTATGGAAAATAGTATTGTCAGATTGTATAATAATAGGCGCAAATTTTTAAATTTGTATATATAATAGTAATAATACAAATATTTATGATATAATAACTAGGTAGCTTTAAAATTGAAAGGAGACGGAATATGACTAACATGACTGTTGAACAAATGACAAAGATTGTTTACGATGCAATTGATGATAAATTAGGTCAAGATATATCAATAATAAATATAGGGAAAGTATCTTCTCTATGTGATTATTTTGTTATAGCAACTGCTGGTTCTACAAGACAAGTTAAAGCAATAGCAGATAATGTACAAGATGCCTTAACAGAGCACGGAATAGAACCAAGATCAAAAGAGGGATATGAAACTCAAAATTGGATATTACTTGATTATGGTGATGTAATGGTTCACGTATTTGATGAAGAAAATAGAGGGTTCTATAATTTAGAAAAACTATGGAAAGATGCTCCATACGTGGATGTTGACACTTTAGCATAAAGATGTTAATATTATAGAAAAATAAAGATTGAAATCAAATAAGTTAGAGTAGTAGAAAACTTTGTTTATTTCAGAGAGCTGATATTTGGTGTGAATCAGCATAAACTATTTTTGAACTTGCTAACATTGAATTATTTGGCCTTAGTTGGCATAAAAACTGTCTAAGAGAGTTTACTTTTGTAAACTAATTAGGGTGGTACCGCGAAAATATATCCTCGTCCCTAAACGTAAAGTTTAGGACGGGGATTTTTTTAATATTATTAAGAAATTTTAGAATTTCTCAATTTGGATAAAATAATACTTATGGAAATTATTACAGAGAATACTTAGGAGGTAAATCATGAGCGTTTACAATTTTAAAAAGATTGAAGACAAATGGCAAAAAACATGGACAGAAAATAATCAATATAAAACTGACACAACAGATTCTTCAAAACCAAATTATTATGCTTTAGAGATGTTCCCTTACCCATCAGGAAACATACATATGGGGCATGTTAGAAACTACTCTATAGGTGACGTAGTTGCTAGATTTAAGAAAATGGAAGGATACAATGTACTTCATCCAATGGGATGGGATTCATTTGGTTTACCAGCTGAAAATGCGGCTATAAAACATGGAGTACATCCGCATAAATGGACTATGGCAAACATAGAAGACATGAAAGGTCAATTAAAATTATTAGGATTAAGTTATGACTGGGAAAGAGAAGTAGCTACTTCTACTCCAGAATATTATAGATTTACACAAGAAATATTCTTGAAATTCTTAGAAGCAGGTCTTGCTTATAAGAAAAAATCTTTCGTTAACTGGTGTCCATCTTGTGAGACAGTTCTTGCTAATGAGCAAGTTGTTGGAGGACTTTGCGATAGATGTGATAGCGTAGTTGTTAAAAAAGATTTAGAACAATGGTATTTCAAAACTACTGCATTTGCTGAGGAATTACTAAATGACTTAGACACTTTAGATGGATGGCCAGAAAAAGTTAAAACAATGCAAAGAAACTGGATTGGAAAATCTAATGGTGCTGAATTAGTATTTGATATAGATGGAACTGACAAATCTATGACAGTTTACACTACTAGACCAGATACTACGTATGGTGTTACTTTCATGGTTTTAGCTCCTGAAAGTGAACTTGTTCAAGAATTAGTTGTAGGAACTGAATATGAAGCTGACGTTAATGCTTTCATAGCAAAAATGCACACTAAGACAGAAATAGAAAGAACTGCTTCTGATGTAGAAAAAGAAGGTATGTTTATTGGTAAATATGTTATAAACCCAGTAAACAACAAGAAAATACCAGTTTGGATAGCAAACTATGTATTAGCTGACTATGGTACTGGAGCCATAATGGCAGTTCCAGCTCATGATGATAGAGATAAAGAGTTTGCCGAAAAATTTGGTTTAGATATAATACCTGTTATAGATGAAGATAATAAAATGATAAATTCAGAAGAATTCAACGGTATGGATGCTTCAGATGCATTTGAAGCTATAGTTGAAAAACTTGCCAAAGATAATAGAGGTAAGAAAACAACTAACTATAGACTTAGAGACTGGTTATTATCTAGACAAAGATACTGGGGATGTCCAATACCAGTTGTATACTGTGATGACTGTGGAATAGTGCCAGTAGATAAAAAAGATTTACCAGTATTACTTCCTACAGATGTTGAATTCACAGGAAAAGGAGAATCTCCACTTACTACTTCCCAAGCATTTGCAACTACTCCTTGTCCTCACTGTGGAAAAGAAGCTAGAAGAGAAGTTGATACTATGGATACATTTGTAGATTCATCTTGGTACTTCTTAAGATATATAGATCCTAAAAATACTGAAGAGCCATTTGATAAACAATTAGTAAATAAATGGATGCCAGTAGATCAATATATAGGTGGGGTAGAGCATGCTATAATGCATTTACTTTACGCTAGATTCTTTGTTAAAGCGTTCAAATCAATGGGAATGTTAGACTTTGATGAACCATTCAAAAACTTGTTAACTCAAGGTATGGTTTTAATGGATGGAAGTAAAATGAGTAAGTCTAAAGGTAATACTGTATCACCTATAGAAATAATAAACAAATACGGAGCAGATACTGCTAGATTATTCGTATTATTCGCAGCACCACCAGAAAGAGACTTAGACTGGTCAGAACAAGGTGTTGAAGGATGCTTCAGATTCTTAAACAGAGTTTACAGATTAGTTGATGAATTAGCTGAAGTTGCTAAATCAAATGCAGAGGTTAAAGCTGTAACTAAAGAAGACAAAGCTATGAGACTTGTAATACATTCAACACTTAAAAAAGTTACTGCTGATTTAAGTGAAAAATTTGGATTTAATACTGCTATAGCAGCATTAATGGAATTAATAAACGAAATGTACAAATATAAAGAATTAAATACTAGAAATGATGGAATAATCAGAGAAGGTATCGAAACTATAGTTACTATACTTGCACCATTCACTCCTCATGTAGGTGAAGAATTATGGACTATGATAGGTAAAGAAGGTAGTGTATTTGATATAAACTGGCCTAAATACGACGAAAAAGCTTTAGTTCAAGATGAAGTAGAAGTAATAGTTCAAGTTAATGGTAAATTAAGAGACAAAGTATCTATGGATGCTAATATAGCTAGAGAAGATATGGAAAAAGTAGCTTTAGAAAGCGAAAAAGTTAAAGCTGCAATAGAAGGTAAAAACATAGTAAAAGTTATTGCTGTTCCTAAAAAATTAGTAAACATAGTTGTTAAATAGAATTTGCTTTAAATATATAAAGTGAAAATAAAAAAAAGGTCTAAAAATAAATATTTAGGCCTTTTTTTGTTTATTAAATAAAAAAGAATTATAAAAAACCATATGTACAATTCTTTTTATGAGTAGTATAATAGAGAGGAAAATGTTTTTAATCAATATATTTTTTAGGAGGTAAAAAACATGAAACATCAAGTTATACATACTAATAATGCACCAGCTGCAATAGGACCATATTCTCAAGCTGTTAAGGCTGGAAATTTATTATTTATATCAGGACAAGTTCCTTTTGTTCCAGAAACAATGGAAATAGTTGAAGGAGATGTAAAAGCACAAACTGCTCAATCATTAAAAAATCTTCAAGCTATATTAAAAGAAGCAGGAGCTGATTTCTCACATGTAGTTAAAACTACAGTATTCATAAAGGATATGAATGAATTCGCTCAAATAAACGAAGTTTATGCTGAATATTTTGGAGAAAATAAACCAGCTAGAGCTTGTGTTGAAGTTGCTAGATTACCAAAAGACGTTAAGGTTGAAATAGAAATAATAGCAGTAGTTGAATAGTAAAATTTATAACATAAATTTAACACAAATGACCATCACAGATGGTCATTTTTTATTTATAATTAATATTATGATATAAAATAACATACACGAAAAAAGGAGATGGAGACATGGAAACATCCATTCATGCAATAGCATGTAACAAGTTATTAATTCTATTTGCAACCATAGCTATTACTGGGATAATATGCAGCAAAGGTAGTGAATTAATAAATATACCGGATGTAGTATTGTTTTTGATTGTTGGTATATTTTTAGGGCCTTCCGTTTTGAAAATTATTGATATTACTCAGTTTCAACTAGAAAATCAATTAATATTAACATTTGGATCAGCATTTATTTTATATTTGGGAGGAAAAGAAGTTAGTTTAAAAGTCCTGAAAGATGTAAAAATTAGTGTATTTCTTTTATCTACACTTGGTGTTGTTATAACATCATTTTTTATGGCAAAAATTATAGGGCTGAATTTTCAAATTAGTTTTATGACGTGTCTTTTAGCCGGTTCAATAATAGCATCTACAGACCCAGCAACAATTGTGCCGATATTTAACCAAGTGAAAATTGATAAAAAAGTAAAACAAACAGTAATTAGTGAATCTGCATTAAATGATGCTACTGGGGCAATATTAACAGTGGCAGTTCTATCCATAATTATGGGAGGGCATTTTTCTGTAGAGGAAAATATATATAATCTTTGCATTATGGTTATAGTGGGGATAATAGTAGGTTTAATTACAGGGCTAGTTTTATTATTCTTAGTAAATGACAGCCCCAAGGGAATATTTAAAGATTATACACCTATAATATCTATACTATCTGTAATAATAGCATATGAGCTTTCTACCTACTTAGGTGGTAGTGGATATATGTCATGTTTTATAGTTGGTTTGGTTACAGGAAACAAACAGAACTTTAAATTATGGCTTAGCCAAAAACATTATGATGCAGATTGTAGTGTGGCAGAAACTTTAGGTACAATTTGTAGAATGTGCATATTTATAATATTAGGTAGTCAAGTTCAACTAGATGTGTTGTTTAAATATTTCGTACCTTCGTTAATATCTGTTCTAGGTTTAATCTTTATAGTAAGACCTTTGTGTGTACTAGTATGTACTTTAGTAGATAGAAAAGCAAAATGGAATAAAAACCAACTTATATTTATGATGTGGGTAAGGGAAACAGGAGTTATCCCAGCAGCCCTTTGTGGTATAATTACTGCTATGAAGGTGCCTGGAAGTGAAATAATATCATCTATTGTGTTTATGACAATATTAATAACACTTATATTACAAGGAAGTACAACTAAGCTTGTAGCTAAAAAACTTGGTTTACTAGAAATGGAAGAGGAAGAAAGTAAAGAGGTAACATTAAATTAAGAATGAAAAATATAGTATAAAATATTTGTATTTATGCTATATTTTTTTGTTTTAAGGGTATTTATCTATATGATAAAATATAAAGTGACTAAATAATAAAAAGAGGTAAAGTGAGTATGAAAAATTATAAATTGATAGTTACAGATATGGATGGCACTGTTTTAGGTGAAGACCATAAAATTACAGAGGAAAATAAAATTGCATTAAAGGAAGCAGAAAAAATGGGGATTAAAGTTGTTTTTGCTACAGGGAGATTTCATGATTCAGCTAAGGAACATGTTACTTTTTTAGATAATACAATGCCAATAATATCTTCCAATGGATCTATAATTAAACATCCAATAACAAATGAAGTTCTATATTCTAATTTTATAGATAAAGATATATGTTTGAAAATAATGGATATTATAGATGAATATAATCTTAGATATCAAGTTTATACAGATGAAAAGATATTTCAAAAGTATGAGACTGAAAAAGAAAAGAAATTTATGAAAGAATTTATTCAAAAAAATTTTTCTGATAAGGCTGAAATAATATTTAAAAAAGATTTAAGAGAAGATGTTAAAAGCAGCAATGTTTTAAAGTTTAATGTTATGGAAATGGAAATGGAAAATTTATTAGATAAAGTTAGAGCTGATTTACAATTTGTAAATAATATAGAAATTACATCTTCATGGAAAGGCAACTTAGAAATGATGAGTGAGGGAAGTCATAAAGGGAATGCTGTAGAGTACCTATCTAATTTATTAAAAATAGATAGAGAACAAATTATGGCTTTTGGAGACAATTACAATGATTTATCTATGATTGAATTTGCAGGAACAGGTGTGGCAATGGGAAATGCAGAAGAAGATGTGAAAAAAATTGCTAATCATATAACAGATAAAAATGGAGATAGTGGGGTAGCTAAGGCTATAAATGATTTAATTTTACAAAAAGTTGTTAGTGCTTAATTAATAATTATGCTACTATTATAAGAAATGTAGATTAATAGGACAAATTATGTGCTAAAGGGGGCAATTTAGATGAAACTTTGGGGAGGACGTTTTAGAAGTGATGAAAATAAGTTAATGGAGGAATTTAATAAATCCTTTGGCTTTGACTCACTTTTATATAAAAAAGATATTGAGGGAAGTTTAGCTCATGTTCATATGCAAGTTAAGGTTAACTTGTTAAGTGAAGAAGAAGGAAAAACAATAATTGAAGGTCTAAAATCCATAGAGAAAGACATAGAAGAAGGAAAGTTATCTCTTATAGGAAATTATGAAGATATTCATAGTTTTGTTGAGATAAATTTAATTGAGCGAGTTGGAGATGTGGGTAAAAAACTTCATACTGGAAGAAGTAGAAATGATCAAGTAGCTATAGATATGAGATTATTTGCAAAGGAAAAATGTAAAGAAATTATTTTCTATGTAGACAAGTTAAAAAATACACTTAAAGAAGTGGCAAATAATAATCCGGTTATTATGCCTGGATATACTCATTTACAAAGAGCTCAAGTAGTTACATTTAAACATCACCTTATGGCTTATTATAGTATGTTAGATAGGGATAGTAAAAGACTAAATAATGCTTTAGAAATTTTAGATGAATCGCCTTTAGGATGTGGGGCATTGGCTGGTACTACTCATAATATTGATAGAAATATTACTTGTGACATGTTGGGATTTAAAAAGCCAGTAGACAATTTTATGGATGGAGTAAGTGATAGAGATTATTTATTGGAACTTATGAGTGATTTTTCTATAATAATGATGCATCTAAGCAGACTTAGTGAGGAACTAATACTTTGGAGTTCTCAAGAATTTAGATTTATTGAGTTAGATGATTTATATTCAACTGGTAGTTCTATAATGCCACAAAAGAAAAATCCTGATGGAGCAGAATTGATAAGAGGAAAAACAGGAAGAGTATATGGTAACTTAATTTCTCTATTAACAGTAATGAAGGGATTGCCTCTAGCTTATAACAAAGATATGCAGGAAGACAAAGAAGGATTTTTTGATAGTGTAAACACTATTTCCATGTGTCTTCAAATAATGGAGAGAATGATAGCTACATTGAAAATTAGAAAAGATAATATGAAAAAAGCTGTTAAAGGTGGCTTTTTAAATGCTACAGAGGTAGCAGATTATTTAGTAAATAAAAATGTGCCTTTTAGGGATGCTCATGGTATAGTGGGTAGAATTGTAATTTATTGTGAAGATAATAATAAATCTATAGAAGATTTATCTTTAGGTGAGTTACATAGTTTCTCTAAAGTTTTTGATGAAGATATATATGATTTTATTGATTATGAAAATATACTGGATAAAGGTATAAAGAAAAGTTTAAAATAAAAAATAAGATGGATGATCCATCTTATTTTTATTTTCTTTTAAAATTGACTGATTTTCTTCTTCTTCTTGCTTTTCTTTTCTTTATTATTTTAGAAATTATAAATATAATAAATAAAGAAATTAAAGCCAAAGCAAGTTTAATAGAATATTTTACAGTAGTATTTTCTGTAATAAATCCAAATAAACTATTTAAATTATTTTTTGCTACTAAATTTATGGTTTTTTCTAAAGTTTTACCGTTGTATACGTCAAGGGTACCTACTTTATCCCCTTTTTTAATAGGCAAATCATAGTCTAAATTGACTTTTGCATTATAATTTTCAGATGCTTTACTTCCCTTTTCTAAAACAATTTTATAGTTAAATTCAGGTTCGTAAAGTAATTCTTTTTCTTCAGTAAATAGAACCCTTTTGCTCTTGGTATAATCAGCCTTGTTAATTATTGTTTGATTGTAGTAATTGTTAAAGGCATAATCTATAAGAGTTCTAGAGTCTGCATACACATCAGTACCAGCATCTTTATAAACTGCTGATATAACTCTCATGTCATTTTTTACGGCACTTGATAATAAGCATCTTCCTGCATCATCAGTATACCCTGTTTTTATCCCATCTATTATGTCGTATTTTATATCTACAGACTTTCCTTTATATTCGATTTTTTCAGTTGAAGTTAAAAACTTATTTGTATTAAAGAAAGTTCTTGTTATAAAACGTTTACTAGTAGGGGTATCGCACTTTTCAAAGGTTAATGATTTTGTGCTAACTATTTCTCTAATAAGGTCATTACTCATAGCTTGTCTTGCCATTAAAGCCATATCGTAAGCAGTTGTATAATGTTCTTTGTCAGGTAATCCATGTGGATTATTAAAATGAGTATTTTTTGCCCCTATTGCCTTAGCCTCTTTGTTCATTAAGTCAGCAAAAGCTTCTTTGGATCCAGATACATATTCAGCCAATACTTCTGCAGTATCATTTGAAGAATGTACAAGTAATCCTTGTAATAATTCTCTAACAGTAAATATTTCCCCTTTTTGTAAGTACATACTCGAACCATCTACAGAAAGATCTTTATCAATCTCAATAGAGTGGTCTAAATCTTTTACATTTTTTATAACTAGATAAGCAGTCCATATCTTTGTTGTTGATGCTGGATATATTTTTTTATTTCCGTTCTTCTCATAAAGCACTGTACCTGTTTCGTAGTCTAATACTACGGAGTTAGGTGAAGAAATAGATACATCTTTGCTATCAGCAAATACAGAAATTGGACCTGAAAAAGTTGTTATAGAAAAAAGAAATGCTAGCAAAAAAGATAAAAACTTTTTCATAGGTAACCTCCCAATTTTAGTCTCGTCTTTTAGTATACCATATTTTTGTTAATAATTAAATTAAGGAGGGATAAAAATAATGAATAAAAAGAAAATAATTGTTTTTATATTTATAATATTAATGTGCCCCATTGGATTGGTTATTAAGGATAAGCTTCAATCAAAAGAAAATGTATACGTTTTGACAGAAGATGAGAATCAACCTGAAAAAACTACTGAGGAAAAAGAAGTAAAAAAAGAAGAAAGTGTTACCAATAAAAAAATAACGGTGTATATTAGTGGTGAAGTAAGTAAGCCGGGAATAGTATCTTTGAATGAAGGCGAAAGACTTGCAACAGCTGTCCAAAAAGTTGGAGGAACGACTAAAAAAGCTGATTTAGATGGTGTAAATATGGCGATTAAAGTGCAAGATGAAATGCATTATATAATTCCTAAAGTAGGAGCAGTGGATAAGCACAATGCTACTCAGGTTGTAAAGGAGGGCGATGTTAATGATGTTAATAAGGGTGAATCATCAAAAGCATCCCAAATAAATATAAATACAGCTACAATAGAAGAACTGGATACCTTGCCAGGAGTGGGAGAGGCTACAGCTAATAAAATAGTCAATCACAGAGGTGAAAGTGGTGATTTTAAATCTATTGAAGAAATTAAGAATGTTAATGGTATAGGAGACAAAAAATTTGAAGACATGAAGGATTTAATATGTGTAAAATGAAATTATAACTTTCTATAAATAAAAAATTCTTCTTAGGGATTTTAAACCTAGGAAGAATTTTTTGTAAAAATATTATTTATCAACAATAGTGAAACTACTATCAGTTAAGTTAAATTCATTCTTTAAATTACTGCTTAAATATATATTTTTATCCTTTGTAATAAAAATAGCATCAACGCCATCTAAGCTTTCTACTAATTTTAGGCCATCTTTAATGCCTAAACCAAAGGTTGTGGTTGATAATGCATCACAAATAATTGATTTATCAGATACAATAGTAACGCTACTTAAATTATTATCAAAAGGATACCCTGTATGAGGGTCTAGCATATGATGATAGATTTTATTATTTTTTTCAAAGTATCTCTCATAAATTCCAGAAGTAACAACAGATTTATTAGAAACTTTAATATTTCCTATAGAATTGCCACGAGGTTTAGTTGGATCCTGAACTCCTATGGAAAAAGGTTGATTATTTTCTTTATTACCAAGAACGTATATATTGCCGCCTAAATTAATTAAAGCACTTTCTAATTTTTCTTCTTTTAAGTATTCATATATTTTATCTGCAGCATATCCTTTAGCGATACCGCCCAAATCTATTTTCATGTTTTTCTTTGCTAATTTTACAGAGTTATTCTCCTCATCTAAAAGTATATCTTTGTAATTAACTAAAGTTAGATTATCCTTAATTTCTTTTTCCTTAGGTATTTTTGCACTTTCTGTACCTATTCCCCATAAGCCGATAATAGGACCTACACTAATATCAAATGTATTGTTAGACATGCTAGAGAATTTTATGGATTCTTTAATAACATAATATGTGTCCTCGGATACTTTAACATGGCTTTTCCCAGCATTGTTATTTATTTTAGAAATTTCACTAGAAGCTATTTGGGAACTCATTTTATCGTCTATATCTTTTAATATTGCCTCACATTTTTTTAATATCCTATCCCCATCTTTTTTTGTAATATCGTATAAAGTTATTTCATTTATAGTTCCTAAATTATAGTAGGTATTTGAACACTTATCTTCTTTTTTGTTCTTAATTATTATAAAAAGACCAAATACTATAATTACAACTAAAATTAAAATTGATGGGAGTTTTTTCTTATTCATAATGATTCCTCCAATTTTTTATGTTATATTTAATTTAATATTTATAATTATATCATAAATATTTACAAATAATATTTATGATTAGGAGGTAGAAGGTTGAAAAAAAAAGACTTTATATTAATAATTGCAATTTTAATAGTTATAGCCACTACTTTTGGGATTAACTACTTTGTAAATACTAAAAGTGGGGACAATATAGAAATATATGTGGATAATAAGTTATATAAAACTTATAGTATTGATGATGAAGACGAAATCAAAATAGAAAGTCAAGAAGGATATAATATAATTAAAATTCATGATCATGGAGTTGAAATATCAGAGGCATCTTGTCCAGATAAAGTATGTGTTCATGCTGGTTTTATTACCAAACCCAGTGAAAGTATAGTATGTCTACCAAACAAGGTTCATATAAAAATAACAACTCAGAACAAAGATAAGGATAAAAATAAAGAAGATGTTATATCGAATTAAGAATTGGAGGATAAAATGGTTAACTTAGGAAATGATTGGGATGAATTACTAAAAGAAGAGTTTGAAAAAGATTACTACGTAAAATTAAGAGAGTTTTTGATTGAAGAATATAAAAGCAGGATTATATATCCAAATATGTACAATATATTTGAAGCGCTAAAGCATACGTCCTATAAGGAGACAAAGGTATTAATTTTAGGACAAGATCCATATCATGGAGAAAATCAAGCTCATGGATTAGCTTTTTCTGTACAACCAGGAGTTAGGACTCCACCATCTTTATTGAATATGTACAAAGAATTGAAGGATGACTTGGGATATTTTATACCTAACAATGGTTATTTGATTCCTTGGTCAGATCAAGGTATATTATTATTAAACACTGCTCTTACAGTTAGAGCTGGAGAGGCAAATTCTCACCAGAATAAAGGTTGGGAAATATTTACTGATGAAATAATAAAGAAATTAAATGAAAGAGAAGAACCTGTAATTTTTGTATTGTGGGGAGGAAATGCTAGAAAGAAAAAAGTTTTTATCGACAGTGATAGACACTATATTCTAGAAGCTCCTCATCCAAGTCCATTATCTGCACATAGAGGATTCTTTGGATGTAAACATTTTTCTAAAATAAATGACATACTTATAAGGTTAGGAAAGGATCCTATTGATTGGCAAATACCAAATATATAGAATAATATGTTTTATTGTAACACCTTACCTCAAAATGTAATATCTTATATTGAGGTAAGGTGTTAATTATGAAGGTTAATATATTAAATAGTAAAAAAATTAGTGAAATGGTAAAAAATAATGAATTTAAATTAATAATTGATTTAAGAGAAGAAGAACTTTACTTAGAAGGACATTTACCAAAGGCGGTTAAGGTGAAATAAATGATAACCTAGAACAGATTAGAAGTATTACAAATGAAGGTATATTGCTGTACTGTGCTAATGGAAATCAAAGCATAACGGTGGGAAAAGTTCTTCTGTTAGATGGGTTTAATAATGTGTATAGTCTTGCTAATGGAATAAAAAATTATAAATACAAACTGTATAAAAAAATTTAAACAAAAGGTAACATTTTTGTTAAATGTTGAACTTTGGTGAAAGAGTGCTTAAATGGTTGAAAAAACTAGATAAGCACTCTTTGTATTTTTTGTCAAGTTGACAGGTGATAAAAAACAGTTTACAATTTAGTAACAAAATAACTTTGGAAAATAATTTAAAGTTAAATAAAACTTAGGAGGAGATAGTTTGAGTTATATAAATAGAAAAGTAAAATCTATTATGTTATCGGGACTATTATCTATGGGGATTGTAACAGCAAATTATGTTGCCTTTAATAAAGAGGTTGTTTTAGTAGTTGATGGGCAAGAAATTGAAGTGAAATCATTTCAACGAAACGTACAAGGTGTACTAGAAGAAAATGAAATAGATTATGATAAACATGATATAATTAACCAAGACTTAGATACTTCCTTGAAAAATGGGATGAAAATAGAAGTTAGACAGGTTGAAAAAAAGACTATTACTGAAACGCAAGACATACCTTATGATACTGTTATAAAAAAAGATAATTCTTTATTAGAGGGTAGAATAGAGGTATCACAAAAAGGTAAAAAAGGTACAAGAGAGCTTATATATGAAGCTATATACCAAAACGGTAGACTAGTAAGTAAAACCTTAGTAGAAAAAAATACAATAGAAAAATCTAAGGATAAGATAATTAAAAAGGGTACAAAAGAAAAGAAAAAGGCTAAAAGCACTAGTAGAAATACTAATACTAGTAAAAAGTCAAGTAGTGCGAAAAGCAGTTTAGGGAAGAAAGTAACAGTGTCAGCGACAGCTTACAGTGGACATACTATAACAGCTACAGGTACAGTTCCGAAATGGGGAACTATAGCAGTAGATCCGACTGTTATACCATATGGAACCAAGGTATATATACCTCAATTTGATAAGTATTTTATAGCTGAAGACTGTGGTGGAGGAATCAAAGGTAATAAAATCGATATATTTATGAATAGTGAATCTCAGTGTAATAACTGGGGTAAAAGAACAATAGATATATATATTGTTCAATAGATAAAAACCTTAAGGTGGACAACCATCTTAAGGTTTTTTTATGAACTGAGATATTATAAATTATTTGATTTTTAGATAAATTATAATAATTACTATTTTAAAAGAAGCGAAGATGAATTCTTGTAATATGAAATGTTTCCATCAAACGTGGTTTAAAGATAAGGAAATTTTTTATATTTTTGTGTCAAAAACTAAAAATTAAAAGTTTAGTAATAGTATATTTTATTATTAAAAATATTAAATAAAGTATTTCTGATTATATAACTCAAATTAAATAATTAAAAGGTTTTTAGAGAATGAATCTTAAAAATAATGTTTACTTATACTAAAATTTAAATAAAATAATATAAACATAAATGAAATGATATTGAAATAATATTGAAAAATAGAGGTTTTGAATGTGAAAAAAGTTCTTGCAATTTGGTGGAAATGTTTATATAATTTGATTCGTAAGTTTAATAAAACTAAATTAGAAAATTAGAAATAATAATCAATTGGTCAGTGTAATATGCATGGGAAGGAGGAATGGAAATATGATTATTGAAAATAATAGCCTTAGATTAAGCGAAGATAATATACCCTTGTTACAAGGATTGAAGGATTATTCTAATAGGCATATAGCGTGCTTTGATGTACCTGGTCATGTTAAAAACAAAGGCGTGCAAATATTAAATGATTTTTTTGGAGACGATGTTATGAAAATGGATATAAACTCATCTCCATATATGGACAATGTATCCAAACCAAGTGGAATTATAAAAAAATCACAAGAATTATTAGCACAAGCCTATGAATGTGATAAAGCTTTTTTTGTAACAAATGGAACTACACAAGGGATTCAAGCTATGATTTTAAGTGTAATAAACCCTAATGACAAAATACTTTTACCTAGGAATATACATAAGTCGGTCATTAATTCATTAATACTTAGTGGAGGAGAACCTGTATATATTCAACCTGAATTTGATGAAGAATTAGGCATAAGTTTAAATGTAAGTTATTCAAGTGTGAAAAATGAGTTGGAAAAGAATAATGATATAAAAGCAATATTTTTATTAAACCCAACATATTATGGAGCTTGTTGTGAATTAGAAAAAATAATTAGCTTATGCAAAAGCCATTCAGTATTGGTATTAGTAGATGAAGCTCATGGAGCACATTTTCCATTTCATGATGATCTACCACCTTCGGCAATGAAGTTAAAAGCAGATATGGCAGCAGTTAGTATGCATAAAACAGGAGGTGCATTAACTCAAGCTTCTGTGCTATTAGTGAATGAAGAAAATATCCATGGAGAGAAAGTTAGTCAAACTTTAAACATGTTACAATCTACATCTGCATCCTACTTATTAATGTCAAGTATTGATGGAGCTAGATATAATTTAGTTAATAAGGGTAGATTACAATTATCTAAAGCTTTGAATATTTCTCAATATGCTAAATATAAACTTAATAAAATACCAGGAATAGAGGTTATTAGTCATAAAAGTAGTAACAGAGAAGGAATGTATCTTCTTGATGAAACAAAACTTTGCATAAACGTTAAAAATTTAAATATAACTGGATTTAAAGTATATGATATCTTATATCAAGAATTTGATATACAGGTGGAATTAGGAGACTTGTATAACATTTTAGCCTTAATATCATTAGGAACTACCAAGGGAGATGTGGATAAACTTATAAATGCCCTAGGTATAATTTCTAAGATGTACAAAAAAGATATTATATTAAAGAGTCCTTCTATGAAACAAATAAATCCTATTGTGAAAATGAATCCACGAGATGCTTACTATAGCCAAAAGGAAAGTCTGGATATTGAAAATTCTATAAATAGAATTTGTGGAGAGAATATTATGGCGTACCCACCAGGTATTCCTATAATATCACCAGGAGAAATAATAACTAAAGAAATTATAGACTATATAAAAGTTCTTAAAAGTAGTAATGCGCACTTAACAGATATGATAGATAAAGAACTAAATACAATTTTGGTAATAAAAGAAAAATAGAAAGAAGGAAGTGAATAATATGAAATTTGAAACATTAGGTCGACATATCTTAGTAGAATATTATAATTGCAATGAGGAGATGCTATCAAATCCAAAACTTATAGAAGAGTATATGAACAACTCTGCATTAAATGCAAAAGCAACAATAGTTGATTCAGTTTTTCATCATTTCAATCCCTGGGGTGTGTCAGGTGCAGTAATAATAGCTGAGTCACATTTGACAATACACACATGGCCAGAATATGGTTATGCAGCAGCAGATTTCTTTACATGTGGAGATATTGATCCATGGAAGAGTTTTGAATTATTAGAAAAATTATTAGAAGCTGAAAGAAGTGAATCAACAGAAATACCAAGAGGATTAACAAGTAAAATACAAAAATTTGCAAAAAAAGATTTAGGCAAAATTAGCCATAAGCCAGAGGCTATATAAGCAAATTAATACCTAAATATAAAATAAAAATATAAAATAAAAATCGAAATAACATTTTAACATAAAAATAAAAATTATACAAATACAGAGATATAGATAAAATAGATAGTTATAAAATAACAAAAGGAGGAAGAATTATGGAATTTTGGTATACAGAAGAGTGGACAGACAATGTACGTTTTTCCATAAAGGTTGATAAACAACTTTTCAGTGGACAGTCAGATTTTCAAAGGGTAGATGTTTTTGAAAGTGAGGAATATGGGAAATTCTTAACATTAGATGGCTTAATGATGGTAACTTACAAAGATGAGTTTATTTATCATGACATGATAGTTCATACTCCAATGGCAACTAATATGAACATTAAAAATGTATTAGTTATAGGTGGTGGAGATGGTGGAACAGTAAGAGAACTTACTAGATATCCTCAAATTGAAAACATAGATATGGTTGAAATAGACAAAATGGTAGTAGATGTATCTAGGGAGTTTATAGATATTTGTGCATGCAAATTAGATGATGAAAGAGTTAACTTATATTATGAAGATGGTGTTGCTTTTGTAAAAAATTCTAAAGACAAAACCTATGATTTAATAATAGTTGATTCAACAGATCCGATAGGTCCAGGAGAAGGATTATTCTCCGTTGATTTCTATAATGATTGTTATAGAATATTGTCTGATGAAGGAATTCTTGTAAATCAAAATGAAAGTCCATATTTTGATTTTAATGCAAGAGAAATGAAAAGAGCTTATGAAAAAATAAATGATTTATTTCCTATAGCTAAAGTTTATCAAGCACATATTCCAACATATCCATCTGGACATTGGTTATTTGGGTTTGCATCAAAAAAATATGATCCTATAAAAGACCAAAATATAGAAAAATGGGAAGCTTTAGAGCTAAAAACTAAGTACTACAATAGCCATATTCATAGAGGAGCATTTATGTTACCACAATATGTAAAGGATATGTTAAATGAAAAATAATAGATTTTATAATATTGGTCAATTTATGGAAATGGAATGTGATTATGAAGAGTCAGATGTAATAGTATTTGGCGCTGGGTTTGATGGAACTACTTCTAATAGGCCGGGAACTAGATTTGCAAGTAGTGTCATGAGAGGGGAGTTTTATGGACTTGAAACATATAGTCCGCTATTGGGGTTAGATTTACAAGATTTTAATATATGTGATATAGGTGATTTAGAGCTAAGTATAGGCAATACTGATAAAGTATTAAATGAGATATATGAAGGTACAAAAGAAATACTAAATGATGAAAAATTTCCATTTATGATAGGAGGAGAACATTTAGTTACTCTTCCTGCATTTCAAGCAATTAAAGAAAAATATGGGGATGTTTATGTACTTCATTTTGATGCGCATACAGATTTACGAGAAGAGTACAATAATAATAAAAACTCTCATGCAACAGTAATAAAAAGAATTTGGGATATAACAGGTGATGGAAAAATATTTCAATTTGGAATAAGATCAGGCACGAGGCAAGAGTTTGAATTTGCTTTAAGAGAAAAACATACTTATATGGAAACTCATACTATAGATACTTTTTGGAAAATAGTATCTACATTAGGTGGTAAAAATGTTTATTTAACTATAGATTTGGATGTATTAGATCCATCTATATTCCCAGGAACAGGTACACCAGAACCTGGAGGAATAACATATAGAATGTTTGAACAAATATTTAAAATACTAAAAAACTCAAATATAAATTTAGTAGGCTGCGACATAGTAGAACTTAGTCCTGATTATGACACAAGCAACGTATCTACAATTGTAGCATGCAAAATACTAAGAGAATTATCTTTAGTTGCTTCAGATAATTTAATAAAAAATCGTGAAAAAAAAGAAAAAAATAAACTTATATAAGGAGAAAAAAATGACGAGACATTTATTTACATCAGAATCAGTTACAGAGGGGCATCCAGATAAAATATGTGATCAAATATCAGATGCCATATTAGATGAATTATTAAAACAAGATCCTCTATCAAGGGTTGCTTGTGAAACTACTGTTACAACAGGCCTTGTATTGGTAGCGGGGGAAATAAGCACAAATGCATATGTTGATATACCTAAAGTTGTAAGAGAAACAATAAGGGAAATTGGATATGATAGAGCAAAATATGGATTTGATTGTGAGACTTGTGGTGTGTTAACAGCGATAGATGAACAATCATCAGATATTGCTATGGGAGTAGATGAATCTTTAGAAAATAGAATAGGTGAACAAAGTGAAGATGAAATTGAAGCTATAGGAGCAGGTGATCAAGGTATAATGTTTGGTTTTGCATGTAATGAAACAAAAGAATTAATGCCATTACCTATATCTTTAGCTCATAAATTATCAAGAAAATTAACAGAAGTTAGAAAAAACGGAAATTTAGATTTTTTAAGACCTGATGGTAAAACTCAGGTAACTGTAGAATACGAAGGGAATACTCCTCTTAGAGTTCATACTATACTTATATCTACTCAACATAGCGAAGATGTGGAAACTGAGACAATAAGAGAAAATTTAATTGAAAAAGTAATAAAAGAAGTAATACCATCTAATTTATTAGATGAAGAAACTAAAATATATATAAATCCAACGGGAAGATTTGTTATAGGTGGACCACAAGGTGATACAGGACTTACAGGAAGAAAAATAATAATAGATACTTATGGTGGATATTCAAGACATGGTGGTGGAGCATTCTCAGGAAAAGATGCAACTAAAGTTGATAGATCGGCTGCTTATGCAGCAAGATATGTGGCTAAAAATATAGTTGCAGCAGGACTTGCTGATAAATGTGAAATAGAGCTGGCTTATGCTATAGGAGTGGCAAAACCTCTATCTATATTTGTTGATACTTTTGGAACTGGTAAAGTTAGCAATGAAGTTTTAGTTGAACTTATAAATAAGCATTTTGATTTAAGACCAGGCGCAATAATTAGAGATTTAGAACTTAGAAAACCTATATTCAAAAATACAGCAGCATATGGACATTTTGGAAGAACTGACCTAGGTGTTACTTGGGAAAAAACTGATAAAGCAGAAATACTTAGATTGGAAGCTTTAAACAAATAATTAAAAAGGAGCGAATTAGCTATTTTATAGATAATTCGTTTTTTTTATTTTTATTTGTAACAATATAACTTAATACAAAGTATAAAAATAAGGTATAATAAACTATAATTAAGATGTATTTATGTGGAATTGAAAATTAATTATACAGATTGTCTTTTAATCTTATAAAAGATAATTTATAATAATATTTATTTAAAAATCAAGGAGAATGTATATATGAAAGATTTTACCATGAGAACAAGCCTTATTGTTGGAGATGAGGGTATATATAAGTTAGAAAAATCAAATGTTATAGTATTTGGAGTAGGTGGAGTGGGAAGTTTTGCTACAGAAGCTTTAGTTCGTGCTGGAATTGGAAATATAACTATAGTAGATTTTGATGATGTGGATATAACAAATATAAATAGACAACTACCAGCTCTACATTCAACAGTAGGAAAATTAAAAGTAGATGTTATGAAAGAAAGATTATTAGATATTAATCCAGATTTAAATATAAGAGCTATAGCTAAAAAATATAATAAAGAAACTACAGATGAAATACTAATAGAAAATTATGACTATGTTGTAGATGCAATAGATATGGTTACATCTAAAATTTTATTAGTTGAAGAATGTAACAAAAAAGGATTGAAATTAGTATCATCTATGGGAATGGGAAATAAGTTAGATCCAACAAAAATAGTAGTTACGGATATACATAAAACTCATACTTGTCCCCTTGCAAAAGTAATGAGAAAAGAATTAAAAGATAGAAGGATTAAAAAACTTAAAGTAGTTTACTCTGAAGAGCAACCACAAGAACTAAAGAAAAAAATAATGAATGGCAGAAAAGTTACTCCAGGAAGTACCTCATTTGTACCTTCTGTGGGCGGTTTAATAATAGCCTCTGTAGTTGTAAATGATTTAATTAATAACTAATATATTAAAAGCCCTTTTAAGGGCTTTCTTTAATATATTAGTATTTTTTAGAATTGTAGATTATTATAAATTTATACGTATTTGAAAATAACTAGGGAGTCAGTATGTATAAGAATAATGTATTAATGGTAACTTCTTTATTTTGTGATTACTTATAATTTTTAGTGGTAAAAATCTTGTACCCGTCACTATAAAATACTAAATCCCCATTAATATCAGTACGAATAGCTTTAGCTCCGTATTTTTTTAAGGTATCTAAAGTTGATTTATGTGGATGACCATATTGGTTTTTGTAACCACAAGATATTGCTGCGATGGAAGGGCTGGTATCTTTTACAAAGTTATCAGTAGAAGAAGAACTACTTCCATGATGAGCAACTTTTAAAAAATCAACATCTTCAAGTTCAAATGAATTAGTCATATCAATCTCATTCGTTTCTTCACAGTCTCCTGTAAATAAAAAGTCCATGTTTTTATATTCTAAATTAAACACGATGGAATTTTGATTATTATTATCTTGTATATAGGAAGGACTAAGTACATTTAAAAGCGTAGTACTGTTTATTTTTACTGAGTCACCTTTACTTAAATGATTGATTTTAAGTTTTTTATTTTTGCAAGCATTTACAAGGTCATAATAATGAGATGAATCATCTTTTTGATTTGGTGTATAAACTTTCTTTACGTCAAAATTATTAATAATTTCGTCTAAGCTACCAATGTGATCCTTATCTAAGTGAGTAGCTATAATTATGTCTAAATTATGTACTTTATTCAATTTTAAATAGGTTTTTATAATTTTATAAGTACTATCATCTCCACCATCAACTAATATATTTTGATTTTGAGGAGTTTTTATTAAAATACAATCTCCTTGTCCTACATCTATAATATGTACAGATAAAAAATCTTTATATCTGTCGCAACCACAACATAAAGTAAGAAGTAAAGCTATAATCATGCATTTAATTTTTTTTATCAATAATAAATCCTCCCAATAATTATTCTTCATATTTTATTCATAATTATTAATTAAAATAAAACTTATTATACATTTATAATATTAAAAAACAAAAAAATTAAAATTTTTTGTTTACTTTGGATAAAAGTGCTATTATATACAATGAATAAAATAAAAAAACTTATTTGAATTCAAATAAAAATGTTTATATATGCATTGTTAGGGTATTATATATATTAAATTCAATTTTGAGCGAAAAGATTTAATAATAAAATATAAATGTAAAATTACTATTTAACATAGAATTTGTAGCAGTAAATTAGGAGGAAATTATGATTTTTAAAGATATAAATATGGAATCCAGAGAAATGCTTAATCCATATTTCGATTTAGTAGATTATGAAGCGTGTGAATATTGTTTCAATACATTATATATGTGGCAACATTTATATAAAACTGGTTATTATATAGGAGATGGATTTGCAGTAATAGTTGCAGAATATGAAGGAAATACATTTTCAATATTACCATTAGCTAGAAAAGAAGATATGCCAAGAGTTATACAATTTGTGGTTGATTACTTTGAAAAAGAACAAAAGAAAATCTATTTTAGGGGAATAACACAAGAAGTAGTAGATTTCTTAAAAGAAAATTACCCAGGAAAATTCAATTATATTGAAGAAAGAGATTTATTCGATTATGTTTATGATGGAGAAAGCTTGAGAGAACTAAAGGGTAGAAAGAACGTAAAGAAAAGAAATCATATAAATTACTTCAAAAAAGAATATGAAGGAAGATACGAATATAGATTACTTGATGAAAAAGATTTTGACGCTTGTTTAGAACTAGTACAAGAATGGACTAGTAATAAAGAAGAAAATAATGCTGTAGATGAAGAGATGGAAGAAGAGCTTATTGGAATTAAGAAGTTATTTGAAAACTACAGTGTTTTAAAAGATAAACTTAAAATAGCTGGAATATTTATAGACGGGAAATTAGAAGCTTTTACAATGGGAGAGTATATTAACCCTAATATGGCCTTAATTCATATAGAAAAAGCTAATCCAGTCATAAGAGGATTATATCCATTTATAAATCAACAATTTTTAGTTCATGAATTTAGTGATGCAGAATTTATAAATAGGGAAGAAGATTTAGGGATAGAAGGACTTAGAAAGGCAAAACTTTCTTATCACCCAGTTAGGTTTGTAGAAAAATATACTGTTAGAGAGGTATAAGATTTATGAAGATTAGGTTTGCTAGGGAATGTGACCAAAATAATATAATGAAAATTTGGAACTATTGTTTTAATGATGGCCCTAAATTTACAGATTATTATTTTAATAATAAATATAAAAATTATAACACAATAGTAGTTGAGGAAGAGGCGAATATAGTCTCTTCTCTTCAATTAAATCAATATAAGATAAGATTAAATGATAAAGAATATGAAACGTCTTATGTTGTAGGAGTATCTACCTTGCCAGAAGCTAGGGGTAGAGGATATATGAAACATATTATGAATTTTACTTTAAATGAGTTATATAAAAAAGAACAGCTTGTTTCAATTTTGATGCCAATAGATTATAGGTTGTATAGAAAATATGGATACGAGCATTGTTATGATCAAATAGAGTATGAAATTAATATAGAGGACTTAGGTGGATTTAAATCATCTGGCAGCTTAATAAAGGCTACTACAGATCATATTAATGAGATGATAAATATAGAAAAATCTTTCTTAGAAAATTTAAATGGAAAAGTAATAAGGGATGAAGATTACTATAAAAACTTATTCAAAGAAATAGAAAGTGAAGATGGATATATTTATATTCATAGAAATGATGAAAGTGATGGATATATAATATACTTTATAAATGGAGACAATATTTTTGTTAGAGAATTATATTATAAAAATATGAATGCTCTTAAGGGAATGTTGAGATTTATATACAATCATAATACTCAATGCAAAAAAGTAAATATAACATCGCCTTTAGATGATAAGATAAGATTTATTTTATCAAACCCTAGAACTATTACTATGAAACTAAAACCTTTTATGATGGGAAGAATTATTAATTTCAAAAAGTATTTAGAAAGTTTATATATAGAAGGTAACGATAAATTAAGTGTAATTATTTCTATTAAAGATAATTATATAAAGGAAAATAATAAAATATTTAAAATTACCTTAGAAAATAATAAGTTAATTGTGGAAGATGGTAACTTTGATTATGATGTGGAATTTGATATAAATACTATATCTCAACTAGCATTTTCTTATATAAACTCAAAAGAAGCTTATTTATTAAACAACTTAAAAGAAAATAAAGAGGTTATAGAATTTTTGGATTTAATTTTTGTTAAAAAAGAAAATTATATAAATGAATATGTCTAAAAAGACAGCTAAAGACTGTCTTTTTAGACATAAATGTAACTTTATAAAAAAGCATATCTTCTTGTGTGAAGATGTGCTTTTTTAATTTCTAATTACTTTGGAAATGTATTTACTTGAAATTTCATATGGTTTATCCTAAGAGAAGTTGATTTTTTATTTAATAGAAAAGTATAATATGTTTGAAAAAATTTAAGATGATGATAATAAAAATAAATAAAAAATTATGGAGGAAAGATGAGAAGACCAATATTAATATTGTTCATATTTTTATTATTCATATCTTATACTTATACAAATAACAAATCCTTAGACGAAATTAAAGACAAAGAAAATATAACTATAGAAGGTGTCGTAAAGGATAAAATCGAAAAAGATAAATATGATCAATATAAAATAGAAAAATACTTAGTAAATGATTATAGTAAAAAATTAGACATAAAAATAGGTGAAATAGTTAAAATAAATGGAAGTATTAAAAGTTTAGATAAAATGAACTTTGATGATTTTAATTATGGTAGATATATTAAAAGTATGGGATTTAAAGGTATTATAACTGCAAAATATTATAAAATACAAGGAGATAACAAATTTTATACTTTTGTAGGTAATACAAAAACTTATTTGAGCGATACATTTAGATATTTATATAAAGATAAATCTGATTTTATTAATTCTTTAATATTAGGGCAAAAGGAGAACTTGAGTAAAGAAGAAAAAGACATGTTTTCCAAAACAGGTACTAGTCATGTGATAGCTATATCTGGGCTTCACACAGGCATACTATGCACTATGATTGCAATTATTATAAAAGGAATTAATAAATTTTATAAACTTATAATTTTAACAATTATAATGATTTTATACAGTATAATGATTGGATTTTCTCCATCTATAAGTAGATCTATAGTCTTTGTTGTGATTATGTATTTGGCCATATTTTTAGAAGAAAAGAGAGATGGTATATGCACACTATCTCTTATAGGTGTGTTTTTGATTGTGAATAATCCTTATGTAATTTATAATATATCTTTTCAATTATCATTTTTAGCAACTTTATCTATTATATATTTTTATAAAATAATAAATAAATACTTAAAAATAAGCATAATATCCATAAGTATAAGTGCGAACATACTAACTTTGCCAATTATATATTACGTGTTTCAAGGAATACCGGTTTTATTCCTTATTGGTAACATGATTGTTGTTCCTGTAATTGGTATAATAATGAATTTAAGTATAATTAGTGTTATTTTATTTAGATTTAGTATTTTAATATCAAAAATTTTAGCATATTTAAGCAAAAGTATTATTATTATGGTATATTATTTATTAGACAAACTCGCAGGGAATAAATTAGCATATATAGAAATTAACAATCCTAAATTATTTTATGTAACTTTTTATTACATTTTAATTTTTTCGTATATGATATATAGAGAGTTAAAAATTATGAAGGAGCAAGAAAATGGATTACAAGGATATTATAAGGAATATTAAAAATAAAAATTTTGAAAATATATATCTTTTATATGGTAGAGAGTGTTACTTAATTGATAATGCCATAAAAAGCTTTAAAGAAAGTCTTAATGAGTCTATGATTGATTTTAATTTAGATATAATAGATGGTAAAGAAGTTTTTTTGGATCAATTGCTAAGCTCTATAGAAACTCTTCCTTTTATGGATGATAAAAAAATTACTATAGTAAAGGATTTTGAACTATTAAAAGGAAAAAGAAAGAATCTTTCTGAAGGTGATGAAAAATACTTCGTAGATTACTTAGATAATATATCAGAAAGTACAGTTTTAGTATTTGTCGTGTACGGAGAAATAGACAAAAGAAAAAAGATAGTAAAAAAAATACAAGAAAAAGGTGTTGTATTTAACTGTGATAAAATTTCTGATATGGATCTATTTAAATGGACAAAAAGAAAATTTGAAAGTTTTGGTTCTATAATAGAAAATGCGCAAGTTATGTACTTTATTGAATCTCAAGGATATAGAGATAAAAATAGTGAAAAGACTTTATCAGATTTGGAAAATGAAATAATTAAAATTAGCTCCTTTGTAGGCAAAGAAAATAAAGTAAATAATGAGATTATAGATAGGCTGTCTCAAAAGAAAATAGAAAATGACATTTTCAAACTTATAGACTATATGGGAGAAAAGAATTCTTCGTCAGCCATAAAAATATTGAATGATATGATTAGTGAAGGAGAATCTGTTCTTGGAATATTTGCTATGATAAGCAGACAATTTAAAATTGTTCTTCAGGTTAGAAGTTTACAAATAGAGGGGACACCTGTAAATGATATTTGTGAAAAACTTAGTTTGAGACAATTTGTTGTTAATAAAGCATTAAAACAAAGTCGTAACTTTTCTGATGATATAATAATAGATATGTTAAACTTTATATTAGAAAATGATTTTAAAATTAAAAATGGATTAATAAAGGATACTTTGGCTATAGAAATACTAGTCAGTAAGTATTGCCAAAGAAACATTAGTTAAAAGTCTTAGTTAAAATGCTAAGACTTTTTTATTTGTGGGGATGGGGTAGTAAGATAATATTAAATTAAAGCAATAAAAAACCCTTGATATAAAATCAAGGGTTTAAATTTATAAAAATTAAACTGTTACTATGCGTTCATTGCGTTTAATTTTTGAGCTAATTTAGCAACTTTTCTAGCTGCAGCGTTTTTGTGTATAGTTCCTTTTGATGCTACTTGATATATTCTCTTTTGAGCGTATTGGAATCTAGCTGTAGCTTCTTCAACGTTACCTGCAGTAACAGCTTCATCGAATCTTCTTATAGCAGTTTTTAACTGAGATTTTCTAGCTTTGTTTAAAGCAGTTTTCTTATCGATAACTTTTATTCTCTTTTTAGCTGATTTTATGTTTGCCACGAAAAACACCTCCTCGTAAATATAATTATTCTCATCGTCAACATATTAGATTTTAACAGAAATAAATATAAAAATCAAGAGTTAATATTTATTAGTTAAATATAATTTGTTAACTGTTTTTTTCGTGCATGACTTACTTTATCACATATAAAAATATTTCACAATAATAGATTTATTTATTCATAAAAGTAATAAAAAATGATAAATAATGTTTAAAATGTTAGCACCTGTCAATAATCAATAATATCATTTTATTGAATACTGGAGGAAACTATGATAAAAATTAGAACCGACCTAGCTCTAGAAGCAAGAGAAATAATAGAAGAAAGCAGTAATAGTAGTGAAATACCAGGAGTTAAAACAACAAACAAACAACTTGATGACTGTGTAGTTACAAAAGTAGAAGTATTGAATGAGCAAGGTTCTCAAATAATGAATAAAGGAATTGGAACGTACGTAACATTAGAAAGTAAATTGATGAAATATGATGACGATGAATCAAGAGAACAAATAATAAATTATTTAGCTAAGGAACTTAGAGATATTTTTGGTTCAGAGGAACACAAGAAAACTTTAGTAATTGGACTTGGCAACTGGAATATAACATCTGATGCATTAGGACCAAAATCAGTATCGAAAACTCTTGTAACACGTCATATATTTAAAAACTACAATAAGGATTATGATGACGATTTTGCAGAAGTTGCTGCACTGAGTCCAGGAGTTATGGGCATAACTGGAATAGAAACTAGCGAAACTGTTAAAGCAATAGTAGATATTATTAAACCAGATAGAGTAGTTGCCATAGATGCGCTTGCCTCAAGAAAAATGGACAGAGTAAATTCTACAATACAAATATCTACAGCAGGTATATCTCCAGGTGGAGGAGTAGGTAACAAAAGAAAGGCTCTGAATAAAGAATACTTGGGAGTAGATGTTGTAGCTATAGGTGTACCAACGGTAGTTGATGCGGCTACTTTAACTAGTGATGTACTAGACATGGCAGTTAATAATTTAATGGAACAATCTGATGAAGGGGAAGTATTTTATAAAATGCTTCAAAAACTACAGGAAGAAGAAAAGTATCAACTAATTAAAGACTCTCTAGATCCTTATGACAAAAACTTAATTGTTACTCCTAAGGATATAGATGAAACTATAGAAAATCTATCAATAATAATTAGTGAAGGATTAAATAGGTCTCTTCATCCAGGAAGAACCTCGTAATAAGGAGGAATTTTAATGATTAAAAATAAAATAAAAGCTATAAAAATTGGATTTTTAATAGTTTGTATTTTGCCTACTATTTCTCAAGCATTAGATAAAGAAGATATATTAAAATATTTGGTGAAGTCATCTTATCCTGAAGTAAAAGTGATAGACAAAGAAGATAAGGATAATAAAGATTCTGATGAGAACTCGAAATCTACAGATAATATAAAAAGTAATACAAATAGTAAAAATGACAAAGAATATGTTAATGTTTATGTTGGCGAGGAAAACAAGCCAGAATCAAAAGAGGAAAAAGAAGCGAAAGAAACTAGTAATATTATTGATTCAAGTTACACTAATGATATAAGAGTAACAAAGGACAAGCCACAAATGCTTATCTATCATACTCATAGTAGTGAAACTTATTCTGATTCGCCAAAGAATAACTATCACTCAACAGATATAGAACATTCGGTTATGTCTGTAGGAAGTATTTTATCTACATCGTTATCAGAAAAGGGATGGGGTGTAGTTCATACTACTAGATATAATGATTTATCTTATAATGATGCTTATGCAACTAGTGCCAAGACAATGAAGTCTATATTATCTAAGTATAATTCTATAAAGGTAAGTATAGATTTACATAGGGACGGGCAAAGTGTAAGTACTGCACAGGCTAAAAAAGCAGTACATGATAAGTATACAACTAAAATAAATGGAGAAACTGTTGCGAAGTTTTTCTTAGTAGTTGGTCAAAGAAATCAAAATGTGGGAGAATTAAAGAGACAAGCAGAAGAGATTACTGCTTTGGCTGAAAATAAATATCCAGGATTAGTTTGTCCAGTAGTTACAAAACAATACGGTAGATTTAATCAATATATGGCAGACAATGGATTATTAATAGAAATAGGTAATAATGCAACAAGTACAAAAGAAGCTCAAGCTACATGTAAATATTTGGCAGAAATACTTGATGAGTATTATTCCAATATGAAATAATCGGTGTATAAATTATGAGTCGTTTAGAAAAATCTAAAAAAGAAAAATGTTCTAAAAAAAAATATAAAACAATTTGTAGAGTTGTATTTATGCTTATGATGCTAGCAATTACTACGGCGAGCATATTACTGGTAGATTATAGAATTAATGAAGTATTAGATAATGATAGTAAAAATAATATTATAAAGTATATAATGAATATATTTTAGACTATAATATTTAATCTATATATAATATTAAAGAATACAAATTTCAAAAATGAACCAAAATAATAGAAAAAATAAGACTTAAAAAACAAGTCTTATTTTTTTGTTATATACTACTTATTTACATAAAAGCAGATATATTATAAAATAAAATCTATGATAAGAACTTATTAAGGAGGAATAACGGTGGACAAACAAAATAGAACTAGAAATTTCAGTATAATTGCTCATATAGATCATGGTAAGTCTACCTTAGCTGATAGATTAATACAGTATACAGGTTTAGTAAGTGATAGAGAAATGAAAAGTCAGTTATTGGATAACATGGACTTAGAAAGAGAAAGAGGAATCACTATCAAACTACAAAATGTAAGGTTAATATATAAGGCTAAGGATGGAAATGAATATTATTTAAATCTTATAGATACTCCAGGTCACGTGGACTTTAACTATGAAGTATCAAGAAGTTTAGTAGCATGCGAGGGGGCATTACTTGTAGTTGATGCAGCACAAGGTGTGGAAGCGCAAACTTTAGCTAATGTATATTTAGCTCTAGATCAAGATTTAGAAATATTACCAGTAATAAATAAAATAGATCTACCAAGTGCTAGACCAGATGAGGTTAAAGAAGAAATTGAAGATATAATAGGTCTTGATGCAAGTGAGGCACCATTAATATCAGCAAAAAGTGGTTTAAATATACAAGATGTATTAGAGGATATAGTTGCAAACGTACCAGCTCCTACTGGAGATATAAATAAACCATTAAAAGCTTTAATATTTGATTCATACTATGATGCTTATAAGGGTGTTGTAGCCTATGTTAGAGTATTTGAAGGTGAAGTCAAAAAAGGTATGACTATAGAAATGATGAATACTAAGAAGAAATTCGAAGTAACAGAAGTTGGAGTTATGGCTCCAGGTGCAACGGAACTAGACAGTTTATCTGCTGGTGATGTTGGATATATAGCAGCAAGTATAAAGGATATAAGAAGTTGTCATGTAGGGGACACTATTACTGATGCTAATAATAAAACACAAGAAGCTTTAGAAGGATATAAAAAAGCAACTCCAATGGTTTATTGTGGTATTTATCCAGGTGAAGGGGAAAAATATGAAAACGTAAGAGATTGCTTAGAAAAGTTACAAGTTAATGATGCAGCTCTTGAGTTTGAGGCAGAAACTTCTGCGGCTTTAGGATTTGGTTTTAGATGTGGATTCTTAGGATTATTACATCTTGAAATAATACAAGAGAGATTAGAAAGAGAATTTAATCTGAATTTAGTTACAACAGCTCCTTCAGTTATATATAGAGTCACTAAAAATGATGGAGAAGTTGTTATGGTCCAGAACCCTGCAAACTTGCCAGAGGTTTCAGAAATAAGGATGATAGAAGAGCCAATAGTAAAAGCTGATATCATAGCACCAAAAGATTTTGTTGGAATAGTTATGGAGCTATGTCAAGAAAGACGTGGAACAATGTTACACATGGAATATATAGATGAGAAAAGAGTTATGCTTCATTATGATTTACCTCTAAATGAAGTTGTATATGATTTCTTTGATGCACTAAAATCTAGAACTAGAGGTTATGGATCTTTAGATTATGAAATGAAGGGATATGTTCCTTCTCAACTTGTTAAGTTAGATATATTAATAAATAAAGAACAAGTTGATGCACTTAGCTTTATCGTTCACGAAAGTAAAGCATACTCTAGGGGCAAGGCGATGTGTGAAAAACTTAAAAATGAAATACCAAGACATCAATTTGCTGTTCCTATACAAGCAGCTGTTGGAAATAAAATAGTAGCTAGAGAAACAATAAGTGCTCTTAGAAAAGATGTTCTTGCTAAATGTTACGGTGGAGATATATCTCGTAAGAAGAAACTTCTTGAAAAACAAAAAGAAGGTAAGAAGCGTATGAGACAAATTGGTAGTGTAGAAGTGCCACAAAAAGCATTTATGTCAGTTCTTAAGTTAGATGAATAATAGAAAATTATTTAACAATAAAGTAACATTATAACGGTTGAATTAGAGTTATAAAGTATTACTATTTTTAATATAAGAGATATAATTTATTGAGAGTAAGTTGTAATTTAAGAAAATTATAACATATTGAAGATATTCTTTGTGTTATGAAGTAATTTATTATATAATGGGTACTTGATAGTAAACATTATATAATAAATTATTGATTTTATTGCTTTAAATATAGTATTAAAAATGAAAATTTTCATGACATACTAATAATTTTAGCAAAATTTTTTTAAATACATCTTAATTTTTTTTGGCTTTTATTGTAATATATTGTAATATATTGTGGAAAAAATGTTCTATTGACCTAAAAGAATCATATATAGTAATATAGTGGTGATAGATAATAGATGTATATTTGAAAATGAAGATTCGTTAAATTGTAGGTTAAAAACCTTACTAGATGACTAAATAATAAAATATTATAATTTTATTATTTAAAAAAGAGAAGAGGAGATGAGTCGCTGAATATAAAAGACAAGGAAGGTATTTTTCCTGCTTTTATAAAAATAAATAATATAAAATTTAAAAATGTTAAATTTATTTGCTAGAGTGCACCATAGTAATATGAAGACTGGGCAATGTTAAGCTGTTTAGGAACTTAGAAGAGAATAATGGAACTACTGAGTTGTTTTTATGAGGCTAATAAAGATATTTCAAAAATATGATAAAAAATCAAAGTTACAGTAGTTATGGAGGAGAGTATGTTTGATAAGATAACATTAGTACAATTGTTGGTGATTGTAGCTTATATGGCAATATTACTTTACTTAGGAATTAAGGAAAAGAAAAAGAATGAAGAAAATTTAAAGGAAATACCCCTTAGAATTAATGTAAATGGTATACGTGGGAAGTCAACTGCGACTAGATTAATAACAGGTGTTTTGTGTAACGCAGATTATAAAGTTGTGGGTAAAACTACAGGAACTTCTCCGAGAATGATATATTGGAACAAAAAAGATGAAGACGTTATTAAGCGTAATCTTTTAGGCGCGAATATTAAAGAACAAATTCAAGTTATAAATAAAGCAAGAGAAGTTGGTGCAGAAGCTTTAGTATGTGAGTGTATGGCAGTAAGACCTGAATATCAATCAGTGTATCAAAATGATATTTTTAAATCAAATATCACAGTTATAGTTAATGTTTTGGAAGACCACTTAGATGTTATGGGACCAACAACAGACGAAATTGCTTTAGCATTTTCTTCGACTATACCATACAATGGATATTTAGTAGTTGACAATGGGCCTTATGTAAAATATTTTGAAGAAATCTGTAAACAAAGAAAAACAAAACTTGTTGTTGCAGATAACTCAAAAATACCAGAAGGACTTGTTAAAAAGTTTAAATATACAATATTTGAGGATAATATATCTTTAGCATTAGCTGTGGCAGAAATATTAGATATAGATGCAGAAACAGCCTTTGAAGGTATGTTAAATGCACATCCAGATCCAGGTGCAGCTACTATTAACCCTATAGAATGTGGGGATAATGTAAGTGATTTTGTAAATGGTTTTGCAGCTAATGAGCCTGAATCAACACTTGCAATATGGGATAGAATAAAGGACACTATACCGAATACAGAAAATCCGATAGTTCTTTTTAATGGAAGAGAAGATAGAATAGATAGAACTAATCAGTTTGTTGATGACTGTTTCCCTTATTTAAAAAATACCACTTTAATAGGTATAGGAGAGGGAATAGAATGTATACAAAATGCAATTGAGGATGGAAGATTAAGTAATATAAAAGAATATATAGATTTATCAGATTATGAAGTTGATGAAGTAATTGATGAATTACATGGCATGATGCATAATAGAGTCATTTATGGTATCGGAAATATACATGGACAAGCTGAGATATTATTACAAAAATTGTGTAATATATATATTCATACAGATGAACATGAGGAAGCAAATAACAATATAAGTATAAGAGCGTATATAAAGAAATATAGAAGTAGTAATTTTTAGGAGGAGACAGGACGCAGATGTTTATTACAGATTTTTATATGGCATTAATAATAGGAGTAGCCAGTACTTTGCTATTCACTGAAAAGACGGGAATTACGCCAGGGGGATTAATAGCAGCCAGTTATTTGGCATTAGTATTTGATTCACCTATAACATTAGCATTAATATTTTTAGTTTCTTTTATAACATATTGGCTTGTTAACTTTGTATTACCTAAGTTTGTAATCCTATATGGAAAAAGAAAATTTACAGCTACATTAATTATAGCAATAGTTTTAAAGCTAGTATTTGAATTCACATATCCATTAACACCATTCCCTACTTTTGAATTTAGAGGGATAGGAGTAATAGTACCAGCATTATTGGCAAACTCTTACTCAAAACAAGGAATAAAACTTACAGTAATATCTACACTTTTAATGACTGGATTTGTGTTTGCATTAATGCAAATTTTATATTTAGTGTAAGGAGAAGTTTATGAAAAATAAATTAACATTTAAAGAGCGATTACAGATAAAAATTAAAAATCAACCTAAAATTACAAGCAAAAAAACATTAGTAATAATATTTTTACTTGCAAGTATAGTTTTTGGATCAACTTTTGTATACGCAAATAGTGATAATGAAAAACTCAAGCTTAATTATTCGGATGATAAGTTAGCTCAATTTACTTTTGTTGGAGATATGATGCTGGGAAGATCAGTTAAGATTAAAAGTGAATTAGATAATTATGAAAGTGTGTTTAAAGATGTATCATATTTATGGAAAGATTCACAATATGTTTCAGGAAATGTAGAAAGTGCTTTACTTGATAATCCAGATGATTTTCAGAAAAGTGACAAAGAAATTCATTTATACGCAGAAAAAAAAGTTTCAAATCTTTTAAAGACTAATGGATTTACAATGGCTAATTTAGCTAATAATCACTTAGGTGATTTTGGCAGGGATGGAGTAATAAGTACTATCGATGCTGTTGAATCTGCAGGACTAAAACATGTTGGTGCTGGAAAGAATAGAGATGATGCTGCTACTTACGATATTCAAGAAGTAAATGGCATAAAAGTTGCAACTTTAGGTATAAGTGATATAGTACCAAAAGACTTCAGTGCGAGCAGAACAGAAGCAGGTATATTGTCAACTATGTATCCTGGTTATAATAAACTAGTGTATGAAGCATCTCAAAAAGCTGATTTAGTAGTGGTTAATCTACACTGGGGTGTTGAGTACGGTGTCGGCCAGAGTGAGGCACAAGAGAAAATTGCCAAGTCATTAATTGATGCTGGAGCAGATGTGATTATAGGGTCACATCCTCACGTATTACAACCTATACAAACATATAAGGACGGAATTATATTCTATAGTATGGGTAACTTTGTATTTGATCAAGGCTGGACTAGAACAAAAGATAGTATGGTGTTAAACTACTATATTAATGAAAAAGGTGAGGGTACTTTTGAAGTAGTTCCAGTAAGGATAGTAAATGGATATCCTGTGCCAACTACTAATAAGTTTTATCAAAAAAGAATATTTGCAACTCTAATTAAAGACTTGGACAAGTCTAAGTTTGAGGTGACAGGAGATACATTAACATTAAAAAATATTATTAAAACAGATATTACTAAAAAAGAAAATGTAGAACAAACGCAACAAAATGCTTTGCAAGAAACACAACAAAATAATTTACAATAATCTCAATAAGAACTACTATATATATACCATTTAAACATAAATACATTACGGATACTAGCAATATCGAGCATAAGTAAATTTAAGTTAACGGGGAAAAAATCATATGAAAAAGGAAGTTATGTATGAGTAAGAAGTATAGTAAAAATAAAAAGATGAAAACTAAAAAGAAAAGAATGAAAACTTTAAAAGTATTAGCTATATTAATAATATCTATAGTTGGTGGTTTCTATATTAAAAAGAATGTGTTAAACAATAATAGTTTATCTAAAATTAACTCTAAATATTCTTATAGTATAAGTACATCTAATGAATTGGCAACACAAGTGGGAGAAGAAATTCTAGCAAAAGGCGGAAATGCAGTAGATGCTGCAGTTGCAGTTGCCTATGCTTTGGGAGTTGTAGAACCCTATGGATCTGGAATTGGCGGAGGCGGAGGTATGCTTATATACAATCCATCTGCTGACGAATATAAATTCTATGATTATAAAGATATAGCGCCTTTGTCTCAGAGTACTAAAAAAAGTAATGTTGGAGTACCTGGATTTGTAGCTGGTATGGAAAAAGTATTTAAAGATTACGGAAGTATGGAATTTAAAGACTTAATTCAGCCATCAATAAATCTAGCTAAAAATGGCTTTAAAGTTGATGAAGAGTTAGAAAAAGTTATAAATGTATATTCAGCAACACTTATGAACAATAGTGCATATGTGAATAATGGACAATTAATAAAAAAAGGTGAGAATCTAGTTCAGCAAGACTTAGCAGAAACATTAGAATATATTAAGTCTAATGGTGCTAAAGGTTTTTATGAAGATGTTATGGCAACTAATATATCTAAAAAATCAGTTTTAACTGCCGATGATATGAAAAGCTATAAAGTAGATGTTGTAGAACCTGTTTCTGGAGAGTTTAATGGATACAATGTAGTTTCTGCACCAGCACCTTTCTCAGGGGCAACTTTAATTCAAACTATGGAAATAATTGAACAACTTGGTAAAGATAAAGATTTAAAAGATGCTAATAATTATTTAGATGCTCTTAATACAGCTACTGACTTATCAACATATGAAAGAGTTAAAAAAATTGGTGACCCTGATTTTGCAAATATTGATTATAAAACAATGACTTCGGAAGAAAATATAAAATCACTGATTAATATGAGAAATGTAAAATATCAAGATGATGAAGAATCTGAAAGTACAACACATTTTTCTATCGTAGATAAAAATGGTATGGTAGTTTCATCTACTAATACACTAGGTCATTTCTTTGGATCAGAAACATTAGTGGATGGATTTTATCTAAATGGAACAATGAGTAACTTTGGCAAGAGTGGCATTAATAAATATGCACCAGGAAAAAAACCTAGAACATTTACGTCTCCTACTATAGTTAAGAAAGGTGATGACTTTACGTTAGCTATTGGAACTCCTGGAGGAAATAGAATAGTTAAGGTCTTAGCGCCTATTTTAGTTGATAAGTTATATTTTGAAAAAGACTTACAAGAATCAATAAATAAAAATAGGGTTACTTTCTATTCAAAAGGAACAATATTAGCAGAAGATAATGAAAGCAATGAATCTATCATAGATATTAGCACTACTAAATATCCTATAATTAAATCTACAGATAAATTATATTTCGGATCTGTTCAAGCTGCAGGAATAGAAAATGGTAAATATATTGGAGCTTCTGATATAAGAAGACCAGGAAGAGTATCTATAAGCAATAAATAAATTTAAATGTATATATCCTATATGATAGAGATTAGAATCTGCCATGTAGGATATTTTTGTGTACATAAATAACAAAATATAAAATAATGAAATATATGAGTGGGTAATAATATAGTAACTAGAAAAATTATTTAAGGAGAAAACATATGTTAGGTTTATACATACATATTCCTTTTTGTATATCAAAGTGTAAATATTGTGATTTTAATTCCTATAAATTAAACTTGGATGAAAAAAGAAAATATTTGAATGCATTACAAAAAGAAATGAAATTTTATAAAGAAGAAGCAAGAGGCAAAGAAATTGATACCATATTTATTGGAGGTGGAACACCTAGTATATTAAATCAAGATGAGATTAAGTTCTTATTTGATAATATTAAAAATAATTTTAATATAAAAAATAACGCAGAAATAACCATGGAATGTAATCCTGGTACATTAACTTTAAATAAATTAAAAACAATGAAAGAATGTGGCGTTAATAGATTAAGTATTGGCCTGCAAGCGGTGCAAAACAAGCACTTAGAATATATAGGAAGAATACATACATATGAAGAATTTGAAGAGAATTACTACCAAGCTAAAAAAGTTGGATTTGAGAATATAAATATTGATCTTATGTACGCCCTTCCAAATCAAAGCAAAAAAGATTGGATAGAGTCCTTAGAGAAAATTGTAAAACTAAACCCTACTCATATTTCTGCATATTCTTTAATACTAGAAGAGGATACAGAATTATTTAAGATGTATGAAAGAAAAGAATTTGAACTATTAGATGAAGAAACGGATATTGAAATGTATGAATATACTATAAAATATTTAAAATCATATGGATACAATCAATATGAAATATCAAATTATGCAAAAGAAGAATTTGAATGTAAGCATAATATTTTATATTGGAAGTGTGAAAATTACATTGGATTAGGTGCATCAGCATCGGGATATTTAAATGAGACAAGATATAATAATTTGTGTGAACTAAAAAAATATGAAAATACAATTAATACTGGTAGGAAACCTATAGAATGGGAAGAAAAATTAAGTATTAAAGATAAGGTAGAGGAAAGTATATTTTTAGGTTTAAGAATGAATGAAGGTATAAAATTTATGGATTTTTATGAAAAATATAATATTGACTTTGAAGAAGTTTATGAAAAAGAAATTAACAAGTTAAATAAAATGAAATTAATTGAAATTAGTGATAAAGGTATGATATTAACCCAAAAAGGCAGAGAAATATCTAACAGTGTTTTTGTAGAATTTATAAAATAAGAAAACAAATTATTTGAAACCTATTGACAATAAAAAAATAACATGGTATATAATATATATAATCTTTTTAGCACTCGGATTTAGTGAGTGCTAACAGCGAAGGAGGTATTTGAAAATGGAATTGAATGAAAGAAAAATGAATATCCTCAAAGCAATAGTTAAAGATTATATAGAAACAGCTGAAGCTGTAGGGTCTAGAACAATATCAAAAAAATATAACCTTGGAGTTAGCGCAGCAACTATTAGAAATGAAATGTCAGACTTAGAAGAACTAGGATACTTAGTTCAACCTTATACATCTGCAGGAAGAGTTCCTACAGAAAAGGGATATAAGCTATATGTAAATTCTCTTATGAATACTATAGAACTTAGTGATAGTGATAAAGAGGTAATTGAAAGATGTGTAGATGGTAACATGAATCATATTCAAGACTTAATACATGAAACATCAAAGATGTTATCTCAACTTACTAACTATACTACAGTTGCAATGACAAAACATTTGGCTACTTTAAGTGAAATTAAACATATTCAATTGGTTAGAATGCATGAAGGTGAGATTTTATTAATAGTAGTTACAGAAAAAGGCGATATAAAAAAATCCAGCTTAAGTGCTAAAATTGATTTAGATCAAGCTAAGTTGAATTTAATTTCTGATAATTTAACTAGAAAGCTTTCTGGCAAAACTATAACAGAAATAGATGATAGATTAATAGCATATATAAAATATGAAATAGGCGAATATTCATCTATAATAGACCAATTACTTAATATGTTAAATACAAATCCTACTGAGGAAGAGCTTTCAATGACTTTAAATGGAGCTACTAATATTTTTAATTATCCAGAATTTAACGACGTTCTAAAGGCCAGGTCATTTTTAGACATGTTAGGAACAAAAGAAACAATTGCCAAAATAGTTAAATCAAAGGGTATATTAAAGGAGAATGCTACAATTATTATTGGTAGCGATAATGATTGTGAACAAGCTCAAGAATGTAGCGTTGTGACAGCTACCTATAAAGTAGATAAAGATTTGATTGGGCGTATAAGTTTCATAGGACCAACAAGAATGGATTATTCTAGAATATATTCTATAATAAATTATATGAATATATTATTAAATAATAAATCAAATAAATTTTAAGCTGAGGGGTGTAGATCTTGGAAAAAAACATGAATCAGGATGAAAAAATACAAGAAAATTGCACTTCTAATGAAGAGGAAGTAAGGCAAACATCTGAAGGAAATGTAGAAGAAGCTACGTGTGAAGAGAATGTAACAGATATAAACTCTAAGTTAGAAGAAAAAAGAATAAATGACACAATAGAGGAACTTGAAAAACAAATAGAAGAAAAAGAGGACAAATATATAAGACTTCAAGCTGAGTACTCTAATTATATGAGAAGAACTCAAGAAGAAAAACAAACTGTGGGTATATTTGCCAATGAAAAAATAATTACAGAGTTAATACCTGTTATTGACAGTATGGAAAGAGCTATGGATGCTTGTACAGATAAAGAAGATGATATGTACAAAGGTATTGAGCTTGTACATAAACAGTTAATAGACTGTTTAGAAAAATTTGAGGTTGAAGAAATCAAAGCACTCGATGAAGATTTTGACCCAAATTTACATTTAGCTGTAATGCAAGAAAGTGTAGAAGGAGTAGAACCAAACAAAGTGGTAATGGTACTACAAAAAGGCTATAAGTTAAACACGAAAGTAATAAGACCTACAATGGTTAAAGTTTCTTGTTAATTAAAATAACAAATTATTAAAATTTAAATAGATGAAGAATTAAGGAGGAAATGAATTATGTCAAAAGTAATAGGAATAGATTTAGGAACAACAAACTCATGTGTTGCTGTTTTAGAAAATGGAGAACCACAAATAATAGCAAATAATGAAGGTATGAGAACTACTCCATCTGTAGTTGCTTTTACAAAAGACGGAGAAAGAATAGTAGGGGAGCCTGCAAAAAGACAAGCAGTAACAAATGCTGATAACACAGTAATATCTATAAAAACTCATATGGGTACAGATTACAAAGTTAATATAGAAGGAAAATCATATACACCACAAGAAATATCAGCTATAACACTTCAAAAACTAAAAGCTGATGCTGAAAGTTACTTAGGTCAACCAGTTAAAGAAGCTGTTATAACAGTTCCAGCTTACTTTACAGATGCTCAAAGACAAGCAACTAAAGATGCTGGTAGAATAGCAGGGTTAGAAGTTAAAAGAATAATAAACGAGCCAACTGCAGCAGCTCTTGCATACGGTATGGACAAATTAGATCAAGACAAGAAAATATTAGTATTTGACTTAGGTGGAGGAACTTTTGACGTATCTATACTTGAAATAGGTGATGGTACTTTTGAAGTTTTAGCTACTGCTGGTAACAACAGATTAGGTGGAGATGACTTTGATAAAGTTGTAATAGATTATTTAGCTGAAGAATTCAAAAAAGCTGAAGGTGTTGACTTGAGACAAGACGGCATGGCTCTTCAAAGATTAAAAGAAGCTGCTGAAAAAGCTAAAAAAGAATTATCTTCAACAATGACAACAAACATAAACTTACCATTCATAACAGCTACTGCAAGTGGACCAAAGCATATGAATGTGGATTTATCTAGATCTAAGTTTGATGAATTAACTCATGGTTTAGTCGAAAAAACTATGGAACCAACTAAGAGAGCTTTATCTGATGCTGGACTTTCTGTATCAGAAATAGACGATGTATTATTAGTAGGTGGATCTACAAGAATACCAGCAGTTCAAGATGCTGTTAAGAAATTTATAGGAAAAGAACCTCACAAAGGTATAAACCCAGACGAATGTGTTGCTGCAGGTGCTGCTATACAAGCTGGTGTATTAACTGGTGAAGTTAACGACTTATTATTATTAGACGTAACTCCATTATCTCTAGGAATAGAAACTATGGGTAATGTAATGACAAAAATAATAGAAAGAAATACTACTATACCAACTAAAAAATCACAAGTATTCTCAACTGCTGCAGATAACCAAACTGCTGTTGACATACATGTTCTTCAAGGTGAAAGAAGTATGTCTTACGACAATACTACTTTAGGTAGATTCCAATTATCTGAAATACCACCAGCACCAAGAGGAATACCTCAAATAGAAGTTACTTTTGATATAGATGCTAACGGTATAGTTCACGTCACTGCTAAAGACTTAGGAACTGGAAAAGAACAAAAGGTTACTATAACTTCAGGAACTAATTTAAGTGAAGACGAAATAGAAAAGAAAGTTAAAGAAGCTGAAATGAATGCTGAAGCTGATAAGGCTAAAAAAGACAAAATAGAAGCTCTTAACCAAGCTGATTCAACTATATATCAAACAGAAAAAACTTTAAATGAACTTGGTGATAAGGTAAATGCTGATGATAAATCTGCAATAGAAACTGCTATTGCTTCATTAAAAGAAGTAAAAGATAAAGAAGCTTCTACAGCTGAAGAAATAAAAGCTGCAATAGATGAAGTAATGAACAAATTCCACAAAGTTTCTGAGCAAATGTATCAACAAGCTCAAGCTGAACAAGGAGCTCAAGGTGGAGAGCAAGCACAAGAAAATCAATCAAATGATGATGTAGTAGATGCAGACTTTAAAGAAGTATAAGATTTAATTGCAAAAACATACAGATTGTGTATAATAAATTAAGGATATTAATCTGTTTAAAACAATTAATAATAGCTTGTAGTTTAATATTCTACAAGCTATTGTTTTGTAATATAAAGGTGGTGACAAAACTTGAGTACTAAAAGAGACTACTATGATGTCTTAGGCGTGGGCAAAAGTGCGGATGCAACGGAGATAAAGAAGGCTTATAGAAAATTAGCAATGAAATATCACCCAGATAAAAACCCAGGTGACAAAGAAGCGGAAGAAAAATTTAAAGAAATAAATGAAGCTTATGAAGTATTATCAGATGAAACTAAGAGAAGTAATTATGATCAATTTGGTCATGAAGGTGTAAATGGCCAAGGATTTGGTGGTGCTGGAGGTTTCGGTGGCCAAGGATTTGGTGGATTTGATGATATATTTGGAGACATATTTGGCGATATGTTTGGTGGAGGTTTTGGTGGTGGAAGATCAAGAAGACGAGGTCCTGAACGTGGGGCGGATATAAAACAAAGAATAAATATATCTTTCGAAGAAGCTGCTTTTGGTAAGAAAGTTCAAGTTAAAATTAATAGAAGTGAAGAATGTGATGAATGTCATGGAAGTGGTGCAAAACCAGGAACTTCAAAGAAAACTTGTCCTACTTGTAATGGTAGCGGTCAAGTACAATCAGTTCAAAGAACTCCTTTTGGTAATATAGCAAGCACAAGAACATGTTCTACATGTAATGGTGAAGGAGAAGTTATCGATTCTCCATGTAGCAAATGTCATGGAAAAGGAAGTATAAGAAAAACTAAGACTATAGAAGTTGACATACCAGCAGGTATAGATGAAGGTCAAATGATTAAACTTTCTGGTCAAGGTGAACTTGGAACTAGAGGTGGACCAAGAGGAGACTTATACATTGAAGTAAGTGTAAATGTTCATCAATTATTCACAAGAGAAGGCTATGATGTTTATTTAGAAATGCCTATAACATTTGCGCAAGCTACTCTTGGAGATGAAATACAAGTACCTACATTAGATGGAAAAGTACAATATCAAGTTCCAGAAGGAACTCAGACAGGAACAGTATTTAGATTAAGAGGTAAGGGTATACCAAAACTAAGATCTAACGTTAGAGGAGATCAATATGTTAAAGTAACCGTTGAGATACCTAAAAAACTTAATGACAAACAAAAAGAACTAGTAAGACAATTTGCTAAAGAGTGTGGCGAAGAGGTGCATGAAAGGCAAAAAAGTTTAAGTGATAAAATAGATGGCTTCTTTAAAAATTTAAAAAAGAAGTAAAAATATATAAAAAATCCTTCCAATTATAATCATATTGGAGGGATTTTTTATATGATTATGACTATTATATGTATAAAACAATATTATAAAAGAGAATAATTATGATATAATAAAATTCATGAAAAAGTATTAAATTATTGAAAGAAGGTTTACATATGAATTGGACAGAAGTAACAGTGAAAACAACGACAGAAGCTGTTGAAGCTATAAGTAATATATTATTAGAAGAAAGATGTGGAGGGGTAATGATTGAAGACCCTAAAGACTTCCTATTCCAAAAGAAAAATGAATTGGATTGGGATTATGTAGAAGAAGAAGTATTTAATAAAAGCAATCAAGATGGAGTATTAATAAAAACATATATACCTGAAGAAAGAAATGTATTAGAACTTGTTGAAACTATAAAAGCTAAAATATCACTATTACCATCTTACGGCTTAGACATAGGTGAAGGAACTGTCTCTTTAAGTGATGTTAATGAATCAGATTGGGCAAATGAGTGGAAAAAGTATTATAAGCCAACAAAGATTGGGCAAAAAATTGTAGTGAAACCTACTTGGGAAGATTATGATAAGCAAGAGGGTGACTTAATAATAGAGCTAGATCCAGGAATGGCTTTTGGTACGGGAACACATGAAACAACTTCAATGTGTATTAGAGAATTAGAAAAATACGTTGATGAAAGTAAAAGAGTATTTGATATAGGATGTGGTAGTGGAATACTTGCAATAGCTGCAGCTAAACTTGGAGCGAAAGAAGTTGTTGCAGGAGACCTGGATGAAGTAGCAGTGAAAGTTTCTAAAGAAAACTGTGAACTAAATAATGTATCAGACAAAGTTGTTGTAAAACATGGTAGCTTATTTGAAGTAGTAGAAGGAAAAGCAGATGTAATTGTTGCTAATATAATAGCAGATATAATAAAAATATTAGCAAATGATGTAAGTAAATTCTTAAGTGCAGATGGAGTGTTTATATCATCAGGAATAATTCATGCTAAAATAGATGAAGTTGTAGAGTCTTTAGAAAAAAATGGATTTGAGATAGTTGATATAGTAAAACTTGGTGAATGGTCAGCTATAGTATCAAAACTTAAGTAGGTGAAATTATGGATAGATTTTTCACGCCTAAAAATAACATTAATTTAGAACAAAATACTTGCATTATTGAAGGTGAAGATGTTAAGCATATTTCTAGAGTTCTTAGATGTAAAGAAAGTGATAAACTAGAGGTGTGTGATATGGACAATAATGAGTATATTTGTGAAATAAAAGAAATAAATAAAGACAGTATATTATTAGACATAATTGAAAAAGCAAATATAAAACGTGAATCTGATTTAAAAGTCAAGCTATATCAAGGTATGCCTAAAGGAACTAAAATGGAGTTAATACTTCAAAAATTAACAGAAATAGGTGTAGATGAAATAGTTTTAGTACAAACAAAAAGAAGTGTAACTAAAATAGACAATAAAAAAGAAGATAAAAAGATTGAAAGATGGGAAAGAATCATTTACGAAGCAGCTAAACAAAGTAAAAGAGGTAAAATACCAAAACTTACAGGAGTTTTAACTTTTAAAGAAGCCCTAGAAGATATGAAAAATAATGATTTAAATCTTTGTCCTTATGAAAATGAAAGAACAATTTCTATGAAAGAAGGTTTAAAAGATTCTAGTGCAAATACAATTGGAATTTTTGTTGGACCAGAAGGTGGATTTGAAGAAGAAGAAATTGAAAAAATTCAAAACATAGATGGGAAAATAGTTTCTCTAGGACCTAGAATACTTAGAACGGAAACTGCATCTGTAGTTGCTTCTTCCATAGTTTTATATGAGCTAAGTGACTTAGGAGGAAATATATAATGAAAAAAGTAGCTTTTTACACTTTAGGATGTAAAGTAAATCAATATGAAACAGAAGCTATGCTTGAAATGTTCAAAGAAGACGGATATGAGCAAGTTGGTAGCGAAGATTATGCAGATGTTTATGTTATAAACACATGTACAGTAACGCATATGAGTGATAGAAAATCACGTCAATATATAAGAAGAATGAAAAAGAAAAACCCAAATGCTATAATAGCTGTTGTTGGATGTTATTCTCAAGTATCGCCAGAAGAAATACTTGAAATAGATGAAGTAAACTTGGTTATGGGAACTAATGAGAGAAGAACTATAGTTGATGAAATAAAAAAACTAGAAGTTGTAGAAGGGGATAGAAAAGCTTCTACAGTTGATGACATAATGAAAGTTAGAGCTTTCGAAGATATAGAAATAAGCCAATCAAACGGTAGAACAAGAGCGTTTATGAAAATACAAGATGGATGCGATAGATTCTGTACTTACTGTATAATACCTTACGCAAGAGGTGGAAAAGTAAGAAGTAGAGATAAGGAAAGCATAGTAAATGAAGCTAAAACTTTAGCTGAAAATGGGTACGAGGAAGTGGTACTTACAGGTATACATGTAGCTTCTTATGGAAAAGATTTAAAAGAAGAACAAGTGAGTCTTTTAGACGTAATTAAGAAAATAAATGAAATAGATGGAATAAAAAGAATAAGAACAAGTTCTGTTGAGCCTATATTATTCACAAATGAATTTGTCAATGAAGTATCAAAAATGGAAAAAGTAATGCCTCATTATCATTTATCACTACAAAGTGGATGTGATAAGACACTAGAAAGAATGAACAGAAGATATACAACTGAGGAATATAAAGAAATAGTTGATAAATTGAGAAGAGAGATCCCTAATGTAACGATAACTACTGATGTAATAGTTGGGTTTCCTGGTGAAACAGAAGAAGAGTTTGAACAAACTTACAATTTCTTAAAAGATATTGAATTATCACAAATGCATATATTCAAGTATTCACCAAGAAAAGGAACTAAAGCGGCAGATATGAAAGATCAAGTTTCACCACAAATTAAACATGAAAGAAGTGAAAAACTTTTACAGTTAAATAAGGAAAACTTTGAAAAGTTTGCATCAAGAATGGTAGGCAAAGAATTTGAAGTTTTATTTGAACAAAAAACTGAAGAAAATGAATATGAAGGATTAACTCCTAATTATTTAAAAACTTTTGTTAATTATAATGAAGATATTTGTGGAAAAATACTGAAAGTTAAAATTACAGAAGTAAAAGATGAATATGTAGAAGGAATTTTAGTGTAACATGTAGAATTTTAGGGTTATAATCAATAGTTAGGAGGTGGAAAAATGGATTGTTTATTTTGTAAAATAATAGATGGAAATATACCTTGTGACAAAGTATATGAAGATGATAAGGTATTAGCTTTTAATGACATAAATCCTGTGGCACCATATCATATACTAGTTGTTCCAAAAAAACATTATTATAGTATAATAGATATTTCAGATAAAGAAATTGAAATTGTTGCACACATTCACTCTGTTATAAATAAAATAGCTATAGATAAAGGTTTTAGTGATGCTGGATTTAGAATAATTAATAACTGTGGAAGTGACGGAGGACAAGAAGTAAAACACCTTCACTATCACATATTAGCAGGTAAAAAATTACCTAATTATGAAGCTGATAAGAAATAATTTTTTCTTGAATAAATTAAAATTATAAATAATTAAATACTTGATAAAAGTTTAATTTTAGTTTATAATAAACAAAGTGTGAGGTTGTAATGCAGTGATGCAGATATAATCAGATTACAGTCCCAGCATAATTCGCGCAATCGGAGGGAGGGAAAAAGAATGTCAGAAGTAAGAGTAAGAGAAAATGAATCATTGGACAGTGCTTTAAGAAGATTTAAACGTCAATGTGCAATGTCTGGCATAATGTCAGAAGTGAGAAAAAGAGAGCACTATGATAAGCCAAGTGTTAAACGTAAGAAAAAAGCTGAAGCAGCTAGAAGAAAAAACGCTAAGAAATAGTAAATAGAAATAAAGAGGTGAGGGGAATGTCCCTTAAACAAAAGTTACAAGAAGATCTAAAATCTTCTATGAAAAATAAAGATGCTATTAAAAAGTCTGTTATAACTCTTATTAGAGCTTCTATTAAACAATACGAAGTTGATAATAGAGTTGAATTAGGAGACAATGAAATAGTAGATCTTATTGCAAAGCAATTAAAGCAGACTAGAGATTCTCGTGAAGAGTTTTTAAAAGCTGGGAGAGAAGATTTAGTGAGCAAGGCAGAAGCAGAAATAGAAGTTTTAAAAGAGTACCTACCTCAACAATTAAGCGAAGAAGAATTAAATAAAATTGTAATTTCTACTATATCTGAAGTAGGAGCTACTTCTATGAAAGATATGAAAAAAATTATGACATCAATCATGCCTAAAGTAAAAGGCAGAGCTGATGGAAAACTAATAAATGAGTTAGTAAAGAAAAATTTACAATAGATAAAAACCTAGAGAGAAATCTCTAGGTTTTTTTGTGTTGTAATTAATAAATAATCATAATAACTTGTTATTGTTCATATTTATTTAATAGAAATAAATATGAACAATAAGTGAAAGAGAGGGAAGAAGTTGATTATATCAGTAAAAGAAATTAAAAAGTATATGTGTTGCGTGTTAATTCCGTTACTTGTTGGATATTTGAGTAGTATTTTGGCCCAAGCTATAAGTGGAGTAGATACTATAACATATTATCATGAACTTATTAAACCGGGATTTGCACCTCCAGGTATAATATTTCCTGTTGTTTGGACTGTGTTATACATATTAATGGGAACATCCTCTTACATAATATTATCCCAAAAGAAAAATGAAACAAAAATAAAAGATGCTATGTTTTATTTTTGGGTTCAATTAGGTCTAAATTTCTTGTGGTCTATTTTGTTTTTTGGATTCCAACTTAGATTAACAGCTTTAGTAGACTTAATACTACTTTTTGTTTTCGTATTAATTATGGTTTATAAGTTTTATAAGATTAAACCAATTGCTTCTTATTTAAACATACCATATATTCTGTGGTTGATTTATGCTCTAGTTCTTAATTATTTCATATGGTTTATAAATAAGTAGAGAAATGAAATAAAAAATGCTGAGAGTATTCTCAGTTTTTTTTATATGAAGATATAAAAAATATGAAATTTTAAGGAGGTACATTAATAGAATATACAAGGAGGAGGGGATTTTCGTTATGGATATATCACCAGATTTGAAAGTAACGCAACCAACAGTTACTTTAGTAAGCAATACATTTATTAAAATAGAAAATTATTTATCAATTATAACTTATGACACTAGTTTAATTAAAATAAAGACAAAGGTTAAAACAATAAAAATAACTGGGGATAAACTTTTATTAAAGTATATAGAAACAGAAGAGATTGGAATAAAAGGGCTTATATACTCCCTAGAGTATGTTGATTAGGAGGAGATAGTAGTGATAAGTTTCATAAGAGGATATTATACAATTGTTGTAGAAGGACTTGATACGGAAAGCTTTCTAAATTACCTTATAAGAAATAAAATATATGTTTACAATGTAAATAGGATAGAAAAAACTAAAATTGAATTTAATATTGATAGAGAAAATTTTAAAAGGTTAAAAAAAATTCATAGAAGTAACAAGTTTAATATTAAGGTTAAAAAACAGACAGGCATTCCTTTTATTGCTAAAAGAATATATACTTACAGGGGAATGGTTATCTGTGCAATAATTTCTTTAATCATATTAATGTCCACATCCCAGTTTGTTACAGATGTGTATATTACAGTTCCAGAGGGAATAGACAAAGTGGCTCTAAAAAAGGAGCTTTACATACAAGGAGTCAAACCAGGAGTATACAAAAAGAGCATAGACAGAAAAGTTGTAAGAGAAAATATAATGGTCAAATTTAATCAAATTGCATATGTATCAATAAATGTTAAAGGAACTAATATTTTCGTAAATATAACAAAAAAAGATGGAAGTCAAAATTCCAAGGAAAACTCTAATTATTGTAATATTATAGCAACAAAAGATGGTATAATAGAAAAAGTAGTACCTAGAAGTGGTGAAGCACTTGTTGAAGAAGGTGACATAGTAAAAAAAGGAGATGTCCTAGTTAATGGAGCTAATACAACAGCTTTACCAGAAGTGTGGGCAACAACTTTTTATGAAGCAAAAAAATCTTCAAATTACATAGATATTAAAAATCAAAGGACTGATAATAAGAAAAAAGTTTATACCATAAGTTTCTATGATAAGAAATATAAAATATTGAGAAATATAAAATATAAGGACTATGAAATTGAAAATAAAACACATGAGCTTAAAATAGGAGATTATACATTTCCTGTGAAAATAATAGTAAGTACTTTTTATGAAGCAAAAAAAGTTGAAAATAAAATAGATGTTGAAAAATTAAAAGAAGAATTATCTTCATCAGTGCTAAAAGAGTTAGATTATACAATTCCAGTATCAGCAAGGATAGTAGATTCGAAGGATAAATATAATGTAAATAAAAGTATGGTAGAATATGTAGTGACAGTAACTACAAGTGAAGATATAGCCCAGCTTGATATATTAAGTAAAAGTGAAGCCCAAGCAATAATTAAGTCTAATTTAGAAAAGAAAAAGCAAGAAGAAGGAGAACAAAAGAGTTCAAATCCGCAAAATAGACCTATTAATGATATAAGAAATGAATTTAAAGACGAAGATATAAAGACTAATGATAAAGATAAAGAAAATTAATATACTGCATATCACTTAAGGAGGAATATTTCAATTGATTATACAAAAAAAATTTATAGTATCAGAAGAAAAATTTGAAAGAGAATTATTTGGAAATTTTGATGAAAATATAAAATTAATAGAAAATGCTTTAAACATAGATGTGATACTAAGAGAAGGTAATATAGTGCTAATGGGAGAAGAAAAAAATGTGGGCTTGGCACTTAGATTAATGAATGAATTACATGATTCAGTGTCTAAAGGCAAGTCTTTAGACAAGCAAAGTATTACTTACTCTTTGGGACTATTATTAGAAGGAAGTGAAAAAAAGATAAAAGAGCTAGAGGGTGTAATAGTTTTAACTAAAAAAGGAAATCCTGTACAGCCTAAAACTTTAGGTCAAAAAGAATATGTGGACCTGATTAGAAATAATGATATAACCTTTGGAATTGGTCCAGCAGGAACAGGAAAAACTTATTTAGCTGTAGCTATGGCAGTAAGAGCTTTTAAAAATGATGAAGTAAGCAGAATAATCCTTACAAGACCAGCTGTTGAAGCAGGGGAAAGTTTAGGTTTTTTGCCTGGAGATATGAAAGATAAAGTAGATCCTTATTTAAGACCTTTATATGACGCTTTATTTGATATGCTAGGACCTGATAGATTTAATAAATACTTGGAACGAGGAACAATAGAAGTAGCCCCACTAGCTTTTATGAGAGGTAGAACTTTGGATAATGCATTTATTATACTAGATGAAGCTCAAAATACTACACCAGAACAAATGAAAATGTTTTTAACAAGACTTGGTTTTGGCTCAAAAGCTGTAGTAACTGGAGATATAACTCAAACTGATCTTCCAAATAATAAAAAAAGTGGATTGGTTCAGGCTACAAAAATACTTTCTAATGTAAGTGGTATAGGAAGTATAGCTCTAAGTGAAAAGGATGTCGTAAGACACGAGTTAGTTCAAAGAATAATCAGAGCTTATGAAAAATTTGAGAAAAAAGAAGAATTTAACTTAAATAAAAAACAAGAGACGAAAATAAAAGATAAAAGTACAAAAAAATAAGGCGATAATAGAAGGTGAAAACATGGAATTAATAATAGACAATAGACAAGACAAATTAGAAGTTAAAGAAGAACTAATAGAAAAAATAAAAGATATTATATCAGAGTGTTTAGATTATGAAGGTTATGATGACGACTACGAAGTAAGTTTATCATTTGTTGACAATAAAGAAATACATCAATTAAATAGAGAGTTTAGAGGGGTAAATAGACCTACAGATGTATTATCATTTCCTCTTTTGGTAGATGAAGAATTTGATGTAGACTTTGGAGAGGAATCCTTAGGAGATATAGTTATTTCCTTAGAAAGAGCTTTTGAACAAAGTAGAGAATATAACCATAGTTTTGAAAGAGAAGTGTGTTTTTTAGTATGTCACAGTATGTTTCATTTATTAGGATACGATCATGACACAGAAGAAAATACAAAAGAAATGAGAGAAAAGGAAGAACTTATCTTAAATAAGCTTGGTATAACAAGGGAGTAATTTTTATGAAAGATAAAAAAACTCGCCCTAGTATTATAGAAGCATTTAATGCAGCTATTCAGGGTATATTATATACATTTAAATATGAACGAAACATGAAAATACATTATTTTATAGCAGTTGCGGTGCTAATTGTAAGTTTGCGTTTTGATTTAAGTAAATTGGAGATGATGATATTAATATTATCTATCTCTCTAGTTATAATAGCTGAAATGTTTAACACTGCTATAGAAAATACAGTAGACTTGGTTACAGATAAATATCATAAGCTAGCTAAAATAGCAAAAGATGTGGCTGCAGGAGGCGTATTAATATCGGCTTTAAATGCAGTAGCAGTAGGTTATCTTATATTTTATGATAAATTCACAGATTTATCTAAATCCTTAATATTTGCCATTAGAAAATCAGACCCCCATGTCACATTAATATGTATTGTATTAGTATTAATATCTGTTGTAGTAGTAAAAGCATTAACATCTACAGGAACACCGTTAAAAGGCGGAATGCCAAGTGGTCACTCAGCTCTTGCCTTTGCAGTAGCCACATCTATAACAATGTTAATAGAAAGACCTTTAGTATCAGCACTAGCTTATGTTATGGCAATATTAGTGGCGCAAAGTAGAATAGAAGGTAAGATACATACATTTTGGGAGACGGTTGCAGGTGCATTATTGGGTATTTTAGTGGCTATGTTAGTTTTCCAATTAAAAATAATTAACTTTTACTAAAATGTGTTATAATATTAGATGTTTATTTAATTTTTATAAAAAATATTAGTGAAATGAATAGATATATAAACCTAGGAAAAAATGAACAATAATATAAACAATCATAAAGAAAAGTTAGGAGAATCATAAATGTTTAAATCAGGCTTTGTAAGTATAGTAGGTAGACCAAATGTTGGTAAATCTACATTAATGAATAATGTAATAGGTGAAAAAATTGCCATAATGAGTGATAAACCTCAGACAACAAGAAATACAATACAGGCAGTATACACAAATGAAGATTGTCAAATTGTATTTTTAGATACACCAGGAATACATAAACCTAAAACTAAACTAGGTGAATTTATGGTAAGTCAAGCAACAGACGCATTTAAAAATGTAGATGTAGTTTTGTTTGTTGTTGATGAATCTAAAAAAATAGGACCAGGAGATAAAAAAATAATAGAAGATTTAAGGAATATAAAAACTCCTGTAGTATTAGTAATAAATAAAATGGATTTAATAGAAGAAGCTGATTTGTTTAATTTAATGAAACTATATAACGAAGAAGGCATATTCAAAGAAATTGTGCCATTATCAGCATTAAAAGGTAGAAATGTAAAAGAATTGCTAAAGGTAATAGAAGGTTACCTTGAAGAAGGACCTAAGTATTTCCCAGACTATATGATAACTGATCAACCAGAAAGAGTTTTAGTTTCTGAACTAATTAGGGAAAAAGTACTACACTTTGTCCATGATGAAGTTCCTCATGGTGTAGCAGTAGAAATAGAACGAATGAAGTTTAGAGAAGATAAAAACATCATAGATATTTCTGCGGTTATCTGTTGCGAAAGAAGTTCACATAAAGGTATAATTATAGGAAAGAATGGTAGAAAACTAAAAGGAATAGGAAAGTCAGCAAGAGAAGATATGGAATTGCTTTTAGGAGCTAAAGTTAATCTTCAATTATGGGTAAAAGTAAAAGAAAATTGGAGAAACTCTCAAAATTACATAAGTGATTTTGGTTACAATGATAAATAAAGGTGGATTATATGGATAAGAAACAAGAAGATTCCAGGGATTTGTTAAGGGATGTTATATCCTTACTTGAAAATAATAAATTATTAGATCTGATAGAATTACTAGAAGAATATCATATTATGGATATTTTCGATGTAATGGAAACTTTAGATGAAGATATGCAAATAAAATTATTTGAAGTATTGCCAATAGATATGTCAGCTTCTATTTTGGAAGAAAGTGGTCCAGATTTCTTTAAATCAATATTGTCTAATATAGACCAAGAACATGGTAGAAATATTTTAGAACAAATGTCATTAGATGATTTAACAGATATTTTGAGCGAAATAGAAGAAGAAGAAAGACATAAAATAATGAATCTTTTAAGTAAAGAGGATGCTGATGATGTTAAAGAATTATTAGTATACGATGAAGATTCAGCTGGTGGTATAATGACTCCTGGTTATATTGAAATAAATAAGAACATGACTGCAAAAGAATCAATAGATCACATGAGAGAAAATGCTTTAGATGCAGAGACAATATATTATATTTACGTAGTAGATAACGATGAAAAACTAGTTGGTGTTTTGTCTCTTAGAGAATTAATAACAGCAAGAGATTCAGTTATTGTAGAAGATTTAATGAGTGAAAATATTATTTCAATAGATGTAGATGAAGATAGAGAAGAAGCAGTTAGATTAGTATCAAAATATGATTTAATTGCCATACCAGTAATAGATAAACAAGGAGTGTTAAAGGGGATAATAACAGTAGATGATATTATAGATGTTATGGAAGAAGAAGCAAGTGAAGACTTATATAAGTTAGCAGGTTCTTCAGAACACGAAAGAGATGTAGCAGAAGACCAAAATGCCACACCACTCCAACAAGTAACATCATCTGTTAGAGCTAGAGTGCCATGGTTAATAATAATACTAATAATGGGATTATTATCAACAATACTTTTAACGAAACTAGATTTTGTTGGAGCGGATTCAACCTATGTAAATATACTTTTATTCTTGCCTGTTATTTTATGTTTAGGTGGAAGTATCGGTATTCAATCATCATCTATAACAATAATGACCTTATCAAATAAAGATATGACATCTTTAAATAATACACTAAAAGAAATTTTAGTAGGTATAGTAACAGGTGTATTATGTGGACTGATAGGAGGAGCTGGAACATATATTATAATTAACAATCAAAATATTGCTTTACTTGTAGGAATAGCAATAATTATAAATATGATATTTGGAGCTACTATTGGAGCATTTGTACCTGCTTTATTAAAAAAATTAGATATAGATACATCTATAGTATCTGCACCTCTAATTTCTGTAATACTTGATTTTATAGGAATATGTATATTTTTCTTAATAATAACTATATTCCTGTAAAAAATTGTTTTTAAAAGATATGAATTATTTCCATCATTCTTACGAAAAATATTATAAATAATGTAAGAAGGGGGTAATAATATGCACAATATATGTTGGCAATTTTTTAAAAAAAGTGGAAGTATAGAAGCTTACTTGTATATTAATAATCATAAAGCCTTACTTAAAAAGAAAGAATAAAAGGGAGATAAGTAATGGTAATATTAAACACCCAGGGTATAGTGCTTAAATCAGTCACATATAAAGAGAATGATTTAATATTAACTATATATACTAGAAAGCTGGGAAAGATAGCTGCAATAGCTAGAGGCGCAAAGAAAAGTAAAAGTTCTTTATTGTCCTCTTCACAAATATTTGCATATTCTAACTTTACATTAAAAAAAGAAGGAAATATGTATAGAGTAACCCAAAGTGAAATTATAAAAAGTTTTTATAACTTATCTTATAATTTTGAGGCTTTTTCTTATGCAACGCATATACTAAAATTATTAGACAATTTTGTTATTGATAATCAACCTAATAACAGACTGTTTATATCACTAGCTCAAACTCTTTACTTATTTTGTGAGGAAAATATAGATATGGAATATGTGAGCTTATGCTTTGAACTTAAATTTTTAGATTATGTAGGATTTAAACCTATTGTTAATAAATGTGTAAGTTGTAACAACAATAATTTTAAAAATCCTGTATTTAATATATATGAAGGTGGAATATTATGTGAAAGGTGTAGTGACAATTTCCAACATAACTTAAGGATGAATATAACAACAGCAAATCTAATGGAATATATATTAAAAAATGATATGCTTTTATGTTCAAAAGCTAAGGTATCTAAATATCTAATAAATGAGCTAAATAAGATTTTAAAAATTTACATGAACGAATATTTAGGAAGTATAAACGAAAAATCATTGAATGTTTTAAAAAGTCTAAATAAAAAGGGAGTGGAATAAATGAGTAAAATAACGATTGAAGCCATTGATCAGGTGATGGAAAGAGTGCCAGGAGTAACTTATTCTCAAGTAAAAGAGGCTCTTGAAAAATGTGATGGAGATGTGGTTGATGCTATAATTTTACTACAAGACAATTCTACAGGTTCACAAGAAGATAAAGGTAAAAAATCATTTGAAGATGTATTTGGAAAAGACTCAGATAAAATAAAAGAAGAAGTGACAGAACTTTTAAGAAAAAGTAGCGTTATACGTATAGTTATTGAAAAAAATGGAAAAATAATAATGAATATACCTATTACTGTAGGAGTTGTTGGAGTAGTATTTGCACCCATATTATCATTAATAGGTTTATCAGCATCAGTACTTGCAAAATATAGAATAAAAATTGAAAATGAAGATGAAGGCACAACAGTTGATTTAGGCGAATTTAGCGAAGAAAAATTGAATATTATTAAAGATATGGTAAGTTCAGCTGCTAAAGATGTAAAACAAGCTGTTGATAAGAAAAATAAAAACACAGAAGATAAAAATGAATGTGATAATGACGAAGTTATAATTGATCTTAATAAAAACGACTACAGAGAAAAAAAGGATGAAGAATAACAAATAATGAGCTAGTTTATTGACAAATTTTTTATGTTTTGTTATTCTTACAAATATAAACGAAGTATTAAAAGGCCTTTCGTGGATACGGAAGGCCTTATTGCTATAAATAGTTAAGAAATTAAATTTAGGAGGTATTAATATGAATTTTCAAGATATGATACTAGCACTTCAAAGTTACTGGTCTAAGCAAGAATGTATCATGATGCAACCTTATGACGTGGAAAAAGGTGCAGGAACAATGAATCCAAACACTATCTTAAGATCATTAGGTCCAGAGCCATGGAGTGTTTGTTATGTAGAGCCATCAAGAAGACCTGCAGATGGTAGATATGGAGAAAATCCTAATAGATTATATCAACATCACCAATTCCAAGTTATTCTAAAGCCATCTCCAGAAAATATACAAGAACTATACTTAAAGAGTTTAGAAGCTATAGGAATTAATCCATTAGAACATGATATAAGATTTGTTGAAGATAACTGGGAATCAACTACTGTTGGTGCTTGGGGTCTTGGATGGGAAGTCTGGTTAGATGGTATGGAAGTTACTCAATTCACATACTTCCAACAAGTTGGAGGAATAGAGTGTGAGTTAGAAACTGGAGAGATAACATATGGATTAGAAAGACTTGCCATGTATATACAAGACGTTGACAGTGTTTATGATTTAAAGTGGAACGATAGTATAACTTATGGTGACGTGTTTAAAAAAGCTGAATTTGAAAATAGTACATATTCATTTGATGAGTGCGATGCAGATATGTTATTTAACTTATTTGATATATATGAAAAAGAAGCATTAAGAATAATAGAAAGAGGGCTTGTAGTACCAGCATATGACTATGTGTTAAAATGTTCTCACACTTTTAATACATTAGATGCTAGAGGTGCTATAGGTGTTAGTCAAAGAGCATCATTTATAGGCAGAGTTAGAAACATGGCAAAAGCTGTAGCTGAACTTTATGTTAAGCAAAGAGAAGAAATGGGATATCCACTATTAAAGGAAGGTGACAAATAATGAATAATTACCTTTTATTAGAGATTGGGGTAGAAGAATTACCATCAAGATTTGGACAAACTACATTAGATCAAATAGAAAAAAATTTAAGTAAGTTACTTAAAGATGAAAGAGTAAGTTTTAACAAAATAGAAAAGTATGCAACTCCAAGAAGACTAACTTTTGTTATAGTTGACTTAGCTGATAAAGCAAGTGACTTAGAGGAAGAAGTTAAAGGTCCTGCTAAAAAAATAGCAGTAGATGATGAAGGAAACTTTACAAAACCTGCCCTTGGGTTTATGAGAAGTAAAGGTTTAGACCCAGAAAATGTATACTTTAAGCAAGTAGGAAATGCTGAATACTTATTTAGTACAATTAAGCAAGAAGGAAAAGATACTAAAGAAGTGTTAAAAAATATAATTCCTGAAGCTATTAAAAATGTAACTTTCCCTAAAGCAATGCGTTGGGGTGGTAAAAACATGAGATTTGCTAGACCAATAAGATGGATGGTTACATTATTAAATAATGAAGTGCTAGAGGTAAATCTAGAGGGTATAAAATCTTCTAATATTACTAAAGGTCATAGATTCTTAGGAGAAAAAGAATTTGAAGTAAATTCAATAGAAGATTATTTTGAAAAATTAGAAAAGAACTTTGTGGTATTAGATCAACATAAAAGAAAAGAAATGATAAAAGAACAAGCTATAGAAGTAGCTAATTCTTTAGGTGGAGAAGTTGAATTAGATGATGATTTACTAGAAGAAATAACATTTTTAGTAGAATATCCAACAGCTTTTTATGGTGAGTTTGACGAAGAATATGTTAAGTTACCAAAAGAAGTTGTAACTACACCGATGAAAGAACATCAAAGATACTTCCCAGTATTAAAAGATGGAAAATTATTACCCAAATTTATAGCTGTTAGAAATGGTGATTCTAATAGAATGGATTTAGTTAAAGCTGGGAATGAGAAAGTTCTTAGAGCTAGACTTGCAGATGCTTTATTCTTCTACAATGAAGATACTAAAAAGTCTTTAGAAAGTTTTGTTGATAAATTACATACAGTAGTATTCCAAGCTAAACTTGGTACAGTTTATGATAAAACATTAAGAATAGAAAAATTATCTAAAGTTATACTTGATGAATTAGATATGACTGGGAGTGCTGAAAATACTTCAAGAGCAGCTAAACTTTGTAAAGCTGACCTTGTAACTAATATGGTATTCGAGTTTACTGAACTTCAAGGTATAATGGGTAGAGATTATGCGAAAGTAAGTGGGGAAAATGAAGAAGTATGCCAAGGTATATTTGAGCATTATCTACCAAGATTTGCGGGTGATATATTACCAAAAACTAATGCAGGTATAGCTTTATCTATAGCTGACAAACTAGATTCAATAGCAGGATTCTTTGCTATAGGAATTAAGCCATCAGGATCTCAAGACCCTTATGCTTTAAGACGTCAAGCCTTAGGAATACTTTCTATATTATTAGATAGAAAATTATCTGTTAACCTAAATAATTTAATAAATGTAGCACTAGATAACTATTCTAGTTTAGAATTTAATAAAGAAGAAGTAGCTTTTCAAATAGTTGAATTTTTTGTTGAAAGAGTTAAAAACCTATTCAAAGATTTAGGAATAAGATATGATGTCATAGATGCAGTATTAAATAGTAATTTAGATGATATATCAGATATACATACAAGAGCTTTTGAACTAAATAGATGGCTTCAAAAAGACGAACTAGTTGAAATGTTAACTGCTTTCAACAGAGTTTCTACTTTAGCTGAGAAGGCAACTACAGATATAGTTAAAGAAGAACTATTAAAAGAAGATGCGGAAATTAAACTACATAATGGATTTAATGAAATAAAATCAAATGTGGAGGCTTTATTAGCATATAAAAAGTATAATGAAGCTTTAGATGCTTTTGCTACACTAAGACCACTAGTTGATAATTTATTTGATAATGTAATGATAATGGACAAAGATGAAGCAATAAAAGAAAATAGACTTGGATTATTAAAACAAATTTACAGCACAATGCTTACTATTTGTGATTTATCTAAGATAGTTTATAAATAAACAATTATATAAAAATACTTGCCTTCCTTTTGAATCCAAAATAAAGGGAGGCATTTTTTGCTTAGGATATTTAGTGTAACACAAATACTATGTATAAATTGATATAGTGTGTATTAATATTAATGGTACAGTAAAAACTAAGTACATACATGATGAAAATAATTAAAAAATATATCATAAATAATAAAAAAATCTATTTACACAATAGCATATATGGATATATAATATACTATATAAGGTGTAACGGAGATAAAGTATAGCATATTGAAAGAAGGTGATTGTCATTCAACTAAATCAAAGACAACAAAAGATAATAGAAATAGTAAAAGAAGATGAGCCCATAACAAGTGAGCAAATTGCTTCTATATTAAATGTTACTCGTGCTACGTTAAGATCAGATTTAGCAATCCTAACAATGACAGGAATATTAGATGCAAGACCAAAAGTAGGTTACTTTTATTCAGGAATAAATAAACTTAACTTAGTAGGAAACGACATGAAAAATAAAAAGGTTGAAGATATCATGAGTATTCCTGTAATAGCCAAAAAAGATGATAGTTTATATGAAGTAATAGTAAATATGTTTTTATCAGATGTGGGAAGTATTTTTATCATAGATGATGATGAAGGTTTATGCGGTATAGTATCAAGAAAAGATTTATTAAAGGCAACTATAGGTGGTGCAGATATGAATAAAATGCCTATAGGAATGATAATGACTAGAACTCCTAATATTATTACAGTAGAAAAAGAAGACAGTGTTATCCTAGTAGCTAAAAAAATAATAGAACATGAAATAGATTCTATTCCAGTAGTTGAAAATATAGATGATAAAATCAAGGTAATAGGAAAAATATCAAAAACAAACATTACAAAATTATTTTTAGAGATTGTAGACAATTAAGGAGGAGAATATGGAGAGTTTTATATTATATGCAATATCAGATTCAATAGGGGAGACTGCACAACAAGTTGCTAAGGCAGCCATATCGCAATTTGATATAAAAGAAGAAACTTACGATATAAGAAGATTTCCTTATGTGTCTAACAAGGAAGTTCTTCTTGAAATCTTAGAAAGTGCTAAAAGTGAAAATGCTATAGTTGTCTATACTCTAGTAAGTGAACATTTAGGCGATATTGTTGAAAATTTCTGTTCAAAAGAAAATTTACACTGTGTAGACTTAATGTCTCAAATATTAAATATATTAACAGAAAAAATAGGAGCATCTCCAAAGAGAGAACCTGGCATAATCAGAAGAATGAATGAGGAATACTTTAGAAGAATAGAGGCTATAGAATTTGCTGTTAAGTATGATGATGGTAAAGACCCAAGAGGAGTATTAAAGGCAGATTTAGTACTAGTTGGTATATCAAGAACATCAAAAACTCCACTTAGTATGTACCTAGCAAATAGAAATATAAAAGTAGCAAATATTCCTTTAGTACCAGAAATACCAATACCAAAAGAAATATATGAAATAAATCCTAAAAAAATAATAGGACTTACTAACACACCAGAAAAACTTAATGAGATAAGACAAGCAAGACTTAAAGCTCTTGGATTATCAAGTAGTGCAAATTACGCTAAATTAGATAGAATTTTAGAAGAGTTAGATTACTCTGAAGAAGTAATGAAGAAGCTATCTTGTCCAGTTATTAATGTTGCAAATAAAGCAATAGAAGAGACAGCTGGATTAATTATAGATATTATGAAAGAAAATGGTTTAAAGAAAAAAATACACACAACTAATTAAAATCTTTTTAAGATTTGCATAAATAAATATTTCAAAGGGGATTCGTGATATGAGTGTTAAATACGTTTATAGCTTTAATGAAGGAAGTAAAGAAATGAAATCATTATTAGGAGGAAAAGGAGCTAACTTAGCAGAAATGACTAAAATAGGACTTCCTGTGCCTCCTGGGTTTACTATAACAACTGAGTCATGTATCGATTATTATGAAAACAACAAAACAATAAAGCAAGAAATTATAAACCAAATTGAAGAAAAATTATCTTCTTTAGAAAAAGATTTAAACAAACAATTAGGAAGTGAAGAAAATCCGCTTCTTGTATCTGTTCGTTCAGGTGCAGTTATATCAATGCCAGGTATGATGGATACCATATTAAATCTTGGATTGAATGATAATACAGTTAAAGCATTGGCAAAAGCTACTGGTAATGATAGATTTGCATATGATAGTTATAGAAGATTTATACAAATGTTCTCTGATGTTGCGATGGAAGTTCCAAAATACAAATTTGAAAATGTTCTAAATAACTACAAAGAAAAAAATAATTTCAAATTCGACACAGACTTAACATGTGATCATTTAAAATCAGTAGTAGAAGACTATAAAGAAATATATAAAAAAGAAGTTGGAGAAGATTTTCCGCAAGAGCCTAAAAAACAATTAATGTTAGCAGTAGAAGCTGTATTTAGATCTTGGAATAACCCAAGAGCTATAGTATATCGTAGATTAAATGATATTCCAAATGATTTGGGAACTGCAGTTAATATACAATCAATGGTATTTGGTAACATGGGAGATACTTCCGGTACAGGAGTTGCTTTCACAAGAGACCCTGGTACAGGAGAAAACAAGTTATTAGGAGAATACTTAATAAATGCACAAGGTGAAGATGTTGTTGCAGGTATAAGAACTCCAGAGCCTATAGCTACGCTTGAAAAAGCAATGCCAGAGATTTACAAACAGTTTATAGATACTGTTAAAAAATTAGAAAATCATTATAAAGATATGCAAGATGTTGAGTTTACTATAGAAAAAGGAAGATTATTCTTTTTACAAACTAGAAATGGTAAAAGAACAGCTGTATCTGCTATAAATGTGGCAGTAGATTTAGTTGAAGAAGGTTTAATAAGTAAAGAAGAAGCTATAATGAGAGTTGAGCCTAAGCAATTAGATCAATTATTACATCCAAAGTTTGAAGATAAAGCACTAAAAGAAGCTACAGTTTTAGCTAAAGGGTTACCAGCATCACCAGGGGCAGGAAGTGGTAAAATTTACTTTACTGCTGAAGAGGCTGTAGAAGCTTCAAAAAACGGAGAAAAAGTAATACTTGTTAGACAAGAAACATCTCCAGAAGATATAGAAGGAATGGTTTGCTCTCAAGGTATACTTACTGCAAGAGGTGGTATGACTTCTCATGCAGCAGTTGTTGCTAGAGGTATGGGTAAATGTTGTGTGGCTGGATGTGGAGAAATAAAAGTTGATGAAATAGCAAAAGAAGTAAGAAGAGACAACTTAGTTCTAAGAGAAGGAGATTTCATATCTATAGATGGTTCTACAGGTATTGTTTACTTAGGAGATGTTGCTAAAACAAAAGTATCTATGACAGGCAATTTTGAAAAGTTAATGAACTGGGTTGACGAAGTTAGAGATATGAAGGTTAGAACTAATGCAGATAATCCAAGGGACTCAAAAACTGCAGTTGATTTTGGTGCAGAAGGTATAGGACTTTGTAGAACTGAGCATATGTTCTTTGATGAAGATAGAATACCTGCTGTTAGAAAAATGATATTATCAAATAATGTTGAAGATAGAGTTGAAGCATTAGATAAGTTATTACCTATGCAACAACAAGATTTTGTTGATATATATAAGGTTATGGGTGAGAGACCGGTTAATATAAGATTATTGGATCCACCACTACATGAATTCTTACCACATGATGATGAAACAATAGAACAATTAGCTAAGGATATGAATATTCAAGCTAGTGAAATCAAAAAGAGAATAGTGGACTTAGCAGAATTTAACCCTATGCTTGGACACAGAGGATGTAGACTGGCAGTTACTTATCCAGAAATAGCTGTAATGCAAACTAAAGCTATAATAAATGCTGCTATAGAAGTTAATAAAGAAGGTTTAAATGTTGAACCAGAAATAATGATACCACTTGTTGGTGCTTTAAATGAATTTAAAGTAGTTAAAAATATTATAGTTGAAACAGCAAATGCAATTATAAAAGATAGCAACGTAGATTTAAAATATACTGTTGGTACAATGATAGAGATACCGAGAGCTTGTTTAATAGCTGATGAAATAGCAAGGGAAGCTGATTTCTTCTCATTTGGAACAAATGACTTAACACAAATGACATTTGGATACTCTAGAGATGACGCTGGAAAATTCTTAGGTCAATACGTGGATGAAGAAATCTTAGAAAAAGATCCATTCCAAGTGTTAGATCAAAATGGTGTTGGTAAATTAGTAAAAATGGCAACAACACTAGCAAGAGGAGAAGAAGGTGATAATATTAAACTTGGAATATGTGGAGAGCATGGAGGTGATCCTACATCAGTAGAATTCTGTTATGAGACAGGACTTAACTATGTATCTTGTTCACCATATAGAGTTCCGATAGCTAGACTTGCAGCTGCACAAGCAACTATTAAGAAAAAATCAAAATAGACACATAAATAAATAATAAGATATAATAAGATATAATAAGAAGGTCAAAGTGTAATCACTTTGACCTTCTTATTATATCTCTATCATCCTGTAGCAACACCTACATGAGTTTGAATATACTGAGGATGAGAAGTATCAGTTTCAATTTTTTTTCGAAGTGTGGCCATATAAACTCTTAAAGAAGAAACATAACTATCCCAAGAAATTCCCCAAATTTCCTTTGTCATATAAGTATGAATCAAAACTTCTTCAACATTTCTAATAAGTAGGCAAAGCAATTTATATTCAATAGGGGTTAGATGTAATTCTTCATTATTTTTATAAACACATCCGCTAGCATAGTGAATTTTTAAATCACTATTATTAAAATCGATGGTTTATTCATGCAAGTTTACCTCCTCAGATGGTAATGTAAATGAGAATACTGTTTCGTGAGGCTTATTATCTTTTACATCTATTTCTCCTCCGTGAGCTAAAATAATAGATTTACAAAGAGCTAATCCTAAATTACGCTTGTTATCAACAATTTGATTGTCGACAGTGTAAAACAGATCAAAGATTTTTTCTTTATCTTTATCAGACAGACTATTACCATTGCCACTAATTTCTACTAAAACCATATCTTCATTTTTTGGGTGTAGCCTCCGCAAGAAAATCATCAACTACAGCTTCGGCAGATATGGCAGCTGTAGTAAGAGGGTTATCTCCAGTTATCATTATAGTTTTAATACCCATTTTTCTTAAATTTGCAAATATTACTGTGAACCAAAGAATTATTGCTATAGACAATGTGTACCCAGGTGAAGCATCTTTAATACCAAACAATGATGCTATCCAAAGCAAAGTAGTTAATATAACGGATATATAAACCAACAACATTACAGGGTTTTCCTTTTGTGTTTTTGGATTTAATCTTGTAAATCAATCTTTTATAGCTCTTTTAGTCATATTTTTATCTGAAAAAGCGGTCTTCGTGTTATTGTTCAATTAATGTCACCTCCAATAAGATTGAGCTTAAATATTCAGCAATTGGTCCTAATGATAATGCTGTGAAAAAGCTAAGGTCACCAATTAATAAAATAATCATAATTAATAAAAATACAAACATGGTATTTGTAGTTGATAACGTACCTGCTGTAGTAGCAATTTTTTTCTTTTGAGCTAAGCTACCAGCATGCAGTTAATATGGCAAAAGCTAGCATTCCATACAATACACATCCAACACCCCGAAGATTACTTTGGCAAGCTGCATTAGTAACATGGTTACTATTCCACCCAGAGGAGTATAACTATCATGCATAGAGTTTACAGGATTATTTGAAGAAGCTGTGGCAAATGTAGACCATGTAGATGAAGCAACTATACCAAAACGAGATTCTTTACCTTACATATTTTCGCCAGATTGTTCTATAGTAGTCATATCAATATCGCTTTGTGAAAGTTGAGGAGTGGCATTTTGTTCACATACAGCTAGTGATCCAAGAGCTATTACAAGAACTATAAACATAGACATAAAAATTGCAATACCTTGATTTTTATTTTTTATATTTCTACCAAATGTAAAGCATAAACATATAGGTATTAGTAAAATTGAAATCATTTCTAGTAAATTAGAAATGATTGTTGGGTTTTCTAAAGGGTGAGCAGAATTTACTCCATAAAAACAACCACCATTAGTACTAGTTTGCTTTATTGCCGCTTGACTAGCAGCATGGCCAAGAGGAATAGTTTCTTTATTTATAACTTCTGTATAATTAACTACTTTTCTATTAACATAGGCTGTCTTAGTTTTTAAGTCAATTTTTGTATTTTCAATAATATTACCGTCGTTGTCAACAGCAATAGGTTCGACTAATTGAACAGTTTCAGCAAACTTAAAGTTTCGAACTGTAAGTCCAAGGGCTTGAGTCAGATAACCTAAAGTAGATTCGCCACTATAAGCTTGCCAGTTAGTATTTGTTATGAAACTTATAGCTGTATTTAAAGATAAATCCCATGGAACACCAGGTAGACTTTGAGGGTTAACAATTAAATGACCTTGTAATAACTGAAGAAGAAATAAAAATATTAAACCTATTCCATTAAACTAAACGTTAAAATAGAATATATATTTTTTCCAGTTCATTTCTTCATTGCTTTTAACTTTCATTAATTTGTAAATAAGTTTTTCACAGGGATATGGAGGTTTTGATAAAAATACTTTTTCTCCATCCATTACTTTGCCTATATATGAACCAAGTGGTATGGCAAGCAATATAAGAATTACTAAATAAATTAAATACTGCAAAATTGTGTATGTCATTGTGTATCTCCTCCCATAAGAATTACAAAATAGTAAATTAAAAAGATTATTACAACTAAACAAATTGTCTAAATTAGTATTTGCATCTCTTATACCTCCTTTTTTTATAATTCAATTATAAGAATTGAGGCTTTAAAAATGTATTAAGACCTATAAGGGGAGTATTAAAATAGTATTAAGATTTATAAGATGCGAAATATTTTTGAAAAGTATAATATTTTAATTGCTTAAAAATATGCACAAAAAAACCAGAGCTATAAAAACTCTGGTTTTTTAATAAATAATTAAAATAATATTTATTTTATAACAATTAAATCTTTAGTTACGTTATTTAATACTTCGCAACCATCCTCAGTTATTAATACTAAGTCTTCTATTCTAACTCCAACTTCACCTGGTAAGTAAACACCTGGCTCAACTGAGAATATCATACCTGGTTTTAATATAGCTTCATTTACAGAAGATACATCACCGAACTCATGGCATTCCATTCCTATAGAGTGACCAGTTCTATGAGTAAAGTATTCTCCGTAACCTTTTTCAGTTATATAGTCACGACAAGCATTGTCTACATCGCAGAATCTATTTCCTGGCTTACAAGCAGCTATACCTCTTAAGTTAGCTTCTTTAACTACTTCGTATACTTCTCTTCCTTTTTCAGAAACTTCACCTAAAAATACTGTTCTAGTCATGTCAGAGCAGTATCCATCTTTTACACAACCTAAGTCAAGAACAACTGAATCACCTAACTTACCTTTGGAGTTATCTGATTCGTGGTGAGGGTCAGCAGCATTAGCACCATATCCTATTATTGGATCAAAAGAGTGACCTGATGCTCCACCTTCAAGATACATTTCTAAAATTTTGTCTGCCATTTCTAATTCAGTGTAACCTTCTTTAACAAGAGGCATTAATCTTTCTATAACGCTATCATTTAATCTTGAAGCTTCTCTCATTAATTCTTGTTCTTTTTCATCTTTAATTTGACGAATGTTATCTATTATGAATGATCCATCAATAAATTTAGTAGCATTCAATTTGCTCATTAAAGGTAATAAGAACTTAGCTGGCCAAACTTTATCTATACCAACTATAGTATTTTCTCTCATGCAGTTTGCTAACATTCCTACATAATCATCAATATCATCAAAGTAAACTATTTCAGCTCCTTCAATTGGAGTAGACTGTGGGAATAATTTACCTATGAAAAATTTATGATTGCCTTCAACATCAAGATAAAGAGCAAGCATTCTTTCGCCACAATTTAACATACGGCCTGTTAAATAACATATAGAAGCTGGATCAGCTACTATTAATTGAGGAACATTGTTTTCCTTCATTGATGTAATAATTCTTTGTAATTTCATTTGATCCATTAATAAATCCCCCTATTGTAAAGTACAAATTAATTAATCTAAAAATTCATTTATTAAATTAACTAAGATTATTGTAGTATTCATGTCTAATAAAGTCAATATTAGTCACTCAAAACATAAAAAAATAAAACATTTAAAGTATGTTAAATTATTAATTTATTATTAGTGTGTAGTTATGAGAAGTAATGTGACGAATAATTGTAAATTTATATAAAAAAAAAATAATACGTAGTGTAATTATTCTAAGATTATATTATAATTACAGATGACAAGACATGTTAAATGCAAATATATATTTCAAATAAAATAATTATATTCAAATGTATATGACTTGTAGGCAACTTAATATTAAATGTTTTACGAAATATTATATTCAGGGGTGGATAGTTATGAGTATAGCAAGTAGAGTATCTGAACTTAGGGAAATAATGGAAGACAGAAATATTGATGCTTACATTATTCCTTCTGCAGACAATCATCAAAGTGAATATGTTGGGGAATACTTTAAATCTAGACAATTTATTTCAGGTTTTAAAGGTTCAGCAGGAACTGTAGTAGTAACTAAAGAAAAAGCTGGACTATGGACTGATGGAAGATATTTTATTCAAGCGGAAAAAGAGTTAGCAGGAAGTGGTATAGACCTATTCAAAATGGGAGAAGAAGGAGTACCAACTGTTAATGAGTTTGTTATAGAAAATATAAAGACAGGTGGAAAACTAGGTTTTGACGGAAGATTAATAGCAGCAGGTGATGGATTAGAACTTAAAGAAAAATTAAAAAAGAAAAACGTTATCATTGAATATGACGAAGATCTTATTGATTCTATTTGGGAAAATAGACCTGATTTATCAGAAGAAAAGGCTTTTGTATTAGATGTAAAATATACTGGAGAAAGTTTCCAATCCAAAATAAATAGAATAAGAAATGTAATGAGAGAAAATGGTGCAACAACTCATGTAGTAACAACTCTAGATGAGGTAGCATGGATATTTAATATAAGAGGAAATGATGTAAGTTATACACCAGTAGTGTTAGCTTATGCAGCTATAACTCTTGATAAAGCTTATTTATTTATTAATGACAATAAACTTGATGATTCTATCAAATTAGAATTTAATGAATCTAATATACAAATAAAACCATATAACGATGTTTATGATTTTATAAAAGAATTAGATGAAAAAGAAGTTATAATGCTAGACCCAGAGAGAGTAAACTACTCTTTATATAATAATATTTCAGAAAAAATTAAAAAAGTAGAAATAGAAAATCCTGCAGTTTTAATGAAAGCAATGAAAAATAAAACTGAATTAAAAAATATAGAAAGTGCATATATAAAAGATGGTGTAGCCTGTGCTAAATTTATGTATTGGTTAAAAACTAATGTAGGTAAAATTGAAATTAGTGAACTTAGCGCATCAGAAAAATTATTACAACTTAGAAAAGAACAAGAAGGATTTGTTGATTTAAGTTTTGAAACTATAGCAGGTTATAAAGAACATGCTGCCATGATGCATTATGCAGCCACTGAAGAAAGCGATTACAAAATAAAAGCAGAGCATATGTTCTTAGTAGATTCTGGAGGTCATTACTTAGAAGGAACTACAGATATAACAAGAACATATATATTGGGAGATATATCTGAGGAGTTGAAAACTCATTATACTGCAGTAGCAAGGGGTATGATAAACTTATCTCAGGCTAAGTTCTTACACGGGTGTAGAGGATATAACTTAGATATACTTGCAAGAGGCCCAATGTGGGATATGGGAATTGACTATAAATGTGGAACAGGACATGGTGTTGGATATATGTTAAGCGTACATGAAGGACCAGCTGGATTCAGATGGTATATTGTACCTGCAAAACATGAGACGACTCCTTTTGAAGAAGGAATGGTTATAACAAATGAACCAGGAATTTATATGGAAGGTTCTCATGGAATTCGTATAGAAAATCAACTAGTTGTTAAAAAGCTAGAGAAAAATATAAATGGACAATTTATGGCATTTGATGCAATAACTATGTGTCCAATAGATTTAGATGGAATTAATCCAAGCTTAATGACTGAAAGAGAAAAATCATATTTAAATGATTATCATAAAAATGTATATGAAACAATCAGTCCTTATTTAAATGAAGAAGAAAGAAACTGGTTAAAAGAATATACAAGAGCAATATAGTATTAAAAATATAATAATTATAAAAGTTTGGAATAATCTTAAGGAGTTTGAAATTATCAAAGATATCTATTGATATATCTTTGATAATTATCATAAAACTGTGTACAGACAATCAGACATATTTATTAACAGCTTAGGAAATGACTGATATGAAAGATACACAAAAAATACATTAATATGGGGGGACAACATGGAAAACACAGTTAAATCAAAAAAGAAACCTTTAGCTTTCTATTTATGTTCAGGTGCTTTTTCGTTTGAAAGATCAGCATACTATGGAAGTAAGGGAATATTGTTATTATTTATTGCAGCAAGCGTTGCAACAGGTGGACTAGGACTTACATCAGATCAAGCAGCTTTAGCAGTAGCTAACTTAGTTGCATTTACTTACTTAGCACCAATATTTGGTGGTATGGTTTGTGATAGATGGGTAGGAGCTAGATATGCTATACCAGTAGGAATGTTAATAATGGGTGCTGGTTATTTTATAGGGGCTAATGCTACAGATATATCAGGAATTAATATAATGATAGCTTTAGTTGCTTTAGGTACAGGTTTATTTAAAGGTAATTTATCTGCATTAACAGGTACTTTATTTGAAGATCAAGATCAACTTGACTCAGCTTTCTCAACACAATATAGTTTCATAAATATAGGTAGTTTCTTTGGAACAACTTTCTTTGGATTTGCTTATATGTATTTATTTAATAAAGGGGATGTTTTAGGATTTACAGCATGCTTTAAATTCTCAGCAGCCATAATGGTAGTTGGAGCAATAATATTTGTTTTAGGATGGAAGCTATTAGGAGAACATGGTAAAAAGCCATTTTTAGCTGGTAAAGAAAAAGATACTAGTAATAAAGATGATAGTAAAGCACCACTAACTGTAATGGAAAAGAAAAGAGTAGCAGCTATAGTTTTAGTATCTACTTTTTCAGTAATATTCTGGTTATTCTGGTATCTTACTTACCTAGCAGTTTATGATTATGGTGGAGCATTTGTTGATATGTCAATTGGTAACTTTGAAGTTCCATTATTATGGTTTGACTCAGAAAATGCATTCTTATGTATTGCACTTGGACCAGTATTAGGTGCTTTATGGTATAAACTATCTCAAAGACCACAAGGTGACTTATCTTTATTTAAGAAAACAGGTATAGGATTAGCTTTCTTAGGAATTGCATTTTTAATGTTAGTTGGAGCTGAATTTACAAGAGGAATAGGCGCTCCAGATACAGCAAAAGCTTCTATAATATGGATAATAGCATTTGGATTCTTCTTAAGTTTAGGAGAGATGTGCTTCTCTCCACTTGGAAACTCATTTGTAAGTAAATATGCTCCAAAAAAATACTTAGCAGTATTAATGGGAGTTTGGACTTGTGCTACATTTATAGCTGGTAAAACTCACGGAGCAATATATAACTTTACAAAGCAATTTGATATGATAACAGTTTATACTGCAATACCAGTAATATTATTTGTTTGTGCAGTAGCATTATTTGCACTAGATAAAAACTTAAGCAAGCTAGTTGCTGATGATAATGAAAATAGCGAAAATATAGTAGCTTAACTATCATACAGTATCAAAATAAAAATATTACAACTGGGTTCTGAGCTGTTACAGAACCCAGTTTTTTATTAAATTAAAATAAATTTTTAAATAGAAGGAGATTAAAACTATGAGAGCTTATGAAAGAATGTTAAATTATGTAAAATTATGGACTACTAGTGATGGTAGTAGCGAAACTGTACCTTCTACTTCTCGTCAATTTGATTTAGCTAAATTGTTAGTAGAAGAGATGAAAGAACTAGGAATAGAAGATGCTCATGTAGATGATAAATGTTATGTTTATGGAACTTTACCTGCAACAAAAGGATATGAAGATAAATCTAAATTAGGATTTATAGCTCACTTAGATACTTCACAAGATATAAGTGGACAAAATGTAAACCCACAAATCATAGAAAATTATGATGGAGAAGATATAGTTTTAGGAGAGAGTGGAAGAGTTATAAAAGTTTCAGATTTTCCACATTTAAAAAACTTTAAAGGAAGAACTTTAATAACTACAGATGGGACTACTTTACTTGGGGCAGATGATAAAGCAGGTATAGCAGAAATAATGACTGCAATAGAAATAATACAAAAAGAGAATATACCTCACGGAAAGATATGTATAGGATTTAATCCCGATGAAGAAATAGGTACAGGAGCCCATAATTTTGATGTTGAGAAATTTGGAGCTGATTTTGCATACACTTTAGATGGATGGTTAGAAGGACAAATAGAATATGAAAACTTTAATGCATCAGGAGCAACATTTGAAATAAAAGGTATAAATGTTCATCCAGGTAGTGCAAAAGATATAATGGTAAACTCTCAACTATTAGCTATGGAGATAAATTCAATGTTACCAAATGAAACTCCAGCAACTACTGAAGGATATGAAGGATTTTATCATTTAATGGAAACTACAGGTTCAGTTGAATATTCTAAATTAGTTTACATAGTTAGAGACCATGATGCAGATAAATTTGCTGCAAGAAATGAATTCTTACAAAATATAGAAAAAACTATGAATGAAAAATATGGTGAAGGTGTGGTAACTCTTACTATAAAACAACAATACAGAAATATGAAAGAAAAAATAGAACCATGCATGCATTTAATAGATAATGCTAAAAAAGCTATAAAAGCAGTAGGTTTAGAACCAATGGTAGATGCTATACGTGGAGGAACTGACGGAGCTCAATTAAGCTTCAAAGGGTTACCTTGTCCAAATATAGGAACTGGTGGAGCAGCTTATCATGGTGCTTGCGAACATATAAGTGTTGAAGGTATGGATAAAGTTGTTGATATAGCTATTGAATTAGTTAAAATATATGCCCAAATGTAATTATTTTTAAATAGTTAATTAGAAAAATGGAGGAATAAATATTAAAATTTATTCCTCCATTTTTATTATGAATTTTTTTTTATTAACCAGCCATAATATCCTTTATCATTTTTTTCATATTTTAGTATGGCATCAAACTTATTGCCATCCTTACCAGTCATAGATTTTACTTTAGCCTCACCTTTTTTTAGTAAGCTTTTAACCATAGTTTTTGTTGGCCTTTTTTTAAATAATTGTAAATATTTATCATCCTTGAAAATACCGTATTTACAATTATTATAATTTGTACAAAAGAATCCTTTTTCGCTTTCCATAACATCACCATCGCAAACAGGACATTTTCCTAGAGAAGTATTTTCACTGGATTTAGATGTCTTAGTATCACTTTTTGCAGATTTTTTAGAGGATGAAAGCTTTTTATCACTTACAAACTTTTTAGTTTTTGCATTATAAGTGAAACTTTCTGTAGAGATTTTTTTTGGTCTATCGTATTTAATAAGATTTACATTATTCCAAATAAAGCTCATTATATTATTTAAATATTCTTTTCTAGTAAACTGACCTTTTTGTATATCACTTAAGCTTTTTTCTAGTTTACCAGTATAATCCACGTCAAATAATTCCTTAACAGGGAATATTTCTACTAGATTTTGACCTAAATCAGTTATAAAATAAGATTTTCCTTTTTTACCTACGTATCCAACTTGACCGATTTTTTTTAGTACATCAGCACGAGTGGCAGAGGTTCCTATGGAATAACCAGATAATACAGCAGTGTCTTCGTCAGATACATTTTTACCACAGTTTTTCATAGCTTTAAGTAAAGTATCCTCAGTATATGGTTTAGGAGGAGTAGTTTGTTTACTTATAGGTTTTACTTCAATAACCTTTACTACTTCATTTTTATCCATCATAGGAAGTAAGTCGTCTTTTTCTTCCTTATTGTATACTTCTAAATAACCTTTAACTTTTAACACCTTTCCTTTAGTAAGGAAGATGTTTTTATCTACATCAGTTTTAATTTCTGTATTTTCATATTCTGCAGGTGGCATAAAGTTAGCGATAAATCTATCTTTGATAGCATTGTAAACAATAGCTTCATCAGGTGTTAGATTTGTAGGAATTATGTAAGTAGGTGTGATGGCACTATGGCTATCAACTTTTGAAGAGTCAAAAACTCTTTTTGTTTTTGTAAATTTAATTTTACATTCGTAAGGAAGACCCTTTTTTAATTTTTCTAAAGTTTGAGCAGTTTTATCCACTAAACTTTCTTCCAAATAAATAGAATCTGTTCTTGGATAAGTAATATATCCACCTTTTCCTTTACCTTCATATAAAGACTGACAAACGCTAAGAACTTTATCTGATGTAAAGTTACTATACTTAGAAGTTATAAAACCTTGAAGTGAAGTCAGAGAAAATAATTTAGGAGCATATTCTTTAGAAGTAGTAACTTTTTTATCTGTTATAATACCTTCTTTAGAAGTGATACTATCTATTATTGTCTTAGCTTCTTCAGGTGTATCAAATTTACTATTTTTATTTTTAACTAATTTACCTTTATATTCACCGTTTTTACATCTAAAATGTCCTTCTATTTCATAATAAGCTTTTGGAACGAAGTTTCTAATTTCCATGTCTCTATCGTAAACTAGTTTTACAGTAGGAAGTATAACACGTCCTATGTTTAGTAATTTACCATTTCCATATTTAAGAGTGGCTATAGAAGTGAAGTTTATACCTATTAGCCAGTCTGTGATTAGCCTTGTATAGCCAGCAGCTTGTAAATTTCTCATTTCTTCATCGTCTTTAAGATTTTGAAGACCTTTTGTAATATCTTGAGGAGTCCACTCATTAACTAATATTCTTTTTACAGGCTTCTTATTTTTTGCCATAAGAAAAATTAAAAAAGATATTAGTTCACCTTCTCTATCATTATCAGTTGCGTTTATTATATATTCAACATCATTTCTGTTTAACAAGGTTTTAATTACATTAAATTGATCTTTTTTAGAAGCTTCAACTTTAAATTTAAATCTATCTTGAGGAATAAATGGAAAACTATCCATTTTCCATGATCCAGAATACCTATCTTTATCGTAATCTTTCATATCATATAGAGATACTAAATGTCCAACTGCATAAGTGACAATATATTCATTTCCTTCAAAATATCCATTGTGTCTAGTTTTTGCACCTAAAAAGGATGCAATAGTTTTAGCAACAGATGGTTTTTCTGCTAAAATAAGTTTCATTTCATACCTCCTTTTGAACATTACAATATTACCACATATATTGGAACTACTCAAGTATTTGCAAATTAAATTCTTATACACTTACATAATATTAGATATTGTAGTAAAATATAAAAGTGCTTTAAAGTAAGATGAAAAATAACAAGTCTAAAAGGAGATAACAAGATGAAAAATATAAAAATTCAATATCTTAATGATGAAATAAAAAGATTAGAATACATAGATGGAAAGTCTGATTGGATAGATTTAAGAGCTGCTGAAAAAGTAGAATTAAAAGCAGGAGAATTTAAATTAATACATCTAGGAGTAGCTATGGAGTTACCTAAAGGTTATGAAGCTCATATAGTGCCGAGAAGCAGTACTTTTAAAAACTTTGGAATAATTCAAACTAATCATTGTGGAATCGTAGATAACACATATTGTGGATCTAATGATTGGTGGTTTATGCCAGCATTTGCTCTTAGAGATACAGTAATAGAAATAAATGATAGAATATGCCAATTTAGGATACAAGAAAATCAACCAAAGATAGTTTTTGATGAAGTTGAAAAGCTTCAAGCAGAAGACAGAGGTGGAATTGGAAGTACAGGGAAACAATAATATATTTACATAATAATAGGTTAACTAAATTATAGTTAGCCTATTATTATGCCCCAAAATTAGTTAATTACTCATGTAAATAATGTAAAAATATTTAAACTTATGGACAAAACCTTACGTTTTTGTAATAATACTAATTATAATATTTAAAATTATTAAGAAAGTAATCTTTAAAAATTGACAATATAGAAATGGCACTGTGAGAGGAGTTGAGTAAATTATAACTATATAAAGGTTATAATATATTTATGAGTATTGATAAAAAATATGTTTTAACAGGATTAGTGGCATCATCAATTATGTTACATACAGGAATGACTACAGCATTTGCGGATACTGAGTATGGAGTTATAACAGCAGATGCAGTAAACTTTAGAAGTGGACCATCAACAAGTTATTCATCAATTGGAAAGTTTAATAAAGGTGATAAAGTAGAATATTTAGGTGAAAGCGGTTCATGGATAAAAGTTAAATATTCTAATAAAACAGGGTATGTTTATGGGGAATACGTTGAAAAATATTCGTCTAGTATAACAAAGTATGTAAATACTACATCATTAAACTTTAGAAGTGGACCATCAACAAGTTACTCAATAATAGGAAAACTATCAAGTGGAACTAAAGTAGAAGTAATATCAACATCAAATGGATGGTCAAAAATAAAATATGATGGCAAAACAGGATATGTATCAAGTAAATATTTGAGTATTAGTGCTCCTGAATCAAGTAATACAACAACAAAATATGTAAATACTACATCATTAAACTTTAGAAGTGGACCATCAACAAGTTATTCAGTAATAGGAAAACTATCAAGTGGAACTAAGGTAGAAGTATTATCAACATCAAATGGATGGTCAAAAATAAAATATGATGGCAAAACAGGATATGTATCAAGTGAATATTTAAGTAGCAGTGCTCCTGAATCAAGCAATACGACAACAAAATATGTAAATACTTCAACATTAAATGTTAGAAGTGGGCCATCAACAAGTTATTCAGTAATAGGAACATTATCAAGTGGGACTAAGATAGGAGTAATATCAACATCAAATGGATGGTCAAAAATAAAATATAATAATAAAACAGGATATGTATCAAGTGAGTATTTAAGCAGTAATGCTCCTGATGATTCTAATTCAACATCTTCATCAGTAAGTAAAGTTATATCAATAGCTAAAACTTTACTTGGAAAGTCTTATGTATGGGGAGCGCAAGGACCTAGTAGCTTTGATTGTTCAGGGTTTACTTACTATGTATTAAAAAATGCAACAAATATAAGCTTACCAAGAGTTTCAAAAGATCAAAGTAAATATGGAACTTATGTAAGTAAAAGTAATTTAAAAGCTGGAGACTTAATATTTTTTGATACAAGTGGGCCAAATAATGGCAACGTTAGCCATGTTGGAATATATTTAGGAAATAATGAATTTATACATGCATCATCAAGTAAAGGAAAAGTTGTAATTTCTCAAATGAGTTCTTATTATAACGCAGCATTTGTAAATGCTAGAAGAGTATTATAAAAAACACCTCTATTTTTAGAGGTGTTTTTTGCTTTAATGAATTTTTTATTATATTTAAACAAACACAAATTATTATAAGAAGTCATATCAACATCAGATGGATGGTCAAAAATAAAATACAATGGAAAAGAAGAGTATGTGCCAAGTAATTATTTAAGCAATAAAATATCAGATATTAATGAAATAACGATTTCAGTAAATGCAGAGAAGATAATTGAATATGCTAAACTTTAATTGGTAAAAAGTATGTTTGGGCAGATGAAGGGCCAGAGACTTTTGATTGTTCTGGATTCATTTGGTATGTATATAAAAACATAGCAAAAATATACTTACCACGTTCATCAAAAGAGCAGGTAGCGTATGGAAAATATATTAACAAAAAAGATTTACAAGTAGGAGATTTAGTGTCTTTGATACTGTAGGAGCTATGGATGATGTAATTTCTCATGCAGAAATTTATGTAGGAAATAATCAATTTATACATGCATTTTCCAGCCAGGGTAAAGTAGTAATTTCTCAATTGGATAGTGATTATTACTCAAAAGCTTTCGTTAATGAAGGAAGAGTATTAAAATAATTAAGGCCGCCTCTTTAAAGAGGCGGTTTTAAAATTATTAAGACTTTATAATTTACATATTTATACAAAAAATAAGTATGCTATAATTTCAACATAGGGGATAAAAATTGTAAGGGGGGGATACAAATGGATAACTATGAATTGGCAAAGTCATATGAAGAAAGTTTATCTTTATATGACAAAAAAGTGAAGGGTATTTATTATACACCTAAAATAATTGTTAGCTATATATTACAAGAAGTATTTAAAAATCATAATATAATTAAAAATCCAGAGCCTAAGATTTTAGATTTATCTTGTGGATGTGGGAACTTTTTAATAGAAGCATATAATATGATATATAAATTAATAAAAAATAACATAGATGAAATAAATGAAGCGCATGGTAAAAACTATATCAATAATATAAGTGATCATATTATAAATAAATGTATTTATGGAGTAGATATAGATAAAGATGCTATAAATATTTTAAAAAAAACCTTAAATAAAAAAAAATTATATAATCACAATGAAGAAAATCAGTCAACGATAGATAATATAAGTTGTGAAGATGCTCTAAAAAAAAATTATAATATGAAATTTGATTATATTATAGGAAACCCACCGTATATAGGACATAAGAGGCTAGATAAAGAATACAAAAAATTTTTATTAAGGGAATATAAAGACGTTTATAAAGATAAAGCTGATATGTATTTTTGTTTTTATAAAAAAGCTTTAGATTTAATAAGTGATGAAGGTAAAATAGGAATTATTACACCGAGATACTTTTTAGAAAGTCCATCTGGCAAACTTCTTAGAGATTACCTTAGGAGTAATTGTGACATAAAAAAAATTATAGATTTAAAGAATGTTAATATATTTAAAAATTTAGGGATAGCGCCTCTTATAGCAATTTTGGAGAAAAAAACTAACTATAATATATTAGCTGTATATAAAATAAAAGATAATACAAATATTGAAAATATGAAAGACTTAAAAATATTATTAAATAGTGAAAAATGTGAAAAAATAAGTATTAATCAAGTAGATTTAAGGAATAATTGGATAATACTTAATTATGAAGATAAAATGCTTTATGAAAGAATAGTTCAAAAAAGTAAATATAATTTAGAAGATATTTGTATAAGTTTTCAAGGTATAATTACTGGTTGTGATAAGGCCTTTATATTAAAGATTGAAGATGAAAGAATAAAACATATTGACGAAAAGTTCTTAAAGTCATGGATAAAAAATAGAAATGTAAATCAATATATAATAGAAGAAAGTAATCAAAAGTTAATTTATACAAATGATATTAGGGAAATTCAAGACTATCCTTATATAGAAGAAAATTGTTTGAAACCCTATAGGGGAAAATTGGAGGATAGAAGGGAATGTATTAAGAAAGTTAGAAAATGGTATGAACTTCAATGGGGAAGGGAAAAAAGTTTATTTGAAAGAAAAAAAATCATGTATCCATACAAGAGCTCTAACAACAAGTTTGCCATAGATTATAATGATAATTTTAGTAGTGCAGACGTATATTCATTTTATATTAAAGAAGAATATAAAAACGTATTTTCTTATGAATATATAGTGGGAATATTAAACAGTGAAATCTATGATAGATATTTTAAAATGATAGCAAAAGGTATGGGGAACAAAATATATGATTATTATCCAAATAAAGTAATGAAATTAAAAATATTTAAAGATGATAATTATAGCAAAATAGAGGCTCTTAGTAAAAAAATAATTTCAATAAAAAAAGAAATTGAATTAATTAAAAGAAATACAAAGTTGCAAGGTAAAAAAAATACCATTAATAAGGAAATTAATTACCTTGAAAATGAAAGCCATTTCCTGCAAAATAAAGTTAATGAATTAATTAATAAATCACTTAACTTATAGCAAGTTTACTCTAAATAATTCATATAATAAAATAATGAATTATTTGGGGGTGAGATAAGTGATAAATATGAATATAAATGAAGAAGAAAAGAAAGTTTATATTGATGTAAGTGGTTTTATAAGTAAAAGAGAATCAAATGATTTTTTAAATACTTATAAGCAAACTATGAAAAATAAAAAATCATCATCGTATAAACTAGTAGTTTCTCCATCTTTTTTCGAATGTGAGAATGAAGATGATATCAGGACAGTATGTATGGCTTTCTTAAAAACAGGATATAAGAAAATTTATCTTGTTGATGAAGCAAATTATATAATGAGCAACTTATCACTAAAACCGATTGAAAAGAAATTATTTTTAAAGTCAGTAAAGATTGTAAGCACTAAAGGGGCTATAAAATAACATGTAAAAAATATGGAGAATGTATTACATTATATATATTCTCCATGAAAAGTTAGGTGATAAAATGAAAAAAGGTCTTGTATTAGAAGGTGGGGGAACAAAAGGCGCTTATCAAATAGGAGCTTATAGAGCCTTAACAGATTTAGGAATACAATTTACTGGTATAGCAGGAACTTCCATAGGAGCATTAAATGGAGCACTTATTGTTCAGGGAGATTTTGATGCTATGGAAGATATTTGGGTGAATTATGATTATAAAAGCTTTATGAATATAGATGAAGATACATATGAAAGATATAAAAATCTTGAAATGAAGGTAAAAAGCTTTCATGATGTAGTCGAACTAATGAATAAAGCTAGAAAAAATCAGGGAATAGATATAAGCCCGCTTAGAAAATTACTAGAAGAAAAAATTGATGAAGTGAAAATAAGAAAATCTAAAATTGATTTTGGTATAACAACAGCATATTGGGATGGAAAGATATTTCCAAAACTTCTATATACAGAAGATATACCAGAAGGAAGATTGATAGATTACTTAATAGCCAGTTCGTCACTACCAATATTCCAGTTGGACAAGCTAGATGATAAACTTTATCTAGATGGAATGTTTTCAGACAATATACCAATTAATATGTTGGCACAAAAAGGATATGATGATATAGTAGTAATTAGATTAGTGGACGATTTCCTTGGTAAAATGATAATAAACAGATATCAAGATTTGAACTTAAAAGTTATAGTACCATCTCAAAATTTGGGAGGGTCACTTAATAAAGATAAGGATCATATTGAATCAAATATAAAGCTTGGATATCTCGATACTATGAAAGCTTATAAAAGATATGATGGCGTTAATTATTTCTTCAATCTTGACTGTAAATATAATGAGGATTATTGTTTTAATAAAATATGTGATTTGAGTAAGGATACTATAAATGATTTATGCTATTTATTAAATATAAAAAAGGATATAAATCGTAGAACACTAATGGAAAGTGTTATACCTAAAATCATAGAAGTTTTAGATATTGACAAAAACTCTTCTTACAAAGATATTTTTTACAGTATATATGAAAGAAAGCTTGAGGAAAATAATATAAATAGGGTTGAACTTTATGATTTTAATAAAGTCATCCAAATTTGTAATAAACAAATGAATGATGACAAGTTACTTGTTACTCACTCAAATAGTAAATTAGCGAAAATAATCACTAATTTGATTATTTATGATTTTAATAAACAAAAATAAGCTAATTATTTAATTAAATTTTTTAATTTGCCTGGAGGTTGTAAAATGGAAAAGACAGTAGTAATCAAAAACGAAACAGGTTTACATGCAAGACCAGCTGGTATGTTTGTAAAAAAAGCATCAGAATTCACTTCAACAGTTGAAGTAAAATGCAAAGGTAAAGTAGTAAACGCTAAATCAATAATGGGAATAATGAGTTTAGGACTTGGAAAAGGTGAAGAAGTAACTATATGTGCAGCTGGTGCAGATGAAGAAGCAGCAGTTAATGCATTAGTTGAATTAGTAGAATCTGGATTTGGCGAATAATCCAATATAAACCTGGGTATAAATTGCCCAGGTTTTAATGTAATAATATCTTTAGGAGGAACAGCAACATGTTAAAGGGTATAGGAGCATCTCCAGGTATTGTTTTGGGGAAGGCATTAGTAGTTGAAGATACGCAGTTAGTAATAGAAAGAAAAACAATAACTGATTGTGAAGCAGAGGTAGGGAAATTAAGAACTGCTGTTGAAGTTTCAAAAGAAGAACTAACAAAAGTAAAGGAAAAGGCTTTATCAGAATTTGGTGAGCATGAGGCTGAAATATTTGAAGCACATTTATTAGTGTTAGAAGATCCAGAATTAGTTGAATCTGCTGTTAGTAAAATAAATGATGAAAAAGTTAATGCAGACTTTGCATTAAATGAAATAAAAGAAATGTTCATAGGTATGTTTGAATCTATGGACAATGAATATATGAGAGAAAGAGCTGCTGATATAAAGGATGTAACAAATAGAGTTCTTAGACATATATTAGGTGTAAAAGTTGTAGACTTAGCTGACTTAGCTGATGAAGTAGTATTAGTTGCTCATGATTTAACACCATCTGATACAGCAACAATGGATAAGAAAAAAGTTTTAGGATTCTTAACAGATATAGGCGGAAGAACTTCTCATACTGCTATAATGTCTAGAACTTTAGAAATAGCAGCTATAGTTGGTTTAAGTCACGCTACTAAAGAAATAAAAGATGGTGATTTTGTAGCATTTAATGGAGACACTGGTGAAGTAATAATAAATCCAGATGAAGAAACTATAGCTAAATATACAAAATTAAAAACTGATTTCGAAGAATATAAAAAAGCATTAGACTTATTAAAAGGTAAGGCTTCAATAACTACTGATGGAAGACATGTGGAACTTGCTGGTAACATAGGCACTCCAGGTGACGTAGAAGGTCTTATAAAAAATGATGCTGAAGGTGTAGGACTTTATAGAACAGAATTCTTATATATGGACAGAAGTGATTTCCCAAGTGAAGAAGAGCAATACAATGCTTACAAAGCAGTACTTGAAGGAATGGCAGGAAAACCAATAGTTATAAGAACATTAGATATAGGTGGAGATAAGAAATTAGACTACCTTCCAATGGACGAAGAAATGAATCCATTTTTAGGATATAGAGCCATAAGACTTTGTCTAGATAGAAAAGAAATATTTGTAACTCAACTTAGAGCTTTATATAGAGCAAGTGTGCATGGAAAATTAAGAATAATGTTCCCAATGATATCATCATTAGAAGAACTATTACAAGCTAAAGAAGTTTGTGAAGAAGTTAAAGCACAGTTAAAAACTGAAGGAATAGCTTATTCTGAAGAAGTAGAAGTTGGTATGATGATAGAAGTTCCATCTGCTGCAGTAATATCAGATGTACTTGCTAAGCATGTTGATTTCTTCTCAATAGGAACTAATGACTTAATACAATATACTTGTGCTGTTGATAGAATGAACCAAAAAATAAGTTACTTGTACAATCAATTTAATCCGGCTGTACTTAGACTTATAAAAATGGTTATAGATAATGCACACAAAGAAGGCAAATGGGCTGGAATGTGTGGAGAGTCTGCAGGAGATCAATTAATGATACCAATATTACTTGGATTTGGGTTAGATGAATTTTCAATGAGTCCAATATCAATATTACCTGCTAGAAAATTAATAAATTCATTAAGCTTTGAAGACATGAAAAAGTTCTCAGAGGAAGTATTATCTCTTGGAACTGCAGAAGAAATAAAAGCATATGTAGAAAAAACTTTTAGTAAATAACTAACTTAAATAATAGAAAAAAGCTATCTTGTATAAGATAGCTTTTTACATATTGGAAAATTATAAATTTGGAGGATATATGCAGATTTTAGAAAATAATAATTTAATAATAGAAACTAAAAGTAGTGGAGCAGAATTAACGAGGATATATTCTAAGAAATATAAGAAAGAAATTCTATGGAATGGAGATAAAAAATATTGGAGGAGACAGTCTCCAATACTATTTCCTATTGTAGGTAAATTAAAGGAGGATAAAACTTTAATAGAAGGTGAAATATATAATATAAATCAACATGGATTTGCTAGAGATATGGATTTTGATTTAATCAATAATGATGAAAATACTATAACCTACAAGTTAACATCTAATGAAAAAACAATAAAAATATACCCATATAATTTTAATCTCTTCATCTCATATACAATAGTAGAGGAAAAAGTTAAGATTACTTGGAATGTACAAAATATTGATTCAAAAGATATATATTTTTCTATAGGAGGACATCCAGCATTTAATATTTCCTCACCAGAAAACTTAAGGGAGTACTATATTGAATTTAAGTGCAGAAAAAATGTACAAAAAATTAATTTAGAAGGTCCTTATTATAGCGAAATAGATGAAATTAACTCTTTATCTAAACTGAAATTAAACCCTGGTTTATTTGAAAATGATGCAATAATTTATACTAATATAGATGAAATTTCATTAAAGTCTACAAAAGAAGAATTCTATATTAATGTGAACTTTGAAGGTTTCCCATTAGTTGGAATATGGACGCCATATTATAAAGGTAAAAATAGTACAGCACCATTTATTTCAATAGAACCTTGGTATGGAATAGCAGATGGTATTGATTCTAACGATATATATAAAAATAAAAAATATATTAATAAGTTAAATATTGGAGATAGTTTTGAAGTAAGTTATTATATTGAAGTTAAATAAAAAGTAGATAAAATAAATTATATTGTTGTATACTAAAAATATTAATTAACTTAAACAAAGGAGAGATATATGTAAATGAGTGTATATGGAAATTTGCAAAAGATAAAAGATGGAAAACGAACTTATGCCATAACACCACATATTCCAGGTGGATTTATTCTTCCAGATAATTTAATAAAAATAGGAGAAGTGGCTAAAAAATACAAAGGTGTTTTAAAAATAACTTCTGGCCAAAGAATTTTAATTACAAATTTAAAACAAGAAGATTTACCTGAAATATGGGAAGAATTAGGAATGGAGCCAGCTGTAAAAGTACAAAATTCACTTAAAAATGTGGAAATGTGTCCAGCAAACTATTGTAAGCGTTCAAAATATCCAACTATTGGAATAGGTATGAAAATTAGCAAGAAATTTCATGGAATGGAACTTCCGTGCAGAACGAAAATAGGTGTAGCAGGATGCAAAAACGCATGTACAAGTGTATACTCTAAAGATATAGGAGTAATTGCTGATTTAGATAGTACTTTTTTTATTACCGTTGGTGGTAGTGCAGGGTATTATCCAAGAAGTGCAGATATACTTACTAAAGGATTGTTAGAAAAGGATGCCTTCAATTTAGTAAAAACTATACTTTTTTACTATAAAGACACAGCAAAACCAGGTGAAAAATTAGGAGATTTCATAGATAGAATAAGCCTAGATACTTTTAGAGAAGAAGTTCTTAATATAGCTAATTTAGAACTTAAATTATAATATTACTATAATTAAAGAGTTATAGCATTTTTTATAACTCTTTAATTATAGAATTACTTTTTTACACCAAAAATAGCTATTCTAGCATTGTCATACTCATAACTACATGTTGATAAAGTTAATATTTGATCTTTTGAAGTCACAATATTCCTGCTATACATAGACTTACTTAAGATCTTACTTATAAAATTATTAAAATCTTCTTTATTATTAAAATTCACTTTATTATATCCAAAATCAGCATCATATACGCCTATAGCAAATATTTCATAGATATATGTAGTATTGTCTGTTTTAAGAGTGATTATTTTATTATTTTTAAAAAAATCTTCATCTTTAAATTTCTCCATTTGACCAAACATAGTTGAATTTTTCATATGATGGCCATAAATAACAGAGTTAGAATCTTTTTCAAGAGTATTTCTATAGTCTAAAAATATAGATCCTGCAGGTAAGTAATTTTTATTAAAATCATGGTTTAGATAAAAATCATTGTCACTTCCTTGGACAACAGGATAATCAATATTTGTACCCTCCACACTAATCCAAAGTTTATAATCTGAATTTATGTATGATAAATTCTTTTTAACTTCAATCATATCTTTTGAATTCTCTTTTGCATTTCTAAGTTGAGAATAAACATCATCAGCTTTTTTATAATCTTTTAAAGTAGTATAAATCTTATAACCCGATATATAAATTACTACTATACATATGAATGTTAATATATTAAGAAATAATTTTTTCATCAAATCTATCCTCCTTTAATATATAATTTTATACATTGTTTTACTAAAAATAAACACAATTTAATTAAAACATAAGAATATATGTAATTATTATTTAAAACAATAATAAACTTAAAGTGAGTGATTATTTATATTAATGCAAAGGAGTACAAAATGAATAATAGTAGTGAGTTAAATAATAATGAAAATTCTTACAAAATGATAAAGATTGTAGCTTTACTAATTGTATTACAGGTAAGTAGAATAGCACTAAAGCAAAGTGCATTTTTATTTTTATCTTATAACAAATTTAATGATGTATTAATATCTATGATTATAATGTTTTTACTTACGTTATTTGTAATATATAAATCTAAAAAAGAAAAAGTTCCTTTAGATATTTTTTCTTATATGAAAAATAAAGAATCAAAAATTTATTATGTTATTGTTACTGGGGCTGTATTACTTTTAATTTTTACATCTCCTTCTTTTTTGACAAAAACATCAATAGAAAGTATTATACCCTTATTTTATACTGCTATAATGACACCTATATATGAAGAACTTCTATTTAAATCTTACATATGGAATGTTTTGAAACAAGAAAATGAGGATGAAGTAAAAGTCTATTTTTTGACTACAGTTCTATTCTCTATTTATCATATTGGTTATATAGATACAATTATTATGACAAGTGGATTTAATCATATGGCATTAATGATTATAATTAAATGCTCACTAATGTTAAGCTATGGATTCTTTATAGGATTTTTTAGATATAGAATAAAAAACACATACTCTTGTATATTAGTCCATAGTTTTATAAATATATTTAGTAGATAAAAATATTTGTAATCTATGGATTGTAATTAGTAATTAAGTACTATAATTAAAATAAGAAAATTAGTTGCTACGCAGGGGAGGTCAAGATGAAAAATATTTTTAGAGAGCTTAATGTAAAAGAAGATTTTTGTGAAGAGGAAGTCAAGGAATCTTATTTCAATTTGATGAAAAAATATTATGATGAATTAAGTATAGATGATTCAGTTTTATTCCTTGCACAAAGAAGAATAGATAGATTAGACAAAGCTTTTGAAATGATTTCAGCCATAAAAGATTTTGATTATTTAGAAGATAAGTATGATGTTTTATATACTATGTGTGAAGAATATAAAAAGAAAAAAAATTACAAAAAGGCTTTATTAATATCAAATGAGCTTATTGATTTTATACCGATATTTCCAGATAATTACTTATTAAAAGCTGATATATTAGCAGAAATGAATGAACATGAGAAAGCAATAAAATATTTTGAAATAGCCGAAGATATGGAAGAGGAAATTAAGGAGGATCAATATATACAATATCTTAAGTCGCAAAGTCAGATAGAAGCTAAAAAGTACGAGGATGCAATTGGGACTTTAAAGAAAATTACAAAATTATATGGAGATAATCCATTTTTCTTTTTTGATATTGCATATTGCTATGAAGAATTAGGAGATGAAAAGATGTATAAATATTATTGTGCCAAGAGGGATAACTATTGGAAGGAGCATTAAAATCATTAAGAGGGTATAAGCCCTCTTTAATTATGTTAAGAAATAAATTTGAATTTATGATATTATTAATAATAAATGACAAATTTAGGGGGACAAATATGAAATATAAATTATGCTTATTTGACTTTGATTACACTTTAGCAGATACAACCAAGCCCATAGTAGAATGCTTTAGGCATACTTTTGAAACAATGAATATAGATGGCTTTGATAGAGAAAAAGCTATTAAAACCATAGGTATGACATTGGATAATGCCTTTCCACAACTTACAGGAATAAAGGATGAAGAAAAGGTTCAAGAACTTGTATCAATTTATAGAGTTAAATCAGATGAGATTACAATTCAAAATACTGTTTTATTTGAAGATACTGTTGAAACCCTACAAACCCTTAAGAAAAATGGAATAAAGGTGGGAATAGTATCTAGTAGAATGGGAGCCAGAATAGATAAAATATTAGAACACTTAAATTGTAGAAAATATGTTGATTATATAATAGGTTATGAAAATGTAACAACTCATAAACCAAATCCAGAAGGATTAATGAAAGCATTAGATTACTTTAATTGTAAAAGAGAAGATGTGTTATATGTTGGAGATAGTTATATAGATGCTAAGGCAGCAGAAAATGGACAAATAGATTTTGTTGGAGTTACTACTGGAACTACATCACAAAATGACTTTAAAGAATATAATAATATTAAGATAGTAAATAATTTATCATCTATACTAGATGTTATATAGAAGATATTATTTATTACTTTAACATTTATTTTAAAATGGGGGATACTTATGAAAGATAAGTTTGTAATTACTATTGGCAGAGAATATGGCAGTGGTGGTGGAGAAATAGGAAGAAGATTAGCTGCGTACTTTGATATACCATGCTATGATAAAGAATTGCTAACTATGGTTGCAAAAGAAAGTGGATACTGTAAGGAATACTTTGAGAAATATGATGAAAAGCCATTAAAAGTTTTGAGTTACTTCGGATATGACTACGGCTCAAATAATTTACCTATTAATCACCAATTATTTTTAAAACAATTTAATTTGATACAAAAACTTGCCAGTGAAAAATCTTGCATATTTGTAGGAAGAGCATCAAATTATGCATTAAAAGAGTTTGATAATGTATTTAATATATTCATTCATGGAGAATTTGAGTTTAGGAGAAAAAGAGCTATAATTGAACATAATGTAAAGAAAGAGATAAGTGCTTCTGTTGTAAAAAAAATAGATAAAGAAAGAGCATCTTATTATAAATACTATACAGACTCTTACTGGGGAGATGCAAAGAACTATCATTTATGTTTAGATACTAGCTTTATGGGAATAGATGAGGCAACAAGGATGATAATAAACTTTGTAGAAAAAAGATACAAATAATCAATTAGTATATAAAAAACTAATTAAAAAAGCTGGACATATTTATTATATGTCCAGCTTTTTAATTACTGTAAATTTATAATTTAAACATTTACAGAATCTAATATATTAGTTTTGCATAATTCCTTTGGAGTTGAAAAATGAATATCACACATAGATTTACATTTTTCATGAGCTCCCCATAATGCTAAACCAAAATCCATTTGTGCATTTCTAGCACACTCTATATCAAAATAAGTATCACCTATAAATAATGCTTCTTCAGCTGGAATTTTTGACTGTTGAAGAATTTTTAAAAGTGGATCTGCACTTGGTTTTGGATGTTCAACTTCATCTATACAAACTACATAATCAAAATAATGGTTAATATTGAAGTGTTTAACTGTTGTATCATATTCAAATCTAGTTTTAGAAGTGGCAATAGCAAGAATAACGTTATTTTTTCTTAAGTATTCTAAAGTATCTTCAATTTCATCAAATAATTTTATCTCTTCTTTATAATCATCCACATACTTAATCCACTTACTATAACTAAATCCATTATCACTAATACCAAAATTTGAAAAGACTTCATCTCCCGTCATACCAATAGCAAATTCTAAATCTTTTAAGCTTACTTTTATATTATGATGTTCATTTAAACATTTTTGTAATCCTTTTAGTACAGCAGATTCTGTATCTAATAATGTGCCATCAATATCAAAAATTATTAATTTATACATATATTACTCCTTTTAAACCCTATTTTGGCAATTTTAATCTTAATAAAAATTATACATTATTTTACAATAAAATACATAGTATAAATTTTTTTAATAAACAGTGAAAGATATCCTAAAAATTTAAGATAGTGTAATAGATTTTACTTTAGTTCTCTTTATGAATTGTGAAGATTTTATAGTCAATGAATTTGATGTTGCAATGTGAAGAGGATAATCGAACATAGATAGTTTAAAATATGTTGTACCAATTTATCCATTTAATACAATGGCTTTATTAAGGGAAAACTTCAATTTTAAAGGTGTAAATAAATATATTTTAAAATACAATAATTAAAAATGTATCAAATAATGTCACTAAAGGTACGTATAAAGAATAAAATATTGAAGAGGTATATTAAATAAGGTAGCAATTAAAATATGGGAGGAGATAATAAAATGACTATGAAAGATGACTCAAAAAATAATAGTTGTGAGGAGTGCAAAAAATGTAAAAAAACTTGTCCTTGTGGCTGTGAAAAGATATGCATATGCAAATGTGATAAACTATCTTATAACAATAATAATTGTTGCTATTTGCAACCAAAGGATATATGTATAGTACAGATTAATGATCCAAAATTATTACAAATAATAACTGATAATCAAAATTTACATCTTACAGCAGTACCTCTTGAAATAAATACATCATCTTATAAAATTGAATCAAGTGTTATTCAAAGACCTAATGATACTTTAACAATAAATGAATTAGGTATTTATTCTATATATGTTTCTTTAAAATATAGTTTTAAGTTTAATGAAAACGCAAAAGAAGGAGATGTATTTAGAGTCGGTTTTAAGATAGATGGAAATAATGAACAATTGTTTTCAATAGATAATACAATAATTGTACCAAGTATTGATGATGGAGAGAGTGGCGAAATAAGCAACACAATTCAAGGTACTAAACTACAGATTGTGCAAGAAAACTTACCTTATAAAATTAATATTTCTTTAAAGGAATTTGGATTTAATTTAACGGTTTTGAATCAAATAATAATTTCAGATTTAACTATAATTATTGAAAAAAAAATTTAAATAAGCAAATAAACCGATAATATTGTATTAAATTTTATCGGTTTATTTTTTTATATAAAATGTAGTCTGGGGTTCATCATAAGAATACCAAGTATAACAATTAAAATTCCTGCATATTTGTATATTCTTTCGTTGAATGATTTACACATTCTAGATGAGACATAAGCAAATGATAACATAATAGGAAGTGTTCCTAATGAAAATACAAACATAGACGAAACGCCCATAACAAAGCTACCACTAGCTAAAGCATAGAGTTGCATTGTTTGTAGGGGACCACATGGCAAAAATCCACTTAAATAACCTACTATAAATGGATTTTTATGATTATTTACACAAGTACTTTTTTTGAAAAATATGGGAACCTTAATATTATTTAATATTTTAATTCCAATCATATGAAGTCCAGAAATTATCATAAAAACACCAGCAATTATTTTTATAAAGTTTTGAATTTGAATAGTGGCAGAAAAAATTGAACCAAGAGCACCAACAATTCCTCCGATAATAGTATAAGAGATTATGCGTCCACTATTGTAAAGTAAAGCAATTTTAAAAGATGATTTTTTATCATTTATATTTTCGTCTTTATTTATGGTTTGTGTAAGTAAAATACCTCCACACATTCCAACACAATGAAATGATGTAAAAAAACCAAGTACAAATAACATCATAAAAGAAGTTTCAACACTTGTGAAAGAAGTATTTGATCCTGTTAAAGGATTATTTCCAAGGAAAAACATAGATATTATCACAATACTTAAAGCTAAAACTTTTATTAACATATTATTACTTGAGGAAAAGCCAGAATTTTTAATAGCTAATTTGATTTTATCATCATTACATAATTCATTTTCATAAGTGACTATGACCATAGAGTTATCATGGTCAGCGTCTATATTTACAATGCCTTGTAGTTTATTAATTTCTTTCTCAACTGCCACTTCGCAAGAGTGACATTTCATTCCATAGACATGAAAGAATTTAGTAATTTTACTCATAATATTACCTCAATTTTAAAATAAGTTTATATTATGTATATTATATTCTATAATTATGAAAAAATAATGAAGAATAGTAATACTTAAGTTAAAAATTCATAAAAAATATATAATTATATGATATTGTAAAATTATAAGGAAATTTTAGGAGGATTTATGTTTAATATATTATTAGTTGATGATGAAAAAAAAATAACAGAAGTTGTAAAGGCTTACCTAGATAAAGAAGGTTATAATACCATAGTAGCCTATGATGGTAATGAAGCATTAAACTTATTTAATAATAATGAATTAGATTTAATAATTTTAGATAGAATGTTACCAGATATAAGTGGTGAAGAAATTTGTGAGAAAATAAGAGAAACATCTTTAGTACATATAATAATGTTAACGGCAAAAACTGAAGATGAAGATAAAATAGATGGATTTAACTTGGGATGTGATGATTATGTTTGTAAGCCATTTAATGTGAAGGAACTAGTTTTGAGGGCCAAGGCAGCACTTAGAAAAATAAAAAAAGAAGAAATTATAAAAGTTAATGATGAAATAGAAATTAATACATTATCTCATGAAGTCAAAATAAGAGATAAGGATGTAAATCTGACAAATACAGAATATAAGTTATTATTATTATTTGTAAATAATCAAAAGAAAATTTTTACGAGGGAAGAATTATTAGAGCTAGTAACAGATAATTATTATGAAAAGTTTGATAGAATCATAGATGCGCATATTAAAAACTTAAGACAAAAAATAGAAGAAGATACTAAAAAGCCAAAAATAATACAAACAGTTTATGGAGTGGGGTATAAATTTGGAATTTAACAAGAAAAAACTAAACCTTAATAAGAAGTTAATATTTTATTTAGCTATGGTAATGATAGGAATCATCCTAATAATGGCTATAAGTATTAACTTATCAGTGGAAAAGAAAATTATATATTATTCTTCAAATATGGTGGAATTATCTAAACAATCTTTAGCTAAAAATAGAAAATTATTTTTACAAGATATTACTAACTTAATTATAGGAATATCTTTGCTTATGATTATAGTTTCAATATCAATTTCTATTTTTTTATCTCAAAAAATTTCAAAACCTATAATTGTTGTGTCAAAAATGACAGATTTTATAAAAAGAGGAGGATATGATCAAACATTAGAATATGAAAGTTCTATTGTGGAAATAGATGATTTAATAAATTCTATTAATGAGCTATCGAGAGAATTATATAAAATGGAGGATATTAGAAAAAAATTAACGTCAGATATTTCCCATGAACTTAAAACTCCTCTAACAAGTATACAAACACATTTAGAGGCAATGATTGATGGAATATGGGAACCATCACAAGAAAGATTAAACAGTGTAAATGAAGAAGTAATTAGGCTTAATCATTTAGTAAATCAATTGAAAAATCTTACTAAATATGACAGTGAAAAAACCAAGCTAGAGATAAGTGAAGTTGATTTAAAACAATTAATTAAAAACATTATATATAATAATCAAAGTTTTGCATTTGAAAATAATATAGAAATAGAGTATGAATTGGAAGAAATTACAGCAAGAGTAGATAAAGAAAAAATAACTCAAGTTATAGTTAATTTAATATCCAATGCTATAAGATATACTAATTGTAATTGTAAAATAGAAGGGGAAATTATTATTAAATTATATAAAGAAGATGACTTTATTAAAATAATTGTAAAAGACAATGGCATAGGAATACCAGAGGAAAGTTTGGATTATATATTTGAAAGATTTTATAGAGTAGACAAATCTAGATGTAGAAATACAGGTGGAACAGGAATAGGACTTACCATATGCAAATCTATAATTGATTTACATAAAGGAAAAATAGAAGTTAGAAGCAAAGTAAATGAAGGTAGTGAGTTTATAATTACTCTTCCTTCTTAAAAATTTTTATCTTCATAAAATATTCATAAAGTTATTATAGCATGTTATTGTAGCAAGATAATAATACTAAAAATGACTTATGAAAGGAGAAAAATCATGGATAATAAAATAAATGTTGATGATATAAAAATAAGTGGAATGACATGTGCATCTTGTGCAAAAGCTGTAGAAAGAGCAGTGAAAAAATTAGACTCAAGCGTTGAAGCTAGTGTTAATATGGCAACAGAAAAATTGAGCATATCTTATGATAAAGAAAAAGTAAAAAATGAAGATATAAAAAATGCCATAGAGAAAGTTGGCTTTACAGTAGTAAAAGAAGAAAAAAATAAAGAAGTAATAATACCAATAGGTGGAATGACATGTGCATCTTGTGTAAAAGCTGTGGAAAGAGCAGTTAAAAAACTAGATGGGGTAAAAAATGTTCAAGTTAATTTAGCAACAGAAAAAGCAACAATAAATTATATACCAAGCAAAGTGAAATTATATGAAATAAAAGATATTATTGAAAAAGCTGGATTTAAAGTTTTAGAAATGGGAAAAAAAGTAACAGTTGATGATGATAAATTAAGAAAAGAAAAAGAAATGAAAACTTTGTTTAATAAATTTCTAATATCAGCTATATTTGCAGTTCCATTATTTTATATAGCAATGGGTCCCATGATACCAGCACCAATTGGACCCTTACCACTACCACAAATAATAGATCCTAATGTAAATCCCTTAAACTTTGCACTTACTCAATTATTTTTAACTATACCAATAGTTATAGCAGGAAATAAGTTTTTCTCTAAAGGAGTTAAATCCATGATAGCCAAAGCGCCAACTATGGATTCATTAATAACTATAGGATCAAGTGCAGCGCTTATATATAGTTTATACTCACTATATTTAGTATATAGTGGTGACAAAATGGCTGTGCATCATATGTATTTTGAAAGTGCAGGTGTAATAATTACTCTTGTATTACTTGGAAAATATTTTGAAACTCGTGCTAAAGGAAAAACAGGTGAAGCTATTAAAAAGTTAATGGGGCTAAGCCCTAAAACGGCGATAATAGTTAAAAATGATAAAGAAATAGAAATACCAATAGAAGAAGTTGAAGTTGGAGATATTATAGTAGTTAAACCAGGCTCTAAGATACCTGTAGATGGTACTGTTGTAGAAGGACATACTTCTGTAGATGAATCAATGTTAACAGGTGAAAGTATACCAGTAGAAAAAAATATTGGTAGTTCAGTAGTAGGAGCTAGTATAAATAAAAATGGAATTATAAGATTTAAAGCTGAAAAAGTAGGTAGTGATACAGCAATATCTCAAATAATAAAATTAGTAGAAGATGCTCAAGGTTCAAAAGCACCTATAGCAAAATTAGCTGATATAATTGCAGGTTATTTTGTTCCAGTAGTTGTGGTTATAGCTATAATTGCAGGATTTTCTTGGTTTATAGCAGGTAAAGGAGCAGTATTTTCACTAACAGTATTTATAGCAGTTTTAGTTATAGCTTGTCCATGTGCTCTAGGTCTTGCAACACCTACAGCTATAATGGTTGGAACAGGTAAAGGAGCAGAAAATGGTATTTTAATTAAAGGTGGTCAAGCTCTAGAAACTACTCATAAAATTAATACGATAGTATTTGATAAAACAGGTACAATTACTGAAGGTAAACCAGTAGTTACAAATATAATAACCCATGGAAATATTACAGAAGAAGAATTATTAAAAGTAGCAGCAAGTGCAGAAAAATCTTCAGAACATCCTCTAGGAGAAGCTATAGTTAGAGATTGTGAAGAGAAAAATCTTGAATTTTATAAACTAGATAAATTCATGGCAATACCAGGTCATGGTATTGAAGTTGTTATAAATGGAAGTGACATTCTACTTGGAAATAAAAAATTAATGAAAGATAAAAATATAGACCTTGAAGATTTAGAAGAAAGATCTGACAAGCTTGCAAGTGAAGGAAAGACACCTATGTACATTGCAATTAATAATAAAATAGGTGGGATAATAGCTGTTGCTGATATAGTTAAAGAAAATAGTGCAAAAGCTATTAAAAAGCTTCATGACATGGGAATAGAAGTGGCTATGATTACTGGAGATAATATAAAGACAGCTCAGGCAATTGCTTCTCAAGTTGGAATAGATAGAGTTTTAGCTGAAGTTTTACCAAAAGATAAATCTAGTGAAGTTAAAAAACTTCAACAAGAAGGTAAATTTGTTGCCATGGTTGGTGATGGAATAAATGATGCACCAGCTTTAGCCCAAGCAGATATTGGAATAGCCATAGGAAGTGGTACGGACGTGGCTATGGAATCGGCAGATATTGTTTTAATGAGAAGTGATTTGTTAGATGTACCAACTGCCATAAGACTTAGTAAAAGTACAATGACGAATATAAAAGAAAACTTATTCTGGGCATTTGGATATAACATAATAGGTATACCAGTAGCAGCTGGAATTTTATATTTATTTGGTGGTCCGCTTTTAAGTCCAGTAATAGCAGCTCTTGCTATGGCATTTAGTTCAACATCAGTCTTATTAAATGCATTAAGATTAAAAAGATTTAAAGTAGAAAAATAAATTAAAAAGGCTAATCTAAAAATAGATTAGCCTTTTATGCTTTAATAAAGGGGAGGAAGGAATCTAGTAGTTGTAGTAAATGAAAATAAAGAAATTCGTTTTACAGTGCTACCCCATTTATGATCATAAGTGTTAGAAATATCTTTTTGAATATCGTTTATTATCCAATCCAAACCAAAATCATTATCATAACTGGCCACAACGTAGAAATAATTTTGTTTTTCATTGCTCTGGTATAGTTGTAATCCTAGATAGTATTCACCATATTTATTTAATAAGTAATTATTTAGATTACAAGAAAATTCTTTATAAGATTTTTCAAGTCCTAAATCAACAATAATTTCATTAACATTATATAAAATATCAACATAATCCAATGTTTTAACCTCCAATACATGATTATTAAATATTTGTATTACATTTTATGGCGAGGGATGATATTGGTTACTATATTTTTTATAATCGTGTAAAATAGAGATATAATATTTCAAAATATATTAAATGAAAGAGGAGAAGATTATGAGCATAAAGATGATACATCATGTTTGTATTCAAACAGAAAACTACAAAGAGTCATTAAACTTTTATAAAAATATTTTAGGATTTGAAGTAATAAATGAAACAAAGAATTTTCATGGAAGAGATTATAACACATGGCTAAAATTACAAAACTTTATGATAGAATTACAAACACCTAAAAGTAATGATAGCTTCAACAAGTGGAGTAATTTAAATGCAGGACCAGTGCATATGGGATTTATAGTAGAGAGTGTTGAAGAGGAATATAATAGAATAAAAAATTTAGGATATACAGATTTTAAAGTTAAAAATGGAGAAATAGTATATAAAGTAAAAGGTGAAAGTTTATTTAAAATAAAAGCTCCAGAGGGAACAGAAATAGAAATAAGAGATACAGACATAAAATAGAAACTAATGATTTAACAACCTAATACTTTACCATGTCAAATAATATTGATATACTTGACAGTATCAAATATTAAAGGCGTGATTTTATGAATAAATTAGATGTATTTATAAAAGAATTGTGTGGAGTATTTAGCAATGAAAATCTTATGTGAATACAGATTAACGCTTAATATGTGGCGTTGCATGATGATAATAGAAAATAATAAAAGTTGCAATTCAAAAGATATAGCCCTGTCGCTGAATGTGAATAATGCTATTATTACTAGAAATATAAAAAAGCTGGAAGATTTGAATTATGTAGTAAAAGTTAAGAGATTAAATGATAATAGTTTTTTTGACTTATGCCTTACAGATGAGGGTATATCAATTTTTAAATTAATTAATGAATATCAAGAAAAATGGTATGAAAAAGTAATAAAAAATTTTAATAAAGAAGAATCAGATACTTTAATCAATTTACTACATAAGCTTTGTAGTAATATTTAAATTTTAAGTATAATAAATAAAAAGTAGATAGTGTTAAACTATCTACTTTTTATTTATATAATTTTAGAAAATAATTTATACATGCTTAAATGTAGAACAATTTGTTTCAGTATATATGTTAACATTTGTTCCATCTACATTAATAGTTTCCGCAGTGCAAGCTAAGTTTCTATTGTATACACAAGTTTGGACTGTACAAACTAGAGCATCACATTCACCAGAAGAATTTGTATTATTAGTTAAAGTAGAATAATCTCTTTCATCTAGGAAGTTTCCACAACATGTATTACATGAATCTTTTGCTTTACCACCCTTAATATTAACTATATTTGAATAACAAACACTAGATTTATTATGAGAACAATTAGTTACATTGCAATTAATTTTCGACATTTCAAAACCTCCTATTTAGAAAAATATCTATCTAATAAACCTTTAAAAGCTCTACCATGTCGAGCTTCGTCTTTACACATTTCATGAACAGTGTCATGAATAGCATCTAGATTAGCTTTTTTAGCAGCTGTAGCTAATTCTTTCTTGCCTGAACAAGCACCAAACTCAGCTTCAACTCTAGCAGATAGATTTTGTTTAGTACTAGGGTAAACAACTTCGCCTAAAATCTCAGCAAATTTAGAAGCATGTTCAGCCTCTTCCCAAGCTATTCTTTTGTAAGCTTCCGCAACTTCAGGATAGCCTTCTCTATCAGCTTGTCTACTCATAGCAATATACATTCCAACTTCTGTACATTCACCCAAAAAATTAGCTCTTAAACCCTCAATTATTTCAGGGTCTATATCTTTTGCTATACCTATTCTATGCTCGTCTGCCCATACCATTTCTTCTTTTGATTCTATGAACTTGTCAGCTCCAACTTTACAAATTGGACAAATTTCAGGAGGCGCATCTCCTTCATGTATATATCCACAAACAGTACAAATAAATTTTTTCATTCATTACACTCCTTTGTTTATTTATGTAACAATTTTATTATTTTCATAAATGAATAAATATATGCATTTGAAAAATTAAAATACTATAAACGAGTAATAAATACACTAATTGATGATAAGTATTATTTATAGATTTCTATATTATAAAAAACTGTTTTTTTATCACCGCAATTTTTATAAGAGTGATTTAAGCTACCATCAAATTTTAATGAATAATCTTTTTCTAATATAAAAGTCTTATCTTCAATAGTAAGTTCTAAGGAACCTTCTGTAACCATGACTATTTCTTCCAATACATTTTTGTGCATTGCAGATATATGTTTGCAGTTTACATCTAATTCTATAATAAATACATCCATTCTACTTTTTGAATCAAAGGGGAATATAGGGAAAAGCCTCATATGAGTATTTTCTTCTTGAACCATTTCAACATCTTCTTTTTTTACAAGAATTAATTCTCTAGAGTTATCGTCTAAAAGAGAAGTGAAGTTAACTTTAAGACCAGAAGAAATTTTCCATAAAGTAGATATTGTAGGACTAGATTCACCTCTTTCAATTTGGCCTAACATGGGTTTACTAACACCAGTTAATTTAGATGCTTCATCTAAGCTTAGTCCTAAATCATTTCGTATTTTTCTTAAGTTTTGCCCAACTTTTGGGATTTGTGTCATCATAAATTCATCTCCATAATTTATTATGGCTATTAGTATTTCATAACTTCAACGCCACAGTTCTTAACAACATCTTCTAACTTTTTCATAGTTTTATCACTTGGAACTTCATATTTATGAATATAATCATCTAAACCTAAGTTTTTATATTTATCTATGCCAAACATATGATAAGGAAGAAGTTCTATTTTAGGTGATTTAATATTTTTTTTTACAAACTGAGATGTGGAAGTAATATTTTTAATATCATCATTAAATCCTGGAATAACAGGAATTCTTATAACCATACTTTTGTTTATTTTAGCCATTTTCATAATATTTTCAAGGATTAATTCATTGCCAAGACCTGTGTACTCCTTATGCTTATTGCTATCCATATTTTTTATATCAACAAAGATATGATCTAGATTTTGGAAAATATCTTCGCATTTTTTGAAGTCAAAAACTCCGCAAGTTTCTATGGCAGTATGAATTCCTTTATTATAAAAATGATAAACTAGCCTCCTTAAAAATTCAAGTTGATACGTAGGTTCCCCGCCAGAAAATGTTATTCCGCCATTTGAATTTAAAAAGAAAATCAAGTCTTTTTCAATGGAATTTATAACATCGTCAACAGTCATTAGATGAATCATTTGACTTATGGCATTTTGAGGACAGTGTTTAATACATTCACCACATAAATCACATTTTTTATTTATTTCATTTCTGTTAAATAAAGAAGAAATATTTTTGTGACAAATATTTATGCATTTTTTACAATCTATACAATGTTCTCTTGAAAGACCTAGTTTTACAATTCCGCTCCATGAATTAGGATTAGAGCACCATCTGCATTTTAGAGGGCAGCCTTCTAAAAATACAGTAGTTCTTATTCCATCACCATCATTAACTGAAAATTTTTGTATGCGTACAACTTTTCCAATAGTAGTCATTTTATCACCAACTAAAACTCACAGTGAGCATTTCTAGCTATAATTGCATCTTGCATTTCTCTTGATAAGTTAACAAACTGAGTAGAATATCCTGCAACTCTAACTAATAGATCTCTATATTCATCTGGGTTTTCTTGTGCTTTTAACAAAATTTCATTTGATACAGTATTAAATTGAACATGGAAAGCTCCAAGAGCAAAATAAGATTGTATCATAGAAGCTAAGTTTCTTTGACCTCTGGGCGTAGATACCAAATCATGATTTAATCTTAAGTTAAGCAGTGTACCTCTAGAGTGCAAATCATGATTTATCTTAGCAGCTGACTTCATTGCAGCAAGAGGAGTGTCTGTATCAGTTCCTGCATAAGGGGAAACTCCTTCTGTAAGAGGAGCTCCAGCTTTTCTACCATCTGGAGTGGCTCCAATTATTCTACCTGTTGGAATATAATTTGATATTCCCATAAAAGCAGAGTTAAATGGAGAACCAAATATATCTTTGTATTGTCTTGTTTCGTGATAATAGAAGTTTGATATTTCTAAAGCTATTTGGTCTACATAATCATTATCATTTCCGTATTTAGGAACATTTTCAGTTAATTTTCTTAGTTCATCATGGCCTTCCCAGTTGTCGTTTAGCGCTTTATCTATTTTATCTAAAGTAGTAACTTGGTCTTCAAATACTAATTTTTTTATTATAGCTAAACAGTTTGATACTTGGCCTAGACCTATTCCAGTAAGTACAGGACCTACATTATATTTTGCTCCTCCTTTAGATAAATCCAAACCTTTTTCAAAGCATCCATCGACACATATTGATAAAAATGGTATTGGAACAACTTCAGTATGAACTGTTTGCGCTATGGTACTTCCTATTACAGAGTGTCTTATTAAGTAAGCAAATTGTTTATAGAAAGCTTTCATTAATTCTTCGAAAGAAGTAAAAGAAGTAATTTTTTTTTCAGCTAATCCCATTTTTTCTCCAGTCATTCTAGAATAACCTTGATTCATGGCATATTCTAAAGCAGCAGAGAAGTTAACGTTTACAGCAGAAGTCCATTGACCCGTCTTTCTAAAATGAGGTACGACACAGCCACAGTTATTCCAGTCTTTTGCATCTTGTGGACCATATCCATTTTGAAGCAACATTTGGCAACCACAAGAATCAGAGTGGATTGCAGGGAATCCACTTCCATCAGCAACTAAATCACAAACTGCTATTATAAAATCATCTGGAGCTCATGGATGAATTCTTACACTAAGACCAGGTTGATGAGTTTTTATATCTTTAGTTGCTTTTAAGCAAAGGTAAGATAAATCATTAGTTGCGTCAGAGCCGTCACGTTTTCTACCGCCTACAGTTAAGTTTTGGAATTGGTTGTATCCAGCAAAATAACCAGATGTATTTTTTGATATTGTCCAAACCCATTCAGAGAATTTTAACCATAAAGCTTCTATTAATTCTAGTGCACCATCTTCAGTAATAAGACCTGACTTTATATCATTTTCGTAATAAGGATACATATATTGATCAAATCGTCCAGGATTTAAAGCTAAAGGATTTTCAGTTATGATTGCACCTAATTGAACAAACCAAACAAATTGAATTGCTTCATAAAAACTTTGAGGAGGATTAGCAGGAACTTTTCTACATACTTCTCCTATTTTTATTAATTCTACTTTTCTAGTTTGATTTTTTTCATTTTTACTTATTTCAAATGCTAAATCAGAATATCTTTTGGCTAAAGTCATAATTCCATCACAAGTTATAACTAAAGACTTATAAAAATCTACTTTTTCTATATTTTTAGGAATTGCTATATCTAAAGTTTCAATTTTTTCTAAAGCTTCTTCTTTTATTTTTGTATATCCTTTTGCAAATAATATATCTTCATAATCAGGAGTAACTTCACCAACAGCCTGGCGCCATTTTGAGTCATTATCTATAATTCCCGTATCAATTAATATTTTTGCAGTGTCTTTTGGAATCCTTTTTAAAAACTTATCTTCAAGAGATTTACCATCCCAATATGGAAAGATTTCTTTTCTCATAAATTCTATTTGAATATCATCCATTTTATAAGGATCTTGACTTCTAGTAGAGAATTTGTCCATTTCTTTATCTACCCACCTCCATGAAAACTCAGGAGTAAGTATACCTGTTCTTTTGAATTCACCAGCAGTACCTACCACAAGTTCATCTTGAAATATTGTTATTGGAAGTTTTTCACAAACCGCTAAATAAGCTTTTGCACTTCTTATACACATGGGTTCCCCTTCAGTTTCTTTGTATGAGTCAGTGTAAATTTTAGCTCTTTCAGTACTTATAGCTGGTTTAGTGGAAACATATTCTTGTCTAAATTTTTCTATTCTTTTACTTATACTCATAATATATCCCTCCCAATTTTTAATTTGTATGCTATTTTATATATTTATTATATTATAGTATACTGATATTGCGATATTCACATAAATAATTAATAAAAAGAAAAATATATTTATAGATAAAAACTATAAAAGCATAGATAATATTTAGTGTTTCAATACACAAAAGATTTTTATTACAAATATTTCCATAAAACTTGTGATAAAATGAATTTGTAGAAATTTAACGAAATAGGGGGATTAGAAATGAAAAAGAAATTTTGGGCTATATTTATGTCTATGGCTATGATGTTATCATTAGTTGCTTGTAATAGTGGAGAAAAAGATAAAAGAGATTCAAAGGATAAATCACAAATAATGTTTATAGGTTCATCAACTTTAGCTCCAGTTATGTCAAAAATATCATTAGAATTTATTGAGTCTTATGGAACTTGGAATAAGGTAAATAAAGACTTTTCAGAAGATAATATAGAAATATACGTATCAGCAGGTGGTTCAGGTCAAGGTGTACAAGCTGTAATTGATAAGACAGCAAACTTTGGTATGGTTGCAAGAAAAGTAAAAGACGAAGAAAAAGAAAAAATAAAAAATGAAAAAGAGTATCAAGTAGGAATAGACGCATTAACGATAGCTGTTAATCCTAAAAATCCTATATTAAAAGTAAAAGATAATTTAACATCAGAAGAGATTGCAAAAATATTTTCAGGAGAATATAAAACTTGGAAAGATGTAGATTCATCTTTACCAGATAAAGAAATAGTTGTAGTAACAAGAGACATTGGTGGAGGAGCCCATGAAGTATTCCAAAAAGCTATAATGGGAGAGAAAGAAGTAAAAGCTGATGCTATACAAGCCGCTTCTATGGGCGCTTTAGTATCTAAAGTAATAGAAAATGAATACGCTATAGGATATGCTTCATATGGTGTTGCAAACCAAAATGATGGTAAAATATCTAAATTAAAAGTTGATGGTGTAGAAGCTAATGCAAAAAATATATTAAGTGGTGATTACAAAATACAAAGACCTTTATTAATATTAGGTAGTGGAGACCCAACTGCTGAACAAAAAGCATTTATAGACTATGTTTTAGGGACAGAAGGACAAGCTATGGTAGAAGAATTAGGATTTATTCCAATGAATAAATAAAAAATATAAATATTTTCTAAAAAGAGCTTATTATTTTGTATTTAAGCTCTTTTTTAGTTGAAATTTATTACAATTAAATTAACTATAAATAATTAAGAAGGTGATTTATTGAAGTATATAAAAGACAGTTTTATTAAATATGTTTTGTTTTTAACCGTCATATTGTTTTTATTAATAGTAGTATCTTTATTTGCATGTGTAACAATAGAAAGCATTCCTTTCTTTAAAGAAATCGGTATTAATGGATTTATTATTTCGGGAGGATGGAATCCTTTAAAATCAGAAGCTAGCTATTCTTTGTTGCCTATGATTTTAGCAACACTATATGTTTCATTTTTAGCTGTATTTATAGCTCTTCCAATAGGGCTAGGATGTGCTATTTTCCTAAGCTTTTATAGTAAAAAGAGTGTTTCAAAGACTATACTAGCATGCATAGATTTATTGGCGGGTATTCCATCTGTTATATTTGGCTTTATTGGTTTGGTAATAATAGTGAAGTATTTTGAAATATTTTTTAATATGACATCAGGAGAATGTGTATTAGCTGCAGGAATATTGCTAGCAATTATGCTATTGCCATATATAATATCAAATTGTAGTGAATCCATAGATGAAGCTAAAAATAAATTTGAAATAGAGTCTTTATCTTTGGGAGTATCTAAAGAATATACTATAAAAATTGTTATACTTCCATCAATAAAAAACAGTATTTATTCAGCTATAATGATGTCATTTGGAAGAGCTATGGGAGAAACGATGGCCGTGATGATGGTAATGGGAAACTCTCCAATAATGCCTAGATTATTTTCTAGAGGGGAGACTATACCTTCATTGACAGCATTAGAAATGGGAACAGTTCAGTATGGTAGTTTACATTCATCTGCCTTATACGCAGCGAATGTGGTTTTAATATTTTTACTTATAATAATTTTTGCCATAGCAAAATACTTAAAAATTAAGAGCAGAATGGAGTAAATTATGAAAAAAAGAGATTGCTTATTAAAGTTATGGATTTTTATATCTGGGATGCTAGTTATAAGTATTACTTTAGGCATTTTTATTTATATATTATGTAAAGGTTTTAATGTAATATCTGTTGATTTTATATTAAATAGTCCCAAAGGATCACCTCTTGGAACGGAGGGAGGAATTTTTCCTGCAATTGTTGGAAGTCTACTTATGGGGGTATTATCAGGAATAATGGGAGGTTTTTTAGGCATTTCAATTTCTATATATTTAGTATTTTACTGTACTTCCATTAAGTTTAAAAATATAACATTGTCATTTCTTTATGGATTGTCAGGTGTACCATCTATTGTATTGGGGTTAGTTGGTTATACAATTTTAATATGTAAGTTTGGTATGGAAAGAGGATTATTATGCGCTTCAATAACACTTGCTGTTATGATAATACCGTTCATATCCATAAGAATAATAAAATTATTAATGGACGGTGGAGAAGACATAATGAAGTCTTCACTATGTCTTGGAGTATCTAAGTCATATACTTTATTTAAAATTATTCTTCCAAATATTATGATAAATATATTAACCTGTATAACACTAGGAATGGCTTATGCTATGGGAGCGACAGCGCCTATTATGTATACGGGAGCAGTTATATATTCTGGTCTACCAAGTGAAATTAATTCACCTGTAATGGCTCTTCCATATCATTTATATATTTTAGTTAATGAAGGATTATCTTTGGAGAATGCTTATGGAACAGCTTTTGTATTAATGGTATTGTTACTTATAATAAATGGTTTATGTAGGTTAATAGGAATATGGAGAGAAGGTGCATCATGGAAAAAAATGTTTTAAATGTAGAAAATTTGAATGTATTTTTTGGAAAAAAAAGAGTATTAAATGATATAAACTTTAATATAAAAGAAAAACAAATAACTGTTATCCTAGGACAATCAGGATGTGGAAAGTCCACATTGTTAAAGTCTTTCAATAGAATTATTGAAGAAGAAGGAGGCAAAATAGAAGGAAATATTATTATTGACGGAATAAATTTTAATAATATACCCTTACAAACGTTAAGAACTCAAATTGGGTTAGTTTTTCAAAATCCTACAATTTTTCCTTTTTCTATAGAAAAAAATCTTACATATGCTTTAAAATATCACAATAATTATGATAATAAAGAAATAGAAAAAAGAAAAATAGAATTACTTAAACAAACTAAGTTGTATGATGAAGTAAAAGATAACCTTCATATGGTTGCAGGAAAATTATCAGGTGGTCAAAAGCAACGATTATCAATTGCAAGATGTTTAAGTGTGAAGCCCAAAATATTATTATTAGATGAGCCTTGTTCTGCTTTAGATGTGAAAAATACCATGTTTATTGAAGAAATGTTAAAGGAGTTAAAGTATAAATATACTATAATAATAGTTACACATAATCTAGCTCAAGCCAAAAGAATAGGTGATAATATTATTTTTATGGATAATGGAGAAATTATTGAAATAGGTAAGTCAGAAGAATTCTTTAATTCTCCCAAAGAAGCTTTGAGCAAAGAATACATTCAATATATGGGAACGTAAAATACAAAATTTGGGAGTGATGTGATGATTAAGATTGATATACCGGGAAGAGAAAGTTTAGAATTGGAAAATCTAGTTTTTGATTTTAATGGAACAATAGCTGTAGATGGAAGAATTTTAGAAAATATTAAAAATCAATTAAGTCGATTGTCAAAGATAATAAATATATATGTTATTACAGCAGACACATATGGAGTTGCACAAGAAGAATGTGAAAAAGTAAATTTAAAAGTAATAACAGTGCCAACAGGATGTGTAGGAAAGCATAAAGGCGATTTAATAAAAAAGTTAGGCAGAGATGTTACTGGGGCAATTGGAAATGGTTTTAATGATATAGATATGTTCAAAGAAGCTAGACTTTCTATCGCGGTTATTGAAGGAGAAGGTACCTGCAGTAAGCTAATTATGAATAGTGATATAGTAACAAGGAGTATAGAAGAAGCATTAAATTTATTTTTAGTTCCTAATCATATTAAAGCGGATTTGCGATGGTAAGTAATATAGTATAATATATAATTAATGATATCCTGCAATATATTTTTGAGTCACTTTGTATTTAGGGGGCAATATGATTGAGATTAAGGAAAAAGAAATCTTCTAGCAATAATTTTATTTTATTTCTATATGTTATATTTACAATTTTATTTGTAGTTGTATGGATATATGAATTGTTTATATCAAAACAGTATGCCACAGGTATAGTATTAACCTTTTGGCAAATTGCTTTTACAATAGCATATTTGTTTTTTGTAAAAGAATAATGAAAATAAAAAATATTGCAGGATATGGTATTATTTTAAGGGAGGGAAAATTATGATAGAAGAAAGAATAAAATTTAATGAAAAAGAACTTAAACCTATGAGTGGTTGGCTAGGTTTACTTATTGGATTAATCTTAATGTTGATTTTTCCAGTGGCAATTTACTTTACTATAATTAAGGATATAGCATTTCCAACAATAATAGGAATTATATGCTTAATAGCGGGTATCTTTATGCTTTGTGGATTAAAGATATTAAATCCTAATGAGGCAATAGTTTTGGTACTGTTTGGTAATTATTATGGAACAATTTCAAAAGAAGGTTTTTATTTTGTAAATCCATTTTGTAGTGCTATAAATCCAACATATGAATCAGCAGCACTGAGAATGGCTAAGGGGAAAGAAGATGAAAATAAGTCTGAAGCTACAATACCGTCTACAACAAAAAAAGTATCTCTTAAAACCCTAACATTAAATAATGGAATACAAAAAGTAAATGATGAAATGGGAAATCCTATAATGATAGGAGTAGTAGTAATTTGGAAAGTTATAAATCCTACAAAAGCAGTATTTAATGTGGATAACTATAAAACATATTTATCAATACAATGTGATACAGCACTTAGAAATGTGGCAAGGCTTTATCCTTATGATGTTAATGATGCATCAGAGGAAAAAACACTTAGAGGATCTTCTCAAGAAGTTGCAGATAAATTAAAAGAAGAATTGCAGTCGAGAGTTCATGTGGCAGGTCTTGAAGTGTGTGAAGTTAGAATAACTCATTTAGCTTATGCTCCAGAAATAGCAGCTGCCATGCTTCAACGTCAACAAGCTGAGGCAATTATTGCTGCACGTAAAAAGATTGTTGAAGGTGCTGTTGGAATGGTAGAAATGGCTCTTAATTCTTTAAATGAAAATGAAATTGTAAAACTAGATGATGAGAAAAAAGCAGCAATGGTAAGTAATTTATTAGTAGTACTTTGTGGAAACAAAGATGCTCAGCCTGTTGTGAATAGTGGAAATATTAATTAATATATACAGCTAGATAGTAATAAGACTATCTAGCTTTTTATGTATTACAAACCATAAAAATATTTTAGTATTAACTTATATATATTTTGTAAGTATGAAAAATAAGTTTTAGTTAAATCTTAAAAAATCAACATATAAAAAAGTAATATTGTAATAAAACACCTTTTTAAAACTTATAATATAGTGTAAAATTATACTTATATGTTAAATAAAATTGAGGGGGATGAAAATATGAAGATGGCTTTCACACAAAAACAAAGAATGATTGAAGGACTTACAATATTTACACTAATAGCAATATCAATTTATGTGGCGGTCATGTGGGGGAAAATACCACAAGAGGTAGCAACATCTTTTGGAATTACTGGTAAAATAGGTGGTATGGGCTCAAAAACAAGTATCTTATGGAAACTAGCTATATCTTACGGAATATATATAGTTTTTACTATGATATATTTAAATCCATCTTTATGGGGAATAGGTAATATAAAAGATAAAAAGAAGCAAGAGCAAGCATTTCTATTAGCAGGAGATTTATTTGTATTTTTAAAATTAATTCTTGTAAGTATAATGGCATATATAATTTTTTCCATTATAAATAATGTTGATTTAGGTTTTATATTTATTCCAATGTCAGCATTTTTACCGTTGGCTGTAGGGTTTAATACTTCAGCAAAGATAAAAGCTCTAAAAGGTTAGAAAAATATAATACATAATAAAAATATATATGAATTGAAATTAAAGCCATGAAGGTTATTTCTTAATAAGGATAACTTCATGGCTTTTTAATTTCTAAAGGGGGATTTACGTTATGCATCTTCAAATCCAGATGGATTAGAGTGGGCAGTACAAAATGTAACTGGTAGTGATGAAATTGAAAGGACTAATAGTGTAAATGAGACACTAGGAGGTGTTCAAGAGAGATTAGCATTTTTACCAAATTATGACTTCAAATCCGATGGAGAAAATGCAATGGGTACTACAGTATTTGGAGTGGTAGGCTCAGTAATGACCACTAGGTTTATGTGGTTTAATAGCCTTTGGACTTAGTAAAGCAAAGAAAAAAGAAACTAATGAATACAAGGAAAATTCAGGTTGACTTTATTAACTTAATATATTAGAATAGTTTTTGTTAAAAGAGCCATTACAAGTGGCGAATTATATTTAATTTATAATCGCAATGCAAGATAATTTAATGGTTCAAAAAATAAAATATGAGCAACAAGCCAAATAAGTATACTTAGCATGCTTATTTGGCTTTTTTAATTTTTAACTTTGTGACTTGAGCAACGGGCGAAGCCGTTGGCGACATGAGCGAAGCGAATTTTTTATTATTAATAAAAATAGGAGGGGTTGTAATGGAAAAATTAAATTTATTAAAAGATGATGAGAAAAAAGTTTTTTACCACTATCTAATACCATCGATATGTTCCACACTTGTTACAGCAATTTATATATTGGCAGATACTCTTATAATAGGTCAAGGTGTTGGAGCAGAAGGTATTTCTGCGCTAAATATTTTCTTACCTTTTTTTGCCGTATACAACGGTATAGGTCTTATGTTTGGACTGGGAGGAGGAATATTAATCTCAATGGAAGATGGAATGGGAAATAAAGAAGAATCAGATAAATATTTTATTTCTAGCTTGGTGGCAGTAGCAATAATAGGACTAATATTTACAATATTTACAAACATATTTTTAGAAAATATCTCTTACTTCCTTGGAGCAAATGAAAATAGTATTGATTTAGTATTACAATATGGAAGATGCATAACAATATTTACACCTATATTTATAGCAACTAATTTTTTATCACCTATAATTCGTAATAAAAAAGCTCCGAAATTGGCTATGATATCAGTACTTGTAGGAGCAGGATTAAATATAGTATTAGATTATATTTTTGTATTTCCTATGGACATGGGAATGATGGGGGCAGCTTTAGCAACAGTTATAGGAAGTTTAACAACAGTTATAGTTCTTTTAACTCACTTTATTTCAAATAAAAATAGAATAAAACTATCTTTAAAAGAAGCATCAGTAAAAAGAATAAAAAGGATAATCAGTTGTGGTGGATCTAGTTTCTTAATGGAAGTGGCTGCTGGATTTGTAATATTTATATTTAATATTCAAATTTTAAAATATATAGGAGATATGGGAATCGTAGTTTATGGAATTATATCAAATTGTGTAATAGTTGGAACAGCCTTATTTAATGGTGTTGCTCAAGCTAGTCAACCTATAATAGCAACTAACTATGGTGCAAATGAGAGCAAGCGTGTAAAAACAGTTTTAAAATATGCTATGTTTACTACTATTTCAATAGGATGTTTACTATATGTTGTAGTATTTATGTTTACAGAAGAAGTAATATATGCTTTTGTAAAAGCTAATACAGATATTGTTTCTATGGGAGTACCAGCACTGAGAACTTATTTAAGTGCTTTTTGTATTATGAATATTAATATATTGCTTTGTAACTATTTTCAATCTGTGGGAAAAGAAAAACCATCCATATTTATATCAGTTATAAGAGGGTTTTTATTAAATATCATTCTTGTGATAAGTTTACCAGTGGCATTTGGTGGGTCTAGTTTATGGTTTGTTGTGACTGTGACAGAAGCTATAACTTTATTTGGAATAATAATATATACAAAAAAACTAAATAGTAGTGATTTGAATAATGAAGCGAAATTTAATAATATTGCAATAGCTAAATAGAAAAGAAGGTAAAATACCTTCTTTTTTTGTAATTAATCTTTTATATTATTGGAATAATAAGTATTATTTACAATTTTAGTAAAGGAGCAAAATAATTGAGAAAATATAGCAACGATGAATTAAGTTCAAAAATAATATGTTTATTAAAAGAAAAATTAGACAAAGATTATGTAAAGGGCTTAACAAGAAGAGATGCTCATCCAAAATGTTTAGGACTTCTAAAAGGTTATTTTATTGTGGATAAAAATTTACCCTTGCAGTATAGAGAAGGAATCTTTAATAGAGATTATTACAAAGCATTTATAAGAGTATCTAACTCAAATCCTAAAATAAGAAGTGATAAATATAGGGATATTAGAGGACTTTCAATAAAATTATTAAATGTTTATGGAGATAAATGTGTAAAGGATGAACAATTTACTCAAGATTTTCTATTAGTTAATATGAAAACCATGCCTATAGGAAACCTAAAATTAATGTATGATGCTTTATACTATACAACAAAATCTACACCAATAATTTTTATGGGAAAATTAATAAAAGATAAAAATATTAAAGTAATAACTGATATTATAAAAAATATGAAACATGATACAAGTCCTTTAGACATTAGATATTACAGTACTACACCATATATGTTTGGTAATAAAATAGTAAAATATAGTATAGTTCCAAGGTCTATGTACAAAAGCAAGCTTCCTAAAAAACTTGGAAAAAACTATCTTACAGAAAATATGCAAAAACATTTATATAGGGAAGAAGCAGTGTTTGATTTTATGGTACAATTTTATATAAATGACATATATACACCAATAAATGATGCTTCAATAGAGTGGGAGGAGGATAAATCTCCTTTTATTAAACTGGGCCAGATAAGAATTCCAAGACAAAGATTTACAACGAATAAAAGATTTGACTTGGCAGAAAAAATGTCTTTTTCACCAGGTCATAGTCTTCTTTCTCATAAACCTATTGGAGATATCAATGAAGGAAGAATGAAAATTTATAACGAAATGTCAAAATATAGACATTATAGAAATAAAGAAGAATTATATGAAGCAAATGATGAAGATTTTGATAATATATGAAAATTGATGACACCTAAAATATGTAGGTGTCATTTTTTTATTTTAGGTGTCATAGTATATAGTAGAGCTAAATTGAATAATTAAAAATATTTTTTGCAATAAGCTAAAGGGAGGTGTCAAAAGATGAAAAACATATTAGATTTTTGTATGAGGGACATTTCTTTTGCTAGTTGTGGTGAAGCATTGATATGGATAGGAACAGGAGTTTTAATTATTGATGGAATATTAGCATTAATAAAAAAGCCAAAGTAAATAAAAGAAAAAAGAATTAAATAACTACTTGAATGACTCATAATAATATGAGTATAATTTAAATTAGAAGTGTGTGAAAATATAAAAATTAAAGTTTAATAAAATTTGAAATATCATGGGGGCAATCTCATGATATTTTATTTTTAAAATATAAACCGTTTTAAATGAAAGGGAATTTTCACAAAAAACTATGACAAATTTTTAAGGAAAAGGTGGAAAAATGGAAATAGATAAACTTAGTGAAATATTAAGATTATACACAGATAAGTTAAAATATAATAGTGGATTTGCATCATATAAGAGAAACTATGTAAGTAATGACTATGTAAATACAAGAGGGCATGAAACAACTTTTTATGCTACAGTCTTTGATGAACATCACAGACGAAGTTACACATCTATGATCAGTATAAATACTAAAAGTAGGACGGTTTCCAATCTTAGTTGTGATTGTCAAAATGTTTTCAATAATAAAGGAACTCAAGTATGTTCTCATATGGTGGCTTCAGTTCTTGAAGGAATAAAAAAATTAAGAGATAAAACTAAAGAAGAATTTTCAGAAGGAGATATAATATTAAACCCTACTGTAATATTTGACTTAAGTCAATCTAGAGGTGGAAACTTAGGTGCTAGCTTACATATTGATAAAATAGATAAAAATGAATATGACAATATATATAACTCATATAAAAATAAATACAAGTACCATCTTATGCCAGATGGTAGTTATATTGACTTAAAGGACAATGATTTAGAAAAAATATTTCAAATTATAGATGTGTTGGATATTTATAGTGATTTTCAAAAAATAAAGATACCAGATAATAAAGCAGTATTTCTAGAAAAGTTACTAGAAGATGAAAGTAATAATTTAATAAGTGGAAGAAAATACGTAGATAATGTAATAAAAAAATATAATAAATTAAACAAAAATATAAAAGTCCCCGAGAATTTAAATGCAAATCTTAGAGATTATCAAGTAGATGGATTTGAATTTTTTAATACTTTATCAAATTATAACTTTGGTGGAATACTGGCAGATGAAATGGGACTTGGTAAAACTGTACAAACTTTAGCCTTTTTACTTTCACAAAAAGATAAAAAATCAATAGTTATAACACCAACATCTTTAATATATAACTGGGAAAACGAATTTGAAAAATTCACACCAGATATTAAACTAGGGATTGCCTATGGAAATAAAGTTCAAAGAGAAAAAGTATTAGAGAATTATAAGGACTATGATGTTATACTAACTAGTTATGGGACCTATAAAAATGATATGGAAAAATATAAAAACATAACCTTTGATTACTGTATAATTGACGAGGCGCAAAATATTAAAAACCCAGATTCTATAATTACTAAATCAGTGAAAGAAGTAAATGCTAATGTGAAATTTGCTTTAACAGGAACACCTGTAGAAAATAATCTTATGGAACTTTGGTCAATTTTTGATTTTGTTATGCCAGGATATTTATATAGTAAAAAGAAATTTGAAACTATATTTGTTAATAATGAAAAAAATCACTGTCAGCTAAAAAATTTAATAAAACCATTTATGCTTAGGAGAACTAAAAAAGAAGTTATTAATGAATTACCAGACAAAATAGAGCATAAATTTTATGTTGAGTTGGACAAGGAGCATAAAAGAGCATATAGAAGTTTTGTGAACTTAATAAAAAGAAGGATTCTAGAAAACAATGAAGATAATATGACTGTTTTTTCTTATTTAACAAAGTTAAGACAACTAAGTATTGCTCCAGAAATAATTGTTAAAAACTATAAAGGTAAAAATTCAAAGTTAGAAATTTTAATTAATATTATAAAGGAAGAAGATGATAGAAAAATATTAGTATTTTCTCAGTTTACAAAGGTTCTTCAAGTTATAGAAAAAAGATTAGTAGAAGAAAATATTTCATATTCATACTTAGATGGAAAAACAGATGCAAAAGATAGAATGAGGTTGGTAGAAGAATTTAATAATAGTGATACAAAGAAGGTGTTTTTAATATCATTGAAAGCAGGAGGAACAGGACTTAATTTAACTAGTGCATCCATGGTAGTTCATTTTGATCCTTGGTTTAATCCAGCAAGTGAAAACCAAGCTAGCGATAGGGCACATAGAATTGGACAAAAAAATGTGGTAGATGTTATTAAATTAATTTCTAAAGGTACCGTCGAAGAAAAAGTAATAGCTATGCAAGATTATAAAAAAGAGCTTATTGAAGATATAATAAATTCTAATTTAGAAAATAGTTCATCTTTGAAAAAGTTAACGAGAGAAGAAATTATTGATTTATTTGAAAGTATATAAACAAGAAAAAAAGATGGTGAAAACCATCTTTAAACATTATAATTCATACTCGGGGAAAGTAAGAATACAATTTAAGTTAATTAATTACTATATCTAAGGGTTAAAAATATTTAAAGACAAAAAAAGTCAGAAGGTGAAAGACTTCTGACTTTTTTATATCTTCAAAATATAATTATTAATTATCTTATTGTTAATATTATAGTATATCAATTTACATATTTTGTCAATTTGATTTTAATGTGTATCAAAAAAAAATATTTAACATAGAATTATTAATAAAAAGCTATTTATTATTGTTTTATATAAGGGGGATGATAATTTTATGTTTATTAGAAATGATATGGATGTATCTTATGTGAGAGTGTTTCATGCTTCTCCAAATGGATCTTCAGTAGATATCTACGTTAATGGAGGACTTGCTTTTAAAAATTTACAATTTAAAGACTTTACTGAGTATGTTCAGCTACCAATGGGAGAATATAAAATAGAAGTATTTTCAGCTGGGCAACAAGAAACTCCTATACTTACACAAAACATTAGGATACCAGAAAAAGAAGTAATAACCATAGCTGCAGTAGGGAATTCTGAAGATCTTCAATTAATACCATATATAGAAGGTAATGCAGATGATTTACTTGAAGATGAAAGCAGAGTAAGAATTATACATTTATCACCTGATGCACCAAATGTAGATGTATTAATAGATGGAAATTTGGCATTTACAGATATAGGATTTATGGATGCAACAGATTATGTCCAACTACTTTCAGGTTCCTATAATTTAACAGTAAATCTTGCTGATACAGAAGATACTGTATTAACCCTAAATACAGATTTAAAAAGTCAAAAGGTATATACTATTTATGTAGTTGGTAATCCGCCAAATCTATTAGGAGTGCAGTCTTTGGATGGAAGTACCTTTGTAAGATTTAAATAGTTAATAAAATTATTTATAAAAAAGTAGAGGTGCAAACCTCTATTTTTTTATGTGTATAATAATTGAAAATTGAATGAAAGACTACTATAATTACAATATAATTAGAAATCATATATACTTTGTTTATGAAAAAGGGGGAAAAATATATGACACAGTATGAAATATTCACTGATGCAACTAGTGATTTGCCACTAGAAGTAATAGATTCTCTTGGAATTAAAATTATTCCCATGGATTTTGAAGTGAATGGAAAAGTATATTCACATTATCCTGATGAAAGAGAGCTAGATAGCAAAATTTTTTACAAGATGTCTCAAGAAGGATTAATGTCAACAACAACTCAAATTACGCCAGTAAGGTTTATAGAATATTTTACTCCTATATTAAAAGAAGGAAAAGACATCCTTTATATTTGCTTTTCATCAGGCCTAAGTGGAACATATGGATCATCACAAATAGCTATATCAAGCTTAAAAGAAGACTACCCGGAGAGAAAAATAATGTCCGTTGATTCCTTATGTGCATCTTCAGGAGAAGGACTTTTAGTTTATTTAGCAGCTAAAGAAAAGTTAAAGGAAAAATCTATTGAAGAGTTATATAATTGGGTTGAAGAAAATAGATTAAATATATGTCATTGGTATAAGGTAGATGACTTATTTCATCTAAAAAGAGGTGGAAGGATTAGTTCTGTGGCTGCTACATTTGGAACAGCTTTAAATATAAAACCATTATTGAATATGGATAATGGAGGTAAACTTCAGCTAGTAGAAAAAATAAGAGGAACTAAAACTTGTGAGCATCATATGATTAATAAATTAAAAGATAATTATTTGCTTGATAAATATGATACTATAATTATTTCTCATGCTGATTGTGAGCATGAGGCAATGCAATTAGAACAAATGCTAAAAAAAGAGTGTGAAGTTGGAGAAATCATACATTCAAAAATAGGTCCTATAATAGGAGCTCATAGTGGAAAAGGTACACTATTGATTAATTTTTACGGGAAACAAAGAGAATAATTATATTATAGAATTGTTAAAATAATTGCTGTTATTATAACAATTCTTTTTTTTATCACAAAATAAGCATTCATGTAATATTATGAAAATAAGGGGAGATTTATACCTTTGAGGTGGTGATATCTATGAAATTTTGTAGAGTACAAGCTTTAATTGAAGAGTTACTAATGGATTGGGATAAATTAAACTTAGCAGCAAAACTTTTAGTTTATCTTGGATTTTTTTTAGTACTATCTACAATATTTATAGCTATTTGTGATGCAAAGGATATAGACCTATATAACAGAATTGAAGTTATATTTAGGACTTCTCTAGCTTCAGTATTTGGATTTATACTAAGTTCTAATACAAAAAGAAAAGAAGATAATGATAAAAATAGTTATGTGGAAAAAATGACTATTAGTATGGATAAAGAAAAGGCTATTACTGAAGAATGTAAGATAAAAAAAGAAACAATTAAGTATTATTATGGTGATGGAAATACAGTACAGGTTGTTGTAGCATTATTAATAACCATAATTGCTGCATTGGTAATATTAGGCATTTATGCTTTTGATATTACGGAAGATGTGGCAATATTAGCACAATTTAGAGATCTAATGTGTACTTCTATAGGTTTCTTACTTGGTGAAGCAAAAATAAAATCTAAAAATTAATAATATGTAATTATGAAGCTGTAGTAAAGATTTAAATTCTTTACTATGGCTTTTTACTAAAATAAGTATGATAATAATTGACATATCAACTAAATATGATTAAAATAATTGACATATCAACTAATTATACAAAAACATAAATAAAATTATTTATATAACAGGAAGAAGGTATAAGATATGGAAAAAATATTTACTAAAGAATATGAAGTTACATATAGAGATACAGATGCAAGAGGAGAATGTTTTTTAACTTCTTATATGAATTTTATGGCGGACTCTGGTTTAAGCCAAGATGAAAAGTATGGCTTTGTAATAGCTGACATGGTAAAGGAAAATCATACATGGATGTTAGTAGATTATGAAATAACAATTTACAAATACGTTAAATACAAAGAAAAGCTTAAAGCTACAACTTATGTTGAAGGTATGAATAAGTTTTATGCAGTTAGACATTTTAAAATACACGATGATAGTAATAATTTAATTCTTCAGGGAAAGACCTTAGTAATATTAGTTGATTCACAAAAAAGAAGACCAATATCAATACCAGATGAACATTATATAGCATATGGTGTTAATGAGAAGGATCCTATTATAGGAAGAAATAAACTTAAACTTTCAAAATGCCAAAATATTGATTATAAAAAAGAATTTAATGTGAGGTATTCCGATATAGATTTGAATTTGCATGTTGGGAATGTTACATATTTGGGATGGATACTAGAGACAATACCTTTTGATGTTATGACCAATTATAAAATTTATTCAGTTAAAATTAAATACCAAAAAGAATTAACTTATGGAGATAAAGTAAGTGTACAGACTGAGATAAAGAATAATGATGATAAAGTTAGTGCATACCATGAACTAGTAAATGATAGTGAAGAAGTTGTAGCTCTTTTAGAAACTCACTGGTATAAAATATAAAATAAGTGATTAAGGATATTAAATATGAATAAGAGAAATAAGGAAATGAGAAAATGTATCTCAGTTTTATATAGGCAATTTCAAGCTTATATAAACAACAATACAAAAGACTTAGGAATAGGTGCATCAGAATATATTTTTTTAATAGAAATGTATGAAAATAATAATATGAGTCAAGAAGAGCTTTCAAGGTCCTTAATAGTTGATAAGGCAGCTACAGCAAGAGCGATTAAATCCTTAGAAGAAAAAGAATATATTTTTAGAATAAAAGATGAAAATGATAAAAGAACTAACCGAATAAAATTGACGAAAAAGGGTATACAAGTAAAGGGAAGACTAATGAATTTGCTTGAACAATGGAATAGTTATATAACAAAGGATATAGATGCTGAAACATTAAATGTAGTATACAAGACTATAAAACAGATGTCTATTAAAGCAATAGATAGAAATAAGATAGAATAAAGACAGGAGAATAGGCACAATGAGTGATTTAAAAATAATATGCGATAGTTTAGCTGATGTTCCAGAAAATTTAGTGAAACTATATGATATAGAAGTAATTCCTTTAACAATAATAATCAACGATACTGAATATAAAGATGGTCAAAATCTTACGAATGAAGAATTTTATAAGCTCATAAAAGAATATGATGAAATACCTAAAACATCTCAAGCTACTTATATTCAATTTGAAGAAATATTTAGAAAATATTTGGATCAAGGGAAAAAGATATTATATATTAGTGGTTCATCTAAGGTTACGGGTACATATCAATCAGCTATGATTACAAAAAATGATTTACAAGGAGAAATACATATATTTGATAGCTTAAACTTATCTTATGGTTGTGGAGCTCAAGTTGTTACAGCTTGTGAAATGAATGAAGAAGGTAAATCAATAGAGAATATAATAAAAAAACTAGAGGAAATAAGGGATAATATATTGGTATTATTTGCAGTTGACAACTTAGATTATTTAAAAAAAGGTGGAAGGCTATCAGCATCAAAGGCTGCCATAGGGAGTATGTTGAGCATAAAACCAATATTACAAATGAAAGATGGATTTATAGTCAATATAGATCAAGCGAGAGGGCATAAAAAAGTTATATCAAAATTGATAAGTATAACAAAAGAGCATTTTGAAGATAATATTGAAGATAAGAGAATAGGCGTTGCCCATGGAGGCAATGAAGTAGAATTTGAAAAATTAAAAGAGGCAATTAATAGTGAATTAAACTTTACTAAAATGACAGAGACTAATATAGGCCCAAGTATAGGTTCTCATACTGGAGCAGGAACAATAGGACTTTGTATGTGGAATAAATAATTAAAATGCACCTAAATCCAATGATTTAGGTGCGTTTTTTTAGGCGTATTTGTAAATAATAAGTTTATATAAAAATATGAGGAGATTTATTAATATGACTAATTTAAAAAGAATACCATTTTTAGTTTTAATTATTATGTTTTTTAGTACAAGCATTTCAGCAGGACAGGAGTCTTTTCCATTAATTTTTAGAAAAGATAGAGATAAAATAAATTATTTATATAATATTCAACTTAAAAAAATTGAAGAAGAAAGTGAGTTTTTTGAAGCCCATTTAGACTATCCTTATTTTCAAATAAAAGAAAAATATGAGGATAAAGAGAAAGAAAGCATAAAATCAATATATAAAATTAACAGCGATATATATAACTATATAGTTAGTTTTAAGGATAATATAAAAAAACAATCTGAAGAGTATAAAAAAGAATATGAAATTAGTAATAAAGAGTCATCTCTACCTAAGTTTATATATGAAGCTTATAGCCAATATGATGTGACTTACAATGAAAATAATTTAGTTAGCATACCAGTTTTAACTTATGAATTTACAGGTGGAGCTCATGGAATGTCTGTACTAAAATCTTTTAATTACAATTTAAAAAATGGAGAAGAGCTAAAGCTAAAAAATATTTTTAAGGATAATGTAAACTATAAAAGTATTATAAATACTTATATAAATAAAGAAATTAAAAAAAATAATGATTTATATTTTACAGGTGAAGAAGGATTTAGAGGTATAGATGATGATCAGGGGTTTTATTTAGAAAATGATAAATTAGTAATTTATTTTCAATTGTACGAAATAGCACCTTACTATGTAGGTATTCCAAAATTTAAAATTCCCCTTAATGAAATAGAAGGAAAACTTAACACCTTGTATTTTTAAAAAAGGTTGACTTTTTTGGATTACGCTTGTAAGATTTAATTAAGGATTACAAGTGTAAGTTTTAAAAGGAGGTTAATCAATGAAACAAAATATTTCTGAATCTGAATTAGAAGTAATGAAAGTATTATGGAAATTAAAAGAGGCAACAAGTGCTGAAATTATAGAAAATTTAAAAGATAAAAGCGAGTGGAAACCAAAAACTATACAAACACTTATAACAAGACTTGTATCAAAGGATTTTGTAAATGTGGATAAAAGCAATAAAAAATCTTATATTTACAGTGCTAGCATAAGGGAAGAAGAGTATAAAAATTATGCAAGCAAGTCTTTTTTAGAAAAACTTTATAATGGATCCATAAATAAAATGGTTCTTAGTTTTGTAAAAGACAAGAAGTTATCTAAAGCTGAAATTGAAGAGCTAAAAGACATATTAAGGGATGAATAGAAAAGAGGTGGAGTATGGACAATATATGGGGGTACATATTAAATGCTACTATTTATGGTAGTATAACGGGAGTAGTAATATTACTTATAAAAAGCTTATTGAAAAATAGAATCAACAAAAAGTATGCTTATTTATTATGGATGATATTAATTATTAAACTAGCATTTCCATTTGGACCAGAAAGTAGTTTAAGTTTATTTAATAAAATACCTGTAAAAATAAACAGTCAATCTGATATAAATACCGCTAACATACCAAATATCAGTGAGGGAATAAACTATAATGTTGGTAAAAATTATGATAGTAGCTCAAGTAAAAACCTTGTGGAAGAAAATGTTAATAATAGCTCCAGTTCTTCAACTATTAATGCTGAAAGTGAAAAAAGTATTTTAAAAAATATAATACCCATTGTTTGGCTAAGTGGTTTAATTTTAACTTTAACTACTTACATTATAATTTATTTGCATTTTATAAAAAATATTAGAAGAAAAGAAGATTATAAATGTGATTATTTAGAAAATATTTTGAAGGAATGTAAGGAAAAATCACATATAAAAAGAAAAATTAAACTGGTAGTTGACGACATGATAAATTCACCATCTTTAGTTGGATTATTTAAGACGAGAATTATTATACCGAGCAATTTAGTTGATTTGAGTAGAGAAGAATTACAACATATATTCTTACATGAATTATGCCATTTCAAAAGCAAAGATACTTATGTTGACAATATATTAGTTGTTTTGCAATGTATTCACTGGTTTAACCCTTTAGTTTGGTATTTATTTAAACATGTGAGAAATGATATGGAGATGGCTTGTGATGAAAGAGTCCTATCAATTCTAAAAGAAAAAGAGCATAATAAGTACGGTATTACTATGCTTACTGTGTTAGAAAAAGTTAATCAAAATAAAAGATTAACAGTAGGTCTAAATATGACTGATGATAAAAAAACTATAAAAAAGAGAGTTGAGCTAATTAAAAATTCAAAATATTTCACAAAGAAAAAAAGAATCTTTGCTGTAACAGGAATAACTTGTTTATTTGTTTTATGCGGAGTTCTTCTTACTAATGGCAAAGTTATAAATAAAGAAGAGAATAATGTATTATTAGCTTCACAAAAAACTGACTTAAAGGATTTAGATCAAGCCATATCAAAAGCAATAATAGATAATTACATAAAATATTGGAATGGTGTAGATTTCAATGGTGAGTTAAATGTGGAAAGTCATGTAATATTAGGGAAAAGTGAAGATGATGATTCTGTTGAAGTTTATGTTATGGCAACTTATGGTCATTATAGCTTCGAAAACGACATATTTAGTATGACAAGTGCAAGTTATAATATACCAATAAGAATAAAATTTTCTAAGGAGAAATCCGGATATTATTGTTTAGAAAGAGAAGAAGCTAAAGATGGGGACGATTACAAAGACTCTGTACTTGAAATGTTTCCTAAAAAAGAAGGGCAGGAAGCTTTAAATGGTAATTTTACAGATAAATTATTAAAGGATGTTAACAAGCAAGCACAATCCTATGTGAAAAGTATAGGAAGAGAATGTAAAGTAACAACTGAATATGTTGAAAAAGAATACATAGATGAACTAGCTATGGCAGACAGAGCTGATATGGATGGATTATGGAATTATCCAGATTGGATAGGTACTAAAGAAGAGTTGGTAGATAAAAAAAGATATATTTATGAAACTCAGTATGATAAATCTTTAAAAATTTTAACTTTTATTAAATATAATGAAGACAAAGAAGAACTGGAGCGTATGCAGTATAAAATCAATGGAAAGAGATTAGAAAAAATAGATAGTGAAAATTTCCAGCTATATTCTGGTGATATGGTTCCAGTATTTATAGATAATGAAGATTTTAAGATTACAGTAAAAAATATATCTATAATTAATAATAAAGTGGAGTATGGATTATATATAGAAAACAAGAGTAATAAGACAATGGAAATAAGCCTAGATAAAATTCATATAGGAGATTCAGTGAAAACAGTTGATTTTAAAACTAAATTAAATGCTAAAGAAAATAAATATGCTAATTTAAAAATAAAGGATGTATCTAAATTAGAAGATCTTAATGATAAAATATACGGAGAATTTTTAGGTAATTCTAAAGAATATTATTTTATATTTAAATAGATTAGTTACAAGAAAAGTGAGGGAAATACACATAGATATGGAAAATAAAAAACTAAAAAGCAAGAATATACAATTAATATTAAATAATGAAAATATATGAAGAAGAACATATTTATATAACTTAATAATTTGTGGAAATATAAAGAACTATTATTAATTAAAAATAAACATTTACATAAAAATTAAAATTTCAATGTCAAAAGAGTGCATATATAAATAAATATATATGCACTCTTTTTATTTATATATGTTGAATTGCATGAATTTTAATTTTATTATGAAAAAAATATTTTAATGGATTATCTAACTTTACTTTCTACATATTATTCCATAATATTGAATTAGACAGAATTAAATTAGTAAATATATAAAGCTAAATAATATAGACAAAACTATTAAATTTATTAAAAAAGGTAGGAAGTTATGAAGAAAAAAAGTTTGTTTAATGTGTTAATTTTTTGTGGCATTTTTTTATGGGTAATTCCATCCATGATATTTTATAAGGTGGACAAAAGAGTAGTATTATTTTATTTTGGATCTCACCTAATATTATCTTTTTTATACTTAATACATTTTATCTATGCATATAAAGATAGGGAAAATGTAACATATGAAAATGTATTAATATATTTATCTATCATGGGAGAGATAATAGTTCATGTGGTTACGTATGCATTTTTATTTATTTTAGGTCAACAAAATAGTGTGAAAATAATACCCATAATATTATTTCTTAGATTAATAATTGCTTTAGGTATTATTATTTTCCGTCAATTAAGTTACGAAGATGCAGATATAGATAAAAGAATAAAGGAACAAAATAGATTAAATAAAGAGTCCAATCATAAAAAAATAAAGAAGAAAAAGAATAGCAAATGGATTTATAAAATTTTACTACAGGATTTTAAAGCTAATATTAAAAATTATATAGTTTTTATAATAAGTACAGTATTGACAGTTGCATATATTTATGGTTTTTTAGGAAACCTTTTTATTGTACATAATATGCAACAAACTAGTATTGCATATATTACTGAAGGAATTACCTCAGTTGTAATAAATGCATTATTTATTATTTCAATTGTAACAATATTAATTCAATTTTATTCACTTAAAAACTATATACAAAACAGAATGTATGATTTTAAGACCTTGTTGCTATTAGGTATTAAAAAACAAGAAATATATAAAAGCATGAGATACTTACTAATTGTAAGCTTATTGATTTCTTATGTAATAGGTGCTATTTTAGGTAATGGGATGATTTTTGTTTTTAGAAAAGTGTATGAATTTTATTTACAAAATCCTAATATACCAAGTGTAGATTTAGTACTTGTTACGGAGTTATCATTTATAGGATGTGTAGTGATTTTAGGATTTATTATGGCAATAGTTCAAGATTTAGCTATTGAGGGTGGTATTACTAATATTTCATCTTCAGATATGGAAGAAAAACTTCCAAAATACAATAAGATAATACTTATATTACCAATATTGCTTTTAGTATTATTTAAATTTTATTCAGACCCTCATTGGGCTGAATCAAAATATACAATTTATCCTTGGATAATAATATTTGTAATATTTGTTTATTATGGAGTAGGTTATATTCTTAATAAAATTAAAAATAGAAAATATTATTTGAAGAATATTTTATCCCTTAATCTTGTACTTTATAAATCTAGAACTTATTTAAAAAATTCTTTAATATTATATACTTTACTTTTTGTAATGTTTTTCACAAGTATTTTTCAAATAGCTGCTTTATTTCCTTTAGAGACTAAAGAACTTTATCCTTATGATTATGTATGTTTAGGATATGAAAAGGATAAAAGTGAGCTAGAAAGTATAGATAATAAATTTGATGTGAATAGTGAACTGTATCCCGTGGTAAGAGTTACTGTACCAGGAGGAGAAGATGGTGGCTATGGAGATATGTATAAAACAATTCCTATAGGACATCATCTTGGTATTTCTCAAAGCACTTACGAAAAGATAAGTGGTAAAAATTTAAATTTGAAAGATAAAGAAATTTATATTTTATTTCAAGAAGATAAATCAAATAAAGCTCATCCACTAGATTTTTATGCTATAAGATCTAAGCCTTTAATTAAAATAGGTGAGGCAGAACGCTATTATTTTGGGTTAAGGAAGGTTGTATTTAGCAATGACTATAAGGTCGTTGGTGAAAAAAGAGAAATACTATTTGGAAGATTGACAAATGTAATGTATGAAAATATAGTGATTTTCTCTGATGATTATTTTAATAATAAACATAATACTAGTGATGGCATCAAGTATTTAATGACAGTTAATAGTAATGCAAGTAATGATAAGTCATTAGAAAGTTATATGAGTAATTATGGAAAAACACATAAAGAAGAAAGTAACCTCGATAGCAATGTGAAGCATCTTTATAAATCCAAAGATTTAAATGACGGTTTTCAAGGCGAAAAAATATTTGAATTAATTATTAATATATCCATACTATTAACATTTGTAATTGCAAGTATAATAATTGTTTTTGTACATGCTTTTGGTAATATATCTTATTATAAAAATCGTTATCAATTGCTTAGTTATTTAGGAGAAAAGAAAAAGAAGTCCAACTCTATAATAATAAGAGAAATAACATCATTTGCATTTTTACCATGTATATTAGCAATAGTAACTTCTTTAATATTTGTTATAACCACAGTTTATATGCGCGGATTTACTTATTTAGAAATAATATCAAGCGGGAAAATTTATATAAGTATTATGTTAGTTTTTCTAGTTATATATAGTATATCAACTTTTATTATATCTCATTTTTTAATTAGAAATATTGGAGGGAAATAGCCATGGAAATTATCAAAGTAGTTGACTTAAAAAAATCTTTTGGAAGTGTTGATGTATTAAGAGGATTAAACTTCCAAATAGAAGAAGGCGAAAGAATTGCAATTATGGGAAACTCTGGATGTGGGAAAACCACATTATTAAAAATATTAGGTCTTATAGATTCTTCTACATGTGGAGACATTTATTATAAAGGTAAGGAAAGTAAAAGCTTATGCAGTGATGAAATTTCAGAAATTAGATTAAATGACATAGGATTTGTATTTCAAGAATTTCGATTATTAGATAGCTTAACGGTTCAAGAAAATATCATGCTTCCTATGATAATAAATAAAGAGGAAGAAAAAATTATGTTTGAAAAATGTAATTATTATGCTAAAAAAGTTGGAATAGAACATCTATTAAATAAAAAGCCATCTAATATTTCCGGTGGTGAAAAACAAAGAACAGCAATTTGTAGAGCATTAATAAATGACCCAAGCATTATTTATGCCGATGAGCCTACAGGAAATTTAGACTCAAAAACAGGTAAAACCATAATAGATATTCTGATAAATACAAATGTTGAGCTTAAAAAAACTCTAATAATGGTAACCCATGATCCAGTTATAGCAAGTTATTGCAATAGAGTAATATGGTTAAAAGATGGAATGATAGCTAATGAAATTAGAGGAAATGATAAAGATAAACTATATGGTGAAATTATTGAAAAAATGAAAGAAATATAAAGTGAAAGCATATTTTAATTTATTAGGCTAGAGAAAACTCTCTAGTCTTTTATATTGGTAATAAATAGTAAAATAATATTCAAAATATGTTGACCTACGATATATGTCGTGATACGATATAAATAAGCTAGGTATATCGTATCACGATATATCGTCATGCAACACAACAAAGGAAGGAATGATAATGGATGACAAAGAAGTATGAACCTTTAACAGAAAGCTATTACTATATTTTGCTCTGTTTATATAAAGGACCTAATCACGGTTATGGAATAATGCAAGATGCTATGAAATTTTCAGATAATAGGGTGAAAATAGGGTCGGGAACAATGTATACTGCAGTAAGCAAAATGATAAAAAAAGGGTGGATAAGAGATAGTATAACAGTGGATGACAGTGATGATAGAAGAAGAACATATGAAATAACAGAAGAAGGAACAAATATATTATATGGTGAAATAAAAAGGCTTAAAGAGCTGCTAAATAGCGCAAAGTTAATAGAAGACAAGATATAAAAATAGGGGGATAATAAAAATGGGAAAAGAATTAAAAAGATCATATAGAACATATACGGCTTGGGATTATGAAAAAGAAGAAGATTTTATAAATGAGAATAGTAATGGGGGATGGCAACTTATAAAGGGAGGTTGTTTCCACAGTGTATATGAAAAAGATGGTTCAAAAAAATATGTATATAAAATAGACTATAATCCAGAAATCATAAGAGAATCAATAGAGAAAAAAAGATATATGGAGATGTTTGAAGATTTAGGATGGGAATATATCAACTCAACTTACAATGGTTGGAATTACTTTAGAAAAGAATACAATGAAAATAGTGACGCTAGTGAATATGAAATATACACAGATCATACTTCTTACAAAGAAATGTTAGGGAGATGGTGTAAATTAGGTAAAGTTATATTTGCAGTAGAACTTGTAATATCTTTGGCATATACATTTATTGCAATAAAACATATGAATATAATTATTGGAATTGAAGCAGTATTGTTCTGGGGAATTTTTCTATGGATAAAAAAAGGTCTTGATATAATGAATGAAAAAATGGAAGATAAATAGAAATTTTATTTGGGGAAGGTAAACATGAATAATAATAAAAAATACATTTGTATTGGCTTGATTTTTAGTGGTATTTCATTTCTAATAAGTCAGCTTCAAATATTTTATATTATTTTACCGGATTTTATTAAAGGATTTTTACAAGGGTTTTTAATAAGTTTAGGTTTAATATTAATACTATTTGGACTATACTGTGAGACTTATAATTTGGAAAAAATAAAAAATTATAAACGTAAAATGTTAAATAAAATCTTGGGGAAATAGAATGTGGCATATAAAAAGGAGCCTCATCACTCCTTTTTATATGTAATAATTATGGGAATATTTTCGTGACTAATAAGTTATTATAGATGTGGAAAAATAAATTTATATAATATGTAAAAAAAATACATTGTGAAAATGTTGAAATTTGTAGAAATTAACGTTAAAAATATGTTAAAATATAAAAATAATTTCTTAGAAAGGTTACGATTATATTATGAAAAATACAAATTCCTATGCATTAGTATTCGGAGTATCAGTTTTTGATATTTGTGGATTTACGGATAATAATTATAGATGCAATGACTCTAACCCAGGTCAGGTGAAGACTTCTTTTGGAGGTGTTTGCAGAAACATAGCTGAATGCATGTCTAGAGTAGGAGTTAATACTAAGTTTATATCAATCTTAGGTGATGATGAAACTGGAAATAGAATGATAGAACATTCAAAGCTTATGAATTATGATATGAGTGATTCATTAATTATAGAAGGTGGGCATACACCAACATATATGGCAATACTTAACCACCAAGGAGAGATGGTATCAGCTGTAGTAGATATGAAAATAATAGACAAATTTACTACTGAATTTATCGACTCTAAGGCAGAAACAATAAAAAATTCTGAATATATGATATTAGATTCAGATAGACCGGACATAGTAGAACATATACTTAAAAATTTTAGTGGAGAAACTAAATTCATATTAGATCCTGTATCTGCTGCAAAAGCAGAAGGTATAAAACATTTAATAAAGTATTTCCATACTATAAAGCCAAACAGATATGAAGCTGAAATAATGTGTGGATTTAAAATTAAAAATGACGAAGATGTAAAAAAAGCTGGAAATTACTTTATTGATTTAGGAATAAAAAATGTATTTATTACACTAGATGAAGACGGAATATACTATAACAACGGAGTAGAAGAAGGTAAATTAAAAGCTAATGATGTTAAAGTTGTAAATGTGACAGGAGCCGGAGATTCTTTTGTTGCAGGAATAGCCTATGGATATATGGAAAATATTTCTTTGATAGATACGCTTAAGTTTGCTATTTCCATGTCAACTATAACTATATCAACAGAAGAAACTATTCATCCCGATATGTGCTATGATTTAGTTAAAAAATATGTTGATAATATACAATGGACTCATGTAAAATATAATAAATAATCTTTAAAATTAGAATCCTTCCATCATAATGGTTGGATTTTTTTAGTTATAGCATATAAAAATAAATGAAAATCATTTGATCTTAATATAATATATATTCGAGAAAACTCATTACAAATTTGAATTAGCAAATTTGTAGGAGAATATAGTTAAAAAGACTGTAGATAGTATAGTTATCTACAGTCTTTTTTAATTAATGAGAATGCTGGATTTTTTTTTTCATAGTATTATTTTTCAACTCATCTTTAATATGTTTCTCATGAAGATATTTCATATATATAATGGGAGATATTAAAAAAATACATAACATTAAGATTACAATAGCTAAAAGATAATAGTTACTGATAAACAAAAGCATAGGAAAGAATGTGACGCTACCAGTAAACCAGAGTATTCCACAAAATCTATGAGTTTTGTGCCAAATAATATGATTTTCTAAGGTGTATTTATTTCTTATAGAAAAACTAGAGATTTTATTACAATTAGGTATATAGTTACCATAAAAGCCAAATAGAAAGCAAATAGCACAAGCAAAAAAATTGTAAAAGTTAAAATTATTTAAGCAAGTCTCATAGTTTAAAGAAATATATATATTTGTATATACTAAAATATTTAATATTACCAAAAAATAATAGTTATTCCATCTTGTTATTTTATCTTCAGGTTCATAATTAAAACTTAAAAAAAAGAACTTAGGTTTAAAAATAACAAACAATAAAAAAATTATTATTGGAACAATAAATAATTCATTTTTACTTCCCCATCTATCGATAGTTCCATTCATCCAATAGTGAATAGGAATCTTGTTGGGGATTAAGGGGTATATATATAGGGTTATTAACAAAGGAAGCGTGCCAAATATATTATAAAAAGCCTTAATCATCGTGTTAATCTTTTTTACTTTCCTCATTATACTCGTCCTCTTCAATTAAAAATTTAGATTACTCTATATAATATTATATAGTGAAAAAGATAATAGATGTGACTAAAATAAAAATTTTTATAAAATTTAGAATATTAAACTAATTATATTTACCATTTGTTATAATTTATATAACAAGTTTTGTTATTAAGGGAGAGCGCTAAATGAATAATATAAAAGAAATTTTTATGAATACAGGCCACTCTTACAGCAATAAATGATATTATTGTCTAAAATTGTATCAGAGTATGTTGAAAGTATATAAAGATTAATAAGTAAAAGGGAGGTAGTATATGAAAAAATATAAATTAGGTCTTATTATTTCCATGTTAATTTGGGGTAGTATTGGTATATTTGTTAGATATATTAATTTTACGTCTAGCCAAATAGCATTGGTAAGAGCAATTGTAGGAAGTATTTTTTTGATAATTTTCAGTATGATATCAAAAGAAAGTTTATCCAAGGAAAAGATAAAATCAAACTTATTGATATTAATATGTTGTGGAATATGCTTAGGTTTTAATTGGATTTTCTTATTTCAAGCTTATCACTACACAACTATTTCTACAGCAACAATTTGTTATTACTTAGCACCAATAATAGTCATGTTTTTATCACCATTTTTATTAAAAGAAAAACTAAACTCAGTAAAAGTTTCTTGTATAGTTGCAGCCATGATAGGAATGCTTTGTATTGTGGGAATTGATAAAAGTAGTATAGGGAAAAATAATATGGTTGGAATACTCTATGGCTTAAGTGCAGCATGTTTTTATACAGGTGTAGTAATATTAAATAAATTTTTAAAGGGTATTTCAGGTAGAGATAGTGCCATAGTACAGCTATCAGTATCAGCTATATTTCTGATACCTTATGTAATTTTCACAGAAAAAATGAGTTTAGTAGGTGTTTCTAGTCAGTCGATAATTCTATTACTAATATTAGGGGTAGTTCATACAGGAATAGCATATTTATTATATTTTACTGTTATTCAAAAAATAGAAAGTCAGACGGTGGCTATTTATTCCTATGTGGATCCCATTTTTGCAATATTTATGTCAGCTATAGTTTTAAATGAAAGTATGAGTTTATTACAAGTTATTGGAGGAATATTAATATTAGGATCTACATTTATCAGTGAGGTGTATAGCGATAAAATAAAATCCCAAGAACTTTTATTGGAGTCGGCTACTACGGAAGAAGAATAATTGACACATTTTTTTCTTCATGATAAGATAAGACAAAATATTTAATACATATTTTGGAGGTCAATAAGTGAAGAAAGTATTTGGTATTATACTAATTAGTTTATGTACAATAATTATTATGACAGGATGTAATAAAAAAGTATCTAGCGAAAGTGCTGAAATACATAAAAATGAAGATTCTCAAGAAATAATTAAAATAATGGAAAATGTATATGTTGACTATATAAACGATATTTATTTAGATAGTAGCAAATATGTGGGCAAAACCATAGAACTAGAAGGTATGTTTATAAAATTAAAAAATAAAGATAATAAAAATCATTTATATGTGTATAGATTAACCGATACAGTAGAACATAACCATGATGATGACTCTGTACACGAAGATGAAGAGTATAAAAAGGTTGAAACTAAGTGTGGATTAGAATTTGACTATGATGGAGATTTGCCAAAAGAAAATGATTGGATAAAAGTTTTAGGTAAGTTAGAAGAGGAAGATGGAAACTTAGTTATTAAGGCAGATTCTGTAAAGATAATGGAAAACAGAGGAATGGAAAAAGTAAAGCAATTTTATTAAAAAGATAAGTCCTATATTATTTATAGGACTTTTTATTGATTATTTTTCTTTATTAAAATTCCATTCATAATAAAACTCATCCAAATAAATTTCCATAAATCTATGTCTTTCTTCAGCAATTTGTTTAGCAGTATCTGTGTTTATTAAATCTTTAAGCTTAAGTAATTTTTCATAGAAATGATTTATTGTGTGGTTATCAAGATTTTTTACTTCATCTAGGTTTTGAAAATTTTTAGGTTTAATATGAGGATCATACATTAATTTATTTTTACTGCCACCATATGTAAAAGCTCTTGCTATGCCTATGGCACCCATAGCATCTAATCTATCAGCATCTTGAACAATTTTTCCTTCTAGATTGTTTTGATAAGAATTTATTACACCGCCTTTATAGGACATGGTGGTGATTATATTCATTATTTTATAAATAGACTCTTCATCAACACTAATGGATTTTAAAAAGCTTTCTGTTGTTTTATTATTATTGCTAAATTTCCAATCATCAATATCATGAAGTAGAGAAGTCATTTTAATAATGAATTCATCTCCCCCTTCATTTTCACAAATATAAGTAGCCAAATTATAAACTCTTTTTATATGAAACCAATCATGGCCAGAGCCTTCTTTATATAATTTATTTTTTACAAATGATTTGGTTTCTTTCAATATTACGTCTTTATCCATTTAACCATCCCTCAATTTCAGTTTTATGTAAAGCATAGATTTATTATAATATAAGTTATGCTCTTACATACATTTTTTCACAAACAAGAGAAAAATATGTAATTAAAAAGGAGCAAGGTCATAATTATTTTCCTTTGCTCCTTATAAAGAGGTAAAATGGTAATATCTATTTATTAAACTTGCTCTTTATCCAGTCGATAAAATTACTACTAGAACTTTCACTGTTATCAACTTTTTTTGCATCATCATTTTTAGTATCAGAAGCTTCTTCTTTATTGGAATCTTCAGCTTTTACTTTCATTACAAATTTTACGCTACCATCCATGCTATCACTTATGCCAGTAAAGTTATCATATCCTTTAGCAGCGTCTATTAACTTGTCTTTAACTTCCATAGATCCATCTAAAGAACTTATTAAAGAATCTCCTTCTTTAGCAAGTTTATTTAAACCTTCATTTTGAAGCTTTTTAGCGCCTGAATATAATTGGTCAGTACCACTAGATAATGTTCCTATTCCAGCTGAGATTTTTTCGGAATTGCTAGAAAGTTCAGAGGAACCATTCTTTAATGTACCCACTCCATCAGCCAATGCTTTTCCGCCAGATTCTAATAGGGAAGTACCGTTAGCTAAAGTCTTGCTACCAGAGTAAGCATCAGAAGCACCTTTAGCAAGCATAGAGGAACCTTTAGCAAGTCTAGAAGTACCAGAAGTTAAACTAGCACTACCAGAGTAAGCATCAGAAGCACCTTTAGCAAGCATAGAAGAACCTTTAGCAAGACTAGAAGTACCAGAAGTTAAACTAGCACTACCAGAGTAAGCATCAGAAGCACCTTTAGCAAGTTTAGAAGAACCATTTGCCAAATTTGAACTACCATCACTTAGGGTTTTTAGTCCACTAGAAACAGAGCTAGAACCTTTGCTTATTTCTCCTAAACCAGTTTTTAAATCCGATAATCCACTATTAAGGTCACTCAGACCAGAAGAAAGTTTTTTAGCACCAGCTACTGCAGAATTAATGCCTTTGGCTAAAGATTTTAGACCACTTTCTTGTTTATCAGCTAAATCATTTAATCCCTTGGCAATGCTATTTAAGCCATCGGCAGCACCACTAATACTTGAAGATTGTTTACTAAGTGAATCACTAATTTCTTGTACATTAGCTAATGTTTTTTCGTCACCATTTTCAGATGCTCTAGCAGCTATAGATGAAAGGTTAGATTTAATCTTGCTGCTACTTCCAGCATTTAATTTAGAAGCGATGCCTTCTATTTTTGAAGCAAGAGATCTAATTACATTTGTAGAAGATATTAAGTCATTTACTCCGCTAGAACCATTGCTTAACCCTTCTTTTAAATTGTCAGCACCAGCTTGTAGTTGTTTAGACCCTTTTTGTAACTCACTAGCGCCGCTATATGAAGAATTAATACCTTTATCTAATGCAGAATAGTTACTATTTAATTTAGAAGCTCCATCACTAACTTTTTTAGCACCACTACTTAAGTCTTTAGAAGAAGAACTTAAAGTACTAAGACCGCTAGATAGAGAAGAAGCTCCATGGTTAACTTTTTTAGCACCACTATTTAAATCTTTAGAAGAAGAGCTTAAAGTACTAAGACCACTAGATAAACTAGAAGCTCCAGAATTAACTTTATTAACACCATTACTTAAGTCCTTAGAAGAGGAGCTTAAAGTATTAAGACCACTAGATAAACTTTGAGCTCCGTTATTTAATTCAGGTAATTTACTTACAAGTTGAGAAGCACCATTATTAAGAGTAGTTATACCATTGTCTAATGTTTTAACTCCGTTATTAAATTTTTTATAATTAGTATCTAAAGTATTAGCACCATTACTAACTTGTTTAGCACCATCTACTAAGCTTTTACCACCGTCTTGTAATTTATCTAAAGAATGTTTTAAATCACCAAAGCTAGTATCATCATCTATATCTTCTAGATATTTTGATACATCACTTGTAGCAGCAATCATTATATTTGGAGTTTCAAAAGAAGTAGTATTTCCTTCGATAACAACCTCATCTTTTAAATCAAGATAACTAGAGAACTTACTATCTAAATCAAGAGATTCTTTGAAACCTGGTATAGATACAAATGTAATAGCACAATTACTTCCTTCATCTAATAAAGCTCCTGTGCTTGTTTTTATATCTTTAAAATTATCTCTATTTAAAACAATTTCTGAAGCAGTTATAAAAGGAACATAAATAGTTCTGTTTTTTCCATTTATAGTTACTTGGCGGCTTTCATTATTTTTTAAGGATAAAGTAATTTTAAATTGACCACTTTTACCTTGAATATCTTGAGGATTTATTTCTTTTCCATTTAATTCATATTTAATATCCACATTAATAGGTAAATTCTTGCTAGTTTCACCTTGGTAATATAGATCATCATCTTTAACATCCCAAGTTATTTTGTTTCCACTAATTTCAGGCTTTTCATCGCCTTTAACATTTTTTATATTACTTAGAGAACTTACATCATGGATAGTTCCAAGAGAAGATGAACTATTAATCCATGCTGATACTATATTTTTATTAACATTACCATTTTCATCTAATATAGAGTATACAGTTTCATCTTTACTTATATTGTTGTCAGCAAAAACACAAGATGAATTACCAAGCATAAGTACTATAGTTGCAAGAGCAACAGATTTATTTTTTATTTCTTTATTATTCATTTTAATAAACCCCCTATTAATTAATTAGTTTCTTCACATAATTCTTTTTTAGTTATAAAACTTTTATTAGTTTTAACAACGATTCCTTCAAATAATAATAGTATTGCAGGAAGTATAAAAATAATTATAAACATACTAACTATGGCACCTCTTGCCATTAGAGTGCAAAGAGCACTAATCATATCAAGCTTTGAAATTAATCCTACGCCAACAGTAGCACCAAAGAATGATAGAGCACTAGTTATAATAGAAGGAGCACTTCCTTTTATTGAGCGTTCCATAGCTTCAAATTTTTCATATCCTTCATTTCTTTCCTCTCTAAACCTAGAAGTAATAAGTATAGCATAGTCAATAGTAGCTCCCAGCTGTATAGTACCAAGAACTATAGAGGCTATAAATGGTTCTACATTTCCTGTATAATAAGGAATACCTAAATTAAGGAATATAGCACATTGTATAGTGGCAACTAGAAATACTGGAAGTGATGCTGATTTAAACAATAAAGCAATAATAATGAATATAGCAATAATAGAGGCAGCGCTTACTTTTTTGAAATCTGTATCGGCAATTTTTATTAAGTCTAAAGTAAGAGGTGCTTCACCACCTACAAGTCCTTCACTATCATATTCATGAACTATTTTATTTAATTTTTCGATTTGAGCATTACATTCATCGGTAGCTGCTTTATATTTTGAGTTGACTAATATTTGTTCATAACCGTTAGATTTTACTTCGCTTAAAATATCGTCAGGTAAGAAATCTTGATCAACTCTTGGGCCTATATATTTTTCAAGTCCAATAACAGAAGTAATACCATCTAAATTTTCAATTTCTTTAATCATTTCACTTAAATCATTTGGAGAAACGCTATCTTTTACTAATATAAAATTGGTACTTTCCATATTGTAATCAGTTTTCATTTTGTTTGTAGCAATAATTGAAGGAAAATTACTTGGTAAACTTTCATCTAAATTATAGTAGACATTAGCATTTTTATATCCAAAATAAGATGGAATAAATATGATTATAAATAAGATAGCTAATTTTTTATAATTCTTGACTATAATTTTAGATACTTTATTAAACTTTGGCATCACTGTTCTATGTTTATATTTTTCAATTTGTTTGTCAAACACAAGTATGAAAGAGGGTAGTATAGTAATAGTACTAAGAACACCAATTAAAACTCCTTTTGCCATTACTAGACCTATATCTTTTCCAAAGCCTAACTCCATAGCACATAGAGCTAAAAAACCTGCTATGGTAGTAACAGAACCACCAGCAACAGATATAAAGGTATTTTTTATGGCATTTGCCATAGCACTTTTTTTATCCTTTGGACACTTGATTTTTTCTTCTTCGTATCGATGCAATAAGAATATTGAATAATCCATAGTAACACCTAGTTGTAATACAGCAGCTAAGGCTTTTGTGATATAAGAAATTTCTCCAAATATAATGTTTGAGCCAAAGTTATATATTACGGCCATACCAATACTTGTTAAGAAAATTATTGGTATAACAGAGGATTCTAAAGTAAGACCAAGGATAATTAGAATTAAAATACTTGCTGCTAGTATATATAAAGGGACTTCTTTGTCTGCTAAATCCTTGGTATCTTTAAGAATTCCACACATGCCACTTAAAAAAGCTTGTTTTCCTGCAATGCTTCTTATAGAAGATACTGCATTTTGAGTTTTTATGTCCCCAGTGGCTTTTTCCATTTTTACTATCATCATCGTAGATTTATCCCCGTTGTATAGAAAATCAGTCATATCTTTTGGTAAAATTTCTTTAGGTACTGATAAATCCATAAAATCATCTACCCATAGCACATCAGCTACACCATCAACCTGAGCAATCTTGTCCTTAACCTTAGAAACGTCTTTATCATTCATATCTTCTACAATTAACATGGCTAGAGTACCACAACCAAAATCATCTTTTAAAAGTTTTTCGGCCTTTGTAGTAGAAATATTGTCTGGCAAATAACTTAAGATATCATAATTAATATTTGTGTTAAAATAACCAAATGCAGATGGAATTAATAAGATTATTGCCAGTAGTAAGATTAACTTACTGTGATTTGCAATTTTTTTTGCAATTCTTTCCATATTTACCCCTCCAAAATATTAGCACGTTTAGGCGTGCCCAAATTTATAACAAAATTATAGGGCGTGCCCAATACTATGTCAACTGTTTTTGCTAAAATTTTCTAATTAGTTTAAAATAAAAAAAGATGAACAACTTTACATTGTTCATCTTAAAATTCGAAATAATGGAATTTTGCAATTATGTCGTTATAATCAAATTTTTTTGCCTCTACCATTGCTTTATCCACGATTTCATTCACTTGTTTATGATCTATGATATTAAGCAATAGTAAACGAGTAGAGGTAATACTTCTTACAATTGAATCTATGTCAAAGTCCTCTTCACCGTGATAATATCTTTTCATTAATTCACATTCCCCTGCATACCCAATAGTAACACTAAAACATATATCTTTTTCTTTTATATCGTAATTCATATCTTCAGCCTTTTTCTTGCACAAATCTATTAAAATATTTTGAGCAGCTCTTCTTACAATTTCTATATTAGAACCTTGTAGATAAATTCTGAATAGTTTTTCATTTAAAACTAAAGTATAGGTATAAACACATTGTATTGTAGCATAGCTTAACAATACTTCTGTTTTATCATCACTACTTTCTATAACATCATCATAAATTTTATTTAAGATTTGTTTAAAAATATGGATTAAAATATCTTCTTTTTTTCTGAAGTAATAATATAAATGACCTCTTCCTATTCCACACTGTTCAGCAATTTGTCTAATAGTTGTTTTATCATAGCCTTGATTTAAAAATAACCCTGTAGATATTTTTAATATATTTTTCTCCATATCACTTATGGTTTGCGTTTTTAATTCATTCATATTAAGACTCCTTTTAATTAGAATTTATTTAACACTATTATAATACTATATTCTAATTTGGAAAGTTTTTTTTATTTAAATAAAATATTAATTAATATTTAAAAAAAGTAAAAAAATAAGTTACCTAAAATGATTGACATTATAGGTAACTTTATAAATTAATTTGTAACAGGCGCCACGTAAGTTCTATTTGCTAACTCATCATCAAGCATATAAAGAGCGGCTGGATTATTTTCGCATCTTTTTACTTTTTTTAGTAAAGAGTTAAAGTTATTTTCTTCTTCTACTTGTTCATCAATAAACCATTTTAAGAAACTCATAGTAGCGTGTTCTCTTTCTTCGGTAGCTATATCAGTAATAGCATAGATTCTACTTGTTACCATTCTTTCATGCTCTAAACCAGTTTCAAATACATCTACCATGTTATCATATTCTTTTTTAGGTTGTTCTACTTCCCCAAGGACCACTTTACCGCCTTTTTGGAATACATAATCATATAACTTCATAGCATGATCTAACTCTTCTTTTGCTTGAACTCTAAAAAAATTAGCAAATCCATTTAAGTCAGAAGATTCACAAAATGCAGACATTGCTAAATAAGTATATGAAGAATAGAATTCAAAAGTTATTTGATCATTTAAACTTCTTTCTAGCTTTTCACTTAACATATTTACACCTCTTAATATAATATTTTAACTATTATTATTTTAACATAGCTTATGGAATATTTTGGCCATAAAAAAAAATTATATTAAGAAAATAGTATTATTGAAAAGAAAAAATATGGATATGAACAAAAATTTAGTTAAAAATGATAAGCATGCTTTTTTATAGTATAATTATATCTAAATAGAAAAGGGGGTTGGAAAAATGAAAATAATAATTGATGATAAAATTAATGAAAAATGCAACAAGGTGGCAATCGGTTCTATAGAAGCTTATGTTAGTGTAACAGAAAAGAATGAAAAGTTATGGAACATAATTGATGAAAAAGCAAAGGAAATAGAAAATAGTGTACCTGTTAAAACAATTAATACAATAAATAATATTGCAAACTCTAGAGCTGCTTATAAATCTTTTGGAAAAGACCCATCCAGATATAGACTATCTTCTGAGGCACTATATAGAAGAATAGCTAGAGGGATTGGTTTATATAAAGTTAATAATGTGGTAGATATAAATAATTTAATTTCTTTAAACTCTGCATACTCTGTAGGAACTTATGATTTAGATAAGATAAGTGGAGATATACATTTTACAATTGCTGAGGAAGGCGAAACTTATGCAGGTATAGGTAAGGGAGAATTGAATATTGCTAATTTACCAGTATTTTATGATGATAAAGGAAAGTTTGGTAGCACAACTTCAGATTCTATAAGAGCTATGATAACCACAGATTCTAAGCATATTTTAATGAATATAATTTCATTTAATGGTGATGAAGAGTTAGATAAATATATGGATGAGGCTTGTGAATATTTAGAAAAATATGCTGATGGAAAAATTTTATGTAAAGAAATAAATAAATGGTAATATAATTAAATAAAAATAACTATTTTTCCAAAGGATATGGAGAAATTTTAAGAATGGAGATGAGTAGATTGAAAAAAATTCAAAAGCCTAAGATAAATGTTAATTTAGAAGTAATAAATACTTTAGACCAGTTATTAGAATTAATAGAGGAAGATGAAAAAATCTGTGATAAGTTGATTGAAAATATTGATATTCCAACTATGGATGAGTCTAGGTTATCTTTTGATAGTTGTGTTTTTAAAAATGTAAATTTTGACAATTGTATATTTAGATATATAGACTTATTAGATGTTATATTTGACACATGTGATTTATCAAATATAGATTTTTCAGAAGGAAGTATATTTAGAACTGAATTCGTAAATTGCAAGATGTTAGGGTGCAAAATTGAAGATGCACATTTAAAAGATTGCTTATTTAAAAATATTTTAGGTGATTACAGTAGTTTTGCTTTCAGTAAATTAAATAAGGTAAGCTTAGAAGGCTCATCTTTTGCTTCAAGTGTATTTATGGAAGTAAAGAATAAATGTTTGAATTTTGATGATTGTGATTTTAAAAAGACAGTCTTTACAAGAACATATTTAGAAGGTGTAAATTTATCTAACTGTGAGATTGATGGAATAGAAATTGGGATACCTGAACTATATAAAGCTAAAGTAAATGCTAGTCAAGGATTAGAATTGGTAAGGCTAATAGGATTAATTATAGAATAAACTATAAGAATACATAATAAAATTCTTGAATATAGTCGATTTTTGTTTTAATATATTGTATAAACAATTATGTACAAAGATCTTATTATTAAGGAGAATGTATGATGAACAAGACTATGAATACTGGCAACAGGTTTTTAGATAGCTTTAAGAGAATATTAGTAAGATTTAAAGAAGCTGGATTTGGCATAGGATTTATAAAAAATTTGCCTAAAGTTGCAGACTATTTTAGTGATAGAAATGTATCTTTTTTAGGAAAAGCAAAAGTATTTTTTTCTTTTGTAGCCACACTAATATACTTTGTATTTTCTATAGATGTGATTCCAGAGGCATTGTTTGGACCATTAGGTTTTTTTGATGATGCCTTTATGATAATATGGGCAATAGGTATAATTAATGAGGAACTGTCCAAGTATAAAGGCCCTCAAGATCCATATGAGAGAAGTGGTAAAAAAGTATATAAAGATCCAAATATAATAGATGATGCTAGCTATAGTATTAAAGATGAAGAATAAAGCCAGTTTTACACTGGCTTTTTTATTGTAATTTCCTGATACTTTAATTTTAGGGATATAAGTTGGAATAACTGTATGTGTTACAATGTAGATATATCAGAAAAGTGAAAAAATCATTATACATTAGATAATTTGCGCATTGTTACATTATACATTGCTTTATTTCGTCAAAAACATACAAAAATTTAGTTTTTTCATAAATTTCATTTTGTGAAAAATATTAATATTTAAGTAATTAGATTTCATAAAATTGTTTGTATAATAGAAAAAATGCAATTGAAAAAAATATAACTTAAGGCTATATTTATATTTAAATAAAAAGACATTAGGGAGGATAATAACATGGAAAATAGAAAAATTTTATTTTTCGATATTGATGAAACTTTGCTTTCTCACAAAACGTTTACAATACCAGAAAGTACAAAGAATGCACTTAAAAAAGCAAAAGAAAAAGGCCATCTGATTTTTATAAATACAGGAAGGACAAAATCATTAATCGGTGATGATATAAAGGAACTAGGTTTTGATGGATATGTTTGTGGATGTGGGACTTATATAGAAGTAAACAATGAAGTACTTTATGTTAACAGAGTAAATAAAGAAAAGTATAACGTTATACTAGATTCATTAAAAAAATATGAATTAAATGCTGTTTTAGAAGGTGAAGAAGCTATATATGTTGACGAAAATGCAGAAGATGACTTTTTATTGTCTAATCTAAGAAAACAAAACTACCCAGTAAAGGCATATGATTTAGAAAATATGACATTTAATAAGATGTTTATTAGGTATGATGATAACAAATATATAGATGATTTCTGTGAAGAAATAAAAGAAATATTTGATTACATAGATCATGGAAAAGGAACGAGAGAATTAATACCCAAAGGACATTCAAAAGGAAGTGGGATAGATTTTTTAATCAATTATTTTAATATAAATAAAGAAAATACATTTGCTTTTGGAGACAGCAACAATGATATACCAATGTTAGAAAGTGCCTCCAATAGTATAGTTATGGGAAATGGCAATCCAGATTTGTTTAAAAAAGCTACATTTGTAACAAAACATATAGATGAAGATGGAATAGAACATGCAATGAAATATTTTGATATTATTGATTAAATATAAACGCTATTTACTTTAAATATATTTCTTTAGATTAATAAAGTAGTACTACTTTAATTGACAGAACTTAAGTTAAATGATAGACTCCTTTATAAATACAGATAATTAAATGATAAAAGTAATTTATTAGGGTTAAGGTTATGATTTTTTCAAGATTGAGGGAATAAATTTAAAACTAAAATGTCAGCTTGCTTGATTTTTTGTTTTTAGTAAGGGGTGTAACGAAATGAATGTTTTAGTTATTTCGGAATCAGATATTATTATTGGGGTAGTAGAAGATATACTAAATAATAGTGAAGATGAAATTGAAGTTATTTCTGCGAAAAAATTAGAACTTATTTGCAATATGCAATACGATAATATTGAAATGATAATAATAGATATAAGGAATGACTATTTGGAATTATTAAGTTTTGTAGAATCTATAAAGTCTATCAATGATCAAATAAAAGTTATTGTATTGGATATTAGAAAAAGAGGGGCTATTTTTAAGAGAGCTTTAAAAAATGGTGTGGAAGGTTATGTTGCAGACATACCTGACAAAAACGATTTTTCTTCTATTTTACATAGCGTAATCAAAGGCAAAAAGTACTATGATTTAGACTTACTTGAAAAGTTGTTTGAGCATGAAGAAAAACATAGTAGAAATAAGCTAACTAAAAGGGAAGATGAAGTTTTACAATTAATTGGAGATGGATGTAATAACAAAGAAATTGGAAATAAATTATATATTACAGAATGTACAGTTAAAAAGCATGTTAGTAATATTTTTGTAAAACTAAATCTTCGAAACAGAAAAGAAGCAATTTCTTATGTGAAGTTACAAAGTAAGGAATAAAAATATTTATATGGTATTACTTCGAGTAGTACTACCATGCTAATATAAAAAGACTAGACTATAGTTATGACTCTGTCAAGTAGACACTCATAAAAAAGGCACTTTAAGCGGCATGTGTTCGGTATTCAACTGGACTCATGCCATTTTTTATTTGTACACGTTCGTGATTGTAGAAAGAAATATATTCCTCTATAAGTTTTGTGATTTCTTTTGAATCTCTTGTATCAACTAGATAGACTAGTTCACATTTTAGATGACTAAAAAAACTTTCAATAGGAGCGTTATCTCAACAGTTACCTCTTCTAGACATAGATTGCTTAATTCCATTAATTTTAAGGGACTGTAGGTAGATTTGTGTAAAACAAACTTACCTACAGTCTTTTTTGTATGTAAAACTGGTAAGTTTGGAATAATATTCATATTAAACTTTTGGAGGTATTAAAATGAAAAATAAAAAAGAAATAATTATTCCAGATATAGACTATCAAGTTGAAGTTAAAAAGTGTAAAACTATGGAAGATGTGGTTGGTAAAAATGGACTAATGCAAAAGTT